>NZ_LSHX01000029.1 GCF_001555965.1 Sphingomonas sp. CCH21-G11
CCGCCATCGTGCCGCCGGCCGAAACCGCCGACGCGGTCGTGGTCCAGACATCACTGACCGCCGCTGCCCGCACCGATCGGGCCGCCGCGACCCCGACTCCGACGGTCGCGGCGCCGGTAGACACGCGCGATCGGCCGGTGTCGCGCACGCAGGCGACACGCGCCATCCCCGACGCCGAACCGGCTTCGACTGGTCCCGCCGCGCGCGTCTTCGCCCGCCAGCTCGCCCAGCCCGGCGCGGCCGTGGCCGGGCCCGCCCCTGCCGACGACGCGCTCGCCGCCCCGGTCGCCGAGATCGCGGACATCGGCGAAACCGTCATGGCCAGCGACGTCATGGTCGAGAATCCACCCGCCATCACCCCCGCCGCCCGCCCCGCCGTGACGCCGCCGACCGGCGCTCTGCCGCCGATCGACACCGGCCGCGCGGAGTGGATGGAGGGCATGATCGACCGGATCGAGACGCTTCGCGACGAACCCGGTTCGCGGACGCTGCGTATCCGGCTGAGCCCCGATGCGCTCGGCGATGTCGAGCTTGTCTTTGACGAAGGCGCGGGCCGCGATGTCGGCGTGCGCATCCATGCCGAAAATCCCGCGGCGCGCGCGCTGCTGGCCGACGCCGCACCCCGCCTGGCCGAAATGGCCGAAGCGCGCGGCATCCGCCTGGCCCAGCAGGACGGCGGCGCGCCGAGCGGCGGTGGCAATGCCGGCAATGGTGCTGGCCATGCCCAGTCCGGGCTCGCGCATTCCGGCGCCGGATCGAACCCGGGACAACAGGATGCCGGCCAGGGCCGACGTCCCGCCCCGGCCACACCCCAGGACGCACGCCGCGACCCGCAGGCCGCGCATGCGACCGCTGACGACGAACGAATCGCCTGAATTGAAAGGATCCTCCGATGAGCGACGCCAAAACCGATACCGAAAAGCCCAAGAAGAAGGGCGGAATGAAAAAGCTGCTGCTGATCGCCGGTGGCGCGATCCTGCTGACCGGCGGCGGCGCTGCGGCCGGCATGTTCCTGAGCGGGTCGCTGATGGGCGGCGGCGGCGCGGCCGAACATGCCGAGGCCGAAACCCCCAAGCTCGTCCCCAAGTCGGAGGAGAAGCGCGCGTCGCTGAGCGGTGACAAGGGCGGCGAAGGCGGCGGCGACCATGGCGGCGGCGGCGGCGAGGAATCGGGCGGTTCCGAGCACAAGGGCAAGCCGACGCCGGAGGGCGAAGGCGGCGACCGCTATGCGTCCAACTATTATGCGATGGACAAGGAGTTCACCGCCAATCTGCGCGAGAGCGTCCATTTCGTTCAGGTCGGGATCGCGATCTCGACCCCCTATGACGATCGCGTCCTCGAAAACCTGAAGACGCACGAGATCGCGGTTCGATCGCAGGTGCTGATGACGCTGGGCGAAACCGACGAGGAACAGGTGTTCACGCTGGCAGGCAAGCAGGTCCTGCAGCGCCGGCTCGCCAAGGCGATCAACGACGTGCTCGAAGAAAAAGAAGGCTTTGGCGGCGTTAGTAACGTCTACTTTACCAATTTTGTTGTTCAGTGACCGTGCATGGTTAACGGCACGTCATCTTTGGGCAGCGAAGGGCGCGAGCGCGATCGGCCGCGGGCGGAGCATGCGCTCGCGCTCGCGGCCAACAACCTCAATCCGTTCGGCGACCTCCACACCCTCCAGCACCTGTCGGCGCGTCTGGCGCGGCTGCTGCGCGGGGTGTTCGAGCCGATGATGCGCCGCGCCATCCGCGCCTGGGCCGAACCGCTGACCGTCGAGCGGTTCAGCAACTATGTCGCCGAACGCAAGCCCGGTCTGACCGCCTGGGTGCCGCTGACGCTGCGTCCCGGCGGCGGCCAGGCGTTTCTGGTGCTCGACGGCCGCTTCACGCTCGAGATGCTCGACCTGTTCTTTGGCGGGCTGGGCGATACGCCGGATACCCTGCCCAACGAATTTTCGCCTGCCGCCGAGGCGCTGGTGCGCCGGATCGCGGCCGCGCTGGTCCCGGTGCTGCAGACCGCGTGGGAGCCGGTGACGCGAATCGGCTTCGAACCTGGCAATGTCGAAATGAACCCGTCGCTCCTCGCCTCGCTCGACAGCGAGGATCCGGTGATCGTCACCCGTTTCGGGATCGCGGCTGCCGATGGCGAGCCGACGATGGTCGACCTCCTTTATCCCGTAGCCGCGCTCAAGCCGCACGCGGTGTCGCTCAACACGCGCGTGCACGGGCCGTCGGCCGAACCCGATCCGCGCTGGCGCAACAACCTGACCCGCGTCGCGATGGGCGTGCGCTTCCCGGTACGCTCGGTGCTGGCCGAACCGACCATTTCGCTCGGTCGCCTGCTCGAACTCAAGGAAGGCGACGTCATCCCGGTCAGCTTCGGCCCCGAAGTGCCCGTGATGGTCAACAACCACCGCCTGGGCACCGGCACCATCGGCACCGCCAATGGCAAGGCCGCCATCCGCCTCGCTTCCATCGTCCCGCTGCTCGAAGAGGATCTGACATGAACGACATGACCGGCGGTTTCCCCGCCGACGGCGCGGTCGCCGCGAATTTCCGGCTGCTGCAGGACGTCGACGTCCGCCTGACCGTCGAGATCGGATCGACCCAGCTGACGCTGCGCGAGCTGCTCGCGCTGGGCGAGGCGAGCGTCATCGAACTCGACCGCCACGCCAACGAGCTGCTCGACGTGTTCGTCAACGGCACGCTGATCGGGCGCGGCGAAGTGGTGACGGTGGGCGATCGCTTCGGCGTGCGAATGACCGAACTGGTCAGCCCGGAAAAGCGGCTGTCGCGCTGATGTGGGAATATATCCTCAAGCTGGTCGTGCTGCTGCCGCTTGTCTGCGGCCTGCTCGTCGGCTGCCTCTATCTGTGGCGCAAGCTGGAGGCGCGGATGCCCGGCCAGCAGGGCGAGCGGATGCTGAAGGTCAAGGAAACGATGATGATCTCGCCCGGCCTGCGCCTGGCGGTGCTGGAGTTTGAAGGCCGCAAGCTGCTCGTCTCGGTGGGCCGCGGCGGCGTCAACGTGATCGACCGGGGCCAGGGATGAACCGCCTCGCCAGCCTGATCGCCGGCGTGCGTGCGCGCATCGATGACGTCATGACGCCAATCGACCCGCGTCCGGCCGACCGCACCGAACGCCGGTTGCGCTGGATCGGCATTGCCGCCGCGCTGCTGGTCATGCTGGCAGCCGTCGAGCCGGCGCTGGCTCAGGCCGTCCCCGCCCCCGCCGCGCCTGCGGCACCGGGCGTCGGCGACGCGATCGACCGCGCGCTCGGCGACCTGGGCGGCGGCGACGCGCCGCTGTCGCTGTCGCTCCAGATCCTGATCATCATGGGGCTGCTGACGGTCCTGCCCAGCATCCTGCTGATGATGACCAGCTTCACCCGCATCCTGATCGTGCTGTCGGTGCTGCGCCAGGCGCTGGGTCTGCAACAGACGCCGCCCAACCAGGTGCTGGTCGGCCTGTCGCTCTTCCTCAGCTTCTTCGTGATGGCACCGACCATCGACCAGGTGAACCGCACCGCGATCCAGCCCTATTCCGCCGGCACGATCGGCGCGACCCAGATGATCGAGAATGGCGGCCGCGCGCTCCACGGCTTCATGGTCAAGCAGACGCGCAAGAAGGACATCACGATGTTCGCCGAAATGGCGAAAAGCGGCCCCTATGCCTCGCCCGCCGACATCCCCTTCTCGGTGCTGCTGCCGGCATTCGTGACCAGCGAACTCAAGACCGCGTTCCAGATCGGTTTTCTCATCTTCCTGCCCTTCATCATCATCGACCTCGTCGTCGCCACCGTGCTCATGTCGCTCGGCATGATGATGCTGTCGCCGACCATCATCTCGCTGCCGTTCAAGCTCCTCCTGTTCGTCCTGGTCGACGGCTGGGCGCTGACCATGGGCAGCCTCGCCAACAGTTTCGTGAGTTAGCGCCGTGGATGCAGATTACTTCATGGATGTCGCGCGCGAGGCGATGTGGGTGCTGGCGCTGGCCGCCACCCCCATCCTGCTGCCTGCGCTGCTCGCCGGGCTCATCCTGGGCATGATCCAGGCGGCGACGTCGATCAACGAACAGACGCTGACCTTCGTGCCCAAGCTGATCGTGGTCGGCGTGTCGCTGATCGTGTTCGGCGGCGCGATCCTGACGCTGATCGGCGATTTCACCATCAGCATCTTCGAGCGCATTCCCGACCTGGTGCGGTGATGAGTTGTGCCTGGATCAAGTTTCTCGACTTCGCTCGAAACGAACGGCAACCTTGCCCGCTGCCGTTCACCCAAGATCCGTTCGTTTCGAGCGAAGTCGAGAAACGCTGATGCTCGGCTTCGGCCTCTCGATCGAATCGCAGCTCTGGGCGATGCTGTTCGTGATGGTGCGGATCAGCGCCGCGTTCGTCGCGGCCCCTGTGTTCGGCGCGGTCGCGGTGCCGGTGCAGGTGCGGATCGTGCTGTCGGGCGCGATTGCGATCCTGACGCTCAACGTGGCTGCCATCCAGCCGCCGGCCGAAATCTTCGCGCTGACCACCTTCCTGTCGATCGCGGCGGAGGCACTGGTCGGCCTCGCGCTGGGCTTCATCCTCCAGATCGCGTTTGCCGCGCCGCTGATCGCCAGCGAGACGATCGGCGTGTCGATGGGCATCGGCTTTGCCGCCGCACTCGACCCGCAGCGCGGCGAACAGACGCCCGCGCTCGGCAATTTCCTGGGCATCCTGCTGACGCTGTTGTTCCTGGCCATTGACGGCCACCTGATCCTCACCCGGCTGGTGGTCGAAAGCTACACGCTCCTGCCCCCCGGTGGCGCATGGCTGGCGACCGCCCGGCTTCAGAACATCGCGATGTTCGGCGGCTACGCGTTCTTGGCCGGCCTGCTCCTGGCCCTGCCGGTCGGGTTCCTGCTGCTGTGCCTCAACGTGATCGTGGGCATGCTGTCGCGCTCGGCGCCTTCGCTCAACCTGTTCGCGGTCGGCCTGCCCGCCAGCCTGCTGGTCGGCGTCGTCGGCCTGTTCGTCGCGCTGCCGGCGATGAGCGACTACATGCTCGTCATCCTTGATGAGGCGCTGAAGGCCACGCGCACCCTGGTGGTCGGCTGATGGCGGAGCAGGCCGGCGAGCGGACCGAAGCCCCAACCCCAAAGCGCCTCAAAAAGGCGCGGGACGACGGCGATGTCCTCAAATCCACCGACCTTTCGTCGGCGATGGTCATCCTGTTCGGCTGCTTCTGGATGCTCATGCTCGGCCCCGCGCTGCTCTCCGCCTGTCGCGAGGTCATGGCGGCCAGCTTCACCTTCGGCCGCGCCGATGTGGAGGATTTCGAACCCTGGCGGCCGCTCGCCAATGCCGGGTGGCAGCTCGCCCCTTCGCTCGGCGGGTTGCTCGCCTTGTCCTTCGCCAGCGCGATCGCGGCACAGGCGGTGCTGGGCTCGCTGCGGTTCAATTCGAAGCTGATCCAGCCCAAGGCGTCGCGGATCAATCCCGGCGCGGGCATCAAGCGCATCTTCGGTCCCCAGGGCTGGATCGAGCTGATGAAGTCGCTGCTCAAGGCCGTGCTGCTCGGCAGCATCGGCTATGCGATGCTATGGTCGTCGGCGGAACAGATGGCCGGCCTGGTCTCCTCCGACCTCATGGGCGCGGTCGGCGCGCTAGGCGAAACCTTCCTGCTGCTGATGTTCGTGATGGCGCTGGGCATGGTCGTCATCGCCGGCATCGACGTGCCGATCGCGATCGTGCGGCGCATCAATCGCCTGAAGATGTCGAAGCAGGAAATGAAGGACGAGCACAAGGAGAGCGAAGGCTCGCCCGAGAACAAGGCCGCAATCCGCAGCCGCCAGCGCGAGGTGATGAAGCGCGGGTTCAGGAAGGCGATGAAGGAAGCGCATGTCGTGCTGACCAACCCGACGCACTTCTCGGTCGCGCTGCGCTACGAGCGCGGCCGCGACCAGGTGCCGGTGGTGGTCGCCAAGGGGCGCGGCGCGACCGCGCTCGCCATCCGCGAACTGGCGGGCGAGATGACGGTGCCGGTGCTCGAATATCCGGCGCTTGCCCGCGCGGTCTATTATACCAGCAAGGAAGGCCAGGAGGTCCGCGACGACCTGTATCTGGCGATCGCCACCGTGCTGGCCTTCGTCTTCGGGCTCAACGTCGCGGCCGGCGGCACCCCGCCGCCGATCACCGTGCCGGCCAGCGCGCGCTTCGACGAAAATGGTCAGCCGACCGAGAAAAACAGCTAAAGATTCCGCGGGTTCGGCCGTTTTCACGAACAGGCCTGAACCCCGGGGGGAGCACTACGCGAGATGGAGTCGATCACCAGCACGCTAGGCGCCGGATCCGGCATCAACATCACCGAACTGGTCAACGGCCTGGTCGAGGCGCAATTCGCGATCAAGACCCAGCGGCTGGAGGCGCGCAGCGAGACGCTGACCGCCCAGATTTCCGCGGTCGGTTCGCTGAAAAGCGGCATCAACAACCTGGCTTCGGCGCTCGGCTCGGTGACGCGCAGCGGCACGCTCGCCACCCAGCCGACCAGCGGCAATCCAAATATCGTCCGCGCCAGCCCCGTCGTCGGCACCAAGATCGAGAATCTGAGCGCCAGCATCGAGGTGCGTCAGCTCGCGACCGCCCAGTCGAGCTATACCGCGCCGATCGCCGATCCCGCGGCTGCGGTCGGCACCGGCACGCTGACCCTCACGCTCGGCACCGCGACCGTATCGAACGGCGCGATGACCGGCTTCACCGCCGGCACCGGCACGCCGGTCGACATCGCCATCGACGCGAGCAATTCGTCGCTGACCGGCATCCGCGATGCGATCAACGCCGCGCGCGCCGGCGTCACCGCCTCGATCGTCGCCGACAGCGCGGGATCGCGGCTGATCCTCAAGGGCGCGACCGGCGAGGCGCAGGCGTTCACGCTGACCGCCACCGAGGATGCGGGCGCGCCGGGGCTCGCCGCGCTCAATGTCGGCGTCGGCGCGGCGGGCACCACGATCGGGGCAACCGCCGGCGATTCGATCGTCGCGGTCGACGGCGTTGCGCTGCGCCGGTCGGTCAACACCATCACCGATCTGCTTCCGGGCATTCGCCTCGACCTCGTCTCGGCGAGCGTCGGCACCCAGGTTTCGATCAACTCCGCCCCGCCGGTCGAAAGCCTGCGCCAGACCGTCAACGACGTCGTCGACGCGATCAACGAGCTTCAGGCGTCGATCCGCACCGAAACCGATCCGGTCACCGGCCCGCTGCGCGCCGATCCCGGAGCGCGCTCGCTGGTCCAGTCGCTGCGCGAGCTGACGCTGCGACGGCTGTTGCCGTCGACCGCCACCGGCCCGGCAACGCTGGCCGAAATCGGCGTCAGGACCAATCGCGACGGTTCGCTGAGCGTCGACGCCGCCCGGCTTTCGCGCGTGCTCACCGAAAATCCCGAAGCGGTGGAGGCGATGTTCGCCTCGATCGGCGGGCTGGGCAGCGAGATCAACCGGATCGCCGTCGCCGCCAGCAGCCGGGTGACCGGACTGGGCGCCAGCGAACAGCGCTACACCCGCGAACAGACGCGACTGAGCGATGAACAGGCCGACGCGCTCGAGGAAGCGGAAGCGACCCGCGTGCGCATGACCCAGCAATTCGCCAGCATGGATGCGCGCGTCGCGGCCTATCGCCAGACCCAGACCTATCTGCAGCAACAGATTGACAGCTGGAACGCGGACCGGAATTGATCATGGCACGCTACGCGACGGTCCTCAGCAATCCCGAAGCCACATATCGCGCGGTCGACCTCGCGGGGCGCGTCGGCGGCTCGGACAGCCACGGGCTGGTCGGACTGCTGTACGAAGAGCTGATCCGCGCCCTGCGCACGGCGGCCTGGGCTGCGGAAAACCAGAAGCTCGCGCTGAAAAGCGAGCGCGTGACCCGCGCCGTCGCCATTCTGTTCGCACTCGAAAACGGGCTGGATTTCGAACGCGGCGGCGGCGTCGCGGATACGCTCGCCACGCTCTATCGCGGCATGCGCGGCGACATCGTGTCGGCCAGCCTCGGTACCGATCCCGCCCCCTTCCGCCGCGCCGCCGACGACCTGGCCGAAATCTCCGGCGCCTGGGCGAGCCTGCGCGCAGCCTGAGCGGCTTCGCGCTACCGCGCGGCTCTGGCGGTCGGCGCGGCTTTCGGCTAGCGCCTTGCCGATGACCACGCCCCATATCGTCGCGATCGGCGGGACGCTTCGTTCGGATTCGAGCACCGCCCGCGCGCTTTCCGCTGCGCTCGACGTCGCCGCGCGCAGCGGCGCGCGCACCACGCTGCTCACCGCCGATGCCATCGATTTCCCCGCCTTCGATCCCGAAGCCGCGAGCGACAGCCCGGCGATCGTCCGGTTCGTCGCGACGATCCGCTCGGCGGACGGCATCCTCATCGGATCGCCCGGCTATCACGGCACGCTGTCGGGGCTGGTCAAGAACGCGCTCGACCACGTCGAGCTGACCCGCGACGATGCGCGCCCGTATTTCGACGGCCTGCCGGTCGGGATCGTCGCCACCGCGGCAGGCTGGCAAGCGGCGGTGTCGACGCTTCAGGCGCTGCGCACCGTCGTCCACGCGCTGCGCGGCTGGCCGACG
This sequence comes from Sphingomonas sp. CCH21-G11, assembly GCF_001555965.1. Taxonomy (GTDB): domain Bacteria; phylum Pseudomonadota; class Alphaproteobacteria; order Sphingomonadales; family Sphingomonadaceae; genus Sphingomonas. The sequence goes on from NZ_LSHX01000029.1 coordinate 8,583, forward strand.
CCGATGGGCATCGCGATCAACACAGTCGAATCGGGCCGCGACCTGACCGGCGCCATGCCGGGCATCGAGATCATGGTCGGACAGATGCTCGACTTCGCGCAGCGGCGGCTGCCGGGCGGGTCCGCCCCATCGGCTTAACCAAATCGTGAAGGTCCGCCGCTAGGCTGCGAGCCTCCTATCGCGACGGATACGATAATGACTCAGCTGACGCGCATCAGCCCGGCCATGCGGGGCGCCCGCCCCACCGCCTCGGTGCTGGTCGTCGACGACAGCCGGACCGGCCTGAATGCGATGGGCGAACGGCTCAGCCAGGCCGGCTATGCCGTCGTGCTGTGCGATCGCGGCGCCGACGCGCTCGACCTGATCGCCGGCTGCCGCTTCGACCTGCTCCTGCTCGATGTCGTGATGCCCGAAATGTCGGGGCTTCAGGTGCTGGCCGAACTGCGCGCCTCGACCGAGACCGTCGACCTGCCCGTCATGATCGTGACGGCGTACACCGATCCGGCGATCGCGCGTCAGGCCATGGCGATCGGTGCCGATGATGTCGCCACGGTCCCGATCGATTTCGAGATGCTGACGACGCGGATGGAGCGGCTGCTGCATCGCGCCGCCCGTCTCAACGAGCTGAAACGGGCCAACGCCGCGCTCGACGCGCGGATCGCCGACCGCGCGATCGAACTGGGCGAAGCCCGCGACCGTCTGGCCGCGGTGCGCGGCGACCGTGACCGGCTCGCCGCCTCGCTGGAGGCGCTGAACCGCCACGTCCAGACGCTTACTGCTCGAACCAGCGGCGACGAATGAAATAGCCGAAGGTGGCGAGCGCCACCAAAGTCGACGCCGCCACCACGCCCCAGAACGCCCAGGGTTCATGCGCATAGGGGATGCCGTCGACGTTCATGCCGAGCAGCCCGGTCAGAAAGGTCAGCGGCAGGAACACGATCGCCACCACCGAAATCGCCAGCGCGCGCTGATCGATCAGCTCGGCGCGCAGGTCGGTCAGCGTTTCGTGCAGCAGCGCCGCGCGTTCGCGAATCGCCTCCAGCTCTTCGGCCATGCGCGCGGCGCGATCGGCGGCGGCGTTGAGGTGCAGCCGGTCTTCCTCCTCCAGCCAGCCGAAGGGGAGCAGCGACAGCTTCTCGATCGCCACCCGCTGCGGGTTGAGGAAGCGGCGATAGCCGATCGCCTGCACCCGCGCGGAGCTGACCGCGCGGCGCAGCGCGAAGACCTTGCGCGCGTCCAGCATCTCTTCGCAATCGTCGAGGTCGTCGCCCAGTTCGGCAATCACGGGGTCCAGTTCCTCGGTGATCGCGACCGCGATCTCGGCGATCAGGTCGCCGGCATCGCGCACCTCCCCGGCGGCAACGCGCGCGCAGACCGGGCCGAGCGCATTGAGCGGCAGGCGACAGACCGACAGGACGCGCGTGCCCTGCGCATGGATCCGGATCGACGCGAGCGGGTCGGACATCGTCATGTCGGTCGACGTCGACAGCCCGCGCAGGTTGACGAGCGCCGCCTCGCCCAGCGCGTCGCAGCGCGGCCGCGTCTCGGTGGCGGTCAGCGCATCCGCGGCGAGCTCGGACAGCTTCGCCACGTTGATCAGCCAGTCGCGCGCCGCCTGAGTCGTCTCGTGCAGGTGGATCCACACCAGCTTGCCGCTCGCCACGATCGCCGCATCGGGCGTCGCTTTGGTCACCTCGGCATCGCCGACAATATAGGCATAGCCCGCCATCAGCCGCGCTCCACGTCTATGGTCACACCCGGTCCCGGATCGGCCGGCGGCGCGGCGCACGCGATCCGCTCCGCATCCGCGCGGGCGCGGTCCAGAATGGCGGCGGCGACCCCCGGGCGGTGGGTGACGCGATCAGCGGCGGCCAGCCAGCGCGCCTCGCGCAGCGTCAGGTCGTCGGGATCGTCGCTGCGCAGCCGGATCGCGTGAAAGGCGGCGACCGGGGCATGGGGCTCGGCAAGCCACCGGTCGAATTGTGCCCGGCCGACCGGCGCGAGCGGATCGAGTGCCCCCCCGGCGCTCAGCGCGTCGGCGATCGCCCGGCGACGCTCGGCGGTGCTCGCGAACCGGTCACGCGCCGCGCCCAGCCACTGCGCCAGATCGCCCAGCCGCGCGGGCAGCAGCAGCTCGAGCCGCTGGCGCAGCGCCGCCGCCAGGCCGGCGGAGACACCGCCCGTCGACACTGCGACCAGCACCGGATCGCGGTCGACGATGGCCGGCAGCGTGAAATCGCACTGATCGGGGCGGTCGACCGCGTTGATCAGCACGCCGCGCGCGCGCAGCCGATCGATCGCCGCCCGCGCATCGCCGTCATCGGCGATCGCGATGATCGCCAGCCGCGCCGCGCCGCCGTCGTCCTCGCCCACGATCCGCGCACCGGCACGTTCGAGCAATCGGCGCTTGGCCTCGGCGGCCTCGCCCTCGCCCAGCAGGATGACGGGCCGTCCGGCCACCCGCATCAGGAGGGGCAGGCCCGATCGCATCGGGTTCAGGCGTCCTGGAGCCAATCGGGCACGCGTTCGGCCGCGATCATCCGTTCGGGCGGGATGCGGTCGGCCACGACGGCGTAGCGGTCGCCCGACACCAGCACCTCGGGCACCAGCGCGCGGCTGTTATAGGTCGACGCCATCGTCGCGCCATAGGCCCCGGCGGTGCGAAAGATCGCCAGGTCGCCCGGCGCGACCCGGTCGATATCGCGCCCCATGCCGAACGTATCGCCGCTTTCGCAGACTGGGCCGGCGATGTTGGCGATCATCCGCTCGCCGCTTGGCCGGACCGCGACGAAATCGTGATATGCGTCGTACAGCGCCGGGCGCATCAGGTCGTTCATCGCCGCGTCGACGATGACATAGGGATTGACCGCGCCGGGCTTGACCCAAAGCACCTCGGTCAGCAGCACCCCGGCATTGCCCGCGATCACCCGGCCGGGCTCGAACATCAGCGTGACGTCCCAGCCGCGCGTCACGCGGGCGACCATCGCGCCGAACTCGGCCGGCGTCGGCATGACGTCGCCGGGGCGATAGGGCACGCCCAGCCCGCCGCCCAGGTCGACATGGCTGATTGCATGACCGGCCCCGCGCAGATCGGCGACCAGCTGGCCCATGCGGACATAGGCGCTCTCCAGCGGCTCGAGCCGGCCGAGCTGGCTGCCAATATGCGTGGCTACGCCGCGCAGGTTCAGGCCGGGCAGCGCCGACAGCCGCGCGAACACGCCCGGGGCCTGGTCGATATCGATGCCGAACTTGTTTTCCTTGCGCCCGGTCGAGATCTTGGCGTGGGTGCCGGCGTCGACATCGGGATTGACCCGGATCGTCGCGGGCGCGCGCACGCCGCGCGCCGCGGCGATCTCTGCCAGCGCCACGCCCTCGGCCTCGTGCTCGATGTTGAACTGGCCGATCCCGGCATCCAGCGCGGCCTCCAGCTCGTCGCGGCGCTTGCCGACGCCGGAGAACACGATGTCGGCGGGCGCGATGCCCCCGGCGATCGCGCGCCACATCTCGCCGACCGACACGACGTCGGCGCCATAGCCTTCGCGCGCCAGCACCTTGAGCACGCCCAGATTGGGATTGGCCTTGACCGCGAACGCCAGGTGCGTGCGGTCGAGCTCCGCCAGCCCCTCGCGGAACACGCGGGCATGGCGCTCGAACGTCGCCTGCGAATAGACATAGACGGGCGTGCCGACTTCGGCGGCGATGCGCGGCAGCGGCACGTCCTCGACGTGGAGCACGCCGTCGCGATAGGTGAAATGGTCCATCGGGCTCCGGCGGGGCTAGCGGGTGGGCGGCAATTCGAACGGATCGGGCGCGCGCTCGACCGAATCGCGCAGCAATTCGTCGCTGCGCTGCGGGCGCTGTTGCGGCGTCGGCGCCAGCAGGTCGCGCGATTTCGGCGTCGCGGTCGCGCCATAGGGTGCAACCGGCAGGCTTTCGCCCTGTTGCGGGCGCAAGTCACGCCGGGCACCGCACCCGCTGAGCGCCAGCGCACACAGACCCAGCAGCATTGCCATCCGCATCATCGCGCCGTCTCCTGCTCGCGCGCCGCGCGCGCCGCCGCCACCGCCGCGCGCACCCGGTCGGGCGCGGTGCCGCCCAGGCTGGTGCGGCTGGCGACCGATGCGTCGACGCTGAGCACGTCATAGACCCGCGCGTCAATCCGCGCGTCGATCGCTTGCAAGGCATCGAGCGGCAGTTCGTCGAGCCGCACGCCGTCGGCCTCGGCGCGCGCCACCGCACGCCCGGTAATGTGATGCGCCTCGCGGAACGGCACGCCGGCTTCGCGCACCAGCCAGTCGGCCAGGTCGGTCGCGGTTGCATATCCGCTCATCGCCAGCGCGCGCATCCGGTCGATGCGGAAGGTCGCGCTCTCGACCATGCCGGTCATCGCCGCGATGCTGAGCGCCAGCAGGTCGTGCGCCTCGAACACCGGCGGCTTGTCGTCCTGCATGTCCTTTGAATAAGCGAGCGGCAGCCCCTTCATCGTCACCATCAGCGCGGTGAGCGCGCCGACGATGCGCCCGGCGTGCCCGCGTACCAGCTCGGCCGCGTCGGGGTTGCGCTTTTGCGGCATGATCGAGCTGCCCGTCGACCATTGGTCGGACAGCGCGACAAAGCCGAAGGGCTGGCTCGCCCAGATCACGAACTCCTCCGCCAGCCGGCTGAGGTGCAGCGAACATTGCGCCGCCGCCATCAGGTAATCGAGCGCGAAGTCGCGGTCCGACACCGAATCGAGCGAGTTTTCGGTCGGCGCGTCAAAGCCCAGCGCCTGCGCAGTCATCTCGCGATCGATCGGAAAGCCCGTGCCCGCCAGCGCCGCGCTGCCCAGCGGACAGCGGTTCATCCGCACGCGCGCATCCGCAAATCGGCTGCGGTCGCGCGCCAGCATGGCGTGATAGGCCATCAGGTGATGGCCCAGCGTCACCGGCTGCGCCGACTGCAGGTGGGTGAAGCCCGGCATCACGCTGTCGGCATGCTCGCCCGCGCGCGCGATCAGCGCGTCCTGCAGCGCGCCCAGCCCCTGATCGACCGCGTCGATCGCGTCGCGCACCCACAGCCGGAAATCGGTCGCGACCTGGTCGTTGCGACTGCGCGCGGTGTGCAGCCGCCCGGCGACCGGGCCGATCTTTTCCGCAAGCCGCGCCTCGGTCAGCATGTGGATGTCCTCGAGCGTCAGGTCGTCGGCGATGCCGTCGCGGGCATAATCCGCCGCCACCGCATCCAGCCCGGCCGCAATCGTCGCGGCGTCGCCCGCATCGATGATCCCGCGCGCGCCCAGCATCGCGACATGCGCCTTCGATCCCGCGATGTCCTGCCGCCACATTCGCTTGTCGAACGGGATGGAGGCATTTATCTCGCGCATCACGGCCGACGGGCCTTCGTCGAAACGCCCGCCCCACATCTGATTGGAGCCTGTCATGCGCCCAGTGATCGCGCCTCTCCTGTTGCTCGCGCTCGTGTCCGGCGGCTGCGATAGGCAATCGCCGGGCGCGGAGCAAGCAGCCGGGGACCCCGCCGGCAACATCGCGCAAGCCGCCGCGCCCGGCAAGCTCGATCGCAGTCACAAGGGCGAGGCCGCGCCCGATTTCGCCTTCGCCACGCCCGACGGGCGCAAGGCGACGATCGCGGCATTCAGCGGCACGCCGGTGCTGGTCAATTTGTGGGCGACGTGGTGCGCGCCGTGCATCGCCGAAATGCCGACGCTGGATGCGCTGGCGGTGCGCGAAGGCGACAGCTTGCGGGTGCTGACGATCAGCCAGGACCTGGACGGCGCGGCGAAGGTGACGCCGTTCTTCGCGGCGCGCGGGTTCAAGAAGCTGGAGCCGTGGCTGGAGCCCGACCTCCAGTTCAGCACCACTATGCAGGCCAATCTGCCGACGACGATCCTCTACGACGCGCAGGGCCGCGAAGTGTGGCGGGTCGCCGGGGGCATGGACTGGGCCGGCGCGGAAGCCGCCAGGCTGATCGCCGAGGCCGGATAAGCGCGCTTGCAAATATCAATGTCACCCCGGGTCGAGGCAATCCCGAGAGCCGGTCCCGGATTGAGCATTTGATCGCCCCGAAGCCCTCACCTTCCCGTCACCCCGGCCCTGTGCCGGGGTCCACGGTGCCGCAAAGCGCCGTCGCTCGCCGGTTGGCGCCGAGCCAATGCGCGGGGCAAAGGGAGCGCGCCGATGATGGAGCCGTTCGGGTCGCGCGGTGGACCCCGGCACAAGGCCGGGGTGACGAGGCGGGATAGGCGCGCTTGCGGATATCATTGTCACCCCGGGCTTGACCCGGGGTCTCGCTGCCTTGGGCCACGGCGCAGAAACGGGACCCCGGGTCAAACCCGAAGCCACGATTGGCTTGTGTTGCGCTCTGTTTCCTACACCGCTTCCCCCGCCCGGTTGCGCCGGTTAAGGACGGTGCGATGTGGATGCTGCTTCAATTCCCGCTCTGCCCCTTTTCGCGCAAGGTGCGCCTGCTGCTCGGTGAAAAGGGCGTCGGCTATGATCCGGTGCGGGAATCCCCCTGGCTGCGCCGCGACGAGTTCCTCGACCTCAATCCCGCCGGCCAGACGCCGGTGATGGTCGACACCGAACGCCAGATCGTGCTGATCGATTCCGCCGCGATCTGCGAGTTTTTCGAGGAAACGATCGATCGCAACGCGCTGATCAACGGCACCGCGATCGACCGCGCCGAAATCCGCCGGCTGGTCGCATGGTTCGACACGCAGTTCTTTCGCGACATCACCGGGCCGCTGCTGGTCGAGCGCATGGAAAAGCGCATCGTCCACCGCATGAGCCCCGACGCGCGCGTGCTGCGCGATGCGATGAAGGCGGCGGTCCAGCATCTCGACTATATCGACTATCTGCTCGATCACCGCACCTGGCTGGCCGGTTCGACGATGAGCCTCGCCGACCTGGCCGCCGCCGCGCACATCTCGGTCGCCGACTATCTGGGCGGCATCGACTGGAAGAGCCATGAACAGGCGAAACGCTGGTACATGGTGATGAAAAGCCGCCCCAGCTTCCGCCCGCTGCTGTCCGAACGGATGGAAGGGATCACCCCGCCCGCGGATTATGAGAAGCTGGATTTGTGAGGGGTGGGTTTAGGCTAGTCTGTCGAGCGGCTGACTGACCATTTAATTTGATCGTCACCCCGGCCTTGTGCCGGGGTCCACCGCGCCGCACGTGCTGGCACCAGATCATCGCGTGATGACACGCCTTGCAACCCGGCCCCGGCCTCAATTGGCTTGCGGTGTGCTTCGCGGGGTGGTGGACCGCGGCACGAGGCCGGGGTGACGGAGTGGAGAGGCTTCGGCTCGTATTGAGCTCCCCCTCGACGACCCGCCACACATCCCGCTAGGGGCAGGGGATGAACGAACACGCCAAGCCGCCCCTCACCCCGCCCGTCGCCCCGCAGCGTCCGTACCGCTTTGAACGCCACGGCATCGCCATCGATGATCCCTGGGCGTGGCTGAAGGACCCGAAATACCCGGACGTCACCGACCCGGACGTGCTCGGCTATCTCGAGGCGGAGAATGCCTATTTCGAGCAGGTGATGGCACCGCTCAAGCCGCTCGCCGACACGCTGTTCACCGAGATGCGCGGGCGGATCAAGGAAGACGAGGCAACCGTGCCGCAAAAGGACGGCGACTGGCTGTACTGGACCGATTTCGAGGAGGGCGGCGAGTATCGCCGCTGGTGGCGCAAGCCGGTCGCGGGCGGCGAGGCGCAGCTGATCCTCGACGAACCCGCACTTGCCGAGGGCCTGGAATATTTCCGGCTGGGCGAGATTTCGGTCAGCCCCGACGGACGCCTGCTCGCCTATGCCACCGACACCAACGGGTCGGAGCGATTCGAGGTCAAGGTCAAGGACCTGGCGACCGGCGAGCTGCTGCCCGACACCATCCCCGGGATGCTCTCCGACATCGTGTGGACGGCGGATTCAAAGGCGTTCCTCTACGGCCTCGCCAACGCGCAATGGCGCACCGACAACGCCCGGCTGCACCGCATCGGCACGCCCATTGAGGACGATATCGAGCTCTATCGCGAGGCCGACGAAGGCTATCGCGTCGGCGTCGGCGAGACCCAGTCGCGCAAGTGGATCATCATCTCGACCGGCGACCATGTCACCAGCGAGGTGAGGCTGCTGCCCGCCGACAATGTGCTGGCCGAACCGATCCTGGTCGCGCCGCGCCTGCCCGGCCGCGAATATGATGTCGACGAACATGACGGCACCTTGTTCATCCACACCAACGACACCCACCCCAATTTCCGGCTGGTGACCGCCAGCATCGACGCGCCGGGCGAGTGGGTCGAGCGGATCGCGCCGTCGGCCGATTTCTACATGACCGGCGTCACCACCTTCGCCGACTTTTTCGTGGTCGAGGGCCGGCGCGACGGCATCGATACGATCGAGATCCACCGCTATGACGGCGGCACGCCGACCCCGATCGAGTTTGCGGAGGCGAGCCATGTCGCCGGGCTGGGCGACAATCCCGAATATGCCATCGACCGCTTGCGCATCGGCTATGAATCGATGGTCACGCCGGGCACCGTCTATGACTATCACCTCGCCGACGGGCGGCTCGAGGTCCTCAAGGTCCAGGAAATCCCGAGCGGCTATGACGCCAGCCGTTATGCGACGGAGCGGCTCAAGATCGCCGCGCGCGACGGGACGCAGGTGCCGGTGTCGATCGTGTTCCCACGCGATTTCCCGCGCGACGGCACCGGCAGGCTCTATCTCTATGCCTATGGCGCCTATGGCTATGCCATCCCGCCGGGCTTTTCGACCTCACGGCTGAGCTTCCTCGATCGCGGGGTCGCCTTCGCCATCGCGCATATCCGCGGCGGCGACGATCTCGGCCAGCAATGGTATCTGGACGGCAAGCTGGAAAAGCGGGCCAACACCTTCAACGACTTCGTCGATGTCGCGAAGGGGCTGATCGATCTGGGCTATACGAGCGCGGGTCAGATCGCGATCGCGGGGCGGTCGGCGGGCGGCGAACTGATGGGCGCGGTGGTCAATTCCGACCCCGAGCTGTGGGGCGTCGTCGTCGCCGACGTGCCGTTCGTCGACGTGCTCAACACCATGCTGGACGAGACGCTGCCGCTGACGCCGGGCGAATGGCCCGAATGGGGCAATCCCATCGAGGACAAGGCCGCGTTCGAGCTGATCCGGGGTTACTCACCCTACGACAATGTCCGCGCACAGGCCTATCCGCCGATGTTCATTTCGGGCGGTCTCAACGACCCGCGCGTGACCTATTGGGAACCGGCGAAATGGGCGGCCAGGCTGCGCGCGACCAAGACCGACGACCATGTCCTGGTGCTAAAGACCAACATGGGCGCGGGCCATGGCGGCAAGTCGGGCCGCTGGGAATCGCTCAAGGAAGCCGCCGAGGAAAACGCCTTCGTGCTGTGGCAGCTCGGACTGGCGAATTGACGGACAGCCGATAAGCGCGTCGCCCCGGCGCACGCCGGGGCCGCTGGCTACAGGTGCGCGCATTCTGCCAACGGCCCCGGTCTGCGGCGGGGCGACGTCACGGGCCTCAGCGGCGGATGGCCGCCACATCCTCCAGCACCGTCACCTCGCCGCGCCGCAGCTTGACGCCACGCTCGGCCATTTCCTTGCGGAAATCATAATCGGCGTCGGCGACCTCGCGCTCATATTCGGCATAGGCCTCGACCCGGTCGGATTCGCTGTCCGCATCCTCCAGATCCTTGCGCAGCTCGCGCTTCGCCTCGGAAATCGAGGTCTTGTAGTCGAGATAGTGCGAATTGGAGTCGTTGAAGATATGCGCATAGCGGTCGTGCCCGGCCATGGCGGGGACGGCGGCGAACGCGGCGGCGGCGGCGATGGCGCCCGTGATCGGCTTCAACATCGGTCTTCTCCTCCATTGATTGGACCTGAGCGGCCCAACGCCTGGAGGATCAGCCCCGTTGCATGAACCGCACATTACGCGCGCGACAGGCTGGGTTCAGCTGAAAGCGGGCAGGGAAAATCAGACTTCGGGCTGCGCGTCGGACGGCACCGGACGAAATTCGTAGATGTCGAAGCGCTGCGCATCGCCGGTCACCGCCATCGCGAGCCGCCAGCGGAAGGGACCGATCCGCTCGATCACGCCCGCCCGGTCGCGCGCGCGTTCGACCCCGTAACCGAGCTTGCCCTCGCCGGGTTCGTCCTGCTGCGCGCCCAGAAACACGATGCGCCGGGGTCCACCGGGAAACAGCCACCCCGCAGGCAGGTCGGTCCCCGTCTGCTTGAGGAAGGTCAGCTGATCGCCCTCCGCGCGGATGTAACAGAAGAACTCGGGATAGGCGCGCAGGCGACGGGCCGGGCGTTCGTCCATCTGCAGGCGCACCACCCGGCATTTGTACGAACCCGGCGTCGGCGCGGGATGGTCGAGCGCGGCCGCCGGATCGAGCAGCGCGCCTTCGGCCTCCGCCGACTTTCGCGTCGTGGGACCAAGCGTCGCGAGCGCCTGCTGCCAGCGTTGGTCGATCGAATCGAGCGTCTGGGCGTCGTCGCTCAGCGCGATCTCGCGCCATTTTTCTTCGGGGCCCGGAATTGGGACGGTCGGCGCGACCTGCACGGTCGCCGTCGGCTGCGACGTTGCGCACCCGCCCGACATTACCCCGCACAAAAGGGCGATCACGACAACACGCACGAGATACATGAAACGACGTCTCCACCGAGTGGCCAAGGGGCGTCAATCCGTAAAGAAACCATGAACCCGAAATCGTTAACAAAGCGTAAATTTTTTGCGGCGCGGCGGAAATGCGCGGGTTGTCCGCGTTGATTTTGGGATTGTTCGCGATGGCCCTGCTCCGCTACTAACCGTCCATGCAAATCCGCCTGTCCCGCGTCGCCCGTTGCGGCATCATCGCCATTTCCGCGCTGGGCCTCAGCGCCTGTGCGGGCCTGACCGGTCCCAAGCGCGGGGCCGACACCGCCTATGTCGCGCGCGACGTCGGCACGCTCTACACCGCCGCCAAGCAGCGGCTGGACAGCGGCCAGTACAAGGTCGCGGCCGCGCTGTTCGACGAGGTCGAGCGCCAGCACCCCTATTCCGTCTGGGCGCGCCGCGCGCAGCTGATGGGCGCGTTCAGCTATTATCTGGACCGCGATTATACCAAGGCGATTCAGGGTTCGCAGCGCTTCCTGGCGGTACATCCCGGCAACCGCGACGCCCCGTACGCCTATTACCTGATCGCGCTCAGCTATTATGAGCAGATTTCGGACGTCTCGCGCGACCAGAAGATCACCGATCAGGCCCAGGGGGCGCTGGGCGAACTGACCCGCCGCTACCCCAACAGCCGCTATGCCGCCGACGCGCGGCTTAAGGTCGATCTGGTGCGCGACCACCTGGCGGGCAAGGAGATGGAGGTCGGCCGCTTCTATCAGCAGCGCGGCCAGTGGCTGGCGGCGTCGCTGCGCTTCCGCACCGTCATCGACCGGTACCAGACGACGACGCACACGCCTGAGGCGCTGATGCGGTTGACCGAGAGCTATCTGGCGCTGGGCGTGCCCGACGAAGCACGCAAGTCGGCGGCCGTGCTCGGCGCCAACTATCCCGGCTCGAAATGGTATGAGCGCGCCTATGCGCTGATCCAGAAGCACGCGCCCGCGACCGCCGCGCCGGCGGCCCCCGCCACACCGGCGGCGAGCTGAGCCGCACCGGTCAGGAGGCCGGCAGATGCTGACCGCGCTGGCGATCCGCGACGTCGTGCTGATCGAGGCGCTCGACCTCGAATTCGACGCCGGGCTGGGCGTGCTGACGGGGGAAACGGGCGCGGGCAAGTCGATCCTGCTCGACGCGCTGGGACTTGCGCTCGGCGCGCGCGGCGACACCGGCCTGGTGCGCGAAGGCGCGGCGCAGGCGGCGGTGACCGCGTGCTTTTCGCCCCCCGCGCCCAGCAGCGCATTGTGGGCGCTGCTCAACGAAAACGGGCTGGAGGTCGAGGCCGGCGAGCCGCTGATCATTCGCCGCATCGTCAAGGCCGACGGCGGCAGCCGCGCCTTCGTCAACGATCAGCCCGCATCTGCCGGACTGCTGCGCGAACTCGGCGCGTTGCTCGTCGAGATCCACGGCCAGCATGACGATCGCGGGCTGCTCAATCCACGCGGCCACCGCGCGCTGCTCGACGCGTTCGGCGCGCTCGACACCGCGCCGGTCGCGGCGGCATGGCGCGCGTGGCAGGAGGCCGAGGCACGGCTGGCGACCGCGCGCGACGACCAGGCCAGCGCCGAACGCGACCGCGAATGGCTGGAACATGCCGTCGGCGAACTGCGCGCGCTCGCGCCCGAACCGGGCGAGGAAGCCTCGCTGGCCGAGCGTCGCGCCGCGATGCAGCGCGGCGAGCGGGTGGCGGGCGAGCTGCAGGCGATTGCCGGGCTGATCGACGGGGCGGACGGCGCGCTGTCGCGGCTGCGCCAGGCCGCGCGCATCCTCGAACGCGTCGCCGACGATCATGGCGCGCTCGCCGAAGCCCTGGCGGCGATCGATCGCGCGCTGATCGAGGCCGGGGCCGCACAGGACCAGGTCGATGTCGCTGGCGAGGCGCTCGCCTTCGATCCCGCCGCGCTCGAGGCCGACGAGGCGCGGTTGTTCGAGCTGCGCGGACTGGCGCGCAAGCACCGGGTTCAGCCCGACGATCTCGCCGCGCTGGCCGAAGAGATGGGCGCGCGGCTGGAGCGGATGACCGCGGGCAGCGCGGGGCTGGCGGCGCTCGAACGCGCGGCGGCGGCGGCGGCGGATACCTATGCCGACGCCGCCACCGCACTGTCGGCGGCGCGGCGCGATGCAGCGGCGCGGCTCGACGCGGCGGTCGCCGCCGAGCTCGCCCCGCTCAAGCTCGACGCCGCGCGCTTTCGTACCCATGTCGAGCCCCTGCCCTCCGAACAGGGCAGCGCCGCGGGCCGCGACAGGGTGGAGTTCGAGGTCTCGACCAACCCGGGCGCGGCCTTCGCCCCGCTCATCAAGATCGCGTCGGGCGGCGAATTGTCGCGCTTCATCCTGGCGATGAAGGTGGCGCTCGCCGAACAAGGCGCGCCGCGCACACTGATTTTCGACGAGATCGATCGTGGCGTCGGCGGCGCGGTGGCGAGCGCGATCGGCGACCGGCTGGCGCGGCTGGCGGAGCGCGCACAGGTGCTGGTGGTGACGCACAGCCCTCAGGTCGCCGCACGCGGCGCCCGCCACCTGCTGATCGCCAAGCGCCACGACGGCATCGTCACGCGCACCGGCGTCCACGCTCTCGACGACGCCGAACGGCGCGAGGAGATCGCCCGGATGTTGTCGGGCGCGGAAATCACCGACGAAGCCCGCGCGCAGGCGACCCGCCTGCTCGCGGCATAGCGCCGACCGGCGGTCTCCATGTGTCCATTCAATCAGGGGCAGCCCAAAACGCTCGTCGCCCCGGACTTGATCCGGGGCCCCGCTGCCTGATCCGACGCGCGAAGAAGCGGGACCCCGGCGCAAGGCCGGGGTGACGACAGGTTTGGGCTATTGTGCCGACTTCAGCTTTTGGCGAAGGTCCTTGGATGCGGGTGTGGAGGGCATTGAAATGCGGAACCTGAAGTTGACGGTCGCGGCGATTGCCCTGGTGCTAACGAGTGCGGGCGCTGCGCATGCCGGGCCGCGCGAGGACCTGGTCGCCCTGCTGGACGACCATTGGCAATGGGCGCTGCGCGAAAGCCCGCGCCTCGCCTCGTCGGTCGGCGTGCGCGATTATGACACCGAACTGGGCGACGTGTCGCTCGCAGCGGAAGACCGCCGCGCCGCCGACGCACAGCGTTTCCTCGACCGGCTGGAAGCCATCCCCGACGCCGGCCTCGATGCGGCGGGGCGCGTCAACAAGGGCATTTTGCGCCGGCTGCTGCGCAACGATATCGAGGGCATCCGCTACGGCCAGCGGATGATCCTGTTCACCAGCTACAGCTCGCCCTGGCAGGGGCTGGCCGGCCTGGGCGAAGACCTGTCGTTCCGCAGCAAGGCCGATTACGCCAATTACCTCACCCGGCTCGGCAAGTTTCCGGCGATGAATGCCGAACTGATCGCGATCACCGCGCGCGCGGTGAAGGAAGGCTATGTCCAGCCCTGCGTCACGCTGACCAATTTCGAACGGACGCTGACCGGGGTCATCACCGCCGATGCCACCCAGTCGCGCTTCTATGCGCCGTTCAAGAATCCCCGCCCGGCCGACGCCAGCGATGCCGAATGGGCGGCGCTGCAGCAGCGCGCCCGCGACGTCATCACCGGCACGCTCAACCCCGAATATCGCAAGGCCGCCGACTTCTATACTCGCGCCTACCAGCCCGCCTGTGCGCGTTCGGTCGGCGTATCGGCGCAGCCCAACGGACGCGACTTCTATGCCTTCCGCGTGCGCCAGATGACGACGACCGATCTGACGCCCGATCAGATCCACGACATCGGCCTGAAGGAAGTCGCGCGCATCCGCGCGGAGATGGAAGCCACCGCCAAGGAAGCCGGCTTCGCCAGTCGCGAGGCGTTCATCGCGGAACTGCGCACCAACCCCAAATATTACGCGACGACGCCGGAGGAGCTGCTGGCGGCGAGCTCGCGCCAGGCCAAGATCATCGACGGGCTGATGCCGCAATATTTCGGCCGGCTGCCGCGCCTGCCCTATGGCGTCAAGCCGATCCCGGCCGAAACCGCGGAGGGAACGACCACCGCCTATTACGGACCGGGAAGTCCCGAGAACGGGCTGGCGGGCTTCTACTTCGTCAATACGTCCAAGCTCGACCAGCGGCCATTGTGGGAGCTGCCCGCGCTGACGCTGCATGAAGCCGTGCCGGGGCACCATCACCAGATCGCGCTGCAACAGGAACTCGACCTGCCGCCGCTGCGCAAATATCTCGCCTTCTTCACCGCCTTCACCGAAGGCTGGGGGCTCTATGCCGAGCGGCTGGGCATCGAGATGAAGCTCTATGACACGCCGGAAAAGAATATGGGCCGGCTGAGCTACGAGATGTGGCGCGCGTGCCGGCTGGTCGTCGACACCGGCATCCATGCCAAGGGCTGGACCAAGGAACAGGCGGTCGCCTTCATGACCGACAACACCGCGCTGTCGGCCGCCAATATCGATGCCGAGGTCAATCGCTACATCAGCTGGCCGGGCCAGGCGCTGGGCTATAAACTGGGCGAGCTCAAGATCCGCGAGCTGCGTGCGAAGGCAGAGGCCGCGCTCGGCCCGCGGTTCGACCTGCGCGCCTTTCACGACGCGGTCGTCGGCCAGGGTTCGGTCCCGCTCGACGTGCTGGAACGCCAGATCGACGACTGGATCGCCACGCAGCGAAGCTGAACGGACCCGCCCGACCTGCGACAAGGTGTGACAGTTTTCCGCGTTCGGCGGAACACGCGTGCGACAATTGCGTCCGATATCCTGTCTCAACCGGTCACCCGGCCGGTTCAGTTCAGGAGTTGGAACATGAAGAAGATTGCGATGATGATTGCGGCGCTGGGCGTCGCCGTCAGTGCCGTCCCCGCCACCGCGAGCGCGCAGTCGGGCTGGATGTCGATCAACCAGCGTCAGGCCAATCTCGACCGGCGGATCGACCAGGGCGTGCGCTCGGGCGCGTTGAACCGGGCCGAAGCAAGCCGCCTGCGCGCCCAGTTTCGCGATCTGACGGTGCTGGAACGCCAGTATCGCCGGTCCGGCAACGGCCTGAACCGGGTCGAGCGCCGCGATCTCGACCAGCGTTTCGACCGGCTGTCGCAGCGCATCCGCATCCAGAAGAACGACCGCCAGGGTCGCTACTGAACCTGACCCCCGATGAAGGCGCGGGCCGTCGCAGCGATGCAGCGGCCCGTTTGCATCTGCGGCTTCAGATCAGCGGCCGGCCGCTGTCGCGCCATTCGTCGCGCACCTGCGATTCGGGCAGGCGATCGGCCGGCGCCGCGCCGACGGGCGTCTCGGCCGGCGATACCGGCACCGCACGCGGCATCGCCAGCGCGGCGACCGGCGCGTCGAGCCCCGCGCGCACCGCCGCGCTGCCCCGGACATCGGGCTCGCCGCCGGCATGGCGGCTGGTGAACGCCGCGGGCGTGCCCCAATAGCCCTTCCACCGGTGAAAGAAGTGCGCGCCGAATACGCCGGTCATCACCAGTCCCCGGTTCCACGCCGGCGTGACCGCATAGGTGTGGTAATGCGTCGCCAGCCCGACCGGGGCGAAGACCGCGCCGTTGAGCGCCGCCGCCGCAACCCGCTGCGCGCGCGCCCAGGCGGCGGGCACCGGTCGCCGCGCCAGCGCCCCGTCGCAGGTGAAGCTGAACTGGCACACCCGGTCCTGCGACCCCTGATACACCACGCCGCACACCGTCGCGGGAAAGGCGGGATGGCGCACGCGGTTCAACACCACCTGCGCCACTGCGCGCTGGCCATCGTCGGGCTCGCTTGCGGCCTCGTAATAGATGGCGGCGGTCAGGCACTCGAGCGCGCGGGCCTGGTCGGTCGTCGATCCGCCGAGCACGAACGGCGATGCGGCGCGCACCGTGGCGTCGGTCGGCGCGCGTGCGTCGCCTTCGGGGGCCACGCCCGCGGGCAGCGCGGGCAGCGCGGTCGTCCCGGTCGTGCCGGGCGTCACGATCGCGCGCCCCACGAGCGCCGGCTGGGCCGCCGGGGCCGCCATGGCTGCGGGCGTCGCGCGCGCGACCTGGTCGAACGATGCGATCGCCGCGTGCGCGGTGAATATGCTCGCCGGAACGACGAACAGCGTCGCGAGCACGATCTGGGAAGTGGAGGGACGCCGACGCCGCATCGCGGCCGGTTAGCGCATCACGCCCGCGCGCGCCTCCCCGATTTTGGCCCTGTCCCGCGGCGGAACAGATGCGGCCGGCGGTAACCTTGTCGTGCGCGCGGGGTCGTCGTCAGTGCTTGTCGCGATTGCGATTGGCATAGAGCAGCGCCGCCGCCAGCGCGGCGGAACCGATGCCGATCCCGATGCCGATCGTGGTCAGCGGCCAGTTGAGGCGATCGGCGGGCTCGGGGGTCGTCGCGTTCGCCGCCTGCTTGCTGCGCTTGGCGTTCCTGGCTGCCGCCACGATCTCGTTGCTCTCTTCGTCTTCGGCCATCACCCTCTCCACTTGCACTCAGCCCGCGGCGCGCGCGCTGGCCTGACCATATCGCGCGCGAAACGCGCTGGCGAAACCGGATAATTGCTGCGCGGCGATTGCATCGCGCAGGTCCTGCATCAGCGTCTGATAGAACCACAGATTATGCTCGGTCATCAGCATCGCGCCCAATATCTCGCCCGACCGCACCAGATGATGCAGATAGGCGCGCGTCCACGTCGCGCATACAGGGCAAGCGCATTCGGGGGCGATCGGTTCCTGATCCTCCGCAAAACGCGCATTCTTGATGTTGATCGGCCCGTCGCGGGTGAACGCCTGGCCGGTGCGCCCAGACCGCGTCGGCAGCACGCAATCGAACATGTCGATGCCGCGTTCGACCGCGCCGACGATGTCGTCTGGCTTGCCGACCCCCATCAGATAGCGGGGCTTTGCGGGGTCGAGCTGGCCCGGCGCATAATCGAGCACGCCGAACATCGCGTCCTGTCCCTCGCCCACCGCCAGCCCGCCGACCGCATAGCCGTCAAAGCCGATGTCGAGCAGCGCATCGGCCGATTCGCGACGCAGTGCTTCGTCGAGCGCGCCCTGCTGGATACCGAACAGCGCCGCGCCCTCGGCATGGGCACCGCCCGCGTCGAAGCCGGCGCGCGACCGTTTCGCCCAGCGCATCGACCGCGCCATCGCCGCCGCCTGTTCCTCGCGCGTCGCGGTGGTCGGCACCAGTTCGTCGAACGCCATCACGATATCGGAGCCCAGCAGGCGCTGAATCTCCATCGAGCGTTCGGGCGTCAACAGGTGACGCGACCCGTCGAGATGGCTCTTGAACGCCACGCCCTCCTCGCTGCGCGTGGTCAGGTCGGACAGGCTCATCACCTGATAGCCGCCGCTGTCGGTCAGGATCGGCCGGTCCCAGCCCATGAAGCGGTGCAGCCCGCCCAGCCGCGCGACCCGCTCCGCACCGGGGCGCAGCATCAGGTGATAGGTATTGCCCAGGATGATGTCCGCCCCAGCCGCGCGCACATCGGCGGGCTTCACCGCCTTGACCGTTGCCGCGGTGCCGACCGGCATGAAGGCGGGCGTGCGGATCTCCCCCCGGCGCATGGTGATGCGCCCGGTGCGCGCCTTGCCGTCGGTGGCATGAATGGAAAAATCGAACCGCGTCATGTGGCGTGCGCTCATGCCGCGCTTCGCAGCCGCTGTCGATGGGCTGGCGGCGATATGGTCCGCCTGCCACCGCGAACACGACCGCCCTCGCCCGCCAACTTTATACCCTCGTCACCCCGGCCTCGTGCCGGGGTCCACCGTGAAACAGGCGCAAGTCCCCGCTCAGGCGTACGACACGCGCTCACTGGCGCGTACCGACTTCAATGGCCCGGCAAGCCCGAAGCGGCACCGCGGACCCCGGCACGAGGCCGGGGTGACGGTGAGAGGTAATGAGAAGCCAGACCCTGGGGTGATCAAGGTCCGGCACCCCGATCGTCCGGCTGCCCCCCCTATCTCCGCCGGCGACGCCGCTCGCCCGGATCGAACAGCGGCCCCGCGGCGCTGCGGATCGTCAGCAGTTCCTTGCGCGTCACGCGCTGGTCCTTGTCGGCATCGATGCGGGCATAGATTTCGCGCATCCGCCCCTGCAGCTCGGCCAGGGTGATGCGGTTGTCCTGATCGCGATCGACCTCGAAAGGGCCGGGCAGCGCGGTGCGATCGCCCAGCCACCGCTCCGCCCAGTCGGCGAACTGGATATAACCGATGTCGCCCGCCCCGCGCGCGCTGGCGGTGAACGTGGCGCCCACGCCCGTGTCGAGCTCGTCGGGCGTGACCACTGCGTCCCCGTCCCGGTCAAAGGTCGCGATCAGCATGCCGACCGGCTCGACCACGACCGTCGCCATTGCCGGGCGATCGCCAAGGGCACGCGGATCGGCGATCGCCGGCACGTCGGGCACTCGCCGCTGCTGCGCCTCGACGCCCGCGAGCGGCACCAGCGCGACGACGGCAATCCACATCTGGCGCAGCATAATCCTCAGCCCTTCCCCGACGGCAGCAACAGGCTGGAGTCGCCATAGCTGTAGAAGCGATAGCCCGACGCGATCGCATGCGCATAGGCCGCCTGCATCCGATCCAGCCCCATCCATGCTGACACCAGCATGAACAGGGTCGATCTGGGCAGGTGAAAATTGGTCATCAGCCCGTCGATGCCGCGAAACCGATAGCCGGGCGTGATGAAGATCGACGTATCGCCCTCGAACGGGCGGATCGTGCCGTCGGCATCGGCCGCGCTTTCAATGAGGCGCAGCACGGTGGTGCCGACCGCGACCAGCCGGCCGCCATTTGCGCGCACGCGGTTCAGCCGATCCGCGGTCGCGGCATCGATCCGCCCCCATTCGGCATGCATGACGTGATCGTCAGTGTCCTCGACCTTGACCGGCAGAAAGGTGCCCGCGCCGACATGCAGCGTCAGCGTCTCGCGCGCGATCCCGGCGGCGTCGATCCGCGCGATCAGCTCGGGGGTGAAGTGCAGCGACGCGGTGGGTGCCGCGACCGCGCCTGCCTCGCGCGCGAACATCGTCTGGTAATCCTGCGCGTCGCGTTCGTCGATCGCACGCTTCGACGCGATATAGGGGGGCAGCGGCATCGTGCCGACCCGGGCGAGCAGCAGCTCGACCGGCGCATCGCCGGCAAAGGTCAGCGCCCAGCTGCCGTCTTCGCCCCGGTCGCTGGCGGTCGCGCGCACGCTGCCGTGCGCACCAAAGCGGATTTCGTCACCCTCGCGCAGCCGCTTGCCGTTGCGGACAAAGGCGCGCCAGCGGCGCGTCCCTTCGCGCTTGTGCAGCGTCGCGCCGATCCGCGCGGTCCCGCGCAGTCCCTCCAGCTGCGCCGGAATGACGCGGGTGTCGTTGAACACCAGCACATCGCCCGGTGCGAGCAGGTCGGGCAGGTCGCGCACGCCCGCGTCGCGGGTGGCGTCGCCGTCGAGCACCAGCATCCGCGCCGCATCGCGCGGCTCCGCGGGGCGCAGCGCGATGCGGTCGGCGGGCAACTCGAAATCGAACAGGTCGATGTTCATCGCGGCGGGCGCGCGGTCGGCGGGCGGGGGTTCGCGCCGGGGCTCAGTTGGGCTTGGCGCCCGGCAGCGAGACCGGCGTCTCGCCTGCCGGCAGCACGGGCGCCGCCGGGGCCGCGGCCTGATAGGGCGGCGGATTGTCCGACGCGATATAGGCCTTCAGGATGCGGGCCGGCTCGGCCGGCGGCTCGCCGCGCGGGATGGCGTCGACGAACTCGATGCCGTCGAGGACACGGCCGAACACGGTATAATTCTTGTCGAGCCCCAGGCGCGGCTGGAACATGATGAAGAACTGGCTGTTCGCGCTGTTCTCGTCCTGCGCGCGCGCCGCCGACACCGCCCCGCGCACATGCGGCAGGTAATTGAACTCCTTCTCCAGGTCGGGGAGCTCGGAGCCGCCGGTGCCGTCGCCCTTGGGGTCGCCACCCTGCGCCATGAACCCGTCGATCACCCGGTGAAAGGGCAGCCCGTTGTAAAAGCCCTGGCGCGTCAGCGTCTTGATCCGCTCGACATGCTTGGGCGCGACATCAGGACGCAGCCAGATCGTCACCCGGCCGCCGGTCGACAGGTCGAGCAGCCACAGATTGTCGGTGTCGGTGGTCGCCGGCGGCGTCGCGCGACCGGGTACCTCGATCAACTGGGCATGCGCGACGGGCGCGAAGAGTCCGATCAGCAACGAAAACAGGATCATCCAGAAACGCATTGCATCACCACCACAGTCTCAACCGCTCCTGCGCTTAGAGCAAATCAACATCGGCGCAAATGGCATGCGTCGCGCGTCGGGAAGAGGCTGGGAACGACCGGTCCGGAATGATAGCCTGTCGCTTCCGGCCACGGGGCGCGCGGCCGCTCATTGGGAGGGAAAGCGATGGGATTTTTGCTGTCCGGCTTCACGGTAAGCCATAACGTCAAGGTTCAGAATGCGATCACCCTTGCCGGCAAGGCGACCGCCGTCGCCTATACCCGCATGTCGGCCATTCGCTCCACGCGCACGCCGACCAAGGCCTATACCGCATTTTTCGGCGCGATGGACGCCACGCGCCTGGACCAGGCGTGGAAAGTGCTGAACATGATCCACTACGCCATGGGCACGTCGTTCATCCGCTATAATCGCAGCGTCGGGCGGCCGGGGACTTATGCGGCGGCGCAGCGCCCGGCGAGCGGCTGGTCGGAAAAGAACGTCAAGCAGATGCTGGACAGCGGCGAATTCACGATGAAGATCGACGACGCCTTCTACAAATCGGGCACCGATGCGCGCACGGCGGCGCTGACGATCGTGCATGAAATTTCGCATCTGGTCGGCAATACCGACGATGTCGACTGTCCCTGGGACAGCAAGGAATGCTACGAATATGACCGTTGCCGGCGGCTCGCCGAACAATATCCCAATCTGACGATCAAGAATGCCGACAGCTACGGCTACTATGTCATGGCCGAATATGACGAGGTCCTTCCCAAGCAGGCGGAGGCCGAAGCGGACCTGAACATGGACTTGCTGTTCGCCTGACCCCGGTGCGCGGGGCCGGCCCCGGCCTGGTCCCGCGCGCGACGCGGCGCGGTGCGTCGATCGCCCTCAGTCGCTGCCCTTGCGACCGATCCGTTCGACGCGGGCGACCATGTCGGCCTTGACCGCGGGGGTGACGAACTTGCCGATATTGCCGCCGTAGATCGCGATTTCCTTGACCAGTCGCGACGCGATCGGCTGCAGCGACACGTCGGCCATCAGGAACACGGTCTCGATCCCGCTGTTCAGCTGCTGGTTCATGCCCGCCATCTGATATTCATATTCGAAATCGGCGACCGCGCGCAGCCCGCGCACGATGACACGCGCGCCCTCGCGCTCGGCAAAGTGCATCAGCAGCGAGTCGAAGCTGACGACATGAATCTCGCCTTCGATGCCCGCGACCTCGCGCTTCACCATTTCCATGCGCTCGTCGACCGTGAACATCGGCGACTTGGACGGATTGGTGGTCACGCCGATCACCAGCCGGTCGACCAGCTTCGCGCCGCGCCGGATGATGTCCATGTGGCCGAGCGTGATCGGATCGAACGTGCCGGGATAGACGCCGGTTCGGATGGTCATGGTGGTCGCCCCCCGGGGTTAGCGATCGCGTTCCAGCGTAAACCGGGCGATCGCGCGCAACAGGTCGGCCTCCTGCCCATAGCTGTGCAGGTGGCTGACCGCCTGGTCGACCAGGATGCGTGCCTGTTCGCGCGCGCGGTCGACGCCCAGCAGCGACAGGAACGTTTCCTTCCCCGCCCCGTCGTCCTTGCGCAGCTTCTTGCCCGCCATCTCCTCGTCGCCCTCGGCATCGAGCAGGTCGTCGGCGATCTGGAACGCCAGCCCGACGTCGCGCGCATAGCCGCGCAGCCCCGTGCGCCCCTCGGGCGGCACGCGGCCCAGGATCGCGCCGGCCTCCACCGAACACGCGATCAGCGCGCCCGTCTTCATCGCCTGCAGCCGCGTGACCGTCGGCAGGTCGAAACTGGCCCGCTCGGCCTCCAGGTCCATCATCTGGCCGCCGCCCATGCCTGCCGGTCCCGCCGCGCGCGCCACGTCGGCGACCAGCTCGGCGCGGACGAACGGGTCGGGGTGGGTCGCCTCGTCGGCGAGCAGCTCGAACGCCAGCGCGTGCAGGCAGTCGCCGGCCAGGATCGCGGTTGCCTCGTCGAAGGCCTTGTGCACGGTTGGCTTGCCGCGGCGCATGTCGTCATTGTCCATCGCCGGCAAGTCGTCGTGGACGAGCGAATAGACATGGATGCACTCGATCGCGGTGGCGACGCGCGCGGTGCAGTTGCGGTCGACCCCGAACAGGCGCGCGGTCGCGAACACGAGCAGCGGGCGCAGCCGCTTGCCCCCGCCGATCGTGGCGTGGCGCATGGCTTCGTACAGGCGCTTGCGCGGGTCGCTCGGTACCGGCAGCAGCCGGTCGAACTGGCGATCCATCTCGGCCGAGATTTCACGCAGCGCAGGTCCAAGCGGTGCCGGAATTGCCCCCATCTTCCGGTTCAACCTGCCGCGAATGGCTGGGTGCCGACCGCCCGCCCCTCGGCGTCGGTTCGGACGGATTCGATCCGCGCCTGCGCCGCATCCAGCCGTGCCGCGCATTGGCGGCGCAGCTGGTCGCCGCGTTCGTACAGGTCGATCGCCTCCTGCAGCTGGGCGTCGCCGCTTTCCAGCCGGGTAACGATCCGCTCCAGTTCCTTGAGGGCGTCTTCGAAAGACAGTTCGGCAATGCCGGGTTCGTGCACCATGGGCACGCTATGCGGCAGCGGAACGACCAGGGTCAAGCCGCGGCGCGGGCGAAAAGCTTACCAGCCCTCGGCCTCCACTTCCTTGATCAGGTCCTTGCGGCTGAGCTTGCCGATCATCGTCTTGGGCAAGCCCAGGCGGACGACCACCTGGTCGACGCGCTCGTGCTTGCCCAGTTGCGGGTTCAGCCAGTCGCACAGTACCGCGCCGGTCTCGGTCGCGCCGTCGTGCAGCGTGACATAGGCGCGGGGCACTTCGCCGCGATAGGCATCGGGCACGCCGATCACCAGCGTCTCCCTGACCGCCGGATGATGATACAGGATCGCCTCGATCTGGCTGGGGAACACCTTGAACCCGCCGACCGCGATCATGTCCTTCAGCCGGTCGACGATGCGGATGAAGCCATCCTCGTCGATCACGCCGACATCGCCGGTACGCAGCCAGTGGCGGCCCGGCACGCCGGTGTCGGGATCGTCGACGAACACGTCGGCATCGGCATCTGGGCGGTTCCAGTAGCCCCGCATGATCTGCGGCCCCGCGACGATGATCTCGCCGGGTTCGCCGGGCGGCGCGGGCTTGCCGGGATCTTCCTTGTCGACCAGCCGCACCCGCGTCGCGATGATGGGCTGGCCGATCGTGCCGGGCTTGTTGAGCGCGCCATAGGGATTGCACGACACCACGCCCGAACTTTCGGACAGGCCATAGCCCTCGACCAGCCGCGATCCGATCGTCGCCTCGAACCGCGTCTTCAATTCCGCGGGCAGCGGCGCGCCGCCGGAAATGCAGAAGCGCAACGACGAAAAATCGGTGTCCTTGAGCTTGGGATGATCGAGCAGCGCCCGATACATCGTCGGCACGCCGGGCAAGGCGGTGGCGCGCGTGCGTTGGAGCGCCGCCAGCGCCTGCGCAGCGTCGAAGCGCGGCAGCATCACGATCTCGCCGCCCGTCACGACCGTTCGGTTGAGCACGCAGGTGTTGGCGAAGACGTGGAACATCGGCAGCACGCCCAGCACGCGGTCGACCTGGCCCGGGTCGGGGTCGAGCCGCGCCACCTGGCGGGCATTGGCGGACAGGTTCTGGTGGGTGAGCATCGCGCCCTTCGGCGTGCCCGTCGTCCCGCCGGTATACTGGATCAGCGCCAGGTCGCGATCGGGATCGATCGCCGGCGCGTCGAAGCGCCCGTCATTGGCGATCAACCCCGAAAAGGCGGTGACGCGCCTGTCCCCGGCGGGCCGCGGCGTCACTTCCTTGCCGCGGAACATGCGATACAGGATCGACTTGGTGGTCGGCAGCGCCCCGGCGATCGACCCGACTACCAGCCGCTCCAGGCTGCTCTTGTCGAGCACCTTCAGCGCGGTGGGCAGCAGCGCGCTGGCGGACAGGGTGAACAACAGGCGCGTGCCCGAATCCTCGACCTGATGGGCGAGCTCGTCGACCGTGTAGAGCGGCGAGAAGTTGACGACCACGCCACCCAGCTTGAGGATGCCGTAATAGGCCGCGACATAATGCGGCACGTTGGGCAGGAACAGCCCGATCCGGTCGCCCGCCCCGTAGCCCAGCCGCGACAGCCCCGCCGCGATCCGGTTCGCGCCGTCCAGCGTCTCGGCATAGCTGTAGCGCCGGCCCATGAAATCGATCAGCGGCCGCGCGGGGTGACGGCGGGCGGTCTCGTCGAACAATGCCACCATCGAAACGGGTTCGATGGCCTGGTCCCAGGGGCCGGGGTGGAGATAGTCCGATCGCCAGATCGTTTCAGGGTCGCGCATTGACAAGGGTGTAAGCAGCCTGCCCGTCGCGCGCAACCGCGATCGCGTGAAACCGCCCCTCACGGGGTGCGCACGCCTGTCCCGCGCCGCGCGATCAGCGCGGCTGCGCGGCTGTCCAGGTGACGAGCAGCGACAACGCCATCACGCCCATGTCGACTGCGGCATGCACGCGATGCGGCGAGCGATCCTCTGAGTCATGGGTCAGGATGCGGATATCCGCGCTCGGCGGACGGACAAGCAGGACCAGCGCCAGCAGCGCCAGTGCAGCCATCACGCCCTTTCGCGACTTCATCACGGTCCGCCCTCGCTTTTCCCCCGCCCCAATACGTAAAATCGACCGGCTCTGCAAGCTCAGGCGGCAATCGGACCGATGCCCGCGCGTGCGCCTTCGCGGGCGCGGTCGCGCCCCGCCGCCTTGGCGTCGAACAGCGCGCGATCGGCCGAACGGTACAGTCGCTTCCAGTCGGTTTCGTCGCGCAGCGGGCCGTGGCTGGTGCCGATGCTGGCGGTGACCCGCAGGTCGAACGGCATGCGCGCCGCCCGGATTTCCGACAGGATATCGCCGGTCGTGGGGGCAGCGGCCTGATCGACCAGGATGCCGAACTCCTCGCCGCCCAGCCGGACGATCAGGCCGTTTTCGGGGGTCACCTTGCGCAGCGTACGTGCCAGCACGCGCAGCACCTCGTCGCCGCCGTCATGCCCGAGCGTTTCGTTGACGCGCTTGAAATGGTCGATGTCGATCAGGATCAGCTGCGCGGCGTCGGCACGCCCGATCGCCTTGGCCAGGAAGGCGCGACGGTTGAGCAGCCCGGTCAGCGGATCGATGTCGGCCAGCCGCCGCGCGAGCGTCTCCTGTTCGCGTGCCACGTCGCGTTCGAGGGTCAGCAGCCGGATGCGATACGCGATCGCGACGCTCGACAGCAGCGCCTCGACCGCCATCGCGATGATCGTCGAATTGTCGACCCAGAAATTCCAGGGGAGGAGATTCAGCGACGAGGCGATCCGCGTGAACGCGCTGATCAGCGGTGCCAGCCAGGCGGTGGCGTAGAGGAACACATATTGGCTGCGCCGATACCAGGCGACGATCAGGATCGTCGGGATCAGCAGCGCGACCGGCGTGAAGCTGACCGTGTAGACCAGGTCCGCGACAGGCAGCAATTGTTCGGCGAACAGCGCGAAGAACGCCGCCGCCAGCACAAGCTGCGCGGCGACGATCAACGTCACCCGGCCCAGCCAGCCGCCAAAGACGTTTTGCTCGAAATAGGCGCGCATGAACATCAGCCCCGCGCCGGCCGACCAGCTGAGCAGCAGGTAGTTGAGCTTCAGCCGCGTGTTGTTCGCGATGTCGGGCCATGCCCAGGCGAGCAGGCCGGACGCGGTGAATGCGTAGAGCAGCAGCCCGCCGACCATCGCGCAATAGATCAGCTGGAAACCGTGGCGCAGTGCCCACCACATGCTCAGATTATAGATGAGCAGGGCCGCTGCCAGGCCCATGAAGCTGAAATAAACGCCCGCCATGGTCAGGTTGTCGACCACGCTCTCGCGCGCGGTGATGACATGCGCGCCGAGCAGGACGCCGCGCCGGTTGGCGGACTGCTCGACGCGCCACGCCAGCCGGCTGATCGCGACGTCGCGCGGCGGCAGGGCGAATTCGATCACCGCGCCGAGCTGAAGGTTGCGCGAGATGTTGTGCTGGTCCAGCCGCTCGCGACGCACCACGCCGTCGGCATAGACGATGTGCAGCGTCACGGCCTCCTGCCACAGGCTCGCGATCCGGACCGCACGGGGCGTATGATCGTTGGAATGGATGTGGAGGGGGCGGGAAACGGCCCAGAAGTCGCCCTGGCCATATCGCGTCTGCGCACCCGTGCAGCCGAGTGACTCTGCCTCGGCCAGGACGCGCGCGAGCGACAGGCCGGCCGGGTCGGGACGCACACAGATCGCGACCCGTTCGTCGCTGTGGGTCGCTTGTGCCGGGGTCACCGCAAGCGTCGCGGCGACGAGCAACGCCAGCGCGCATGCCAGCAGCCAGCGATGGAGATGGCGGACCATGCCCGTGGCATAGCGGCACGGTTGCGAAAGGAAGGTAAACGCCTGAAACAGAACACCCGAAACGGTGCGTTGCGCCACGGCCGTCGTGGCCCGCCGTGGCGGCGTTTGGCGGTGCGTCCGGCCCGGTCCCGGCCGGACGCCGTCTGAGCGTTACTTCACCCCGACCTTCTCGGCCTTGCCGCCCTTGCGGCGCGGCTTCTTCGGGGGGGCAGGCACGATCTCGAACATCAGCTCATTGTCCTTGAGCTTCACGTTGACTTCGCCGCCATGAACCAGCTTGCCGAACAGCAGCTCTTCGGCGAGCGGCTGCTTGACCTTTTCCTGGATCAGTCGGCCCATCGGGCGGGCGCCGTACAGCTTGTCATAGCCGCGCGCGGTCAGCCACGACTTGGCTTCCTCATCAAGGCGGATATGAACGCCGCGATCGGCCAGCTGCAGCTCGAGCTGGAGGATGAACTTCTCCACCACCCGCGCCACGACTTCGGGCGGCAGATAGCCGAACGGCACGATCGCATCGAGGCGGTTGCGGAATTCGGGGGTGAAGAGCTTCTTCACCGCCTCTTCCTGCACATCCTCGCGCGCGATCTCGCCGAAGCCGATCGATTCGCGCGCCATGTCCGACGCGCCGGCATTGGTGGTCATGATCAGGATTGTGTTCCTGAAATCGACCGTCTTGCCGTGGTGGTCGGTCAGCTTGCCGTTGTCCATGACCTGCAACAGGATATTGAACAGGTCGGGATGCGCCTTCTCGATCTCGTCGAGCAACAACACCGAATGCGGATTCTGGTCGACCGCATCGGTCAGCAAGCCACCCTGGTCATAGCCGACATAGCCCGGCGGCGCGCCGATCAGCCGGCTGACCGAATGCCGCTCCATATACTCGCTCATGTCGAAACGCTGGAGCGGAATGCCCAGGATTTCGGCGAGCTGGCGCGCGACTTCGGTCTTGCCGACCCCGGTGGGCCCGCTGAACAGGTAATTGCCGATCGGCTTGTCGGGATCGCGCAGCCCCGCACGGCTCAGCTTGATCGCGCTGGACAGCACCTCGATCGCCTTGTCCTGGCCGAACACGACGCGCTTCAGGTCGGTCTGCAGGTTGGCCAGCACCTTGGTGTCGTCGGTCGACACCGTCTTGGGCGGGATGCGCGCCATCGTCGCGATGACCTGCTCGATCTCCTTGGGGGTGATCGTCTTCTTGCGCTTGTTGGGCGGCACCAGCATCTGCATCGCGCCGACCTCGTCGATCACGTCGATCGCCTTGTCGGGCAGCTTGCGGTCGTTGATATAGCGCGCCGACAATTCCACCGCCGACTTGATCGCGTCGGGGGTGTATTTGACGCTGTGATGCCCCTCGAACGCGGTGCGCAGCCCGGTCAGGATCTTGATCGTGTCCTCGACCGACGGTTCGTTTACATCGATCTTCTGGAACCGGCGCAGCAGCGCGCGATCCTTTTCGAAGTGATTGCGGAACTCCTTGTAGGTCGTGGAGCCGATGCAGCGGATCGTGCCGCCCGACAAAGCGGGCTTGAGCAGGTTCGACGCATCCATCGCCCCGCCGCTGGTCGCGCCCGCGCCGATGACGGTGTGGATCTCATCGATGAACAGGATCGCGTGCGGCAGCTTTTCCAGCTCCGACACCACCTGCTTCAGCCGCTCCTCGAAATCGCCGCGATAGCGCGTGCCCGCGAGCAGCGCGCCCATGTCGAGCGAATAGATGACGGCCGGCAGCAGCACTTCGGGCACGTCGCCCTCGATGATCTTGCGCGCCAGCCCTTCGGCGATCGCGGTCTTGCCGACGCCGGGATCGCCGACATAGAGCGGGTTGTTCTTGCTGCGGCGGCACAGGATCTGGACGGTGCGGTCCACCTCCGGCCCGCGACCGATCAGCGGGTCGACCTTGCCGTTCTTCGCCTTCTCGTTCAGGTCGACGCAGAACTGCTTGAGCGCGCTCTCGTTCTTGCCGCCCTTGGCGTCCTGTTTCTGAGGCTTTTCCTCTTCGGCCGCGCCCTTGACCTCGCGGCTTTCGGACGGGGTCCCGCCCTTGCCGACGCCGTGGCTGATATAGCTCACCGCATCCAGCCGGCTCATGTCCTGCTGCTGCAGGAAGTAGACCGCATAGCTCTCGCGCTCGCTGAACAGCGCGACGAGCACGTTGCCGCCGGTCACCTCGTCGCGGCCGGACGACTGGACGTGCAGGATGGCGCGCTGGACGACACGCTGAAAGCCGCTGGTCGGCGACGGGTCGGTCGCGTTCTCGACCTTCAGCGCCTCAAGCTCGGTGTCGAGGTAGCGCGCGACCACGGTCTTGAGCTCGGACAGGTCAACCCCGCACGCGCTCATCACCTTCGACGCGTGCTCGTCGTCGATCAGCGCGAGCAGCAGGTGTTCCAGCGTCGCATATTCGTGCCGCCGCGACGACGCGGCCTCGAGCGCGCGATGGAGGGTGGTTTCAAGCGCGGATGCAAAGGAAGGCATTTACGTCATACTCCAGTCGGATCGCGGCTTGGGCGCGATCCTTGATGGCAATGTCGGAAGCGTTCTGCCCCGCATCAAGCACTTGCACGCGGCGATTGCCGCACTAACCGTCCACCCGTTCGCCAGGCGCGTCATCGCTTGAACAGCGCGTCGGCGCTGGCGCGGTGTTGCGACGCGAACGCCATCCGCGCCCGGACGCGGGCGATCTCGCCCTCGAGCAGCGCGATGCGCGCCGCAAGCTCTTCGACCGAAAAGGGGTCGAGGTCCTGCCGGATCAGGGCCGTCAGCGGGTCACCCGGACTCCGCCCGAGAATCTCTTCGGCGTCCATCGGCACAGCGTTGACCGGGGGACGGGTGAAGTCAATAAGGCACCGGGCCCATATGGTGACGGGCCTCGACGGGGGATGCGGCGAAGCGATGGACCTGCCCGAAACGATGCGCGCGATAGATCCGGCCGAACGCGGGGGACCGGAAGTGCTTCGGATCGTCGAGCGCCCGGTGCCCGCGCCCGGCGCGGGCGAGGTGCTGATCCGCGTCGCGGCCGCCGGGGTCAATCGCCCCGACGTGCTCCAGCGCATCGGCCTCTACCCGATGCCGCCGGGCGCGCCCAGCATCCCGGGGCTCGAAGTCGCCGGCACCGTCGTCGCCGCGGGGCCGGGCGCAGCCGCCTCGCTGGTCGGGACACGCGTCTGCGCGCTGATCTCGGGCGGTGGCTATGCCGAATATGCGGTCGCGGTCGCCGCGCACTGCCTGCCACTGCCCGCCGGGCTGAGCGATGTCGAGGGCGCGGCGATGCCCGAGACGCTGTTCACCGTGTGGACCAACCTGTTCGAGCGGGCCTATGCGGCCGAGGGCGATACGGTGCTCGTCCATGGCGGCACCTCGGGCATCGGCACCATGGCGATCAGCCTGGCGAAGCTGTTCGGGCTGACCATCATCGTCACCGCCGGTTCGGACGAAAAGGTCGCCGCCTGCCTCGCCCACGGCGCCGATCATGCGATCAACTACCGGACCGAGGATTTCGTCGCGCGGGTTCAGGCGATCACCGAAGGCCAGGGGTGCCAGGTGGTGATCGACATGGTCGGTGGCGATTATGTCGCCCGCAACCTGAAATGCCTGGCCGAAGACGGCCGCCACGTCTCGATCGCGGTGCAGGGCGGCGCGAGCGCCGAAATCCCGCTGTTCGAAGTGATGCGCCGCCGCCTCACGCTCACCGGATCGACGCTGCGCCCGCGCAGCGCCGCGTTCAAGGCGCTGGTCGCCGACGAACTCGGCCGCACGGTGTGGCCGTTCGTCGCCGCCGGCCGCCTGCGCCCGGTCATCGACGGCACCTTCCCGCTTGCCCGGGCGGCCGACGCTCATGCGCGGATGGAGGCGGGCAGCCATTTCGGCAAGATCGTGCTGACGATGGGCGAGATCGCCTGAATCGCGCGCATGGCTTCGTCAGGTCGCGCGATATCTTCGATGCCGCCGCCGCACTATCGCGTCGACATCGCCACCGGCGCGCCGTCTGGCACCAGATCCGCCTTCAGATAATGCGAACCGTCCCGGAAACGCTTACGTCGAGGGATGTTGAGAAACGCACGGACTTCGTTCAGGTCGTTAGCCAGATAGCGGTCCCATTCGAAACAGATCAGTGGCCTGCTTCGCAAGCCTCGTTCAAAGCTCTCCAGCACCATGTCCCGTGCCTCTCTTTCCTCCAGCCCCGCGTCCAGCGGCAGGGGCGGCAGCAGCCTGTGAAGGTCGTTCAGGAAATCATCGACACAGACATCCGCCTCGAGTTGGCCGAGCTTCATCGACGCATAGGTGAATTTTTCGCAATCCCCGATGAAACGCGGAAATTCGAAGTGCTCGATTCTGCTGAAGTCCTGCGTATCTCGCCATATCGGATACGCCTGTGTCAGCCAGGCCGCACAGTGGTCATAGCCATTATTGGCCCAATCCGCGACGGTCGGAATGACTTCTTTGAGCCGAACCTGCCCCATCATGAAGGCGTAGATGCAAATTTCCTCGATCAACACCAGCATGTCGTGGCCGAAACGCCGGGGATCATTATAAACTAGGTACCCACCTTCCCATCCGTAATGGTAGAATTCACCGACCAGGTGATAAAAGTCGTGAGTCTGCCTCATCAATCTTATCAGCCATTTCATATCTGAATCTGGCGACAATGGGTTTTTGTCGAATTCATAAAACTTGGCATCGTTCATGTACTGAAGATAAGCACCACCCATTGAAGAATCTGTAAGATCAGCTAAATCTTGCGGAGACAAGTACGGCAAACAGTATTTTACACGACAAAGTTGCTCAACCGTTGAAAGCTCCAGCTCTCGTTGCTCAAGGCGAATTCGACGCACCCAATGATATCTGTTGATATCAATCGATGACCACTTTCTTGCTACAAAGTTTGATGGACATGATTTATTCCGTTCTATTTTGTCTTTTAGTAATTTATACCATGAATTTAGCTTATCATCGGGAACGAGTAGGAATGTCGAGTCATCGGTATTAAAGTAATTTTTCCCGACATAATCATCGGCTTCCAAAATATACTTATGTATATTTTCCATTTCCGACCCACCTTCCCCAAAAAGGCATGCTTGCTGTTTTGTAAGGCCCACGGATAGATTGTTTCACATTTCAGTAAAGGCGTTAAAAACTCTCTGTTTTGGTTTATACAGATATCATCATGGTTTCAACGCGATGGGCATTGCGTGTTTCAGGAAAATCTGCGGTCAGTATCTTGTGGGACTTACGGACCCGATTCTGATAATTACGAGCGCAGCGGGCGAGGCGAACGCAAAGGTTCAAGCGCGTTGGCCCGCCGCATCGACCACACCGGTACCGGCACGCCGCTGAACGGCTTGAAAAATTGATGTCGTCAAATCCAATTCTGTTAGGCGACAAGCACCAATCCGCCTAATGTCGGCCAAACTGGAGATCGATCGTGTTTCGGGTTCTGGGCGCATCGCCCGTATCGACGCTGCGGCCGCGCAGCGCAGCGTCAGAGGCGCTTGTCGGCGGCCGCCAATTTGGCGGAGTCGCGCGGGTGGCCGCCGAATGACCTCGCCGCGCCTCGTCCTGCATGAGGACCCGGTGTCGGGCAATTGCTACAAGATCCGGCTGGTCGCCGCGATCCTGGGCCTCCCGCTCGAACGTCGCGGCTACGACATTCTGAAGGGCGAGACGCGCACGCCGGCATTCCTTGCGCGGGTCAATCCCGACGGGCGCATCCCGGTGCTTCAGGTCGGCGATCGCTTCCTGCCCGAAAGCAACGCCGCCTGCCTCTATCTGGCCGATGGCAGCGACCTGGTCCCCCGCGGCCGGTTCGAACGCGCCGACATGATGCGCTGGCTGTTCTGGGAACAATACAGCCATGAACCCAATATCGCGACGCTGCGCTTCTGGCGCGCCTTTGTCGGCGAGGACCGGCTGAGCGACGCCCAGCGCGCGATGATCCCGGGCAAGGAGGCCGCCGGACGCGCCGCGCTCGACCTGATGGAGCGCCAGCTGCGGCGCAGTGCGTGCCTGGCGGGCGACCGGGTGACGCTCGCCGACCTCGTCCTCTATCCCTATACCCATGTCGCCGGCGGCGGCGGGTTCGACCTGGGCCTCTATCCGGCGATCGACGACTGGATGGAACGCATCGGCCGGTTGCCGGGTTTTGTCCCCATGGCGGATGCCGTATGACGGTTTGGTGAAGGCGCGACGATTCGATCTGTAACAATTTGGCGGCATAGGCCGGTCGAACCAAGGCGTGGGGACCACAGGGAATGGCCACGATCACCAAATTGCCGTTCGACATGGACGTTGCCGACCTCAGCGATTTCACCGACGCGGCGCCGTCGATCCCGGAAAAGGCGATCACCCAGCGGCGGCAATATCGCACCATCTGGATTTCCGACATCCATCTCGGCACCCGCGGCTGCAACGCGGAGATGCTGATCGACTTTCTCGACCATGTCGACAGCGAGAAGATGTATCTGGTCGGCGACATTTTCGACGGCTGGCAGCTGAAAAAGAAATTCTACTGGCCGGCCGCGCACAACGACATCGTCTGGCGCATCCTGAAGCGCGCCAAGCGCGGCACCAAAATCGTCTACATTCCCGGCAACCATGACGAGATGTTCCGCCAGTTCGCCGGCCTCAATTTCGGTGGCGTGGTGATCCGGCGCCAGGTGATCCACACCACCGCCGACGGCCGCCGCCTGCTGGTGCTGCACGGCGACGAATTCGACGCGATCACGCTCAGCCACCGCTGGCTCGCGCATCTCGGCGACTATGCCTATCATGCGATGATGGCGCTCAACCGCTGGGTCAACGCCTATCGCCGGGCGATGAAGCTGCCCTATTGGTCGCTCAGCAAATACGCCAAGCACAAGGTCAAGAACGCGGTCGAGTTCATCAGCGATTTCGAGGAAGCAGTCGCCCACGAGGCGAAGCTGCGCGGCGTCGACGGGGTGATCGCGGGGCATATCCACACCGCCGACATGCGCACGATCGAAGGCGTCGAATATTTCAACGACGGCGACTGGGTCGAAGGATGCA
The DNA here is from genome assembly GCF_001555965.1 of Sphingomonas sp. CCH21-G11. Classification (GTDB taxonomy): domain Bacteria; phylum Pseudomonadota; class Alphaproteobacteria; order Sphingomonadales; family Sphingomonadaceae; genus Sphingomonas. The sequence continues at coordinate 42,812 of NZ_LSHX01000029.1, forward strand.
CCGCGCTGGTCGAACATTTCGACGGGCGCATGGAGATCCTGCACTGGGCGGACGAGATCGCGATGCGCGACGGTGTCGTCCCGGTCGGGGTCGAGACGCGGGTCGCCGCATGAGCGCCGGCGTCGTCGGGGACGCGGGGCCGGCGCGGATGCGCATCGCCATCGTCACCGACGCCTGGGACCCGCAGGTCAACGGCGTGGTGCGCACGCTCAAGTCGATGCAGCGCATCCTGACCGCGCAGGGGCATGAAGTGCTGGTCATCTCGCCCGACCGCTTTTACTCGCTGCCCTGCCCCACTTATCCCGAAATCCGGCTGGCGGTGACCCGGGTGGCGACGGTGGGCGGGATGCTCGCCGAATTCGGCGCGGACGCGATCCATCTGGCCACCGAAGGGCCGCTCTGCGTCGCCGCGCGGCGCTGGTGCCTGCGCCGGGGTCTCCCCTTCACCACCGCCTATCACACCCAGTTCCCCGACTATGTCTCGGCGCGCTCGGGCCTGCCGGCGGAGTGGATCTGGCGCTATATCCAGTGGTTCCACGCCCCGGCCCGGGCGATCCTCGCGTCGACGCCGTCGATCCGCCAGGCGCTGGTCGACCATGGCCTCGACCAGGTGCGGCACTGGGGGCGCGGGGTCAGCCTCGACCAGTTCCGGCCCGACGTGCCGCCCCATCCCGATCTCGCCGACCTGCCCCGCCCGATCCAGCTTTATGTCGGGCGCGTCGCGGTCGAGAAGAATCTGGAGGCCTTTCTGCAGACTCGCCAGCCGGGGACGAAGGTCGTCGTCGGCGACGGCCCGGCGCGCACGTCGCTCGAGGCGCAATATCCCGATGCGATTTTCGTCGGCCCGCGCTTCGGTGACGAACTGGCCGGTTTCTATGCCGGGGCGGACGTCTTCGTCTTTCCCAGCCGAACCGACACCTTCGGGCTGGTGATGATCGAGGCGCTGGCCTGCGGCACGCCGGTTGCCGCCTTTCCGGTCAGCGGCCCGATCGACGTGCTCGACGCCCGTGTCGGCGCGATGTCGGAGGATCTGGACGACGCGATCGCGCGGGCGCTCGCGCTCGACCGCGCGGCCTGCGCCGACTACGGGCGCGGCTTCACCTGGGAAGCGAGCGCCGCACAGTTCCTGTCGGCGCTGGTGCCGATCGAAGGGGCGCTGCGCGAAGCCGCCTGACAGGCGCGCTTGTGCTTCGCGGCGCAACGCATTAAGTCAGGGATATTGAGCGGCCGCTCCGGCAAGGGGCGGCCCTTGTTGTTTCCGGAGGATTTTCGACGTGGCCCAGCCGCTGATGCCGCACGCGACCGCTTCCTGGCTGGTCGATAACACCGCGCTCTCGTTCGAGCAGATCGCCGAGTTCTGCGGCCTGCACATCCTGGAGGTCCAGGCGATCGCCGACGACACCGCCGCGACCAAGCTGACCGGGCGCGATCCGGTGCGCGCGCACGAACTGACCATGGAGGAGATCGAGAAGGGCCAGAACGACCCCGATTACCGGCTCCAGATGCTCAAGGGCCCCGATCAGGTCCGCCGGACCAAGGGCCCGCGCTACACCCCGGTCAGCAAGCGCCAGGACAAGCCCGACGGCATTGCGTGGATCATCCGCAACCATCCCGAGATCAGCGACGGCGCGATCGGCAAGCTGATCGGCACGACGCGCACGACCATCGCCGCGATCCGCGACCGCACCCATTGGAACATCGCCAATATCGTGCCCAAGGATCCGGTGACGCTGGGCCTGTGCTCGCAGCGCGAACTCGACGCGCTGGTCGCCAAGGCGGCGAAGGCGGCCGGGCTTGAAGCCCCCGTCGACACCCGGCTGGAGGGCGACCGCGAGGCGCTGATCGAACAGCTGCGCGCCGAGCGCGACGCTGCGGCGCGCGATGCCGAAGCCGCCGCCTCCGGGGTGGATCGCAGCGCGCCGGCGGAGCCGACCGCGGACACGCTGTTCCGGCGCTGACCCCTTCCCGGGGTTCGCCGCTTTCGCGCATGTGCCGATGCGGATAGCGTGGGGCTTCCACGATTCGCGAGGCTGAACCATGTGCGACGATCTGACCGCCGACGATAATGACCGGTTTCTCGGCACGCGCGCGGGGGTCTCGCGACGTGAGTTCGGCGCGCTCGCCGGCGCGGCCGGGCTGATCGCCGCGCTGCCCGTTCCGGCCAATGCCAAGCCGATTGCCGGGCGCGACGTGACGATCACCACCCCGGATGGCGTGTGCGATGCCTATTTCGCCGCCCCCTCGCGCGGCAAGGCGCCTGCCGTGCTCGTCTGGCCCGACATCATGGGCCTGCGCCCCGCCTTTCGCCAGATGGGCGACCGGCTCGCCCAGTCGGGCTTCGCGGTGCTGACCGTCAACCAGTTCTACCGTTCGACCAAGGCGCCGTTCCTCGCGCCCGGCGAAAGCTTCGACCAGCCCGAAGTGCGCGCCCGCATCGCGCCGTGGCGCGCGGCGTTGAGCCAGGACGGGACGCGCCGCGACGCGCGCACCTTCGTCGACTGGCTCGACCGCCAGCCCCAGGTCGATACGCGGCGCGGTATCGGCACCACCGGCTATTGCATGGGCGGTCCGATGACGATGCTGACCGCGACCGAGCGGCCCGACCGCGTGCGCGCGGGTGCGTCGTTCCACGGCGGCGGGCTCGCCACCGACCGGCCGGACAGCCCGCATCTCGGCGTGCCGGCGATGAAGGCCGGCTTCCTGTTCGCGGTCGCCGAGAATGACGACCAGCGCAACCCGGCCGAAAAGGACAAGCTCCGCGACGCCTATGCCGCCGCGAAGCTGCCTGCCGAGATCGAGGTCTATGCCGGCACGCTCCACGGCTGGTGCCCGCCCGACAGCCGCGTCTACAATGCGGCGCAGGCGGAAAGGGCGTGGGGCCGGCTGCTCGCCCTGTTCGACGGCGGCCTGCGTCGCGGCTGACCGGCGCGCGTCGGCGCACTTGACCGCGACGCGGAATCGTTCACTATATGTTCTCATTTTGAGCGGAAGGAGCGAGTCGTGGCCGAGGAACTGGTGCTCTACACCCACCCCTTTTCGCGGGGACGGATCGCACGGTGGATGATCGAGGAGGTCGGCGCGCCTTACCGGACCGAGTTGATCGAATACGGCCCGCCGATGAAATCGCCCGAATATCTCGCGATCAACCCGATGGGCAAGGTGCCGGCGATCACCCATGGCGGGCGCATCGTCACCGAAGCCGCGGCGATCTGCGCCTATCTGGCCGACGCCTTCCCCGATGCCGGGCTCGCCCCGCGGGCGGACGAGCGCGCGGATTATTATCGCTGGCTGTTCTACGCCGCCGGACCGCTCGAACATGCCGTGACCGAGAAATCGCGCGGCATCGCGCCGAGCGAGAAGGAGATGCAGTTGGTTGGCTACGGCCATTACGATCTGGTCGTCGACGTGCTCGATGCGCTGCTGACGCGCCAGCCTTTCGCGGCGGGCGATCGCTTCACCGCCGCCGATGTGGCGCTCGGTTCGCAGATCGGCTGGGGCCTGCAATTCGGCACCCTGCCGCATCGCGACGCCTTTGCCGCCTATGTCACGCGCGTCACCGACCGGCCCGCCTATGTCCGTGCCAAGGGCACCGACGACGCGCTCGCCGCCGCCGCGGGTTGAGGCGGACACCGGATCGCCACAATCCTGGTCGATACGTCCGGCGACAGCGGGGGTAGCCGATGATTTTCGCGATGCTGTGGATCCAGGCGCTTCCCGCCCTCCCCGCTCGCCAGACCCCGCCGGCGCCGCGGCTGACCGAAACGCCCGGCGATTGCGCGGCCGCCCCCGGCGATGACATCGTCATATGCCGCCGGCGCGACGACGCCCGCTACCGATTGGCACCGCTGCCCGACACCTGGGTCCGATCCGACCGCGCCGAAGCCGACCTCGCCGGCGGCAAGCTGTCGGTGGAGGCGGAGCAGGGACGTTACGATCCGCGCCTGATGCTCCGCTTCAAGCTACCGTTCTGACCGCACCGCGCGGCCGAAGGATCAGGGCCGAAGGATCAGGACACCGTCGCCGTCGGTGCCCCGCCCCGCCCGCGCAGCGCCTCCGCGCTGATGCCGACATCCTTGATCGCGCGGCTGCCGTCGCCGAGCGGCGCGACCTGCGATCCGTTGATCGTGACGGTCAGCTGATCGGGGCGGCCGACATTGATCATCGGCCGGTCCGCGTTCATCGGCACGTCATACCGTTCGCCGGGTGCCAGCGTCTTCATCACCAGCGTCTCGTTGCTGGCATCATAGACACGGACCCACACCTCTTCCTTGGCGGTCAGCGTCACCTGCCCGGCAGAGGTCGGCGCGGCGGCGGCCGCGGCGGCGGGATCGGGACGCGCGCTCACGCCCCCCGCCGACGCCGCAGGTGCTGGTTGCGGCGCGATGCCCAGGTCGCGCTCGACGCGCGCCTGTTCGGCGACCGGCGCCTCGCCCGGTGCGAACATGCCGGGGGCATAGATCAGCCCGACCGCCACGATGGCGACGATCGCCACCACCAGCGCGCCGATCGCCAGTGCCGCCGACGGCACCCGGCGCGGCTCGCGAAATTCCTCGGCGACGCGCGGCGGATCGCGGTGATAGCTGCCGGCCAGCTCGCGGCGCAGTTCGCGCGACAGCTCGACATCGTCGACGCCGACCGCGCGGGCATAGGCGCGGCAAAACCCCATGACATAGGTGATCGACGGCAGGCTCGAATAGCTCGATGTCTCGATCGCATCGAGGTGGCGTTGCGGGATCCGGGTGCGCGCCGCGATCTCGGCCAGATCGAGACCCTGGGCGACGCGGGCGTCGCGCAGCCGTTCGCCGACGGTTTTCGGAAAAAGTTGCGGGTCGCCCATGACTTCGGCTTCGCCCATCCCGGTCTCTCCAGCGAAAGCGTGGGCGCGACCTCCCCGCTTTCGTGCCTATGGGGTTTCCCCGACCCGACCCGCGCTGTCAACGCCGCATCGGGGCGGATCGTCTGAAATCAGGCGATTTCCACGGCATTTGCGGTCGCCCAGGCAAGCAGCGGCTCGCGCAGGCTGCGCGGCGGGTGCGCGAGCAGCCGGTCCATCTCCGCGGTCAGCGCGGCGCGGTCGAGCGATCGGATCATCGCCTTGACCGGCCCGACCGCGGCCGGGGTGATCGACAGCCGGTCGATGCCGATGCCGATCAGCGCCATCGCCTCCAGCGGCCGGCCGCCCATTTCGCCGCACACCGCCACCGGCTTGCCCGCCGCGCGTGCCTCGCCCGCCACGCGGCGCAGGAAGCGCAGGATCGCCGGGCTCAGCCAGTCATAGCGCAACGCCAGCTTGGGATGCGCGCGGTCGGCCGCGAACAGGAACTGGGTCAGGTCGTTGGTGCCGATCGACAGAAAATCGAGCCGCGGCAGCAGCATGTCGAGCACGTCGGCCAGTGCCGGCACCTCCAGCATCGCGCCATAGCGGATTTCGGTCGGCAATTTGCGCCCGCGCGCGCCCAGCCATTCGCGCTGCGCCTCGAACAGCGCGCGCGCCTCTTCATATTCCCAGGGTTCGGACACCATCGGGAACATGACGTTGAGCTGGCGGCCCGACGCGGCTTCGATCAGCGCGCGCGCCTGCGCCTTCATCAGCCCGCCGCGGTCGAGCGCCAGGCGCAGCGCGCGCCAGCCCATCGCGGGGTTTTCCTCCTCATTGCCCTCGTCATGGTTGAGGTACGGCAGCGCCTTGTCGCCGCCGACATCGACGGTGCGGAAAATCACCGGCCGGTCGCCCGCCGCGTCGAGCACGTCGCGATACAGGCGCTGCTGACGCTCGCGCTGCGGCAGGGTCGCGGAGACCAGGAACTGGAATTCGGTGCGGAACAGGCCGATGCCGTCCGCGCCGGTCAGGTCGAGTGCGGCGACATCGTCGCGCAAGCCGGCATTGACCATCAGCGTGACGCGATGCGCGTCGCGCGTCACCGGCGGCTCGTTCTTCAGCGCGGCAAAGGCGGCACGACGCTTCTGGCTCGCCGCCAGCTTGGCCGCAAACGCCTCGTCCATCGCCGCCGACGGGCGCACGACCAGCGTTTCGCCGGTCACGTCGAGCAGGATGCGGTCGCCCTCCGCGATCAGCCGCCGCACGTCGCGCACGCGGCCCAGCACCGGCACCCCCATCGCGCGGGCGACGATGGTGACGTGCGCGGTCAGCGATCCTTCCTCAAGCACCACGCCCTTCAGTCGCCGGCGGTCATATTCGAGCAGCTCGGCCGGGCCCAGGTTGCGGGCGATCAGGATCGAATCCTGGCGCAGCCCCATCTGTGCCGCCGTGCCCAGCTGGCCCGACACGATCCGCAGCAACCGGTTGGACAGGTCCTCTAGGTCGTGCATCCGGTCGCGCAGCAGCGGGTCGTCGATCTGGCGCATCCGCATCCGGGTGCGCTGCTGGACGCGCTCGATCGCGGCCTCTGCGGTCAGGCCGCTGTCGATCGCCTCGTTGATCCGCCGCGACCAGCCCTCGTCATAGGCGAACATCTTGTAGGTCTCGATGACCTCCTCATGCTCGCCCGCGCCGCCGAACTCGGCCTGGCTCGTCATGCGGTCGATCTGCTCGCGCATCTTGTCGAATGCGGCATAGACGCGGTGGCGCTCCGCCTCGACATCCTCGGCGACGGTGTGTTCGATGGTGATGCGCGGTTGATGGAACACCGCGACGCCCGCCGCCATCCCCTCGACCAGCTTGAAACCGGGCACGCGCATCGTCGCGGTCGACTGCGGGCGCGCCGCATCGCTCGCCGCCCCGTCGATCAGGCCGGCATTGGCGATCAGTTCGGACAATACCATCGCCACCGTCTGCAACGCCTCGATCTCGACATCGTCGTACCGGCGCGGGTCGACATGCTGCACCGCCAGCACCCCGACCGCACGCTCACGGCGGATGATCGGCACGCCGGCGAAGCTGTGAAACCGCTCCTCGCCCGTTTCCGGACGATAGGCGAAATCGGGATGCGCCGTCGCCTCATCAAGGTTCAGCGTTTCCACATTCTTGGCAATCGTGCCGACCAGCCCTTCGCCCAGCGTCATCTTGGTGACGTGCACCGCCGCCTCCGACAGGCCGCGCGTCGCGAACAGCTCGAGCACGCCGTCGCGCAGCAGGTAGATCGAGCAGACCTCGCTATCCAGCGCCTCGCCGATGATGTTGACGACCGCGTTCAGCTTGCTCTGCGCGGGCGTGCGCGCCGCCATCACATCATGAAGGCGGGTCAGGATCTCGCGGGCGGAGGCGGCAGCGGAAAAGGGCATGGGACAGGGCTAACAGATTGCGGGGCAACGCGCCAAGGGTGCCGCCACGCCGCGCGCAGCGAAGGGGTTCGGCGCGCGGCGCTCAGAGCGCGCGGATCAACCGGGCGGCGACCGCCAGCCACGGGGGGTCGGCGACCACCTGCTGGCGCTGACCCGTGCCGAGCGGGATGAGGTGCAGCCTGCCGCCATCCCGCGCGATCAGCCGCCCGAACAGGAACCGGCCCGCCGCCCGCGGCACGAGCACGTCGCGGTTGAGCGCGGCGTCGAAGCCTTCGGGTGCCAGGCGGCGGCACCACAGCTCGTCGCCCGCGCGATAGTCGCCCATCCCCACAGCGATGCGCAACGCGACCATCTCGGGTTCGGGGCGCGGCGGCACTGCCACCTCGGCGCGCCGGGGCGCGACCGCCCCGCCCGCTTCCAGCCACGCCGCGACCGGCACGTCGGCGCGATCGGGCAGCCGGACCAGGTCCGCCGCCTCGACGTCGAGCGCGCGGGCGATCCGGTTGAGCCACGCGACCGACACGGTGCGGGTGCCGGTCTCCAGCCGGCCGATCGTCTGCGCCGTCGTCGGCGGCACGCAACGCTGCGCGACTTCGTCGAGCGTCAGCCCCTTGGCGCGGCGCACCTCGCGGATCGAACTGATCATCTCGCCCCTCCATTTAACCAGATCGGTTTCTCTCTGTCCTACAATCGAGCGATAATGGCAATAGAGCCGCATCGGGTTTCGAGGAGGCGAGGATGCGCGAACTGATCGACCGGCCCCTTGACGCGCAGCGGCCGTCAGGGCGTCAAGTTTGTGTCAACTTAGCCGAATCGCCGCTCACCTGGCTGCGTGCGCGCGGCCATGTCGATGCCCGCCAGTTCGAGGCGGGCGAGCGGCTGCGCGCCGATTATGAGCGCGCGCATCTCGCCCCCAGCATCACCATGCGGTGGGATGCGGCCGCCGCGTCGCGCGGGCGACGCGGCCCCGACCGGGGGCTCGATCCGGGCGCGGCGCAGATCGCGGCCAGGCAGCGTTTCGATGCGGCGATCGCGGCAACCGGGCGCGGCCTCAGCGACATTTTGTGGCGCGTCGTCTGCGCGGGCGAAGGGATGAGCCACGCCGAACGCGCGCTCGGCTGGCCGGCGCGCGCGGGCAAGCTGGTGCTCGGCCTCGCGCTCGACCGGCTCGCCGATCACTATCGCCTGCCCTGACCGCATCGCGCGGCGGTTTCGCCGGCCCGCGCGATCGGCTATCCGGGGGCGCATGCGGCTGCGCTTCATCAAATGCCATGGCTCGGGCAACGACTTCCCGCTGATCGACGCGCGCGATCTGGCGCTCACCGATACGCAATGGGCGGTGGTCGCGCGCGCGCTGTCCGATCGCGGCGGACCGGTCGGCAGCGACGGGCTGCTGCTGCTCACCGGCGATGCCGCGACGGGCGAACGGCCGGGCATGCGGATGTTCAACCCCGACGGCAGCGAGGCCGAAACCTGCCTCAACGGCCTGCGCTGCACCGCGCGGCTGGCGTTCGAGGTCGGCGGGCAGGCCGAAATGACGATGCAGCTCAAGACCAGTACCGCCGATGTCCGCCGCGTCGACCCGATCGCCCCCGGCGTCGTCACGGTCGAAACGCGGGTCGGCCCCGTATCGACGCGCAGCCGCGACGTCGGGCTGACCCATGGCGTCGACCATGTCGTATTCGCGATCATCCCCGGCCTGCCGAGCCTGCGCCGCTTCACCGCCGTCGCCATGCCCAACCCGCACCTGATCAGCTTTGTCGACACCGTCGACGAGGACGAGCTGGTCGCGCTCGGCGACTGGTGCGAGTCCGCGCCGCCGCTCATTCCCGGCCGCGCCAATGTCAGCTTCGTCGAGCTGCGCGGCCGCGACCTCTATGTCCGCACCTATGAACGCGGTGTCGGTCTGACCAACAGCTGCGGCAGCGCGATGGCGGCGTCGACCTTCGCCGCCGCGCTCAACGGCCGGGTCGCCTTCGACCGCTGGCTGACCGTCTTCAACCGCGGCGGCATGGTGGGCGCGATGGCCAGTGCGCCGCATGGCCCGAGCGCGGACCCGGCGGCCGGGGCTTCGGCGTCGGTGCCCGCGAACATGGTCGCGATCCGCGGCAATGCGACCTTCGAATTCGACGCCGAGGTCGAGGTCGATCTCGACACCGGTGCGCTCGGCGCCTTCCACATCGTCAACCGCCGCGACGACGAAGTCCGCGCCTGGACCGACGCGGTCGCGGCCCTGAGCACGGTCGATCAGGGACGAACAGGACAGAGCCCATCGTGGACATCGGAATGATCTGGGTCGAACCGCCGCAACGTCGTGGTCCGCCTCAACCTGATAGGGGCACCCGGTTTCGGCCTGTGCGGGGCATCGGGGCATCTGCGCGTCTGCGCACAGCCCAGAATTGGCCAGCCTCGCCTTTTCGACTTCTGAGAGGAATCGTAGGTGTCGCAACGGGGCTGCCGCCTCGTGCGATCATGCGGGGAAACGCCAGGCCATTGTCCTGTCGCCCCTTTGCGGTGATGCTGGGCGGGGCATTGGCGATCGCGGGCTGTGCCACCCACGCCGGCAGGCCGGACCCGGTCGAACCGCTGACGCTCGACCTGACCCGCACGGCGGAGCGGGAGGTCATGGCGCGCTATCGCCTGCGCGCGCCGACGACGGCGCTGCACTTTCCCCAGGCGCTGGGCGGTTATCGGGCCGATGCGTGGCGCGCCGCGGAGCCCGGTTTCCGATGGGTGGACGAAGGCAATGGCGAGCGGGTGGAGCGCGTCGACGGGCGGCCGTTCCGCACGGTCGCGTTCGCCATTGCCATCGATTATCGCGCGCTGCCGAAAAGCTATGCGCCCTTTTCGCCGTTCAGCCAGGGCGGCGCGCTCGTGCATTCGGGGCAGTTCCACGCGTGTCTCGCCGCCCCGTGCGAACAGCCGGCGCCCCTGTCCGTCCGCGTCGACGCGCCCGGCGCGACGATCGGCGTCGAGGGGCGTCGCACGCCGGCGCGCGAACGCTTCGTCAGCCGCGACGAGGGCACGAACATCTTCATCGGCACGCTGCAGCCGGTGGACGCCGATGGTTTCGTCGCGATCATCGATCCCGGCCTGCCGCCTGCCACGCGTCAGCATCTCGACCGCTCGCTTCCCGACGCGATCCGGGGCTTTGCCGCGATTTATGGTCCGCTGTACTTCAAGCCGGAACTCTATGTGTCGATCGACGACACGCCGGAGAAAAACGGCCGGATTTCGACCCAGGGCGGCACCCTGCCGCGGCAGATTTTCATGCACTTCGATGGCGAGAATGCCAGGGAACGGGTGGCGGCGGGCGACACACTGTGGCTGGACTGGTTCTTCGCCCATGAGGCCGCGCACCTGTTCCAGCAGGACAAGTTCGGCAAGCTGGTCGGCGACGATCAGGTGGGATGGATGCACGAAGGCGGCGCGGATGCGCTGGCCGCGCTGGCCATGGCCGCGCGGGGACCGGCAGCGCGCGCCTATGTGCTGAGCCGCGAACAGGCGGCGGAAAAGGCCTGTGCCGACGGTGTTGCAGTCACAGCGCTGCCCAAGGCGAAGGGCGAAGGTAAGTTCGACCTGCATTATCAATGCGGGCTGATCATCTGGCTCGCGCTCGATCAGGCGTTGCGGCGCGGCGGCAAGGATGGCCTGCACGACCTCAATCGCGCTCTGTTCGCGGCGGTGCGCGGCGGACAGCCATGGGGCGAGCCGCTCCTGTTCGAGACTGCGCGCCAGCTCGGCGTCGCACCGCCGTTGCTGGCCCAGATCGCGCGGCTGACACAGGGCAGCTCAACCGACGCGGTCGATGCCGTCGCCATGCTGGGGCCGGTCGGCGCGCAATCGCTGCAACCCTAGCCCCGAGGCACCGGGAATGCGCTGTCGACCCGTGCCGTTGGCGTTCAGAGCGCCCGTTGCGGCAGCGACGCGCCGGTGAGCGCCCTGGCCACCAGGATCACAAGCTCTGCCGGATCGAACGGTTTCTTGATATAGGCCGAGGCGCCGGTTTCAAAGGCGAGCCGGGCGTGCCAGTCGCTGGTCCGGCTGGTCAACATGATCACCGGAAGCGATTTCAGCATGTGGTCGGTGCGAATGTCGCGAAGCACGACCATCCCCGCCTTTCCCGGAAGATTGCAGTCGAGAATGACAAGGTCGGTCGTCGCGCCATAGATCGATTCCAGCGCGTCGTCGCCATCGTGCACGACATCGACGCGATACCCGGCGGCACCCAGCGTTGCCGCCACGATGTCGCAGGTGATCGGATCATCGTCGATCACGACGATTCGCTTTGCCGCCAGTTTGACGGGTGCGCTCAATGCCAACGTCGGCTCCTTTCAAGCAGGCTGTTCACCCTAGCGAGCAGGAGCGGCATGTCGAAGGGTTTGGTGACATAGTCATTGGCACCTTCGTACCGGGCGATCGACTGGTCGGCCGCGCCGCGCCGCCCGGTCAGCATGATCACCGGCACCTCCACCAGCGTCTGCGACACGCGCATCTGCCGCAGGATCGTGATGCCGGTCATCTTCGGCAGGTTGCAGTCGAGGATCGCCAGGTGCGGCGGGCGCCACAGCATGGCGTCCCACGCGCTTTGGCCGTCGACCAGCCAGCCGACGGCATGGCCGGCGGCGCCGAGCGCGTCGGACACCATCCTGCCGAGGATCTCGTCGTCCTCCGCGAGGATCAATCGCGCCATGTCAGCTGCTTTCCGCCGTCAGCGCGCGCGTGATCGCGCCCGCCAGCTCGGTCGCGGTGACCGGCTTTTCCAGGACGTCCGCGGCCCCATAAGCCCGCATGATCTGGTGATGGGCGTCCCAGCGCGGCGCGGAGACGATGATGACCGGGATCGGCGGATGGCGCGACTGCAACCGGTTGCGCAGGGTCAGTTCGGAAAGCCCTTCCAGCCCGCAATCGAGCAGCACGATGTCGGGCTGGCGGGCGGACAATCCATCCCGCGCCGCATTGGCATTTTCAAACATCGTCGCTCCGTGCCCCATGCCGTGCAGCATCGCGCACGGCGATTCCGCGAACACCGGGTCGTCGTCGACCACGAATATGGCCAGCCGGTCGGGCATCATCCCGCATGGCGCAAGTCGTCCAGGCCCGTGCGGATGATCAGGTGGCGGCTCGCCGGGTCGCCCGCGTCGCGAAGCGCGTTCTCCAGCGCCGCCGCCGCGTCGCCCAGCGCGGGCTCGCCGAACATGCCGGCGGTGCCCGCAAGCTTGTGCAACAAATCAATCACCCGAAGATAATCGTCGTCGCCGCCCGCGCCCGATTGGCCGAGCGATGCGATCATGTCCAGCGTCTCGTCGCGTCGTTGCACGTAACGCTGCTCCAGACTGACATGTTGCGCCTCCACCAGCGGGGGCGAGGCCGCAACGTCGGAAAAAGACCTCACGTCCAGATATTGATCAATTAACTGCTTCAGGTCAGGGGTGCGAACCGGCTTGCTGAGGTGCGCCTGCATGCCTGCGGCGAGACAGGCGGCCACGTCCTCGGCATAGGCGTTGGCCGTCAGCGCCACGATCGGCAGGCTCCCGGCGTCGAACCCTTCCGCGCGCAAGCGACGCGTGGCTTCCAGCCCGTCCATGACCGGCATCTGGATGTCCATCAGCACGAGGTCGTAAGGCCGGCCCGCATCCGCCGCCTCGCGGACCATTGCCACCGCCCTGGCACCGTCGCCCGCAATCGCGACATCGAAGGCGAGCTGCCGGGCGATTCCCTGAATAAGCGCCTGGTTGATGTCGTAATCCTCCGCGACCAGAATGCGCGGCCGGCGGGGGGGCGAGAGTGGTGACGCCGTCGGCGGCTCCGCGCCGACCAGCCAGTCGGCCGCCGCCGGTGCCTGCGCGACGCGCAGCGGCAGGAAAACCGAGAAAATGGCGCCCTTGCCCAGCTCGCTCTGCACGGTGATGCGCCCGCCCATCATCGCGACGAGCTGCGTGCTGATCGACAGACCGAGGCCCGTTCCCCCGAACTTGCGGACGATCGAACCATCGGCCTGGCTGAACTTTTCGAAAATCGTCCCGACCCGATCGGGCGGAATGCCGATGCCGGTATCCGCGACGTCGATCCGCAATTCATCGCCCGACGGCGCCCGGGCCACCGTCACGTCGACATGGACGTGCCCGTGTTCGGTGAACTTGACCGCGTTGCCGACCAGGTTGAGCACGACCTGGCGAACGCGAAGCGGGTCCCCGATCACGAAACGCGGGACCGCGTCGTCAACGGTACAGCGCAGCGCCACGCCCTTGGCCCTGGCGATCGGCTCCATCAGCTGAAGCGCCGCGCGCAGCTTGTGCCGGATACCGATCGGCTCGTCGGCGAGCTGCATCTGGCCCGCCTCGATCTTCGAGATATCGAGGATGTCGTTCAGCAGCCGCATCATCGCACGTCCGGATTCGGCGATCAGGTTGACGTGGCGGCGCTGCTCGTCATCGAGCGGGGTTGCGGCGAGCAGTTCGGTGAACCCGATCACGCCGTTCATCGGCGTGCGGATCTCGTGGCTCATATTCGCGAGGAACGACGATTTGGCGTTGGCGGCGTCCTCCGCCTGCCGGCGGGCGGCGACGAGCTGCGCCTCGATCGCCTTCGTCCTCGACACGTCGCGGATCGATGCAATGATCTCGACGGGCCGGCCGGTTTCGGGGTCCTGCACCGCGGCGCAGTTTGCCTCCATCCAGCGATAGCGCGTGCGGTCGGTCGGCGCGGCCGAACGAAATGCGATGAGCACCTGCTTCATGTCGCCCGCGACAAGCGCGGCGAAGGCGTTGCGGACCTGCGCGTCCTCATCGGGATGGAAATCGGCGAGCAGATTGGCGCCGACCAGCGCATCAGCGGGAACCTCGAACAGGGTCGCCGACGACGGCGACGCGTAAAGGCAAGTCCCGTCGAGCGACAGGCGCACGACGGCGTCGGTGACGTTGTCGGTGATGAGAGTGAGTTGCTGGTCGCGTTCGGCCAGCGCGGCGAGCGCGGCCTTCTGGCTCGTCACGTCAAGGTTGACGCCGATGAACCCGATGACGTCGCCCTTGTCGTCGACCTCCGGCCGGCCGACCGTGTCGACCCAGACGATCGATCCGTCGGGCTTGCGCCAGCGGAATTCCTCCCGGAACACGGTGCGTTCGCTGACCGCCTCGCGCCAGGCCGCACTGACTCGATCGCGATCGTCTGGGTGGAGCGCGGCGGCCCAGCCGTCGCCCTGCCAGTCGCCGTCGCCCAGTCCGGTCAGTCCCAGCCAGGCCTGGTTGACATAGGTGCAGCTGCCGGCTGCATCGGTCCGGAAAATCCCCGCAGGCGCGAGGTTGGCCAGCGTCTGGAAGCGCAGCTCGCTCGCACGAAGCTGCTCGATCGCGCGCTTTTGTTCGGTCACGTCGACCGCGGCCCCGAAATAGCCGATGACCCGCTCGTCTTCATCGAACTGCGCGGCGTTGTACGTTTCCATCCAGAGGCTGGTCCCGTCGGCGGCCCTGAATTCGATCATCCGGCGACGCATCATCCCCGGCTTGAAATTGCGGAAAGGCGGGTCTTCGCGCAGCGGCCGCAGGTCGGCAACCGCCTCCATCCAGCCGTTGCCCAGCATCGCTTCGACCGACTTGCCGAGCTTCGCCGCCCAGGACGGGTTGATATAGGTCAGCGCCCCGGCGCTGTTTGCACGGAATATGCCGACCGGCGCGGATTCGGCCAGCATCCTGAAACGCGCCTCGCTGTCGGCGAGCGCGCGTTCCTGCAGGACGGCCTCGGTCACGTTGCGGATATTGCCCGTCGTGCCGATGAAGTTGCCCTGCGCATCGGCAAGCCGGCGGATGCTGACCTCGATATGCGCGAGCTCGCCGGATCGGCGAAAGAAGCGTTGGCGGAACGTCGCTTCGGACAGCTTGCCCGATGCGAAGTCGGGATAGACCGTGGCGGTCATCGCCCGATCGTCGGGGTGCAGCAGTCGGGTGGTCCGCCAGCCCAGGCTTTCGGCGACGGTATAGCCGGTCAGCGCCTCCCACGCCGGGTTGAGGAAAATCCACCGGCCCTGCGCGTCGGTCTTGAAGATGACTTCGCGCATATTGTCGAGCATGGAGCGGTTGAGTTCCTCGCTCTGGGTAAGCGCGCGGGCGATCGCGGCGCGGCCCGCCAGCGCAACGGCGACGGGCAGGCTCATGCCGAAGTTGACGACCAGGAAGCCCTGAAGCGTGTGCAGCCGCGCGGCCATGTCCCCCTTGACGAGCGTGATGGGGCCGGATCCCGACCATGTCGCAATGCTCGCGATCACCGCCACCATCAGCGTCGCGGCCGCGGCCCCCAGCCCGCCCAGGCGGAAGGCGGCCAACAATACGACCGGCGTGGCGACGTAGAGCAGCGGAAAACGCGACTGGGCGAAGACCCCGACGACGACGAGGAAGCCGCCCGACATGACCAGGAACCATTCGACCAGCCGTTCGCGCGAAACCGGCGCACGGTCGTTCCAGGCGTCGATCGCGACCCAGATCGACGGCGCGAGCAGCAGCAGCCCCAGCGCGTCGGTCAGCGCCCAGGTGATCCAGAATTCATAGGCCAGCACGCCCTGCCCCAGCACCATCGCGGCGACGAAGCCGGCAAAGGCCGGCGCGACCAGGCCGCCGAAGAGCGTGAAGGCCATGAGGTCCGAGAATTTGCTCATGTCCGGACGCGCACGGCCGGCGTGGCGCATCAGGATGGTGACCGACATGATCTCGATCGTGTTGACCGCGCTCAGCCCGATCGCCCGCGACAGCATGTCGCCCGCGAGCAGGTTCGCAAGCACATTGGCGGCGAATGCCGTTGTATTCAGCAGCAGATCGGGCCGATCGCGACGAAGCAACAGTGCGACCAGCACCGCGTTGGGCAGCCAGACGGCGGCGATGCGGCTGGAATCGCGGGTCAGCGCGACACCGAGATAGGCCAGCACGCCGAACAGCAGGGTGACGCCCGTGACATAAGCGACGCGCGACAAATGCCGCCGCGCCTCCGGGTTGTGCGTGTCGGCTTGCATCATGACGCGTTCTTTCAACGATGGCCCGGCCCGGCCGGATCGAAGGTCACATCGCCTCCGCCCGCCGCACACTCGGGGACATGATCGTCGCGCGGCCAGACGGCAAGCCCGTCCGCTTCCGCCCTGATCCGCTGAAGGACCTGACGCCCGGAAAGGACCGGCATCATCGCGTCCAGGACGAGCATGTCGAGCGGTTCGTCCGCGAGAGCATCGATTGCAGCCTGGCCGTCAGCAACCGTCAGCACATGGTGACCGGCGGCTTCGAGTTTGAAGCTGACCAGATCCTCCAACAAGGGATCGTCGTCGGCCACGATGATGTACGCCATCCTTCAATCTCTCTGCGCGCGAAGGCAAAAGATGAGCGAACATCGTTAATTTTTGGTCAAACCAGCCGGCAAAAGCACCGATTCATGCGGCGATTTCGGTAGTTAGCACGCCCGGCCAAGGCAGCAGCTTCAGTTCCGCGACGCTTGGCGGGCCGGCTGTCGAGGGCGGTCAGCCGCGTCGCGCACCGATGCACGTAACCCGTTCGATCTTCACGCGTTCGGCGTCGCTCGGTCGGTGGACTCGCGGTCGCTGAGCAGGCTGGTCAGGCCGAGGTCGGCGGTCACGTTGCTCACCGTATAGGCCATGTCGGGAATGGCATCGACCGCGAGCATCAGCGGCAGCAGCTCGATCGGCACGCCTGCGGCAATGGCCGGCGGGGCATAGGCGGCGAAGAAGGTGATCTGATTGGGCAGGCCCGCGATCGTCAGCGTATTGACCACCGCCAGCGCGCCGATCACCGCCAGCTGCGCCCAGCCCAGCGTCACGCCGTTCAGATGCGCGAGCGCGAGCGCGACGACGACGATCGATGCGGGCGCGGCGATGCGGAACAGCGCGACCGCCATCGGCAGCACCATGCCCGACTGCGCCGGCGCCAGCCCGAGCGTGCGCGCGCCCGCCAGCATCGCGGGCAACGCGGCAAGGGAGGATTGCGTGGTGAAGGCAACCGCCTGGGCCGGGGCGACGGCGCGCGCAAAGCCGGCCAGCGACCCGCGCCGCGCCAGCGCCACGGCGGCATAGACGATCAGCATCAGCGCGAGCGTCGTGACGATCTGAACCAGCACATACCAGCCGAGCGCGGCACCCAGGCCGAACCCGGTGCGCGCGGCGACGACGAAGGCGAGCGCGAATACGCCGAGCGGTGCCAGGAACAGCACCCAGCGCACGATCACCAGCATCGCGTCGACCACGCCCGCCAGCACATCGCCGATCGCCCGGGCGCGCGCCGCATCGATCCGTCCGAGTGCAAAGGCGAAGAACAGGGCAAAGATCACCACGGGCACGATCGCGCCCTGCGCCGCCGCGCCGATCGGGTTGGCGGGAATCATCGCGCGCAGCGTGTCGGCGGTGGCGGGCAAGGCGGGCATCGCCTGAGCGGGCGGGCCGAGCGGGGCGGCGAGCCGCCAGCCGCTGAACAGCAGTTCGCCCATCACCAGCCCGACCGCCGCCGATACCGCCAGCAGCGCGACGAAGCTGAGCAGCGCGCGCCGGGTGATCGCGGCGCCGCCCTGGCGCAGCGTCTGGCCGATGCCGGTCACGATCAGGCCGAAGACCAGCGGGACGACCGTCATGCGCAGCGCATCCAGCCAGATACCCCCGACGAGCTGGGCGGCGGGGATGAATCGGCTCGCCGGCCCGGCCAGGATGCCGAGCACGAGCCCGGCGAGAACGCCGGCCAGGATGCGCAGGGTCGGGCCGGTCATGCGTCAGGCATAGGCGGCGGCATGCGTGCCCATCACCTGGGCCGCGAACCGCTCCATCTCCTCCGCCTGCGGGCTCATCTGGAGGAGCAGCAGGTCGAGCCCGGCTGCCTCATATTCGGCGATGCGCTCCTTCAGCTGCTCGGGCGTGCCGACCAGATTGGGGCGCAGGCCGCGATTCGACACCGAATATTCCTGAATCTTCATTTCGCGCTCGAGCTGGGTGCCCGACAGCCACTGGTCGAAATTGTCATAGCCCGCGGGCAGGTCGCTGACCGTGGTGATCCGCTCCAGCTCGCGCTTCGCCTCCGCCTCGCTGTCGCGGACGATGGCATAGGCAGCCATGCCATATTGCATCGGCGGCTTGCCCAGCGCCTCGCGCCGGGCGGCCATGTCGGCGATCTTGGGCGCGACCGCCTCGACGGGATCGCCATGCATTACATAGGCGTCGCATTGCGCGGCGATCAGCGCCTTGGCCGCGGGGCTTTCGCCGCCGGCATAGGTGACGGGCTTGCGCACCGGCTTGGGCGCGCACACCGCGTTTTCGGTGGTGTAGAATTGGCCGGCGAAGCTGAACTCCTCCTCGCGCCACAGCCCCTCGACCACCTTCAGCCATTCGCTGGTGCGCGCATAGCGATCGTCGTGCTGGTCGAATTGCAGGCCGTAGCGTTTGGCCTCGTCCGCCCACCAGGACGACACGACATTGAGCGCCAGCCGGCCTCCGGCGATCTGGTCGATGTTGGCCGCTGCCTTTGCGAACAATGCCGGCTGGTGGAAATTGGGGCGCACCGCGACCATCAGCTCGAGCCGCTCGGTCACCGCCGCCAGCGCCGCCGCGGTCGACCAGGCATCGAGCGTCGGCGCGCCCGGCCCCTTGATATCGTTCATGTTCAGCTCGGCGATCAGCGTCAGGTCATAGCCCCAGCGTTCCGCATCCTGCGTCAGCCGGCGGGTATAGTCCCAGCTCGCCTCCATCCCCTCGTCGGCGATATTGCGCAGCCACCCGCCGAACACCGGCATCCAAAATCCATAGCGCATCAGCGCACCTCCTCGATCCCCGACGCGCGCATGCGCGTTTCGTCCAGCCACCGCGCGATGCGGTCGACCAGCCGGTCGTGCGGGTCCCAGCCCAGCACGTCTTGCGGCTTCGCGACGAAATTCGACAATGCGTTGACATCGTAGAAGCGCGGGCATCCGTCGCGATCGTCGATCATCACCTCGACCCCGCCCAGATCGAGCGATGCGGCGCGCGCGATCGCCTCGGCGGCATCGCGCAAAGCGCGGTCGGGCTCGACCGCGACCATGGTGATCGCGCTGCCCGGCACCTGGCACGCATCGGCCGGGCACAGGTCGAACGCGCCGCCGCCCGCGACCTCGATCGCATAGAGATAGGCGCGGTCGAGCGTCTCGATCCGCGTGATCGTGCCGCCGCGCGCGGGCACGTAATCCTGGACGAGAAGCACGCCGTCGATGCTGGTCGGCAGCGTTGCGTCGGCGACTGCGGCGCGTACTTCGTCCAGGCTGTCGAAACGGGCGATTCCCGCCCCTGCCCCGCCGATATTCGCCTTGACCACCAGCGGCAACCCGATCGCTTCGGCGGCGGCCGGCACGTCGGCGGCGCGGTGGACGACGCGCGTCGCAGGAATCGCCAGCCCGAGCGATGCGATCAGCGCCAGCTGACGCGCCTTCGACGTGTCGACCGCGAGCGCGGCCGTACCGTTCAACACGCGTGCGCCGGCGAGCTCCCACTGGGCGAGCAGCGACTGCGCCCAGAAGATCGGATGCTCGGCCTCCCGCAGGAACGCCGACATCGCCAGCCGGCTGAGCACCAGCGGCGCCGGCGGCGCAGGATCGGCGGGGTCGAACGCGGTACCCGGCTTCAGCGCGCGATAGGCGATGCCGCGCCGGTCGAGCGCGGCGAACAGCGGGACGAACCATTGGGGATGTTCGTAGAGGATGGCGAGGTCAGCGGTCATGATGGCACGCGTCATGCCGCGCCCGGCCCGGGTTGGAAAGCGCGACGCGCTTGTCGCCCGCCAAGCAAAGCTTGGGCCGGAACGATCGGCGGTTGCGGCCGGGGCGCGGCGACGGCATGGGCAGGGGATGGCGAAGCTGCGCGTCGATCAACTGCTGGTGGAGCGCGGACTGGCGGAAAGCCGCACGCGCGCGCAGGCGCTGGTGATGGCGGGCCTCGTCTTCGCGGGCGATCGCAAGGTCGACAAGCCGGGCCAGCAGCTGGCCGGGGACGCGGCGCTGAGCGTCCGGGGGCGCGACCATCCCTGGGTCTCGCGCGGCGGCATCAAGCTCGCCCATGCGCTCGACCATTTCGGCTGGGACGTGGCGGGTACGGTCGCGATCGATGTCGGGTCGTCGACGGGCGGCTTCACCGACGTGCTGCTGAGCCGCGGCGCGGCGCGCGTCTATGCGGTCGATTCGGGCACCAACCAGCTGGCGTGGAAACTGCGCCAGGACCCGCGCGTCGTCGTGCACGAACAGACGAGCGCCCGCATCCTCACCCCCGCCCACATCCCCGAGCCGGTCGACCTGGTGGTGTGCGACGCCAGCTTCATCGCGCTCGAAAAGGTGCTGGCGGTGCCGATCGGCTTCGTGCGGCCCGGCGGGCGGCTGGTCGCGCTGATCAAGCCGCAGTTCGAGGCGGGGCGCGATGAGGTCGGCAAGGGCGGCGTGGTGCGCGACCCCGCCGTCCATGCGCGCGTGTGCGACGCGGTCGACGCGTGGCTGACGGCGGCGGGCTGGACGGTCGCGGGGCTGACGACGAGCCCGATCACCGGGCCGGAGGGCAATGTCGAATTTCTGATCGCCGCAAGCCTGCCCGCAGCAATCGCGGACCCCAATCGGGACGCGAAGGGCTGACAACCCTCTTGCGTTCACGCCCAACATCGCCACAACCCGGCGCGTCCCTGTTGCGTTGCGGTACATCTGAACAAAGGAACGGGTGAAGGGCGGCGAATGAGTGAAATTGCGTCCAAGGGTCAGCTGCGGATGTCGTTCCTGCGCTGGGCGATGGTCACCGTACCGCTGGTGCTCCTGCTCGGCCTGATCGCGGGACGGCTGGTGCCGGCCGGATCGGAAAGCGCCTGGTATGCGGCACTGGCAAAACCCGCGGGCACGCCCCCCGACTATGCCTTTCCGATCGCATGGACGACCATCTACGTCTGCAGCGGGCTGGCGCTGGCGATGATCCTGCATGCGCGCGGCGCACGTGGCCGGGGTGCGGCGATTGCGCTGTTCGTCGTCCAGATGATCGCCAACATGGCCTGGACGACGGTTTTTTTCGGCCTTCACCAGATTTTCGGCGCGCTCGTCCTGCTCATCGTCATCCTGTTGCTGGTGATCGCGACCGCGCTGGCGTTCGGCCGCATCCGCAGCGCCGCGGCTTGGCTGCTCCTCCCCTATATGGTCTGGGTCAGCTATGCTGCGGTGATCCAGTTCCAGATCTGGCAGCTCAATCCGGACGGCGGCGCCCTTGTCCCCGCCGCCCCCGCCACCCAAATCGAGCTCTGAGAGCGAAAAGGAACCCCGCATGCAATCCGAGAACCGCCTGTTCGACGACTTCGTCAAGTTCGTGAACGGTGCCGCCGGCACGGTCGCCGGCATGGCGCGCGAAGGCGAAAGCGCCGCACGCGAACGCGCCCGCGAATGGATCGGCGGGCTCGACTTCGTCAGCCGTGACGAGTTCGAGGCGGTCAAGGCGATGGCCGCCGCCGCGCGTGACGAGGTCGACGCGTTGAAGGCCCGTCTCGACGCGCTGGAAGCGAAGCCGGCGGGCAAGGCCAAGCCCTGACCCCCGGCACCCACAGGTTGTCCACAGATTTTTGCACCGGCGCGGCTGCCGCTGCTTGTTCCACGCTTTGCCGGTTGGCAACCATGCGCGCGCCGGGACGCGGCGCGGGAGATGAAACGGATGCTTGACGAAGCGGAGTATGAACGCGACGCCGCGCCGATCGACATGCTCGAAAACTATTTCGGCGCGCATGGCTGGAGCTATGAGCGCGAGGACGAGGAGATCGTCGCCAAGGTCAAGGGCAGCTGGACCGAGTTCGAGCTGCGCGCGATCTGGCGCGAGGAGGACGGCGTCCTGCAGTTCCTGGCCTTTCCCGACATCCGCGTGTCCGACGAGCGCCGCGCGGCGCTGTACGAGGCGATCGGGCTGGTCAACGAACAGCTGTGGATCGGCCATTTCGAGCTGTGGTCGTCGAGCGGCATCCTGCTGTTCCGGCACGCCGCGATGATCGATGCGGGCGACGGCGGCGTGATGACGCTGGCCCAGGCCGAATTGCTGGTGGAAAGCGCGATCGACGAATGCGAACGCTTCTATCCCGTGTTCCAGTTCGTGCTGTGGGGCGGCAAGTCGCCCAAGGAAGCCATCGCCGCATCGATGATCGAGACCCAGGGCGAGGCGTGAGGCCCTATCAACCGCTGCCCGCCGCCGGGCCGAACCGGCTGCTGATGATCGGGTGCGGCAATATGGGCGGTGCGATGCTGGCGCGCTGGATCGCGGCCGGCACGATCGATCCGGCCAAAGTGTGGGTGGTCGATCCCGGCAGCCCGCAACTGCCCGAAGGCGTGCGGCTTGCCGCGGCGATCGCCGACGCCCCTGCTGCGGACGCCGTCCTGCTCGCGGTCAAGCCACAGCAGTTGACGGCCGCGCGCGATGGCGGGCTCGACCGGCTGGCACCACACCTGTTGATCTCCATCCTCGCGGGCGTCGATGCCGCAACGCTGACCGGAGTCAGCCACGCCGCGCATGTCGTGCGCGCGATGCCCAACCTGCCCGTCGCGATCGGACAGGGCGTGGTCGGGCTGTACAGCGCGACTGCCACCGATGCCATCCGCGCGACCGCGACCGCGCTGATGACTCCGCTTGGGCTGGCCGAGTGGATCGCGGACGAAACACTGTTCGACGCGGTGACCGCGCTGTCGGGCAGCGGCCCCGGCTTCACCTATCGCTTCATCGACGCCCTGGCGCAGGCCGGCGCGGCCCTGGGGCTGGACGCCGACCAGGCATTGCGGCTGGCGCGTGCGACCGTGGCGGGTTCGGCCGCGCTTGCCCAGGCATCGCCCGACACCCCCGCGACGCTCGCCGACCGGGTGGCGAGCCCGGGCGGGTCGACGCGCGAGGGGCTGAACATCCTCGACCGCGACGATGCGCTGCGCCGCCTGCTCGTCGAGACGCTGGCGGCGGCCGAGCGCCGCAACGCCGAACTCGCTGCCGGCGCGCGCGCCTGAGCCTGCCCTTCGCCCGGCAGAACGGTGCGATGGAACTTCGCACGACGATGCGGGGTTAGTCGGTCAGGTTTGAGATCATGGAGGCGATGATGGCGACGACGATCGAACGCGATCCCCAGGGACGTTTTGTCAGCAACAACGACGATGCGGTGAGCCCCGCGTCAAGCAATCGCAACTTCGGCGTGCTCGCGGGTGCGGTCGGGGCCGGCGCGGCGCTGGGCGTGCTGGCGATGCTCGGCCGCAAGGCGGCGGTACAGGCCCCCACCGCCCTTGCCGGCGACTGGGCAGAGGCGCTGGCCGCCGAGCACAAGGCGGTCCTGAAAATCTTCGACGCGATCGAGGCGACAGCGGAGAATGCGACGGGCCGGCGGACGATGTTGCTGACGCAGCTCAAGCACGCGCTGACCAAGCATGCGATCGAGGAAGAGAACGTCATCTATCCCGCGCTGCGCGACGCGGGTCGCCGTGACGAGGCCGATGCGCTCAACAAGGAGCATGGCGACGTCAAACACTATCTTTATCAGCTCGACCAGACGCCGAAGAACGCGACAGAGTGGCTGGCGATCGTCCGCCGTTTCCGCGCCGATATCGAACGGCACATGACCGAAGAGGAAACCGAGCTGTTCCCGGCGCTGCGCGCGCAGCTGTCCGAGGAAAAGAACAAGGCGCTCAAGGCGGCGATGAACAAGGAGGGCTTCAAGGTCGCTTGAGCTCCGGCGTCCTTGCAGGGTCGGGAGTCCGCCGCCCGGACGGGCCGCGCGGTCTCCCGACTTCGCGCTGACCCCGCCGGCGCGTTCGATGACGTGATCGAAACCGCGGCCCCGCTGTGGTGATCGTCAGCCCTGGAGCGCCTCGATCCGGGCGCGCTCCTCCGCCGGTATCAAGCTGTCGAGCACGGCCCAGAAGCCGCCGACCGCCCCCTGCCCCGCCCGCGAATAGGCCGCCGACAGCCGCTCGCGCAGCTGATCGAACAATTCCGCCTCCAGCGCCGCCCCCGTCGCGGTCAGCCGCATCAGCCGCTGGCGACGATCGGTCACGCCGGGCCGGCTTTCGACGAGCGCGCGTTCGGACAGGTCGTTGAGCACGCGGCCCAGCGACTGCTTGGTGATCGCCAGCAGCGCCAGCAACTCGCTGACGGTCAGGTCGGGCTTGCGCGCGATGAAATAAAGCGCGCGATGGTGCGCGCGGCCAAGGCCGCGATCGGCCAGCCCGGCATCGATCGCCCGATAGAGATGGCTGTAGCCGAAATAGAGCAATTCGACGCCGCGCCGGACCTCGGCCTCGCGCAGGAACAGGGGGGACGCGGCGCGATAGCTTTCCGGGGTATTTTGGCCAGCCATGTTGACCGGGTTCTACACCGCGCTACACCGGGCGCAACCCAGCCCGACGGTGATCGGTCCCGTGCGGGTGACGACAGGGAACGCCATGCTCGCCACTGCCACGCACGCCGCGCCATCGCTGGTTTTCCAGCATGATCCCCACCCCGCGCCGCGATCCGCCGATGAACGCGCCGCACTGCTCGCCGCGCCCGTGTTCGGCCGCGCGTTCAGCGATCACATGGTCGTCGTGCGCTATAGCGAAGGCCAGGGCTGGCACGACGCGCGCGTCCAGGCGCGCGGGCCGATCCCGATGGACCCGGCGTCATCGGTGCTGCATTATGCGCAGGAGATTTTCGAGGGGCTGAAGGCCTATCGCCTGCCCGACGGCGGGGCGGCGCTGTTCCGGCCCGACGCCAATGCCCGCCGGTTCCGCGAGTCTGCCGAGCGGCTGGCGATGCCGCCGATGCCCGAGGCGATCTTTCTGGATGCGGTGCGCGAGATGGTGCGCATCGACCATGAATGGATCCCCGCGATCGAGGGCGGCTCGCTCTATCTGCGCCCATTCATGTTCGCGAGCGAGGTGTTTCTGGGCGTCAAGCCGGCGTCGGAATATCTGTTCATCGTCATTGCGTCGCCGGTCGGGCCCTATTTCCGGGGCGATTCGCCGTCGATCACAATCTGGACGTCGCAGCAATATACGCGTGCGGCCCCCGGCGGCACCGGGGCGGCCAAATGCGGCGGCAACTATGCCGCTAGCCTGATCGCGCAAGCGGAGGCGACGCGGCAGGGCTGCGACCAGGTCGTCTTCCTCGATGCGGTCGAGCGCCGCTATGTCGAGGAATTGGGCGGCATGAACCTTTTCTTCGTCTTCGACGACGGCACGCTGCGCACGCCGCCGCTGGGCGGCACGATCCTGCCCGGCATCACGCGCAGCTCGCTGATGATGCTCGCGCGCGACGCGGGCATGCGGGTCGAGGAAGCGCCATACGCGATCGACCAGTGGGAGGCGGATGCACGCAGCGGGCATTTGCGCGAGGCTTTCGCCTGCGGCACCGCGGCGGTCGTCACGCCGATCGGGCGGGTGCGCGGCGAGAAGATCGACTTCACGATCGGCAATGCCGGCCCAGGCACGGTGACGGGTACGCTGCGCGAGCGCCTGGTCGCGATCCAGCGCGGCATCGCCCCCGATCCGCACGGCTGGGTCGAGCGCGTGATCTGAGGCACGCACGATCCGGGCTTTGACGAAGCCCCCGCCCCGCGATAGAGGGACGGCCCGCCGGACGCACCGGCGGTTCCTGCTGGGGCGTCGCCAAGCGGTAAGGCACCGGTTTTTGGTACCGGCATTCGCAGGTTCGAATCCTGCCGCCCCAGCCAGATCTTACCGAACGCGCCGCGAAGGCATGCGCTTGCCGCCGATCGCGGCGGTGCCCGATTTCACCGCGACGCCCACGCTTGAAGCGCAACTGGCGCGTCTGGAACCATCTGCGCACGATCCTACCACGCGCAGGCATGACGACCGACAATCCGGTGCACTTGAACAGCTAGCCTCGCGGCGCAAGCTACGCCGACGCCGCCATCACCGTGTGACGCATCCAGCCGTCGCCGAGCCGGCTAGAAGCGGTTGGCCAAGGTCACGCCGAACGTCGCCGGATCGCCCAGCTGGCCGACAGCCAGGCCGTTGTTGCCGGGCTGGTTCGACAGAAACTCGAAATATTCGGTGTCGAAGGCGTTTCGCGCCCAGACCCAGGCATTCAGCCCGCTGGCTTGACGATAGCCGACGCGGAAATTGGCGATGCCATAGCCATCGACCACGAAGAACGGGGATGGCGTGGCGTTCGACGAGAAGGCCGAGCGATAGCTCGCATCGGCGCCAGCATAAATCTCGCCCCTGCCCAGCGGAAAATTGACTTCGCCGCCCCACGCGAGCGCCCATCTGGAAATGCCGGGAAAGCGTTCGCCGGAGATGTCCTTGAACCCGCCCAGCGTGCCCTGGCAATTGGCCGGGACATTGGGGGTCGCCGCGGTGATCCCGGTGCACTCGGGCGGCGGCGGGGCATCGGGAAAATCGCGGAACTCGCCATCGTTGAAGGCGACGTTGAAATAGGTGGCGATCCGGTCGCTGGGGCGCAGGCTCAGCTCGCCCTCGAACCCCTGGATGCGGACATCGGCATTGGCGAGATAACCGCGCACTACCCCGATGGCGCCGTTGGTGACGGTCGTCTGATAGTCGTCGATATCGGTCCGGAACGCGGTGAGGTTCAGGGTCACGCGCCGGTCCCAGAACTGCGTCTTGGCACCGATCTCGAAATGGTCGAGCTGCTCGGGCCGGACCTCGACCAGTTCGGTGGCGACCGTCACCCCGTCGGCCCGGAACGGCAGGCCGTTCAGGTTGAGCCCGCCCGATTTGAAGCCGCGCGCATAGATCGCGTAGAGTTGCACATCGTCGACCGGACGCCACGACAGGTTGATGTCACCGGAAACATTGAAGTCGCGATAACGCCCGGCGTAGGACTGGGCGGGCAGCGCCGCGCGTTGCTGGGCCAGCTGCGCCGGTGTCGGATTGGCGATGCCTCCCGTCACCGTCGCGTCATAGGTCGAATCCTTGGTATCATAGTTGAGGCGCAGGCCCGGCTGGAGGCGAAGCCGATCGGTCAGGTTCCAGGTGAGCTGGCCATAGGCAGCGACGCTGTTGTTCTCAAAACGGATGTCGTTGCGCTGGGTCAGCCCGTCGAGCACCGCGGGGTTGGCCCCGGCCGTCGGCCCGTTGCTGAACAGATTGGCCGCCGCGCCCTGGGACTGGAGGCCGCGGGTGTCGATCGTCTGGCGGAACCCGAACAGTCCCGCGACGAAATCGACACGATTGTCGCCCGACGTGGCGAAGCGGAATTCCTGTGTCAGCTGGCGCTGGTCGGAAGGGTTTTCGGACCGGGTCGTGATGGGCAGGCCGATGAAATCACGGTCGTTCGACGGACGCCACGTCCAGAACCGCCAAGCCGTGACCGATGTCAGCGTGCTGTCGCCCAACTGCCATTCGGCGACCAGCGACGCACCGCCCAGATCCTGCTGCGCGCGCAGATCGGCGTCGACATCGGTGATGCGGGCAAAGGGATCATCGGTCGGCAGCGCGTAGCCGAGCGCCGCCGTCAGCGCGGCAAACTGGCGATTGGCGGCACGCAACGTCGGAAAGACCCGCGCCGGCACCTGGGTGTAGCCGTCCGGCCGCTGGCGGCTCCAGTCGGCCGCGAAGGTCAGCTCCAGCCCCTCGACGCCGGTATAAAGCAGGGTGCCGCGCAGGCCGAGATTGTCGAGCGAATTGGTCCATTCGTCGGTACGCACGTTGCGCACCGTGCCGCGCCGGGTGGTACCGACGATCGCCAGGCGCGCCGCCAGCGTCTCGCTGAACGGCCCCGACACCGATGCCTTGCCCTGGAAGAAGTCGTAATTTCCCCCGCTCAGCTCGACACGTGCCTCGGGCGAGAAGCTGGGGGCACGGGTGCGGATGTTGATCGCGCCGGCGGTCGTGTTCTTGCCATAGAGCGTCCCCTGGGGCCCGCGCAGCACCTCGACCTGTTCGGTATCGATGAAGTCGAGCGCGGACGCCGCCGGTCGCGCATAGTAAACCTGGTCGATATAGAGCCCGACGCCCTGTTCGATCCCGTCATTGGTGAGGCCCAGCGGCGCACCGAGCCCGCGGATGTTGATCGCGGAATTGCGCGGGTTGGAGGCGTAATACTGGATGACCGGCTGAATCTGCGCGATGCGGCTGATGTTATAGGTGCCGGTCGAGGTCAGCTGGCGTTCGCTGAACACGCTGATCGGCACGGGCACGTCCTGAAGCGCCTCCTCGCGGCGGCGCGCGGTGACCAGGATGGTCTCGCGCTCGGCCTCTGGTTGTTCGTCATCCGGCGTCGTTTGGGCGTGGGCGGGTGCTGCGGCGAGCAGCGGCAAGAGCAGCAACAATTGGCGCGACGGCGTGTGCATGACGCGAACTCCTCCCTGTCGGTCGCCCGAAACTCGATCGATTCGATAGGAATTACAAAGAAGGAGAAATTGTCGAGCCAAAGCTTCCGCTTTGCGGCATCCCGGGTCGGCGCGCGGGCCGCGGGTTCAGTCGAGGCCGACGAGCCGTGCGACGCCGGTGCGCAGCATCGCATCGATGATCGCGGCGTCACTGGGCATCGGCAGCTGGCCGGTGATCGACAGCGTGACGGCACCGTGGACGATCAGCCACAGGTCGCGGACGCGCGCTGGCCGCCGCCCGGGTCGAGACCGGGCAGCGCGGCCGCGAGATCGTCGAGCTGAGCACAGGGCCGGCGGGCGACGAATGTCGAGCGCCCCCGACGCGGACGCCAATCCCCGATTGACGATGATCGACGCGTGCGGCCACTATCTGCGGTGGAAACAGCCGTCAGCGGCCGCGGCGGCGGCGAGGAAGTTCGCGCGATGAAACGGGGAAGGATCCTGGCCGGGGCCGCGATCACGCTGGTCACGATCGGCGCGGCGGGCTGGTTGCTGTCGGTACAGGTCGCAGAGTCGCGGTCCCGCCCGGTCGCGCCCGCCGACGCGGATCGCCGGGCGCATGGCGCGGCGGCCTTCATGGGCGCGGGCTTCGGTGGGATCAGCACCGATGCGCTTGCAACCAACGCGCTCCCGTGGCGCATCGCGGCGACGGCGCTGGTACTCGACGCGCAGGCCAGTGATCCTGCCGCATCGCTGTCGCAGGCCACGCTCGACAGGGTGCTTGCCCGCTTCGGTTTCCTGACCGGCACCCGCGTGGTCGATTTGCCGCAAGGCGTGCGCCAGGTTGCATCGTCGCTGCCGCTCGGCATGACCTATGGCGATATCGCCCCGGTGGCGGGGGCGAAGGTCATGGTTTCGAACCTCGGTTGTGCGGCGTGCCACGCGGGCGCGACCTACAACGCGGAGGGCATCCCGATGCCGGATCGCCCGGCCCTCGGGATGCCGAACACCTCGATCGACCTCGAAGCCTACACCCTTGCCGTCTTTCGGGCGATGCGCCGGCATATCGATTCGCCCGACCTCCTTCCCGCGGCGCAGACCCTGTTCCCCGAGATGGGCTGGCGCGAGCGCGCGAGCCTGCGGCTGATCGTGCTTCCCCTCGCCCGCAGGCGCCTCGACGCGCTCGCCGATGCGGAACGGCCGTTACCGTTCACCAACGGCGCGCCGGGAAGCACCAACGGGGTCGCCGCGCTCAAGCAGGCGCTGGGGACGCCGTTGACCGACGGCGGACGGGGCGATGCGGGCGTCGTTTCGATTCCCGATCTCGGCGGCCGAACCTGGCGGACGTGCCTGCTCGCCGACGGGGTTTACGCGATCCCGGGTGCGAGCGCCGGTCCGACGACGGCTCCCCCTGACCCGTCGCGGCGGCGGGCACTGGCCGCGATCACGACATTTTTCACCGTGCCGAGCATGGGCGTACATCCCGACAAGGCAAAGGCGAGCCTCGACGACGCCGAAGACGTCATGGCCTTTATCGACAGTTACCGGGCGCAGCGGTTTCCCGGCGTCGTCGACCGCGCTGCCGCGGCGCGCGGGCGCACGCTTTACGCGGGCCAATGTGCGCGTTGCCACGGGACATACGACGACAGGCTGGACGCGCCGCGGCTCGTGTCGTTCCCCAACTGGTACGGCGATGTCGGAACCGATCCGATGCGCCGCGCAAATTTCGATTCCGCGTTGGCGGCTGCCGTGGCGAAGTCCCCCTATCGCGCGCTCATCACGGTCCGTCAGGGTCCGGGCTATGCGGCGCCACCGCTCGCGGGACTTTGGGCGTCCGCGCCTTACCTGCACAACGGATCGGTGCCGACCATCGCTGCCCTGCTCGATCCCGCGCGCCGACCGGCGCGGTTCATGGTTGGCGGACATGCGCTCGATTTCAGCGCGCTCGGGCTGAGGTTGACAGCGGACGGGCGCTATCCGCCGGGGTACCGGCCGTTCTCCCGTCCAGCATGGATCGATACGGGCACGCCGGGCCGCGGCGCGACGGGGCATTTGCAGGGCACCGCGCTGTCCGCGGCCGACAAGCGCGCGCTGATCGAATATCTGAAGCTGCTCTAGCCGATCAGAACTTCGTCGATCGGCAGCCGCGCCCGCGCCGCGAGTGGGCCTGCCGGCCGGCGACCGAGCCGGAAGGCCGAGACGAGCCGCCGACCCTGCGGGATGCGCGCCACGTGTTTCGCCCATGCGTTCGCCTCCGGATCGTCGGCCAGCGCCGCAAGCACCGCCGCGCCGAATCCCGCCGCCTCGATCCGCAGCCACAGGCGATAGAATTTGCGGCCGCTGTCGAACGGATCCTCGCCGACGGGGCGGTGGAACAGGACGACCGCCGCGTCCTTCGCGATCCGGCCCCCCTCGGAAACCAGCGGCTTCGCCAATCCGGCCCGCGCAAGCCATCCGAACATCGGCCCGAGCACCAGTCCGGCGCCCCTGGCCGCGATCGGCCCCATCGCCATGGCATCGGCATTGAGGCCATCGCGCGCCCAATCGGGATGTCCGCGCGACAGCCGCATCCACGACAGCAATTCGCGACGAAACGGATCCTCGCGCATGAAGCGCCAGCTGGCCTCGTCGAGGTGGCGGTCGACGGCCTTCAGCGTCGCGGGGTCGGCGAGTATGGCGGCATCATCGCCGACGAGCGCGGTGGCGGCGTCGCGGTCGGCGGCCGAGGCTTTTTCGAAGGCCCCCCGGAACGAGCTGCGCCTGTCGACCCATGCCGCCAGGGGATCGGGCTCGACCGGCCCCGACAAAGCGAAGTGCGCGATGCGTCGGAGCCCGGTTTCCCGGCCGCCCTGCAACCGCTCCACACGCACGCCCCGCGTCGCGCGGCTGGCGGCGAGACAAAAGCCCTCTGCTGCCGCGCCGAGGCTCATTGCGGCATCGTGGCCGGTCGGATCGGCGGCGGGCAGGCGCCGAGACAGGTCCTCGAAAAGCGTCGCGCCATCGTCGTCGATCCGCCAGCGGGCAGGTTGCACATTGTGCACGCTCGGCGCGAGCGCCGCTTCGGCCACGAGCGCCGCCATGTCCTCGCGCGTCATGCGATCTCCTTGCGGAAAAGATGCGTGCGATGGAGCGGCTTTCCGCCGAGCCGATCGATCTGGCGGAGGCTCGCGGCGTTGACGTCGGCAATCCAGGTGACGCCCAGCCGCTCGTACCCGGCGTCGCGCAGGGCGGTCACCGTCCGCGCCAGCATCGCCGGCATGACGCCGCGGCCGTGCCATGCGGTCGCCACCGAATAGAAGATGATCACCGCGCGCTTCCGGTTGATCCGATACCGCAGGTAGTGCCACGGCGTCGCAAGGCCGATGCGCGAACGCGTCGCGGCGAGGAAGCCGTTGAGATCGGGGATGCAGATCACCGCCCCGATCGGCTTTCCGTCGTGGTGCAGTACGGACGACAGCCGCGGATCGAGGATCGCGCTCATCTCGCCGGCCTGGAATTCGAACTCGTCGGCGGTCAGCGGAACGAACATGGGATTGGCCGCAAAGCCATCGTTGAGCACCTGTCGCGCTTCGGCCATCCGCTCGGGAAAGACGCGCTTTTCGACCGGTGCGAAGCGGAAGCCGGCGGCGGCGTCGAACCCCTCGACGGTCGCCAGGCTCACGATCGACAAGTCGATGTCGAAGGTGGTCATCGGAAAGAATGCCTGGAACCCGTTTGCATCGAGCAGGCGCGGCAGATGCGGCGGCCCGACGACCATATCGGTATAGGCGCGATTGCCGAAGCCGCCGGTCTGCACGCCCGCCTGCTGCATCGCCGTGAGGTTGAAGTTTCCGACCAGCTCTTTTTGCGCATGCGCGCGCGCAAAATCTGTCGCAGCGTCGAGCAGCGCGCGGGCAGCGTCCCCGTCATCGGCGCAGTCGAAGAAGCCGAACTGCGCGCGGCGGGTGCCATGGCGCATGTTCGACTGCGAATGGACATGCGCCACGATCCGGCCGAGCGGACGCGCGTCACGATGGGCAGTCCAGTAGCGGAACGGATTGCCGGACGCCCACAGGGGGTTCCTCGCGGGATCGAGCATCCGGCGGATATCGCGCTTCAGCGGCGAAACATAGCCGACCGAGCGGTCATACACGGCGAAGGGCACATCGAAAAAGGCGTCTGCATCGCCTTCGCGCAGCTCGATTGTCACGCGCTTCGCTCCAACAGCCGTGAAAGCAGAATCAGCTCGTCGCCCAGGCGCGGGCCTGCGAAGCTGCCGGCCGATACCGCGAGGAAGCGTGGCTGATCGCCGGGCAACCGGACGAGATGCGTCGCCGCAAGCGAGTCGAGCAGGTCACGGGCTGCGTCGCGCAAATCCGGGTCGACCGAGGAATCGCTCACGACCGGCATCGCCGCGAGCGTCGAGACGGTCGCTTGCGGCCACGCCGCGAGCGCCTCACCCTCGATGACCCTGCCCGTCGCCAGCAACGGATGGCTTGCGAGCAGCGCCGCGGGATCGCGGGGATCGGCCCGGGCGAGCGCGCGGACGAGTCCCTCGGTGCCGCGACGACTGCGCGCAAACCGCTCGACAAGCAACGCCAGCGCCGAAAGCGCAGTACCGAACGCGGCGGCGCTCGGGCTGCCTTCGCTCGCCAACGCGGCAAGTCCGCCTCCGCCAAGACACAGGAGGACGTCGCGCACAAGCTTGCGCGGCGCATCCGCACCGTCGACCAGGCGCGACGTCGCGAGGACGAGCAGCAGCATGGCGAAGGGGCCGAAGCGCACGGGCAAGCCGGGAGCGATCGCATGGAAATCGGTCAGCGCCATCGGGATGGTCGCGGCCAACGCGATCAGGAAGGTGTCGGCGGTCGCCCGCTCACCCTGCGACAGCCCGGTCCGGTTGGCCGTTATCAGCATCACCATCAATGCGACGACAATGGCCTGGAATGTCGCGAGCGCGACGAGGGTCGGCCCGCTCCAGACGAAGCCGATGGTCAGCGCGATAACCGAGAACGCCGCCCCCCCGACAAGCGCGAGTAGCTTGATCCAGCGCGCCGCGTGTCGCCGGACCAGTTCCTCCGCAAAGCGCAGCCCCGCGAGCGGCAGCCAGGCGGCCAGAACCATCAGCGCCACGGTAACGAAGGACGCGGTCGCGCCCGGCACGAGGACGATGACAAGGCGGCAGACGAGAAGGGCTGCGACGAGGCGATAGATCGTGGCCAGCCGCCGCGCCACCGGATTGGCGGCGCGCCCCTGCGGGCCGATGCCGCGCAGCGCGACGGTCACTGCAAGCAACGCGACGGCGAGCAGGACCGGCTGGACGGGCCCCGGCGTCACGACATGAAGCGCTTCATGAAACGGCGCACGACGAGCTTCTTCGGCGCCGCGAGAACAGCCGGAAGCGGCTTCTCGACACGGCCCGCGTGCGGATTGAAGAACCAGCCCCGGTGGTCCGCCCCGCCCTCGCGCCGGAGGATTACGCGGATCGCCTCCTCCGCCATCATCGTGCCGGCCATGGTCACCATCGTCGAGAACGAGAATCGCGACCGCGTGCCGGCCGCCACCTCGCCCGCGATGTCGAGGTCGACATATTTGTGCGAACTGCTGTGGACGAGGACATACTCGATCTCGCGCATCAGACACTCGATCTTCATCCCCGGCGTCACCGCCTGCC
Source organism: Sphingomonas sp. CCH21-G11 (assembly GCF_001555965.1). GTDB lineage: Bacteria > Pseudomonadota > Alphaproteobacteria > Sphingomonadales > Sphingomonadaceae > Sphingomonas. Next base: position 76,979 of record NZ_LSHX01000029.1, read on the forward strand.
ACTCCACCCCGACGGTGGGGTAGGACAGACGCTCCTCCAGACGCGGCGCGGCCGGGCCCACGCGCGTTACCGAGGGCAAGGGCGAGGCATAGGCATCGATGACCGTCTTTCCATGCGCCTTCGCGCGGCGATAGAGATGCACCCCGGCAGCGGCATCGTCCATTCCGTTGATGACGACGTCGACCTGCTGAAGGATGTCGTCGAGTTGCACGGTCCATTCGCCGCCATGGACCAGAACCCGGGCATCCGGATTGATCCGGAGGGCGCCATCGCGCGCTGCCTCTGCCTTCCCCCGGCCGACCGTGTCGAGCGTCGCAAACAGTTGACGATTGAGGTTCGAGACCTCGAAATCGTCGATGTCGGCGATGACGAAGCTCCCCACACCTGCACGCACCAGCGCCATGAAGGCCGCACCGCCCATGCCGCCGACGCCGGGAATGAACACGCTGCCGCCGCGTAGCCGCTCTTGCTCGTCCTCGGTCACAAAGCCGCGGTTGCGGGTGGTCATCTCGCGATAGGAGAATTCGATCATGCGGGGCGCAGCCTACCATGGGGTTTGCGGGGGTCGAGCCATTGAAGCGTCGGCGCGATCACCGCGGCGAGCGCGATGAAAACGACCTGCACCATGAGTGCCGGCAGCGCCCCGCGCGGGACCATGCGCAGCACGTATCGCCGCGCCGTCGCCAGATCGAGCTTGCCGATCTGCAGCACGTCGTCCCCGCGCGCATAGTCGAGCGCGGCTTCGCAATATGCATTGTAGCGCGGGTCGCGATGTTTGGCGGCGACCGCGAAGGTTTTTTTCAGATTGTCCGATCCGCCGGTGTAGGCGTCGGTGATCACCTGTGCATCAGCATCGAATCCGGCGTCCTCACCGACGCCGAACGCATCGCGCTGGCTGCGCATGATCTGATGCGCGAAGTGGCGATGCGCGAAGGTCTGCCGGGTGCCCGCCTGTGCCGGGTACACGTCGGAGAACGTTTCCGCGACGAGGCCGACGACCGCGGGAACCTGCGTCACGCTGCTGATCCATAGGGACCGCAAGCCGCGACGCACGAACAGCGCAAAGCAGGTAAAGCCATAGAGCACCCATGAGAGCCCCTCGCCGCGATCGTTCGGGTCGATCATCACGAGGCCCAGATGGAGAATTTCTTCGGCCTGCCCCCCGCGCACGACCGGCAGGATCGGCATGGCGTTGAACGCGATCGGGCGACCATCGTCGCGTCGGCGCACGATGGTGATCACGCTGCGCGCCCAGGGCGAGCGATCCTCGCCGAACAGACCATAGTCAAGATCGCGCCCGCCGAGGCAGGCGCGCACCACGACCGCGCAATCGGCGACCAGCCGCTCGACATCGACGGGCGCGAGCCAGGCGCCCGGTCGCTCGATCGTCTCCACGGAGAGCTCGGGCGAGGCCGCGAAGCGCAGATGCAGATAGTTCCCGCCAAACGCTTTCAGAAATGATGCCCGCCCCATCGCCATATGATACGCCAAACCGGGTTACGTTTCTCCTGCCATGGCAACGCGCTGGCGCATCGATACGCTCTTCTCCCCAGACCCGGCGCAATCGGCAACGTCGCTTCGATGTCGGATGGGTTATGCGTGAAGTCACAGATCCGGGGGCGCCGGATGGATCCTACACCCCCCCTGAAAGCGGACCGGTTGCTCAGGCAGCGCAATGGCAGCGGATCCATACGGGAGGGAGATTGCGTGACTGGCGCGAGAAGGGGCGGTCTGGCGTGGACATGCCGGATTGCGACCGTCAAGAAGACCTTCTCGCGAGCAAAGCTGACCGATGGCCGCTTTCGCTGATCCAGCTCCAAATTCCTCGTACGAAAGCTGGGTGAGCCAAAGATCGAGTGTTCCGGGAGACTTCAGCAACTCGATGATGCGTCCGCGGCATCACTGGCGACGGAGAGACGAAAAGATGAAACCGACGGTCCGAAATGCTGCGGCGGCCGCCATAGGCGCCAATGTACATCGACGTTACGATGCACGGGCTTGCCGACGCACTTGCGCGCCGCCCGAACCGCATCAAGCAATGATGCGGCGGCTCATCTCTCATAAACGCATCTGAGGCGCCGCTCTGAGATCGCCGTCTCCTGCGGATATCCGAGCGCGCTGTTCACGTAAGTGACGCCATCGATCACCGCGCGACGATTGACGTGACTGTGGCCGTAAACGTGCACGACCGCCCCCAGCGATCGCAGCTTTGTGTCGATCCGGCCCGTCCCCAGCACAGGCAGCAGGTTCAGGCTTTCCCGCCCGGGGAACCAGGGCAGCAGATCGCGCCGCGGAACGAAGTGTGAGAAGGTGATCACGTCGCGACCGATGCTGCCCTGCGCTCCGTCGCAGGTCTCCGCCAGGAAACGGGTCGTTATCGCCTCTTCGTCGATTCCCGAGGGCCATCGGCAGGCGGTGAAATCCGCCCACACACGTCGCAGATCAGCGCTCGGTTGACCGAAGGAAAAGTCGTACCACGACAGGATCGGCAGAACGGACAGGCCGACCTCTTCGTGTGGCGCGGTGGAGACGCCGCAGTCGCTCGCCACCTTCCGCACGAGATCCAGTTTCTCGAACGATGTGATCCGCCGGTCGTCGCGCATCACCCACAGGTCGTGGTTGCCGGGTACGAACACGACCTTCCTGAATCGTCCGGACAGATCGGTCAAACACCAGCGGAGACGGCTTAGATCATCCGATACGTCCCCCGCCAGAATAAGGACGTCGTCGGTATAGTCTTGGCGGGAAAGAGCCGAAATCCATCGCGCGTTCAGGTCGTAGTCGACATGCACGTCAGAGACCGCATGCACCCTCATGCCCCGGCGGTCGGACGAGCGCGTTGGCCGTGCCGGAACAGAATGGCCGAAAGATTTGCCTCGTCATTTCCGAACGGGTCCATGATCTTGCTGACGCGCGCCCGCGCGTGCGGCAGGAGGTAGCCGACAAAGGTGGCCAGCGTGCTCGACGGCCCTACGTCGATGTAGGTGTAGTCACCCGCCGCCTCCAAGTTCCTTACAGTGTCGCGAAACAGGATCGGGCGCCGCAGCAATGTCCACACATAATCGGCTGGCAGGCGGGTGAAGGTGCGGGCGTGCGCGCAGCAGGCGAACGGAATGGTTGCGGGACGAAGGGGTAGCGACGCCAGCGCAGCCTTGGCGTGCGTTTCCAAGCCGTCGATCCAGCGCGAGTGAAAGGCGTAGTTGACTGGCAGCCGCTGGAACAGGATGCCGCGCGCGCCGAGATGATTCTCGACGTCATCTATACGATCACCGTCGACGGAGATCACGAAGTGCGAGTCGAAGTTGATTGCCGCGACTTCGCTGTTGTCGCGCAGGAACGGATCGTCATACGCGGTGAGCGGCGCGATGATCGCGATCATCCCGCCCTTCGGCGCGATCGATTGAGCGTCGCGGGCCATTTGGACAACCGCCCCCAGCGCATCTTCGTCGTCGAGCATTCCGGCGATGGTCAGCGCAGCAAATGCCCCGAGGCTGGCCCCGAGCGTCATCGCGACAGGCACGCCCGAGTCGATCAGCGTTCGGGCGAGCGCGAGCTCGACCATGAAGATGGCCGGGTTGGCTAACGCGATGTCGCAAATCGGATTTCCGGTCGCGCTGGCCTCGTCATAGATGTGCGCGACGACGGACGTACCAATCAGCGCGGCGGCGTGCTCGTCCAGCCGGTCGAGATGCCCCCGGAACAGTGGATTGCCGCGGTAGAGGGCCTCACCCATCCGAAAATATTGCGAGCCCTGCCCGGAAAACATCAGCACATTCATGACGCCGCCTTGAGCTCGCGCCCGCCGGTCGTGGCACGCGACGGCGCGTCCGGGCCGCTGCCCGCCCGCGACGTGCGCGGGCCGCGTCGCTTCTGTTCGATCGCATGGGTCATCCGGCGCTCGAGGCCGGCAGCGATGACGGCCCAATCGAACGCGGAGTGCGCGCGTGCGCGGCCATTTGCCGTCATGCGCAGGAACTCGGCATCGTCTGTCAACAGGCGCTCGAGCGCCGCGACGAAATCATCTTCATAGGCGCGCGACCCCGGCAGACCAGCGACGAGAATGCCGGCCTGACCAACCGTTTCGGGCAGCGCCGCCCGATCCGACGTGACGATCGCGCAGCCGGCGGCCTGCGCTTCGGCGGCAGTGACGCAGAATGTCTCATTGAACGTGTTGGGATACGCAAGGATCGACGATCGCATGAATTCGCGCGCCAGCTCATGCTGCAGGACGTTTCCGTGGACCGTACATCCGGGCAATGCGGACAGCGTGTCTGCCAACATCCGCCATTCCTCGTTCCATTCGTCGCGGTCCCCGCCTGGTCCTTGACGATACGTGCCGAAGCCCGCGAACACATGCAGCTCGGCATCGGGATGTCGGCTCGCCACGCGCTCGTAGATGCGTGGTAACAGGACAAGGCCACGGACGGGCGTGGAGCTGTAGATCAATCTCTTTCGCCCGCGCGGCTCCGCGCCCGCAAAGTCACGCATGTGGACGCCGCACCCGATGATCCACGCCTTGTCGGTGGATATCCCGGCCCGCCCGCAAAGCTCGCGCGCATGCCAGTCGCTGTTGAGCATCATCGCGTCGATGCGACGCGCCACGCGGGGATCGCCGATGCCGAAGGTCGTTGGCGCATCATGCGCGTCGCCCGTCCAGAACAGACGCAGCTCCGCATGGGCCGGCGACATCAAGATCTTCCACTCGCGCACGGCGATCAGCACGTCGCAGATCGGCATCCTCTCGAGATTGGCGTCAGTGAGCGCGATATACCGTGGCCCGACGCTTAAGGGCGCCTGGTGCGGGGTGAACACCGTGACCTCGTGCCCACGCGCGTGCAGCTCGTCGCTCAACCGGATCACCGCCGTCTCGGTGCCGCCGAGCGGCCGTTCGCTCAGGCTGGCTGCGTGAAACGGAACGCACTGGTTAGCGACGAACGTGATTCTCATGCACGATGGCTCAACGGGATCTGCGCGTCGGGCGGCATTGGGCCGTCACGGTCCAACTGAAACAGGTCGGTGGTCGGGCTCGGCACGATCTTGTTGAGATTGAAGCGGTCTTCGCCGCGCACCAGCACGCAGGCAAGCGGCTCGCCCGCAATCATCTCCGACTCGTCGTAACCGTAGTTGCGACATGCAATGTCGGGTCGGGCGTAACGGACGATGACATTGGTCCGCCATTCGGGCGTTTCATTGCGGCCGACGAAGTGCCACATGCCTTCCGCCATCAGGAAATACTGGCCGCGCCGCATGGTCATCGGCCGGACCTGATGCGGTGCATTGTGCGGCGCCACGCGGTCGGCATAGGCGACGACGCTTTCGGTGTTCATGCGGTCGATCAACCCGATCCGTTCTGCCGCGGTAAGACTGGCTCTGTGATGGTGCGATCCCGGGATGAGGCGAAGGCAGCCATTCTCCTCGCGATTGTCCGCCAAGGCGATCGATACGTGGACGCCGCGGATGAACTTGTTGTCGGCGTCGATATGCCAGCGATGCCCCTCGTCATCGGGCCAGCGCGGCGCGACATGGCCGACCCACAGCAGGATGTCGGGTCCGAGGATAGAGGAAAGCCGCGAAAGAAGGCCCTCTTCGCTCGCGAGCGCACAGAGGCTTTCAGAGAAAAGATGCTGGTTGCGCAGACGATCCGAGAAGGGGTTGGCCCCTGCCTCGATTTCAGCGACCAGATGATCGACGACGCTCTTGGCAAATACCGGCGTGCAGTAAGGCCGCACAAACGATTCGGGCAGGTCGAACGGCCCCGCATAACCGTCCCGCTGGAACGCCAGGATTTCCTCCCGATCAAGCATCGCCATCCGCCTTTGCCGTGTCTGCTAGAACATCGAAGTCGAACAAGATGTCGGATCCTTCCTGAAACACCGACCAACACAGCAAGGGATCGGTCGCATAGACGTTCATCTCGGGCCACCTGTCGATCATGAACCAATCGATCGACCGCTCGAAGCCGTCCCGCTCGACCATTTGGCACAGCTTTTCCGCGCCGCGCCGACTGATCACGTACGAATAGGTGCAGAACTGGCTTTGCTTCGGCATAACCAGTGCCTCGTTCAGCCGCCTCTCCAGATATAGTTCGGGCGCGGTGAACAGGTGCCCGTCATGCTTCTGCATGAGCTCGTCCATTTCGCGGATCGTTGCCGGACCGAGCAGCCCGCCCAGATAGATCAGATCGAAATCGACCGGAATGTGCTTCGCGATCCGTTCATTCCAAAGCGTTGTGAACCGGCTGGAGAACCACGCATCGTCCTCGAAAACAGCGGTGCGGTCATAGGGATAGTCTCGACCGGCCAGCAGCCGCCATAGCCCGAGATGGCTGAGGCTGCAGCCGAGGATGTTGCGACGAAACTGAAAGTCGTTGTGCGCGAATAGCGCGCGGATCTCGGCCGTCATCGACAAGTCGCGACCGTCGACCGCGGGGCGGCGTTCAACCACGCCGTTCAGCGTCGCGGGAAGGCGCGCGCGGAACGCCGCCCAGCGGTCCGGCCGACGATCAAGATTGATGCAGAAGCCGTGATCGATGCCGGTCAAGCCCACAGGATCGGGCATCGTTATGCTCCTTGCGCCAGAGCGTGCCGAACATGGTCGACGATACCGGGAACCAAGGGCGTATCCATCAGGAGCCTGGGCGGCAGCAACACGCCGAAGCGCTTGCGGACGCGGTGCTGCACGCGCAGGGCAATCAGGCTGTTTCCACCGAGATCAACGAACATATCCGTGGTCCGGATGTGATCCACGCCAAGACTGCTTTTCAGTAGCTCGACGACATCCGCCTGTAGGTCGCTTGACTGAGCAGGCAGCATGGGCCCGGTGGCGTTCGACGACGCCGGCGGTTCACACCGAGCCTTGTGGCGCGCCCAGGTTTCAAACGCCAGAGTCAGCGATGTCGGATGCACAGCGACATGCGGCACCGTCGACCGCGTAATGATCATGTCGAGAACTCTGCAACCTTCCGCGCTATCGATGACCGTCTGATCGTCGAGGATCGCGGCTACTTCGTCCCCGCCCGCACGCGCGTCCGCATCGGCAGGCTTGAGCACCCGCCACCCTGGCCAGTTGATACAGAGCCAGCGCGGGGTAAGCGGGCTGCCCTCTGTCACCGCCGCATCGAGCGCCGCGTTACTGGCTGCATAGGCACCGAATCCGAAACCGCCCAGGATCGCTGAGTTTGAGGAAAAAACGACGCCAAAGTCGATCTTACGGTGCCTGAAGACCTGTTCGAGCACGCGAAAGCCAGAGAGCTTTGGCGCAAGCTGATTTGAAAGATCGCTCGCCGACAGCTCCTGCCACGGCCGGTTTCCCGATCCGTCCTGCGCCATGGCGAGGTGAAACACGCCGGCTATTCGCCCAAAAACCTCTTCGACTTGCTCGACCGCCTCCGCCATCTCGCGCTTCGAGCCGACATCCGCCGCCACGGTGAACACCGTTCCGCCGGCGCGCTCGATCTCGCTCAGTACAGCCAGCGTCCGACAATGCGGGTGAACGCCTTGCGCAATAAGGTCCGGCCATTCCTGGCGCGGAGGCAGCCGCGTTCTGCTAACGAGCGCGACCCGCGCCTGATGGTTTGCCGAGAGGTGCCTTGCCAAAGCAAGACCGATCGCCCCGAGGCCGCCAACGATCAGGTACACTCCGTCAGTCTGAAGCGAGCGAACCGGCGTCTCGTCCAGCCTGACGGGCTCCCATGCGGTCCTGAGGCGGCGATTGCCCCGGTACGCAAATGTCATGTCCTGACTGGGCCGGACCAGCTCCGCGACGATCCAGTCGGCATAGCGACCGTCAGCGTCGCCGCCGTCGTCCAGAGGTACATCCAGCACATTGAGCCGCAGCTCCGGCTCTTCCTGCGAAATGACCTGGCACAAGGACGCCAGCGAGGCCGCACGCGAGCCGCCAGCGCCCTGGCCGAACGGAGCCGCGTAAAGACCCGTGGTCAGTGCCAGGAGAGCCTTTGGACGCTCCCCCCCGCGCGCGTGCCACGCCTGCAGCAAAAGCAGCACGCTGACCCAGCCGGCGCCCTGCTCCGCCAGGAACGGGTCGCCGCCTATCGTGCCGGCCTCGTCGAGGCTCCAGGCGTGGATAATGCCGTCCGGCATGAGACCAGCGGAAGACAAGTCGTCAAACAGCCGACAATAGTCTTCAGCACTCTCGGTCCTGAGCTCGTATCGATCCTCGTCTCGGCGAAAGGCAGCGCCAGGCGCCACCACGACAACCTTGCCACCAAGGACCCGGATCCGGTCCACCACCTCTTCTAGACGGCCAGGCCCCGCAAGAACGAGAATTACCTTACCCTCGACATTCGCGCCGGGCGGTCCCGGCGCGGCGGTGGCTGCGCAACTCGGTATATATAACCAGTCCTCGGGTGCACCGCGCTCGTCGGGTTTTGCCTGTGCCCCCATCGCCTTTGAGGGGGTCGGCATCGCGGCCGGAATCGGGCAGCGCTCCCGCTCGAAGCGATACGTGGGCAGGACGACGCGCAGTGGCGCGCCATCGACGTGAAGCTTGCGCCAGTCGAGATCGGCGCCGGCGCACCACAAGCTGGCGAGTAGCTCCAGCAGCTCGGCGTTATCGAGCGGGCAGCCGTCAGCCGGCGCGCGTAGCGCAGCGTCGCCGGCCAGCATGCCTGCGGCCTTGACGCGCTGGGCTAGCCCCGCATCTGGCAGTACTTCGAGCACGTATTGCGCCGGTGCGCCGAGGAGATCGGCGCTGGGGCCGGTCGCCGGGACGAGCAGCTCGCGGCTCCACTGCGCGAGGTCGATGCGCGCATCGAGCCGGCCACGGCCGATCCCGAAACACGCAATGCCCAGACCCTCGTCGCCCTGCATCACATCGGCATCCGCCTGTCGAGCGGCGGCGGCATCGGTCCGGCCCAATGCTCCGGCAAGGACGGCCACCGCGCGCTCGAATGGGACGATGCCAGCAACGCAGGCTGCTGCCAGCTCACCGACACCTTCACCGACACAGGCATCAGGCCGCAAACCCCAACTGAGCCAGAGCTTGCCGAGACAATATTCCAACGCGAACAACGCTGCGGGAGCGTGCTCGTCCGCCACGACACCATCGCACAACGTAGCCCGTACGTCGTAACCCAACCGCTGCTCCAACGCCTGTGCGCAGCGATCCAGATCTTCTCGGAAACGCGGTAGCTCGGTGCAAAGCCGATGCGCCGCCCCGATCAGATTGCGGGTGCGTGACGGGAACAGAAGCACCATCTGGCCGCTCGCTTCGGTCGGCGCTTCGGCGGCCAAGTTGAGCAACCGGTGCGACAGGTGCTCGCGTTCGCCGGCAATCACCGCGCCGCGATACGCCATCGCCTTGCGACCGATCTGCAAGGTGAAAGCGATATCGGCAAGCGCCTCGTCGCTGCTGGCGACGGCAGCCGCGAGCGCGCGCGCATTTCGTTGAAACGCACCGGCGCTCGCGGCCGAGACCGGAAAGATCTGAAGTCCGCGCGAGATTCTAGGCTCGCGCGCGGGCGGCTCTTCCAACACGGCATGCGCGTTGGTGCCGCCGATGCCCAAAGAACTGACCCCGGCACGGCGAGGTCGGCCCGGCGACTTTGGCCAAGGCGTTTCTCGCGCCGGTATGAAAAACGGCGACTCCGGAGATTGCAATACGTCGTTTGGCTGCGTGACGTGCAAGCTGGGGACGAAGGTGCCATGCTTGAGGCAGAGTGTCGCCTTAATCAGTCCGGTCACGCCGGAAGCGGTGTCGAGATGGCCGATGTTGCTCTTGATCGAGCCTAGCGCGCAGGACCGCGTGCGTCCGGACCCGCCGAACACGTCATGCAACGCCGTGAGCTCGATCATGTCGCCGAGCTTCGTGCCCGTGCCATGGCCTTCGATCAGTCCGATGTCCTCCGGATCGAGTCCCGCAACCGCGAGCGCCGTCGCGATCAACCGGATTTGCGAGTTCAGCCCCGGCGCGGTGAAGCCGACCTTGTCCGATCCGTCATTATTGATCGCGGTCGCGCGAATGACGGCGTGGATCGGCGCTCCCTCGGCAATCGCGTCTTCCAATCGTTTGAGCGCCACCACCCCGGCACCGCTGCCGAGGGCCATGCCGGTCGCCTGGGCGTCGTACGCGCGGCAATGACCATCGGCCGAAACGATGCCGTTCGGGATGTAAAGATGCCCCTGCCCGCTCTGTTCCTTGAGCGACACGCCGCCGGCAAGCGCGGTATCGCATTCGAAAGCGAGCAGGCTCTGCACCGCCATGTGGACCGCGACGAGCGACGTCGAGCAAGCCGTCTGCACGCACACGCTGGGGCCGGTAAGCCCCATTTTGTAGGATACCCGGGTGGTCAGGAAATCCTTGTCGGAGTCGATCACCGAGTTGAACAGGGCGGCCTCGCCGTCCTGGCTGCTCGCCAGCAGGCGCCAGAGATGGAAACTGGTGCCGGAGCCGGCAAACACGCCGATCGAGCCGTCATGATGATCGGTGCAGTAGCCGGCGCTCTCCAGCGCCTCCCATGCGCATTCAAGGAACATGCGCTGTTGCGGATCGATCAAGCTCGCCTGATGCGGATTGTAGCCGAAGAATCCGGCATCGAAGACCTCGGCGACCGGCCCAACCATCTCTGCCTTCACGTAGTCGGGGTCGGCGATCAGGTCCTCGCTCACCCCGGCATCGCGCAACGCCTGGTCAGACAACGGGCGGTACGCCTCCCTTCCTTCGCGGAGCAGCGACCATAGTTCGTCGATGTCGCCGGCGGCGGGAAACCGGCCGGCCATCCCGATGATGGCGATCGCCTGAGCGTCGGAGGACTCGGACGTGCCCGTCATCGAACGCCCCGCACCCGCGTCGCGCGGCCCCGAAGACGCCGCGCTCCATCCGCTTTCGCCTCGGCGACCAGTGCGCTGGCGTCCCCCGGCTGGCGTTCCAGAACCGCGGCAAGTTCGCGGACGGTTGGGTGTCTGAAGAAGTCGGCCACGGCGATCGAGCGCCCGAGCCGCTTGGCGACCCGCGCCACCACCCGCAGCAGCAGCAACGAATCCGCGCCGACGTCGAACGGATTCTGATCGATGCCCAGTCGCGTCAGCCCGAGCACGTCGGACCACGTCTCCACCAGCACGCGCTCTATCTCCGTACGCGCGCCTGCGGAGGCAGCCGATTCCAAAAACTCGGACCCGGCTTCCTCCGAGAGAGCCGGAAGCGCCGCCCGATCGATCTTGCCATTGGGCGTCAACGGCATCGCCGGCAGAAGCATGATCCGTTGCGGTATCATGTAAGAGGGCAATCTCGCCCGCAGCGCTGCGCGCAGCGCGGTCAAGCTGAAGTCCATCGTGCCGGCGGCGGGGACGACGTAGCCCACCAGTCTCTTGTCGCCTCCGGTGGCGCCACAAGCGATCACGGCAGCCTCGCCGACCCCCGCCTGCGCCAGCAGTTCTGCTTCGACATCGGCAAGCTCGATGCGGAAGCCCCGGACCTTCACCTGCCGGTCGGCCCGGTCGACGAAATCGAGATTGCCGTCGCCGCGCCAGCGTCCGAGGTCGCCGGTTCGGTACATCCGGGCGTGCGGTTCGCCGGCGAAAGGATCGGCAAGGAAGCGCTCGCGGGTGAGTTCCGGCCGACCGAGATAGCCTCGGCCGACGCAGATGCCGCCAATGAAAATCTCGCCGACCGCGCCGATCGGCACCGGCTCTCCCCGAGGGTCGAGGACATAGCAACGCGTATTCGCGATGGGACGTCCGATCGGCACCGGCATACGCGCGTCTTCGCTCCAGCCATCCTCCAGCGTGTGAACGGTGACGAGGTCGCTGCACTCGGTGGGTCCGTAGCCGTTGGCCAGCGCCAAGTGTGGGTAACGACGGCCGAGCGGACGCAATCGTTCGAGGTTAAGGACTTCGCCGCCGACGAGCACATAGCGCAGACTCGACACGTCAATGCCGCCCTCGATCGCGGCGTCCGCGATGACGTAGAGGGCGCTGGGCGTGAGGTTCAGCACCGTCACGCCGCTGCGTGCGATCTGATGGCAGATCTCGACAGGGTCGAAGGGCTCGGCCGCGAGCTCGACGCAGCCGCCGGCCGTGAGCGGAGCCACCAGACTGACCTGGGTGAGGTCGAAGGCGCTCGAGGTCACCACCAAGTTCCTGCCGCCGGTCCTCATCTGGGCGGCCTCGACATACCAGCGGGCAAGATTGGCGACGCCGGCCTGATTCACGCCCGCTCCTTTGGGTGTGCCGGTCGAGCCCGACGTGTAGATCACGTAGGCGAGGTGGTCCGGTCCGACAGCCGGGGCGATGCTGTCAGGGTGATCGGCGCGATCGTTGGACCGCAAGCCGAGATCGTCGATTGATACGATCGGAATGCCGGCCTCGAGCGCGCCCTCCGGTGCCACCATCGCGCGCGGCCCGGCTTCCTTGAGGACGATCAAGGTTCGCTCACTGAACAAGGAGGGATCGAGCGGCAGATAGGCGCATCCGGCTTTGAGCACGCCGACGATTGCGACCACCAGATCGATGCCGCGCTTCAGATAGATCGCAACCAGATCGTCCGGCTGCAGCCCGAGCCGGATCAGCCGCTGCGCCAACAGATCGGACCGCCTGTCCAGTTCGGCATAGTCGATCGAACCCTGCCCGTCGGCTACGGCGGTGGCGGTGGGCGTACACGCCGCCTGCTCGCGGATCAGATCCGCTACCGGCCGTGCGTATGCGGTTTCATCGTTCTCGGTCGCAGCCCAGTCCTGGAGCAGCAAGCGTCGCTCTTCGGGGGCCAATAGCGGAAGAGAAGCGATCGGCACCTCCGGCGCGTCTACGGCGGCCTCGACCAATCGAACGAAGTGGTCGCGCATGCGCTCGATCGTCGCCTTGTCGAAAAGGTCGGTGGAATACTCGAAAATTCCGGCGAAGCGGCCGTGATCGCTCTGCATGCTGAGTGCGAGATCGGATTGCGTGGTCACCCGCTCATCGCTGATTCGGGTGACCTCAAGACCGTGCATCGCGGTTGCGGCGGCCGGCGCGTCCGTGAGGGTAAAGCTGGTTTGAAAGAGCGGCTGTCCGGCAAGAATGCGATCCGGCCGCAACACTTTGACGACACGCTCGAACGGCACTTCTTGGTGAGCATAGGCCTGGGTGGCAGCCGTTTTGACGCGCTGAAGCAGCTCGCCCAGGCTCGGATCGCCGGACAGGTCGACGCGGATCACCAGGCTGTTCAGGAAAAAGCCGACCAGTGGCTCCACACGGACGTCGGAACGGCCGGATATCACGGTGCCGACGCAGAGATCATGCTGACCGCTGTAGCGGGCGAGCAGGACCAGATAGCTGGCGAGCAGCACCATGAACGGCGTGACACCCTGTCTGCGCGCAAGCGTCGTTAGCGCCGCGGAGACACGCTCCGACAACCAGAAGGGCTCACGGTCGCCACGGTCGCTCATGATGGATGGACGCGGGCGGTCGAACGGCAGACGCAGGTGTTCGGACCTTGACAACGTCCGCTCCCAGAATTCCAGCTGGGACGCGAACTGCGCCGCCGACGCGCTCTGGCGCTGCCATAGGGCATAGTCGGCGAACTGCAGCTGGAGCGCGGGCAAAGTGCAGCATTCGCCGCGCATCCGCGCGTTATAGAATTCGATTATTTCGTTCAGGATGATGTTCAGCGACCAGCCGTCCGCCGCGATGTGGTGAACGATGATCAACAGGACGTGCGCCTGCTCGGACTCACGAATCAGCACCGCACGTAGCGGATCTTCGCGTGCGAGATCGAAGGGGCGCTGCTGCTCGACGAGGATGACCTGCCTGAGCGCCGCGCACCGTGCAGCCTCGCTCGCGCCGTCGACGGCAGCGCGCTCGAGGCGAAACGCGCCGGTATCCAGAATGCGCTGCATCGGCACGCCGTCGTCCGCGTCGAAGCGTGTCCGCAGCACCTCATGACGCTGCTGGATGTCGACGAATGCGCCCGTCAGCGCATCGAGGTCGAGACTTCCGCGAAGCCGAAGCGCGTAGACCAGGTGATAGGCGGCGCTGGCGGGATCGAGCTGCTGCGTAAACCAGAGCCGCTCCTGGCCAAAGGACAGTGGCAGCGGGCCGTCCCGGCGGAGCGCCCGCGGCCCCGCCGAGGCCGTCGCCAGCCTGCCCCGCGCACGCGCGCGCAACTCCTCGATCGACAGTCCACTGAGCCTGGTTTGAAGCCCGGTCCCCACCCTCAAGCGGCCGATCGCCGGACGCGGTCGCCCCAGTCCCGTCCGCCAGCGACCCCTTCGCGCACCTCCCGACGCCGAAGAACACTAACGGTCGCCAAGCCTGGACAACGAGAGATACTGGTCGCTGCGGGCCTGCGCCAATGAACCGAGAGAATTTTCGCTCGAACCGATGATTTGGCCCGCCCAGCCCGAGTCGGCCACCGATTGCCGATCAGCCTATCCCAGCAAGGAGCCAGCATGTTCTTCTCGATCTTCATGACCACGGGGAACAACAAAAAGGCATCTGCGATGCCCGACGAATACCATTGTGGTCCGATGCTACGCGGCATCTACCCAATGTCAACGACACGGCGCGCCACAGTATAGTATTTTTGCGACGAGGTGAGCAGGTCCCATGGGCATTTCGATGACGCGGCGTGGCCTCATCGTTTGCTTTGCGCTACTTTATCGCCGATCAGTGTGAACGGTTGTTTTCGCCCTCTATTGACAGGCCATGATGAAGCGCCATGATTCTCTGTCACGCGCAAGAAAGCTGCATATTTGTTACGGCGCATCGTCGACCGCGCCGCAACCATCCGCGAAGCCGCGCAAAGGCCAGTTGGCGCATGCTGCCAACGGCTGTCTGCGCCCGACCCGCGATGTACCAGCGCGTCGTCCATACGCGGCGATACCCGTGACCGGCATCGCATACCAGTTCTCGCCAAAAGACGCTGACGTTTAAGCCTTGAGTTGCTTCCGAAGGAGCTGAAGATGCTGGTACTTGGTTGGCACGGAAGTCTGAAGTCCACAGAGATTGGCGATGGCGCGCGTTTTGACGGGCATGACGCCGCGGCAGTGCTGATTAAGGATGGGCGGGTTGTCGCTGCCATAGAGGAAGAGCGATTGAATCGCCTGAAGCACTCAAATGCGTTTCCATCTCATGCAATACGGTGCTGTCTTTCCGAAGTCGGCGCGCAGATTTCCGATGTCGACGCGATTATTACGGATCATGCGCGTGAAACCGTATCCGATTCCGTCAAGCGGGAGTTCTTTTACAATCCGAGCCAACGGAAGGTAACGGCAGAGCAATGGGTGGCGCGACTTTTCGAGAATGAGTTCAAGGTAGATGTATCGTCGAAGATCCGATTCTGCCCGCATCATCAGGCGCACCTTTACGCCGCCTGGTACACATCCGGATATCGTGACGCGCTCGGTATGTGTCTCGATGGAGGTGGCGACGACATGTCGGGACTGATCGCCAGGTGCAGCTCCGACGAAATCGAAATCCTTCGGCAGATACCGCAATCCAACTCGCTCGGCATTTTCTATATCGCTGCGATCAGCTACCTTGGATACCACCTCTTCGACGAATACAAGGTTATGGGCCTCGCGCCCTATGGCGATCCAACGAAGTACCGCGCCCTGTTCGATAAGATGTATAACTTAAACAGTGATGGCCATGTTGAAATCATGCCATTTTACGAACTTTACAATGTTTATGAAGAGGCTGGGCTTGCTGAGAATTCACGAAAGAAAGGGGACGAGTTCACGCAAGACCATAAAGACTATGCCGCTGCACTGCAGACGACACTGGAACGTATGTGTTGGCATATGATCGACCATTTCGCCAATGTTACGGGATCACGCAATCTCTGTATGACAGGGGGCGTGGCGCAGAACTGCACGATGAACGGAAAAATCCTGAAGTCGGGGCGATTCGAGAACGTCCACGTACAACCGGCAGCGCATGATGCGGGTAATGCGTTGGGCGCCGCGCTCTTTTACCTACACGACAATGGCCGCAAGATTAGTCCAGACGTGCTGCCGAATTTGTATGTCGGGCGGCAGATCGGCACGTCCGGCCTAGTGGAGAGACGGCTTGGTGATTGGCACGGATTCGTGACGGCACGGAAGTCTGACAATGTCCACAGGGATGCCGCAAAAGCAATCGCTGATGGCGAGGTGATCGCTTGGGTTCAGGGCCGCTCCGAATTCGGCCCGCGCGCGCTCGGCAACCGATCGATCCTTGCCGATCCTCGCCCCAACGAAAACAAGGCCCGTATCAATGCCATGATCAAAAAGCGCGAAGGGTACAGGCCGTTCGCGCCGTCTGTCCTCGAGGAAAACCTGCACGACTATTTCGACCTTCCACAGTCGGTAGTTCGCACGCCCTTCATGGTCGTGACCGTGCCCGTCAGGTCACCGTACAGGGAACTACTAGGCGCCGTCACACACGTTGATGGATCGGCCAGGGTTCAAAGCGTATCTTACAACGACAACCCGGATTTTCACAACCTTATCAGTCAATTCTCAAATCTTACCGGGTTACCGATCGTTTTGAATACCTCTTTCAACAATAACTTCGAACCAATCGTCGATAGCGTCGATGATGCCATTACCTGTTTTCTGACGACTGAGCTGGACAAGCTGTTCATTTCCGATTGGGTGATCGAAAAGGTCGCTCACCTACCGTTGCTCGAGCTATCGGCGCGCCTGTCGCCTGGGTGGAAACTTTCATGTGCGATGTCGATGGCGAATGAAAAATCTTTCTCGATCGAACCGACGGCGTCCGTCCTGTCGGGCAGCCACGCCATGACGGTATCTTCGGCACTCTTTCGCATCTTGGAAGACGACGATGATGGCCCGAACATCGGATCCCGGTGCGCGACGTTCGGGATCGACGACCCGCTGCAATTGGCACGAATTACAGCCGAAGTCTCCGACCTTTGGCATCGCAGAATGATCGTCCTTTCGCCGACCGCATGACTTGGGCCCGCGACGTCGGTGGCCGCCGGCCGCTTGCGATGCGTAGGTTAGCCACCTGGCTCTCGTTCCATCTGATGGACCCCATCGTCATCGCGCAGAAGCCACGACACGTCGTATCGCACCGCGAGGAGATCACCGCACGCCCGACGATGGTTACGACGCCGCGGCTGTGGCTGGTGCCGCCATGTCGAAATAGCCACTTCGAACGCAGACCTCTGCGACCGGGCCCGCGTCAACGACGACACCCCCGTCGAGGACGATCACGTCATCAAACATTTCGACCAATTCCAGATTGTGCACCGAGACAATGACCACGGCGCCGGCCAATTCGACGAGCAGTGCCGCGATAATCGACCGCTCTTCGGCCGGGTCGATACTGCTCGTCGGTTCGTCCGCCAACACGAGCGAAGACCCCTTCGCCGAAAGAAGCCCGCGCGCCAATGCGATGCGCTGTCGCTGCCCGCCCGACCAGTTCGTGCCTGCCTCCTGAATATGCGAGGTCATCGTCACGTCGATGCCGCTCAGGAGGCTGCGGACGACGTCGCTTCGGGCGATGTCCTGCGCGAGCGACCCGGCCGGCGCCCCCATGGACAGGTTATGTTCAAGCGTGCCCTCGAGAAGCTCGGGGTGTTGCGGAATGAGCGTTGCGGCATGGCGCAGCGCGCCAAAGTCGATCGCATTCCCGTCGACCTCCAACCTGCCGCTGTCGGGATGAAGAAGACCGGACAGCAGCTTCAGGAGCGTGCTCTTGCCGCTGCCGTTCGCGCCGACCAGCGCATATCGGCGCCCGCGGGCGATGGAGAGGCTGACCGATCGCAGCGCCCTGGTCTGCTCGTCGATGCCGGCATAGGTCAAGGTCATGTCCTTGATCTCCAGCCGCGACCAGTCGTCAGGGAGTTGGGCGTCGCACTCCGCCTCGCGCTGCGCAGCGTAGATTGGTGCCGCTGCCATGAAATCGGCCCGCTGACGCATGATCTGCGACACGTTAGCGACCAAGTCCAGCATCGCAGCAATACCCGTCATCACATAGGCCTGGACCATGTAGATGTTGCCAAGCGAGATCTCACGCATCGCATCGGGCCGGTCGCGGGTCTCCAGGTAGACGTAGAGGACGACGAGACCCAGGTTGAACGCGGTCGATACCACCTCGATCACTGATCCCTTCCACTCTGAGATCGCGACGTTTTTGCCGGCAACCGCAAATACCTCCTGCAGCCGCTTGTCGATAAAGGAAGTGAAGGCACCGCGACGGCGCGCCGCGTAAAGGGTCATCACGTTGCGATAACCGTCGACCAGCCCGGTGGTCAGGGTCCGCGTCGCCTCGGTCTCGCGAACCCAGAACGGCGTCTGATACCGGTCGCCGCTGAACGAGATGACGCCGACGATCACGAAGCTGATGATCGAGCCTAGCATGATCACGGGCGAGATCAGCGCCAGCGCGATAGTCGGTCCGATGATCTGGATAACGAACTCGACGCTCGCGTACTTGGCAGTGGTGAACTGGAAGAGCGCGCTCGAACTTTGCTGTACGCGCGAGGCGATATCGCCGGAATGTTGCCGATCGTGCCACGCGAGGGGGGCGGAGAACAAGCGCTCGTTCAGGTCGGCGATCATCGCGTTCTGGGCGCGGCGTGCGATGCGGAACTGGAGCATCTTCAGTGGGATCCGCACCACCCAGAGGATCGCCAAAAGTGCCAGCAGCCGCCATAATGCCGGAAGCAGCTCGTCGAACCGCGAGACTCCGTTCTGCTGGATTTCGTTCATCAACTGCCCGACAAGCAATGGGAACGCGATCTTGAACACGCTCGCCACGGCGGACAGCGTATGGGTGAACAGCAGCAGCGCGCGGTCCCTACGCGAATAGTGGAGCGCGCCAGCCAGGAGGTTGGGCGCCGACATCACAGCATCCCGCGCGTGCTGATAGTCACGACATCCGATCGGATTGCTTCAAATGCCGACGATGCCGCCAAGCGCTCAGGAGAAGGCATCGCAGGCACAACGCGGACGGATGACCCAGCCGTGCAAGCCGCTCGCGCCAACGCGGGCGTCTCCTCGGCGCCCGCTGGGCAACGCGCGATCAGGCGAAATATGCGATGGTCCGGCATTCGATGCTTTCGCGGATAACGGAGGCGTCGACGAGGGGGTTCTGGACCGCGGTGTGCGGCGCACGCCACGCGGATTGCCGATCGGAATCGCACAGCTTGAACAGCAGCGCCTCACTGGGCAGAAGATCGGGAAACCAGTACCAGCGATGCGCCCGATTGGCGTGAAACAGCGTCGCCTCGCACACGCCCGCTGCCGGCAGTTCTTCAGCATTTCCGAAGCGATCCGGTGGACGTTCGCAGAAGATCATGTAGTCGCTGACGGCATCGTCCTCAGCGACGGTCGATGCATCGCAGATCGCAAGCGGCACACTATGCGGCGGCGACGTCAGCGTGCGCCAGAAGCTGGTTATGAGAAACCGCGAGAAAGCGTGCCCGGTCATCCCGTGCATGGCGAGGACCGCCAGCGCGAGGCGCCCGGCCTCCGCATAGCTGAAGTCAACGTGCGCCTGACGGGCAACGCGCTGCGCTGCGCCGGGGTCGTTGCGGCTGGACCGCATAATGCAATTCAGGCCGAGCACCATGTCGGCGGACGTCCGCTCGCGCACCAGCTCGCAGACCTCGCGAAAATAGGGCGCGTTGGCCAGTTCCTCGCCGTTCCACAGGTTGTTGCTGTCCACCGCGGCGGCGAAGCCGCCTAGGTCGGCCACCGCCGTCGGACAGTCCATCAGCTCGACACCGGCCGAGTCTAGCGCGAGCCCGGCTCCGCGGCCGTCGTGCATGACGACCTCCTCGGCTTCGTACACGCCCGTCATATAGTCGAAACCCGGGCCGAAATAGTGCCGGTTCTCGGCGCACGCCGGCGAGAGATACCTCACAGCCGCGGTTACCACGTCAATCCTCCTTTCGCGATACGCCCCGGATGGGCACGTTTGCCAAGCGAGCGCAGACCGCGTCCTCGCCGGCATCGATCCCTGGTCCGCTTGGCGTACACGCGCTTCAATTCCTGAGCACGAGCACGCCAACGCGATGCTCACTGCTTTGACGCGGCTGCGCATCGGCCGGCGTGTCGGGGTCTTCGAATGCGGAGTGGAAAACGCTCCGCCAGGGTGGAGGAGCCGGGTCGCCTTTGCGGTACTCGAACTGCTTGAACGCGAGAACCTCGTCGACCTCCATCCGCGGGTAATAATGCCACTTTTGGGCGGCGTTGTAGCGCAACAGCACTTGAAACGCCGGCAGGTCGGAAGGGGAAATACCCCAGATCAGCGTCGATACGAGATCGGCGGGTTCGACGCTGCGCGGGTCGCAGAGCGCGAGTGGCATGTGGCGCAGCGGCTCGCTCATAGTCGTGGGACGCCAGAAGTCGATCATCATGAACGCCTCGACATCATCGCGCTCGAAGCGGCGGCGCCACCGCTCGGCCATGTCCCTGCCGCCGTAAGCAAGCAAATTGTCCTCGAACTCCTGCGGGGTGAGGCCGTAGTCGCTGTGGACCGCATTGATATAGTCGGGCGCCGCGGTGCCGCGCCCGCGCTGCACGGGCCCCCACCATTGCTGAAGCTCGACGGATACCCCGGGTAGCAGCCGCTCCCGCACCAACGCCTCGATTTCGGGGAAGTAGCGCTCGGTCGCCTCCGGGCTGCGCGCGTCCGCCGCCGCAGCCCAGTCGCTCACCGTGGTCTTGTGTGGCAGGAGTGCAAACCCGTACGCCTCGAAAAACGCGGCCTCGGACACGCTCCGCGCTTGCAGCGGCCGGGCGTTGATGACCGAGACTTCAGCGGGATCATCCTCGATCATACTGGAATGCGGTCCGACCCGCGGATCGATCTCGACAGGATTGGCACCATCGAACGTCGCCGGGAAAAGCCCGTTTAGCCGAGCGGTCGTTCCCGGAAGCGCGTCAGAATTGGACACAGTGGCGAAAGTTATATTGGCGGCGCTTGTCACGGCGAAATCTTTCGACCTTTGATTTGGTAACTAATTGAGGCAATTTGTTTACAGATAAACCACAGAAATCCGCGCTCGTCACGAGTACAGCGCGTGCACAGAGCCGTGCTATCACTGTCGAACCGCGTCACGACCAGCTCCGGTGTTCGATGGAGCGCGCTTCGGTCGAGGTCGAGGCTCCGCCCGGGCCGGTCGACCCGGTTTTTGGGCCGCTGAGCGCAGCAGGAGGCGAGCGTCTACGCATCGGCAGGAAAGCTCTCAACGGCGCACACACGGGACTCGCGACCATCGACCGTTCTGCACGAACGCAGCGGCACGCGCGCGCGCTCGGCACCGGACGCGAACTGGCGATAGACCATTGCCGTCGACAGCAAGAACATGAAGGCTTGGCTTTCAGCCTGCCCGATCTCAGCCTGCGCGGACATGACCTTAGCCACCAAACGCTGGCAAAAGCCGACGTCCAGCACCTCGATCTTCTTCAATTCCGCGGCCGACATGATCAGTTCGAGATAGTCCGGCCGGCCGTTGACGAACGCGGCGGCATCTGGCGCGAGATAGGGCTGCTTCGGCCGTGCGACGGTTCGGGGAGGCAAACGATCCGCGAACGCCCTTTTCAGCAGATACTTCTCGTTGCGGCCATCATCGAAGCGCAGGTTTGTCGCATTTCCCCAGTTGACGATCTCCGGGTCGAGGAAAGGACAGCGATTTTCGACACCATTCGCCATCGCCATGCGATCGCCCTGCGTGGAAAGCAGATAGCCGCTCATGAGCGTCCTGATTTCGATCCACTGCGCTTTGTGTATGGCCGCCGATGCCGTAGCGCCAAATTGCGCTCCCTCGATCCGCTGCCGCAGTTGGCCGAGCCCATCGTCCGCGCCCGCCAGCAGGCGCGTAGCTAATTTGGTGCCCCGGTAGCGAAGATCATGCGAGAACAGCGCGTCCGGCTCGCTGGAGCTCATCCGGTCGAAATAGGCGTAGAGCGCAGCCTGGTTGTTCTGGCTGAACTGATCGAGATAGGGATATAGCGACGCCAATCGGTCTTGCCGTTGTGAAACGTCGAGATCGCGCCACGCCGACCGTAGCAGGACTTCCTTGAAAAGGTCGTAGCCGAGGAAGAGCTCGTCCGCACCCTCGCCGGTGAGTACGACCTTGACGCCCTCGCTCCGCGCAGCACGCGAAAGAAGGAGCATGGGAACGAACGCGCTCCGAAAGACCGGGACCTCCGCGTGCCAGATCGCGTCGGGAAAGGCGGCGACGATGGCCTGGTCGTCGACGCGAACGCTGTGGTGATCGGTCGCGAGATGGCGGGACAGCAGCGCCTGGTCGCTGGATTCGTCGAACCGGGCATCGTCGAACGTCACGGAAAAGGTCTTGATGGGTGTCGGCGCAATCTCTGCGGCCAAGCTGGTGATGATCGCCGAGTCGAGGCCGCCGCTGAGATAGGTACCGGTTCTGACGTCGCTGCGCAGACGCAGGCGCACGCTCTGCTCGAGCTTGGACCGGGTCAGTTCGATCGCTTCGCCCTGCGTGAGGGGCAACGGCGGTGCCGCAAGCTGGGGCGACCCGTAGTGCGCGATGCGAGAGCCGCCCGCAGTCAGGGTCAGCACCGCGCCGGCTGGCACCTGATCGATGCCGTCGAAGCAGCTCTGGTCGTCAAGCGGCGCCCAAATGCGGAAGATCGACGCCAGCCGCTTCGCGTCGAACCGCATGTTGATCGCGTCGTGCTCGAGAAAGCATTTTATCTCTGACGCGAACGCCCATTCCTGCCCATTGACAGCATAATAAAGCGGGCGCTCGCCAAACGGATCGCGGGCCAGAACGAGTGTGCCAGCGATACGATCATAAAGGGCGACCGCGAACGGCCCGTTCAGACGGGGAAATGCCTCTTCTCCCCAAGCCAACCATGCATGGAGCAGAACCTCCGTATCAGAGCGCGTGCGAAACACGTGCCCGCGGCTGGCGAGCTGACTGCGCAGCTCGTCGTGGTTATAGATCTCGCCGTTGAAGGCAATCCAATGACGACCGCTCGCGTCGCCCATGGGCTGCGCGCCCCCGGCAATATCGACGATGCTGAGGCGCGCCGTGCCCATCGCGATCTCGTCGTCGAAATACAGCCCGAACTCGTCCGGACCACGGTGCTCGATCCGCGTCAGCATTCGCCCCACGGTATCTCGCGCGCGAAGCGCGCCGGCACCCGACCTGAAAAGACCGGCTATCCCGCACATGCGACGGGTCTCACGGGCAGCTGCGCATCTGGCCGGTAAGTTTCGAACTCCGCCCGCCTGTCGAGGAAGAAGCCAAGCTTTGTGAGGCTGCCGCCATGACCTAGCTCGATGAAGCGGCGGCACGACGCCAGGCACGTCTGCATGCCCGACTGCCAGAGCACCGGACTGGTGAGATGGCGAGCCAGTTGCGCGCGGCGCTCGGACGGGTCGTCCGCCAGCCAGCCCCCCGTGACATTGTCGACAATCGGTATTGCCGTGGGTGCAAGCTCGATCCCGAGCAGCGCATCGTGGAACCGGTCGGCCGCGGTCGACAGCAGTGGGCTGTGCCACGCGCCGCTGACGGGGACCGGCGCCAGCTTCTTCGGGGTCAGCGCCGCAAGGCATTCGACGGCGGCAGCAAGCGCGGTAAGCGTTCCGGCGATCGAGCAGTTGCCGGGACAGTTGACGTTGCTGACCCACACCAAGTGACCGTCTTCACGCAAGCGAGCCAGCTGGTCATTTACCACCTCGAGCGGCAAACCGAGCACGGCATACATGCCGCCCGGTTCACCCCGCATGCACTCATCCATGAAGTCCGCGCGCGTGCTCACCACTCGCACCAGCGTTTCGAAATCGAGCGCGCCGGCGGCGTGCAGCGCGGTCCATTGGCCGACGCTGTATCCCGCGACACAGGAAGGCCGCACGTCGCTGGTCCTGTCCCAAGCAAGCCATGCAAGGCTGCTCGCGAGGATGGTAAGCAACGAACTTGCCTTGTTCGACCTCAGCGCGACATCGTCGCCCCGTTCGAACCGGTCGATCACGAGCGACCCTACCGTTTCACGAACGAGCGCGTAGCGCGCGTCGAACTCGGGCACCGCGCGGACCGCGTCGAGCATCGAAGGGTGCTGCGCGCCCTGGCCGGGGAACAGCAGCGCCAAGCCAGACGCGTCATGCCGGCCCGGTGCCATCAGGGCGCGCTCACGTCCAGCTCGAGCTTCTGCAACTCCGCGGACATGGCGACGACGTCCGGAATGTCGCGGACCTTTCGCAACCCCTCCTCGCGGGACATTAGCCCGGCGCGAATCTGGTCGGAAATCTCGAACGCATAGGGGTGGAACCGGTGCTGGCGGTAGTGCATCAGAACGCCGACGTCGTTCAGCTTGCAATTGCTCGAGTTCAGGCCCGTATCGGCGGTGCGCCTCCAGCCGAGCTCGCCGATCGCGGCGATAATGTCGTTTTCCGAAACCATGACGGTGAGCATCGGATTGATCAGCAGAAGCTCGGACGCGCTTCCTCCAGGGTGTGCGCCGGCATCAAAGTGGCGCAACGCGTCCTGGCCGAACGCGGCGATCTTCCGTTCCAGCGCGGGCGCCTGCAGCTCCCGGCGGCGATCCAGATTGACGACCAGCGCCGCCGCATCCTGCGGAACCTGACCGCCGACATAGCCGCCGGCGACGATCGGAATGCCGTTCCGGGCTGCCGTTTTCAGCATGTAGGTGTTGATCAGGCTGATGCAGGAGTTGCAGATGGCGCTGGCGCGGCGCGCCGCAGATTTAACGTGCAATCCCGGGTCCTGAACGCTCTTCACGTACATGTTTTTCATGAACGCGAAGGACGGCGTATGAATCAGCAGGTCGACGCCCAGACTGGACGCCACCGTTCTGCAATTCGCCATTGCCTGCTCGGACACGAAACCATTGTCGACGGTGACGGCAAGGCAGTTCAAGCCCATGTCGCGCGCGAGCATCAGCAAGGTGTAGCTTGAATCCTTGCCGCCGCTGAACGCCACGACGCAATCATATTCGCCACGGTTGCGTCGCTGCTCGATCTTTTCGCGCATGGCGACTGCCAGCGCCGTCCGCCTGCTCTTCAGCTCGCCGGGGTCGCTCGCCTCCCGACAGAAGTTGCAGAGGCCCTCGTGAAGCGTGACGCCGGGAACGGCGGCGGTCAGCACGCAGCTGCGGCAAAGCTCGACCTCGGCGATCACGACCGCACTCGCTTGGACTGCACGAGTTCGGAAAGGCCGCGCAGCGACGTCTCGATGCCGGTTAGCATCTCCTCGTCATCGATGCTGATCTCAAACCTTCTCTCCATGAACCGGATCGTCTCGATGTAACCGAATGAGTCGATCAGGCCCAACCTGAAGAGATCGCTGTCACGGTCCACGCCATCTCCGAAGTC
The DNA here is from genome assembly GCF_001555965.1 of Sphingomonas sp. CCH21-G11. Classification (GTDB taxonomy): domain Bacteria; phylum Pseudomonadota; class Alphaproteobacteria; order Sphingomonadales; family Sphingomonadaceae; genus Sphingomonas. The sequence goes on from NZ_LSHX01000029.1 coordinate 102,241, forward strand.
GACGAGAAGCGTGTCGACGAGGAACGAACAGATTTCCTGTTCAATGTTCCGATCATCAATAGAATACTCTCTCGACGACATGACGCAAACCTTCCAAATTATGACTTGGTTACAAACCGATTGGTTCTCGGATCTGCTTGACGAGATTGCTCAAGACTTGCCCTGGCCCAAGTTCAACGAAACGCTCGACCCCGCGATCCAGCAGGTACCGGATCGTCTGCGACCAGAGTACCGGATAGGTCATTTGCTTGACCAACGCGGCGCGGATCGCCTGCTCAGCGCCGGTCTGCGGATAGGGAAGCGCGGAGATGTTGGCGACGACAGGCACCCGGGGCGGAGCGAAGGCCACCTCTTCCAAGAAGGTCCCGAATTGCCGGGCGGCATCGTCCATGTAGCGTGAGTGAAAGGCGGCGCTTACCGGCAGGTCGACGTAAGGATCGGCGCCGGCCTCCTCGAAAACCACGCGCGCGGCCGCGATGTCACTGGCCGGGCCGGAAACAATGGTTTGCTGGGGCGAATTGTAATTGGCGACGTCCAGCGCCGCTAGTCCGGCATTCCGAAGGACGCGACCTACCTCGAGCGGGCCTACTCCGATCACTGCCGCCATCCCGCCGTTGCGAACAGCGCCCATCAGTTCGCCGCGCTTTTGCACGATGCGCAGTCCCGTCATGAAGTCGAACACACCGGCGGCAAGAAGCGCGTTGTATTCGCCAAGACTGTGCCCGGCAAAGAAGTCGGGGCGCACGCCCTCTTTTCGCGCGGCATAATAGTGGAGAGCATTGACAACATAGAGGGCCGGCTGAGTGAACTGCGTCTGACGCATACGCCCGCCCGGATCCTCCAGGCACATTTGACGCAAGGAGTAGCCGAGCAGATCGTCGACCGCCTGCTCCAGCTCGCGATACTCTTCGACCGTATCGAAGAGATCGGCGCCCATGCCTTTGCGTTGCGAGCCTTGCCCCGGAAAAATCAATGCCAGCATACGCGCGCCCCGGCCGATACGAAGGAAGAATGCAGCGGCGCGGACCTGCGCACCGGTGCTGGTGTCAAGTCTGCGCGGGCGAGCAGCGGCGTTCGTCTCGTGAAGGCGATGCGCGGATCGCCTCCCCGTGCCTCGCAGCACAGTGCGATGAGATAATCCGACGCGATTTCAAACTGCCAGAACCGCCAGCGGCCGGCGTCTTCATCCACAGCCGGGTCGACAGACAGTCCGATCTCCAGAGGGTTGCCGAGCTCGAAAGCGAAGGTGTCGAGGCCGAGCGACAGGCCCATGCCCCTAGCCTTGATATAGGCCTCTTTCAGGGTCCAGTATTCGAAGAAGCGCCGGCCTTGGGCGCTCGCTGGCATTGATCGCAGCGCGGCGCTTTCCGACGGTGCGAAGAAGCGGTCGGCAAGGTCAAGGGGGACGTCCCGGGCGCCCACGCGCTCCACGTCAACGCCGACATCTCGCGTCGAGGTCACGGCAAGTACGATCAGGTCGGCAGTATGGGACAGGTTGAACCGAATATCCAGCGATCGGGCTTGGGCATTGGCGATCTCTGGGCGCCCCCAGGCGTTTTGCGTGAAGCGAAGCTCGGCTGGCGCGAGGCCGGTCGCTTCCGCGAGAACCGTCCGCGCCAGCGCGCGGGTGACAATGAAGCGTCGGCGGTCGCGCTCGAAGACGAATTGCGCCGCGCGACTGATCTCGGCCGGCTCCAGCAACATCGGGTAGCCTTGCGCTCCGGCTTCCTCCCAGCACGCCTCGACGGACGCGACGAAAACGTCGATTTGGTCGGTTGCCGGTGCATCGACGTGGCGGTGCCGCTGCTCAGTCTTCATGAACGCACCTGCGACACGCGCGCACGAAGATTTCGGTGTGGGGAATGCCCGTCGCCTTCCCCCGACAAGTGACGGCGTCGACGTCGCAGCAGCTGATCTGCCTGTGCCGGTCGACGGTTAGTACCGCGGCTAACGATCACGGCCGCATGTCGATCACGGGCGATCCCAGACGTTTTCGACATCGTCACGGACGCCTTCGGCGCTTCTGAGGCGCGCATGACTGCCTGACAAGCGGCCGGCCAAGTTCGGTCTGATGGCCCGTCATCTCAGCTAAGACGCCGGTTGAAGGTCGCTGCTGCTTTCATCGAGCATGGCGACGATCTCTTCAGCGAGTTCGGCGACGCTCTGAACCTCGAACAGCAAGGGAAGCGGGACTTCAAGGTCTAGCAGCTGGCGAATGCGCGCGATCACTTGCACCGCCTTGAGCGAGTCGCCACCGAGCTCGAAAAAGCTGTCGTGGATGCCGATGCGGTCAACCTTAAGCAGCTCCGCATATATCGCGACGAGCGCCTCCTCGAGCGGCGTGCGGGGGTCGACATAAGGCGCGGCAGACGGATCCGCCGCAAGCGGCAGCGCGCCCAGATCCCGCTTCCCGGTCGGTCCGAGCGGCAATGCATCCAGCGTGACATAGGCGGACGGGACCATGTAATCGGGAAGCACGCTCCTGGCGAATTCCCTGAGCTCGCCGGCAGACGGAACGTCGGTGTCAGCGAGGACCAGATAGGCAATCAGCTGGCGATCGGCGTCTCGAGGCGCATCGGAAGCAATCACGGCAACGCTCGCGACCGCCGGATGACGCGCGAGCTGCGCCTCGATTTCCTCCAGCTCGATCCTGAACCCGCGCAGCTTGATCTGGCGGTCGATCCGGCCGCGATAGTCCAGGTCGCCAGCGGCAGTCCGAAGGACGATGTCGCCCGTGCGGTAGAGCATGGCTCCGGGCCGGCCCGAGAAGCGATCTGGAATGAAGCGCTGCTCGGTGAGGTCCGGCCGGTTGAGATAGCCGCAGCCTACGCCGCCCCCTCCGATGAGCAACTCCCCCGCCTCGCCGTCAATGGCGAGTTCGCCGTCGTCACGGACGACGTATGTCGCGACGTGCTCAAGCGGGCGACCGATGACCGGCGCGCTGCCGCTCGCCGTCAGATCGGCCAAGGTCGCGACGATCGTAGCCTCGGTCGGGCCATACTGGTTCAGCAGGCGGGGGCCTCCGGTGTTCTGGGCGTGCCAGGCTTGCAGCCAATCACCCAACATCGCCTCGCCGCCGACCACGAGGAGGCGCAGACCCTCTGGCGCGGGCGCGCCATCCGCCACGAAGAAATGGTGCCATAGGCTGGTGGGGATGTGGACGATCGTGACGCCATGCTCGGTGCAAAGCTGGCGCAAGCTTTCAGGGGACTCGATCCACCGATCGTCGCGGATCACGAGCGACGCCCCCGAGGTCAGCGCCAGGAATATCTCAAGCACAGACACGTCGAACGACACCGACGTGAACTGCAGCACCCGGTCGGCCTCCGTAATGCCGTAGGCCGCCCGAACCGCAGCGAGCAGCCGGGCAAGACTGCGATGCTCGATCATCGCGCCTTTGGGCTGACCCGTCGATCCGGACGTATAGATAATATAGGCGAGCAAGTCCGCCGGCAGTTCGCCGGTCAGATTGTCGGCGGACTGCTCCGCCCAGTCGGCATCGGCCTCTTCAAGGTCGATCAGCCGCGCGGCGGTGATCGCGCCGGCTAGGGCATCGCGACCCTCCCGCGAGACGAGCACAGCCGCAGGGTCGCTATCGGCCATCAACTCCGCCAGCCGTTGCCGCGGATGGCATGGGTCGAGCGGCACATAGGTTGCTCCCGCCTTGAGAATGCCGAGAACCCCGGCGATGAACGCGAAGCTGGGGCGGCTGCACAATGCCACTCGCGACCCCGCCATGACCCCGCACGCGCGCAGGTGGCGGGCAAGCTGGTTGGCGCGCGCGTTTAGCTCGTGATAGGTCAAGCTTTGGCCCGCCCAGCGCACCGCGACGGCGGCCGGATCGGCACTGGCCCGCGCTTCGAAAAGGCGATGCGCCCAGCGTGGCTCCGCCGGCACTGCCGATTTCGAACCCGCCACGTCTGGAACGTCCGCAGACTCGGCGGCTATCGGCAGCAGATCGGCCGTGAGCACTTGCGGATCGTCGACCATTTTTTGGAGGATGCGGACATACGCGTCGATCATGCGATCGATCGCTGCGTCGGCGAACGTCGCACCGTCATATTTGACGACGACGTCAAAGGTGGAACCGTCTTCGCGTAGCTCCAGCAGAAGGTCGCAATCGGCCTGCTGAAACAAATTGGGCACAACGGAGATGTTGCGCCGCGACACGCCGGCGAAGGACGCCGCATTCCAGTCCATCAAAGCATGGCCGACATAGCTGAACGCAACCTGGCAACCGTGCGTTGCGGCGCGGCCACCTCCGCGCCCGATCTCGCGCAGGAGCTTGGAAAAAGGGTATAGGCCGTGATCCACTGCCGTGGCGAGCACGTGCTGCTCCGCCTGCAACAGCTCCGACGCCGTGTGCGCGGATGACGGCGTCGCGCGCAACAGAAGCATGTTGACGAAATAGCCGACCGACGCGGAGACCTGACTGATCGGGCGGGTTGACGTCGCCGTTCCGATGACGATGTCGGTTTCGCCCGACATTCCGCTCAGCAACACGCGATAGGCCGCGAGAAAGACGACCGACGGAGTGATGCGCTCAGTTCGGACCAGGGCGCGAACGGCGCTCGAAAGTCGGGCATCCATCGTGCGCAATCGCGCTTCCGCTCGCGGGCGGGGGGAGAGCGCGGGCGCACGCGCTCCTGGAAAATCCAGTCGCGGCCACGGCTGCGCCAGCACGGACTCCCAGTGGCGAAGATCCCGATCCGCCGAGGCGCTTGTCAGCCATTCGCGCTGCCAGTCGACGAAATCGGAAAACCCGGTGTCCGGCACCAGCGGCGGCAGCGAACCGCCGCCGACCAAAAGGTCGTACGACCCCCACAAGGCGGCCATGATCAGCGGCAGCGAATGGCCATCGACGACAATGTGGTGCGCGACGAACAGCAGGTAATGATCAGCCTCCCCGGCCGTCAGCAGGTGAATGCGCAACGGCGCTTCACGATCGAGCGCGAAGGGCCGCCGCGTGAGCGCCTCAAGCTCGGCCGCTATACCGTTCCGGCCCAAGCCGGAAACATCGTGCCGCTCGAGCGGTTTCGCGGGGCGCGCGCCGATCCGAAGATGTGTGTCGCCATTCTCGTCAACGCATCTCGAACGCAGCACCGGATACTGCTCGAATACTCGCCCACAAGACCGCTCGAACGCGTCGATATCCAACTGCTCGCCGATACGAAAGCACCAAGGTACGTTATATACCGACGAATTCGGAGAGATCCTGGCCTGCGCGAGCAATCCCCGCTGACCTTCCGACAAAGCAAATGCCTTATCGTCCAAAAGCTTGGATAATCGAATATTGCGCAGAATTCCAGCCGCGCTCAGCCGACCCTGCTGGTAAGCTGCGATATCTTCTGCGATATTCATCGACGACAAGTCACGTGCGTGATCATGAATGCACCCAACAAGCGAACAGCACGAGCCCCACCGTTGTCGATCGATACTGTGGTGTCAATGATTCTCGCGGCCAGATAATGTTGAAAAGCGACGAATGTCACATTTACGCGTTACGCCGCATTATCATGCAACGTTCGATCACTGAATCTGCTCAGTTACCTCGATGCCCGGTTCAAACGTCTGCATTGTCGAACCGTCGCTCCTGCGCAGCGCGTCATCGGAATCCTCCAAGATTTGGAATAATGCTCCTTCCCAGTTTGGGAACAGCTGCGACCGGGTCGCTTCGCCGGTCGCGTCAGACTTGGCCAGTTCCGTCGCCTGATCCATCATGTCGATGATGGTCTGCGCACTGAGCCTGCCGCGATCCAGCACGACCCCGCCACCCAATTGTTCAATGCGCCGGGCGTTCTCGAACTGGTCGAAGAACAACGGACTCAAAATCTGCATGGTTCCGGCGCGCAGGGCCTGCGCGCAGGTGCCAATCCCGCCATGGTGAAACAGCCCGGCGCAGGCGCCGAGCACGCGGTGCAGCGGCAGGTAGTCGAGGTGCATGATCGACGGAGGTAAGGCGGCGGGGATTTGTTCGCGATGGGGCGTGAGGAACAGCGCGCGGCGGCCGGTTGCTTCGCACGCATCCACCGCCATCGCGAAGAACGCGTCCGCCTGGCTCATGAAACTGCCGGGCGTGAACACGAACGGTGGTGAGCCGCCGGAAAGAAACGGCCGCAGTTTCGATAACGATACCGGCAACAACGCATCGTCGAGAAACGGGAAGCCGATCGCCTGGACATCTGCCGGCCACGGCCGCTCGGGCGGGTGGAACCAGCCAGGAAAAAGGGCCAGTCGCGCGCGTTCACGTTGGGGGCCCGCCGACGGGATGCCCTTGCTGCGACGGAACCGATCGAGCGCAAAGTGAAACTCTGCGTCCGCCTCGGCGACCAGGGCATGGGGTGAAAGATACACCGAGTAGAACGGCGCACGGGTCGCCTCGCAGGCGACGCCTGCCCCGCTGGCCGACCAGGCCGCGACGACGACGGCATTGTGCGCGCGGATCAGCCTTTCGACCGCGGCAAAGGTCGGCTCCATCGCGGGCACGAAGAACTCGTCGCGAACCCGGGCCCAGATCTCGGTCGGACTGCTGGTCGCCACGTGCCGGAACACGTTTCGTGACTGCTGCCCATCCCAAATGCCGCAGAAGCCGAGCCCGAGCATTCGGCACGCGCTCTCATATTCGTCATGTGTTGCGACGATCACCGCGTGCCCACGCTTCCGCAGCGCCTTGCCTACGGCGAGAAACGGCAGCAGATCGCCGATCGACCCGAGCGTGACGAGGACGATGGGGCGGCGCTCGCTCATGCGGCTAGCGCGATTTCGACGAGCATGGCCTCGGCCGCGACCAGATCGAGCTCGCCACGCTCATACTGCGTCAGTATCTCGGTTGCGCGACGTTCGGCATCGGACAGTCCGGGGGCTTCCGTTGCATCACCGCTGCTCGCGCCGGCGTCGATCCGATCGGCGACGGCTTTTGCCAAAGCCGCAATCGTCGGCAACTCGATCAACTCGCTATTGGCGATCGAAACGCCGAATGCCGTTTCCAGCCTGCCCAAAAGGCGCATGCCGATGAGCGAGTCCATGCCATAAGCTCGAAGCTCCTCGTCATGGCGGAGCCTCGCCTTGGGTACTCGCACGTCTTCAAGGAAGAACGCCGAGATGACCTCGAGGGCCTGCCGATATGCCGACGCGGCCGCGCCCTCGTCGCGAGGCAACACGACCGAAGGGTGCTCTGGCGCGCGGCGGCTCGCATCCGGCGCAACGGCGTCGGTCGCCCAATAGCGTTCACGGGCGAACGGATATGTCGGCAGCGACACTCGCCGCCCCGTACCCGCTGGAAACAGTGCAGAGAACTCCAGCTGGTACCCTTGCACGAACAACTCGGCGACGGTCCGCAGCCTTGCCGTGTATTCGGTGCCGATCGCTCCGTCCGCACAATCCTGGATGCACCGATTGCCGAATGCAGTCAGCAGCGACGCCTGTTCAGGTCGTTTTGGTACCGAGGCGGAGCGGTAGATGTCTGCCGCTTCACCGAATTGCGCGTACTGCCTCCCCGCCTCGGCCAAATGAGCGGTGTCGCGTACGATCAATGCAAGCCGGTGCGGCAAATGCTTGCGCCCGGTCAGCAGCGTGAAGCTGACATCGGCACAGTTCAGTGAGGGGTTCTCGCTGCATCGGCGCACGAGCGCGCTGAGCATCTCGGTGAGCTGAGGTTCGCTGTGCGCCGAGAGCACGACGAGATAGGACGGGGCCACATGGTGCGCAGCCGGCCGCTGCGGCGCTTCCTCCACGATCAAATGTGCATTGGTTCCGCTGATCCCGAACGAGCTGATCGCGGCGCGGCGCGGCCCGTCGGCGGGTTTTACCCATTCGAGGGGCCGGGTGTTCACAAAGAACGGGCTGCTGTCGAGGTCGAGCAGAGGGTTCGGGGCGGAGAAGTTCGGAGCTGGCGGAATCTCGTGGTGATCCAGCGCCAGGATGACCTTGGCAATGCTCGCCATTCCTGCGGCGGCGGTCGTATGCCCGACATTCGCCTTTACCGACCCCAGCGCGCAGAAGCCGGTTCGGTCGGTGTATCTGCGGAAGGCGCGCGTCAGCGCCTCGTGCTCGATCGGATCGCCCAGCCTCGTCCCGGTGCCATGCGCCTCGACGAGCTGGAGCTGGTCGGGCGTGATCGCGGCGAGTTCGAACGCTGCGAGGTGCAACGCCTCCTGCGATCCGACGCTTGGAGCGGTGATGCCGTTGGTGGTGCCGTCCTGATTGAGGCACGAGCTTCTGATCAATGCATGAATGTGGTCGCCGTCGGCCACGGCGTCCGAAAACCGCTTCAGGACAATGGCACCGACCCCTTCACCTGGGATGAAGCCATCAGCGCGTGCGTCGAAGGGCCGGCAATGGCCGGAGGTCGACACCATTTTGGTCGTCGCGGTCGCCTGGTAGAATTCGGGCGTGCACCGGACGGCCACGCCGCCGGCGATCGCCATGTCGACCTCGCCGAGCCGAAGCGCCTGACAGGCGAGGTGCACGGCGACGAGCGAGCTTGAACAGGCCGTGTCGATCGTGATCGCCGGACCTTTGAGGTTCAGGTAATAGGCAATGCGGGCGGACAGGATCGCGGCCGCATTACCCCACATTGCCTGGGCCGGCACCTCGCCCCGGCAAAAGCCGCGGTAGTCCTCGCCATTCTGCCCGGCATAGACGCCGCAGCGCCGACCTTCGATCGCCGGCCCGGCATAGCCGGCATCTTCCAACGCGGTCCAGCTTTCCTCAAGAAACAGGCGCTGCTGGGGATCCATGAAGGTCGCTTCGATCGCCGAGATGTTGAAGAAGCTCGGATCGAAACAGTCGATGTCGGTCAAGAAGCTGCCATGCCAGCAATGGTCGGGCGCGCCGGCGGGGACGCCGTAACTCTCGGCGAGGTCCCAGCGCGTGACGGGCTCGATGCGCTCCTCGCCGTTCGACAGGCTGGCCCAGAGTTCACTCAAGCTGTTGGCGCTGCCATATCGGCCGCTCGCGCCGATGATCGCGATCGGCTCGGCTGCGCGCTGATGCGGCTGTTTGGAGGCGGACGCAGGCGAGGCGACCGTCGCCTGCGCGTCGAGCGGCTTGTGGGGAACGAGGGCGGGCGGCGGCGGAGGGGCTTCGAGCTCCGCTGCCCAAGGATGCGCAGAAGCCGCCGGCGCTTCCGGCACTTGAGCCACGGACGGCAAGACATCGCCCCGCGCTGCGCTGCGGCGGTCCGCGAGTTCGCGCATGATGGCTTCGATGAGGAGGTTGACCGAGCTCTGCTCGAACAGGCTGGTACTGGTAAGTTCCAGGTCCAGCCGATCGTTCAGCGCGTCGACGGTCGCGATCGCGAGGATCGAGTCGAGGCCATAGTCGGCAAAAGAGACATCCGGGTCGATGTCCCTGCTGTCCAAGTCGAGCGTGCGACCGAGCTCGGCCAGCACCACCAGGCGTACCTCTTCGCGCATTTCGAGGTTCGCAGCCGGCCGTGGCTCGGCGCTCAGGACGGGCTCCGCTACCGGGACCCTAAGCGATGCCATGCTGCGATCCGTCCCCGCCTCTTTCTCCGCCACCACGATCTGTTGGCCGAGGTGCCGTACTTGCTCGGTGGGGAACAGCATCGTTCCGAACCCTGTCTCGCGCATCGCCGTCGCCCAGTTCTGCTGGGAAACCACGGGCGATCCCTCGACACGCAGGTCCGGATCCTCGCTCAACCACCATCCTTTCAGGAGACCGAAGGTGAGGTGCGAGAACAGACTGTTCGCGGACATCTCGTTCAGCAAAAGGAGCCCGCCAGGCTTCAGGCAAGCCTGCACGTTACGAAGCGTGTGCCGGATCGATCGGGTGGCGTGAAGGACATTGGCCGCAATCACTACGTCAAAATGCCCGGTCGGCATGTCCTGGGCTTCAGGGGACTGTTCGGCATCGAATATCGCGGTGCGGAAATAAGGCGCGCCTGGGCCGTAGGCCCGCTCGCCATGCAGCAAGAAGGCTTTGGAAAGATCGGTGTAGCGATATTCAGCGATCGACCGGGCATAAGGCTCAAGCCGCGGGAGCAAGATGGCGGTGGTGCCGCCGGTACCGGCCCCGATCTCGAGAATGCGAATGCCGGCGTTACCATCCTGGCCGGCCCGGTTCCGCACGAGCGCGATGAGCGCGTCGGCCAACACCTCGTTGAAATAATCGGCGACCGCATTGTCCTTGTAGATCGGCTCGACCAAGCGCAGCGAGGAGCCTGGGAACATGATCTCCGTTGCGGCAGATTTGCCGGTCAGGATGTCGGGCAGCCGCGACAGCGTGTGTTCGACGAGAGCGATGAAGGGTTCGAGCTGCGGCACATCGCGCCACACCCGCTTGCGCTCCGCCCACTCGGCCCAGACATCATCTGCTCGCACTGAGGAATGCGGCGGTCGATACCCGGCCTGATCGCGCACGATCAGGCCCTGACGGTCGAGCGCGCGCAGACTCTCCTCGAACCACGGCTGATACAGATCGATCAGCCCATGCGCGCGCGGCCAATTCGCCGGGTCTATGCGGTCCCGATCGAACAGCCCCATCCGGCCCAATTCCGCACCCAGCAGCCGCGCCAGCATGCGCTCGAAGTCGGCACTCGGAAAGCGTGCCATTTCCGCGAGCACCGCGGACGTCCGCGCGGGCGACGCCGTTGCCGGCAGCGCCTCGATCGGGGAGCCTTGGCGATAATCATGCGTCATTTCGGTCTCCTCGATCACGGTGATCCCCCGAAGCTGCGCCCCGTCACGGAGCTTGACATATGCTGCCTGTCGGAGGGGCGACGTCAGAAAGGCTTCCAGGAACGCCATGCCGTCCTGGGGCTCGATCGAGCTCATGCCGGCTTGCTTCAGCCAATTCTGGAAGGCGGGCAGCCGTGCGGCGACGCCGACCCCGCCCCAATAGCCCCAGTTCACTATCCTGACGGGGCAGTTCAGCAGGTCCGCAAGACTGTCGGCAAAGGCGTCCTTGAACGCGCAACCGGCGGCATAATTCGCTTGCCGCGCGGTCCGTTGAAAGGATTGGATCGATGAGAAGAACAGCACCTGACCGATTTTGCCGGGGCGGGCCACCTGGGCGAGGCTGCGGCAAATTTGGGCCTTGGTGCCGAACACATCGGCAAATCTCTCCTCCGACAGATGGGCAATGTCGCTGCCCGCCATCACCAGCGCCGCATGCACCACCGCATCGATAAAGGGGTGCGCATGCAGAACAGTATCCAAAGCGCGCAGGAGGCCGGCACAATCCCGGGCGTCCGCTTCGACATAGCGCACGGGCGGTCCGGACCCCGCAAGGCGGGCGATGCCCTGCGCGATCTCGTCATCGAGCGGGCGCCGACCGACCCACACGACATGCGCCCGGTAGCGGCGGACGAGATGTTCGGTCAGCACGCCGCCGAGCGCTCCGGCGCCGCCGATCAGGACATAGACGCCGCCTTCGCGAAACGCAGCGGCACCTGTGCCCGCGAGTTGCCGTTCGACGAACGCGCGTCGCAGCCAGACACCGTCCCTGTAGACGAACAGATCGCCGTCAGGGGTCGTGGGACGCCGCAATATCTCTGCGAGCGTGGCCGACTGCCACGACGGGAGGTCCACCGCTGCGACTCGCCAATCGGAGCATTCCTTCGCCAGGCAGCCGACAACACCGTGAACGGCGGCCTGATCGGGCATGGCACGCTCGCCTGGGCGAACAGCTGCGCCTCCCAGCGTCACGACGACGAGCTCGAGACCGGGGCGAGCGAGGCCGCTCCGCTGCAGCCCCTTGGCGACGCGGAAGATGTGCGTGGCGGCAGCGGTCGCGTCGGCTTCGACGCTGGACGGGTCGAAGACGGGACAGCACACGATACGTCCGGCGCCAGCCGCATCCTCCAGCAGCTCGGCGATTTCCTCGATCGGCTCTGCAGGCGACAGGATGTGAATCCGCGCGTCGGGCAGATCAGCGCGCGCCCAGGCGGCCGCCTGCTCCGAACCCGCGAGCACCAGCGTGGCCTTGGCCGTCACAGGCGCCTCATGCGAGACCTCGACCCAGCAGGGCTCCAGCGTGAGCGTTCGCACCGGTTGGTCTGCTGCGGGGGGCGCAGGGTCCTCAGCTTCGGCAATTGCCCGGTCGCCCGGCCGCATCAGCGGCGCGGCACTGGCGGGAGCATCCCGCAAGGCAAGGCGGCGAAATGAGGCGATCGCCGCGCCGTCGGCGGCGAAAAAATCGATGTCGAGCCCGTCACTATCGGCATTCGCTGCGTCGCTTTGTCGCACCCACGCCCAGCGCGGCGGCTGGTCCCACTGCATGATCCGCAGCTCGGCAAGTGCGAACGGGACGGGAGTGGCTGGCGCGGCACCATCCACGCGGGCCCCGAACGCGGCCCAGGCCCGCAACGCGGCGTCGAAGAACGCCGGGCCCAGCCCGACCTCCGGGGCATCGCCCGATACCAGCCGCTCCGCACCGAAACGGGCAAGCACAGCGCGCTCGCCAAGGGCCACGCCGTCGACGATGCGCGTCGGTGCGCTCGGCTCGGCAGCGGCGGGTCGCAGGCCGTCGCGCATATCCTGATCGGCAACGACGTGCCCACACTGCCGCAGCGCGTCCTCGATTCGCACGACGTCGGATGCCGGACGGCGAAGCTTTGCCCGCCCGCGCAAGCAGATGTGGTCGTCACCCTCGTCCTGACGGGCATCGAACGTCCACCCGCCCTCACCGCTCCCCTGCACTTTCAAAGTCAGGGAGCGGGCGCCGGCGTCGATCGCGATGGGGCTCAGCCAGACCACATCGCTGAGGTCCACGTCGTGCCCCAGCTCCTCCGCCTGCCGGAACGCGGCGACGACAAGGCCCAAGCTGGCGACGGCGGGGAGGGTCCGCCGACCACGCACGGCATGCCCCCCCAGGTGCGGGGCCTCAGCGTCGATCGTGAGCGCAATCTGCACCGCGGGCTCGACCCAGCAGCGCTCGCGGCGGAATGGATATCCTGGCAGCGGCACGCGGCCGACCTCCAGCCCCTCGAACAAGGCTTCGAAGTCGATCGGACAGCCCGCGATGTGCAGCCGAGCGAGCTCGACGAGCGCGTGGCGGAGATCCACCGGTTTGGTACCGGCGGCGCGGCATGTCTCGATCGCGGCCGCGGCACGATTGACGCCGTCTGCCGCCGCCTGCATGTCCTTCTCGCTAAGGCTCGCGGCGAAGCCGTCCGGCATCGGCGATCCGTCAAGCCAGACCTGCAGCGCCGCGCGCAGTTCGGCGGCCGTTTCGACGACGAAAGCGAGCCGATGGCCGAAATGATGCCGGCCGATGGCCAGCGTATAGCCGATATCCGCAATCTCCGACGAGGTGCCGGCGACATGGTCGCGCAAGCGGATTGCCGCCTCGCGCAGCTCACCGGCGCCCTTGGCCGATAACGCGATCAGCCAGGGCCGCGGCGATGTCGCACGGGGCGGCACCGGCGGCGCCTCGCCGATCAGCATGTGGCAATTGGTCCCGCTGAAGCCAAAGGAACTTACGGCGGCAAGCCTCACGCGGTCATGCAAGCGAGGCCAGGGTTGCGCATACCGGGGCACGAAGAACGGACTGTTCGCGATGTCGATTCGGTCGTTCTGCTGATCGAAATGCACGGACGGCGGAATTTGTTCGTTGCGGAGCGCCAGCAGCACCTTGATCGCGCCCGCGACTCCGGCGGCAGCCAGCGTATGTCCGAGGTTCGACTTGATCGAGCCGAGTGCGCAGAAGCCGGTCTCGCCGGTGCTCTCGCCGAACACCGATGCCAATGCCCCGAATTCGATGGGGTCGCCCAGCGTGGTGCCGGTGCCGTGCGCCTCGACCAGCTGAACGTCGCGCGGAGCAACCCCCGCTTCGCGAAACACCATGCGCTGCAGCCTCTCCTGCGAGAGGCCGCTAGGCGCCGTGATGCCGTTAGTTGCGCCGTCCTGGTTGGTGGCGCTCGCCCGTACGACGCCGTAGATCGTGTCGCGTGCGGCAATCGCGTCGGCGAGCCGCCTCAGCACCAGCACGCCGCACCCTTCGGCTGGAACGAAGCCGTCCGCGCGAGCGTCGAAGCTGTGGCATCGGCCGGTGGGAGACAACATGCCCGCCTTGGCCGCGGCGACCTGGAACGACGGCGTGCAATAGACCTGAGCGCCGCCCGCCAGGGCGATGTCGATTTCGCCCTGCCTCAAGGCCTGGCAGGCAAGGTGAATGGCCGTCAGCGAGCTTGAGCAGGCAGTGTCGATCGTGATCGCCGGCCCCTGCAGATCGAGGTGATAGGCGATCCTGGCCGACAGGATCGATGCCGCATTCCCCCACAGGGCCTGGGCCGGCAGATCGCCGCTGAAGAGTTGGTGATAGTCGGAGCCATTGTGCCCGACATAGACGCCGCACCGGGCGCCACGGATGGCCTTGCTCGCATAGCCGGCGTCCTCCAGCGCGTGCCAGGCCTCCTCAAGGAAGATGCGCTGCTGCGGATCCATATGCCGCGCCTCGGCCTTCCCGATGCCGAAAAAGCGCGGATCGAACATCTCGGCGTCGTCGAGGAAGCCGCAGGTCTGGCCTGGCGGCCAAGCCTCCCCCCGGCGGGGAATGACAGTGGCGGCGACAAGATCGGTGCCCTCGACAAGGTGTTGCCAGAGGGCGCGTACGTCCGTCGATCGCGCAAACCGCGCACCCATCCCGACGACCGCGATCGCGTCATCGAGTGCCGCCCCGGCCCGGGCAACGGCAGTTCGCGCCGCGGTCATCGGCGACGGCCGCGGTGCGGTCGTTCCGGCGGGCGACTCAGCCGCAGACGGCGCCGTGCATGGCGGTTGATCGTACGTCGCCAGAATATGTGCGGTGAGCGAAGCGATCGAGGGATGGTCATAAATCGTTTTGACGTCGAGATCGAGCCGCAGGGCCAAGTTGACCAGCCGGATGAACTGGACGCCGGTGATCGAGTCGACACCGTAAGTGGCGAGAGGCTCCTCGTTTGACACGGGTTGCGTCGTTAGACCGAGCGCCTCGCGAAGTTTGGCCACGAGGACGGTGCCCACCTCGCTTGCCTGGAAGGCGCTGCGTGCCGCCTGGACATCGGCACCAGGCGCGACGGCAGGCGGGACGGTAACCGGCAGCGCCACCGGCGGCGCTCCGGAATGGGCAGACTCCCTGGCGAGCGCCGCTCCGCTCGCGCGATAATAGCCGAACTGGTCGTGTGGCCCGGCCAACAACATATCGATGGCGAGCGCATCGTCGCCGGCGGTCAACAGCCCCAACCCGGCCCGCTCCATGTTGGCCGCGATCATCGACGAGATCGGCTTGCCGTCGATCACGTCCCAGCTTCCCCAATTGATGATCTTGACCGTTCCTCGCCAAAGCCGGCGAAGACGATGTGCGAAGGCGTCCGCGAACAGGCAGCCTGCAGCGTAGTTGCTTTGTCCGGCTAGCTTCCCGAAGCTCTGCATCGACGAAAAGAACAGGACGAAGTCGAGCTCGCCGGAGCCGAAGACCTGCGCCAGCCTGACCGCCGTCACCGACTTCGCTTCGAGCGCCGCCATGAACTGCGTTTCGCTCATGTTGGTAAGCGCAGCGTCACTGAGCACGATGGTCGCGTGCACAAGGCCGTTCACCTCGCCGAATGCGGCACGGATCTGCTGGTAGGCGCGTTCGAGCGCTTGCCTGTTCGTCGCGTCGGCCTGAATATAGATCGGCGCGGGCCCGAACGCGGCGAGCCGATCGATCGTATCCTGGATGGTGCGATCGATCGGTCTGCGGCCGATCCAGACGACCTGAGCTTGCTGGTCGCGCACCAATCGCTCGCTGAAGGCGGTGCCGATGTGTCCGGCGCCACCCACCACGACGTAAACGCCGCCGGAAGGTAACGGCGGCGCGCCAAAGGTCTCCGGCCGGCCGACCAGGGTCGCTTGACGAAGCCAGCGGCCCTGGCGCACGGCCATGCAGCCGCCTTCCGGATCGATGGGCGCATTCAGGATCTCGGCGAGCGACGGCCGGTCCCCGTCGCCCAGATCGACCACGCGGATCCGCCAGTGGGGCTGCTCTTTCGCGAGCGCGCCGAACAGACCGTGCAGCGCCGCATGCGCCGGGTCTGCCAGCTCAGCCGGCACAGCCGCGACGGCACCGCGCGTCACGACCGTGATCTCGAATGGCCGCTGACCATAACCCCGCTGCAACAGGGCTTTCACAGTGCGAAAACACGGGCGGATCAGCTCCTGCAGGTCCGCCAACAGCTCGTCGTCCAGGCTGTCATCCGTCCGCGCCGGCAGCCACAGCAGCAGGTGATCGAGCGGGCCGCACCCGGCTAGCGCGTCTGCAAGCGCGTCGACGGTCGCACCGGGTTGCGGCTGCAGCCAGTGTCGGACCAGACCGGCGTCCTCCGGCGCATCTAGGCCGAAGGCGATCGCGGCGGACGCATTCGCGATCATCGGCGATGCCGCGGCCGCCGGCCGGGGCTGCGCGCGCCAGACCGGGAACACGACCCGCACGCCGTCGACCGCCTCGCCGAGCGGGGCCGCCGCAGCCTTGGGCCAATAATATTCCTCGGCGAAGGGATACCCGGGAAGGGAGATGCGACGCGGCTTGGCTAAGGGATAGATCCGATCCCAGTCGACCGGCATCCCCCCCACCCACAGGTCGAGCAGTCCGACGGTATCACCGGCCCCAACCAGGCGGTCGACGAGCGCCTCAGGCGTGGTCCTGCCTGCCTGTGAGTCCGGCGTTGTGCCTATGGCGGAGCCGTCGCCCTGAAGCGCGCCCGCGACATCCCCGTCCCGCGCGAAGGCGGCGAGTTTGGTGGCGAGTTCGGCCACGGACATCACCAGCAGTCCCAGCCGATACCGCATCGCTTCGCGGCCGACCTGCAGCGTATAAGCGATGTCCAAAAGGTCGTCGTCGGCCGACGGCCTCGCATGCAGCCATGCTGCCAGGCGCCCGGCAAGCGCCCTCAGACGTTCGCTGCTGCGCGCCGACAAGACGATGGGGATCGGCGTACCGCGAGGTCCCGCGGCACGGGTACGTTCGTCCCCATGCGCTTCGATGATGACGTGCCCATTGGCCCCGCCCGCGCCGAAGGAAGAGACGCCTGCAAGCATTGCGGGACCGGCGTGATCCCCCCTCCTCTCGCCGTCGCCCCAGTCGGACAATTCGCGTTGCAGGCGGAACGGCGTACCGTCGAGACGGATGTCGCGGTTCGGCGTTGCGCAATGCAGGGATGGCGCGATCTTGCCGTGCTTCATCTGCAGCACGACCTTGCTGATCCCGGCGATCCCCGCCGCCGCTTCGAGGTGGCCGATATTCGACTTGACCGAGCCGATCGCGCAGATCGCCGGCTCAGCGTCGTCGCCGGCAAACGCCTGGGCGAGGCCCGCGATCTCGACCGGATCGCCGAGCGGCGTTCCGGTTCCATGCGCCTCGACATAACCGATGTCCTGCGCCCGCACGCCCGCCTTGTCGATCGCGGCACGGACCAACGCCCCCTGGGCGCGCGGGTTGGGAACGGTGTAGCCATGCACATGCCCGCCATGGTTTACGGCGGTTGCCCGAATGACGGCGTGGATGTTGTCACCATCGGCACGCGCGCGCGCCAACCGCTTGAGCAATATGGCGCCGACGCCCTCGCCCGGAATGAATCCATCGGCGTCCGCGCCGAAGCTCCGGCAGGCACCCGTTGGCGACAGCATGCCGGCCGCGCACAAGGTCGCATACGCGCTGGGGTGGAGATAGAGGTTGACCCCGCCGGCAAAGGCGAGCGCGCACTCGCTCCGGATCAGGCTTTCACAGGCATAATGGATGGCCGTCAGCGAGGACGAGCACATGGTGTCCAGCGCGAGGCTCGGACCGTGCAGGTCGAGCACATAGGACACGCGGTTCGCGATCGAACCGAACGACGTGCGCGGGTGAACCTGTTCACCCTGTCGCCACATGGCGGGCCCGTGCAGTTCGTAACCGGTCTTGCAGACGCCCACGAAGACGCCGACCCTGCCGCCGTGCCGCTTGCGAAGGGCGTCACGCGTATAGCCGGCATCTTCCATCGTGTGCCAACACGTTTGAAGGAACAGCCGCTCCTGCGGGTCCATGCTCAGCGCCTCCGTCGGCGAGATGCCGAAGAACAGCGGATCGAAGTGCGCGAACCCGTCGAGAAAGCCGCCGACACGGCAATAGCTCTTGCCGGTCTGACGCGCTGTCTCCGGGGTTGCGCACGTCTCTGCAGCAAGTGACCATCGATCCGGCGGCACCTCGCGCAGAGACTCGCGTCCGGCGGCGAGATTGGCCCAGAAACGGTCGAGATCGGGCGCGTCCGGATATGTGCCGGCCATGCCGATGATCGCGATCTCTTCGCCGGTGTCTTGCGTTGGCGCGGTGATGACGGCCGGCGCCGGCGACACGGTCAGTCCCTGCGCGCGCTTCGGCGCACACAGTTCCGGATAGGACGCCTTCAGGTGATCCCGAATGTTGCGGAGCGTCGGATGTTCGAAGAACAGCGTCTTCGGAAGGTCGGGGAAGCGGGCGACCAGACGGCGGTGGATGCGCGTGATCATCAGCGAGTCCAGGCCGAAGCTGTCGTAGGTGGCGCCGGGATCGATCAGGTGGGAGGGAAGCAGCGTCACATCCCTCACCACCGAGATCAGCCAGTCGAGCAACTCGGCCGGCTCACCCTCACCGCTGGCCAAGTCAACTTCGTACGGCGTCGCTTGACCCCGGTGTGCGCCTACCTCCTCCCCGGCCGGCGACGCAGCCGTCGGCGCGAGCGTCACGATCATGGTCGCGCATTCAGAGGCGGCGGCTCGGTAGAACGCCTCCAGCCCGAGCTGCGTCTGCAGCGGCTCCATGCCAAGCTCTGCGAGTTGGGCGCGCAGCCGGGGGTCGGCCCCCATTCCGCCTTCGGCCCAGAGCGGCCAGCCGATGGACAAAGTTCTGCCGCGTCGCGCTCCGCGGGCGACCAGACCCGCACGGAACTCCACGTAACGGTCCAGGAAGGCGTTGGCGGTCGCGTAGTCGCTCTGTCCCGCGTTGCCGAACGTGGCGGCCACCGAGGAAAATGCGACGAACAGATCGAGCGGCAGCCCTTGCGTGGCATGATCGAGATACTCGATCCCGAGCGTCTTGGGTGCCAGCACCTCCCTGATGACGTCAGGGGGCTTGCGCATAAGGAAATCGTCGCGGGAGATGCCGGCGGCGTGGATCACGCCGGTGAGCTTGCCGTGGTCGCTCGTGATCGAGCGCACGAGCGCATCGACGTCGCGCTTGCTGGTCACGTCGGCGATCCGGTATTCGACCCGGATCGACGGCGAGCGCAGTTGCGCCAACGCCGCCTCCAGCTCGGGTCGAACACTCGATCGGCCGGTCAAAACAATCGTGGCGTGCGCGCAGTGGCGGGCGATTTCGCGCGCGAAGATCAAGCCGAGCCCGCCGGCCCCGCCGGTGATCAGATACACGCCACCCGTTTTCCAAGGCGGCGTGACGGGAAGGTTTGCGGAAGGGTGCTCGCGCAACGTCGCGACGCTCCTCAGCCCGCCGCGATCATACGCGACTTCGTCGTCCGACGGGTTTCGGCGGCTTTCGAGCAGTCGCTCGGTCCAGAGTTCAGGGCTGGCCTCATCACCATCGACGGTGACGACCTGCCCGAAGAACTTCGGATCCTCTGCGGCCACGGATCGGAACGCTGCCGACAGAGCCTGTGTCCAGGCAAGACCGTCGCCCACGTCGCCGGCGAGCACTTGCACGAGCAGCTTGCCGCGGTCCTTGTTGCGCAGCGTCACGGCGATCCTGTCGACCAACCGCGCGAATGCCGCCGCGAGCAGCACCGCGCCGCTCGACCCGGCGTCGCCCGGCTCCGCCAGCACGTCGACATCCGCGTGCGGCAGCAGCGCCGCGAGCCGGGGCTGATGCTCGGCAAGCCGGGGATCCAGGAAGACCCAGTGCCGCTGGACCTCGAACTCGGGCGCGTCTGGCCTGGCGGGTTCGAGCCGCCGCTCTCGCACCAATAGCCGGAGCTCGCCGTCACCCGTCAACGGCAGTGCGGCGGCCGATGCGATCGCACGATCCGGAACGTTTTCGGGGCCAGCGTCGACCCAGTAGGACTGACGCTCGAACGGATAGCCAGGGAGCGGGACGCGACGATACTCGCTGTCGGTGAACAGGCGGACAACATCGACAATGCCGCCTTCGACGAAGTGCGCCGCGAGGACCGAAAGGTTGTCGGTGGCGTTCTTGCCGGCGCGGGGCGGCGGGACTTTTGCTCGCCCAATCCACAGCCCGGCGGTAACGCCTTCCAAGAGCCATGCCGTCAGCAGGTCGCGCAATTCTCCCACCTCGGCGACGATGACCGCAAGCCGGTGGTCGAAATGTCTCCGACCGACCAACAGCGTGTAGCTGACATCGCCGGGATGAGCGTCACCCTGCTCCTCGCACCACGCCGCCAGCTGAGCGGCCTGTCGGCGCAGCGCTTCCGGTGTGCGAGCCGAAAGCACGATGAGGTGACGGCCCCGGCTCGGTCGGACCCGCCGCGTCTCTGGGGCTTGCTCGATCACGGCGTGGGCATTGGTCCCGCTGAAACCATAAGAGCTGATGGCTGCGCGGCGCGGCTGTCCATGCGGCGCGGACCAGGAGGTCAGGCGCGTGTTGACGAAGAAGGGCGGGCGCTCGAGCTCGATCTCGCCGTTCAGACGCGAAAAGTGCAGCGACGGCGGAATCTGCCCATGCCGCAACGCGAGCAGGATCTTCAGGATGCCCGTCACCCCCGCCGCCATCACCGTATGCCCGAGATTGGTCTTCACCGAGCCGATGGCGCAGCTGCCTTGACGGGCGGAGCTGCCCCCGAACGCATCGGCGAGCGCGCGAAACTCGATGGGGTCGCCGAGCCTCGTGCCGGTGCCGTGCGCTTCGACATACTGGATCGACGCCGGGTCAATGGCGAAACGGTCATAAACGGCGCGCTGAAGGCGGGTCTGAGCACGACCGCTGGGCGCTGTGAGCCCTGACGTCCTGCCATCCTGATTGATGCCGATGCCGCGAATGATGCCGTGGATGTGGTCACGCGCCGCGACCGCGTCTGACAGACGCTTCAGGATCAGCACGCCCACGCCTTCGCCAGGCACGAAGCCATCGGCGCTGTCGTCGAAGGCACGGCATTGGCCGGTTGGCGAAATCATCTCGGCGGCGATGCTGGACGCGTAGAATGAGGGGCCGGGCTGCAGGAACACGCCACCGGCCAGAGCCATCTCCACCTCGCCGAGCCAAAGGCTCTGGCACGCAAGATGCACGGCGACCAGCGAGCTGGAGCAGGCGGTATCCACGGCGACCGCCGGCCCTTGCAAATTCAGGTGATAGGCAATCCGCGCCGGGATCACGGATCCGACGTTGCCCCAAAACGCTTGCGGCGGCGCGTCGTGACCAAAGCGTGCATCATAATCGACCGACGCCGCGCCAACGAAGACGCCACAGGGTCGTTCTTCAACCCCTGCCCCGGCATAGCCCGCATCTTCCAGCGCGTGCCATGCTTCCTCCAAAAAGACCCGCTGCTGGGGGTCCATGTACAGCGCTTCCAGGTCGGTGATCTGGAAAAAGCTCGCGTCGAACTGGTCGATTCCGTCGAGGAATGCGCCGCGCCAGCACGGCGCGTCGTTCCCGTCTCCGGCCGGCAGCTGCCAGCGCGATACCGGCTCGGTCAGATCGACGCCTGCCGCCAGATGCGCCCAAAGCGCATCGAGATTTTCGGAGCGGGGATAGCGGCCGCTCATGCCGATGATGGCGATCGGTTCGGGAGCCAGCGGTGCGATATCTCCGGACCGCGCTCGCGCGCCGGATGCTTCCGCCGGAAGCCCGGCCGCTTCGGCCGCAACCGGAACTTGGACGACGACCTTGCCGAAATTCCGGCGTTCCTCGATCGTCCGATAAGCGCGCGCCACCTCGTCGAAGCTGAATACCGCGCCAACTACTGGACGGATCACCCCTGCGTCGACGTGCGCTGAAAGCTCGGCGAAGAGCGCCGCCATCCTCTCGGGGGCGGCGCGCACCATCTTGCGCAGATCGAGGCTGTGGAAACTTTGATTGTCGCCCAATACCGAAAGGTCGACCGCGCGCGCCTGTTTGAGCGCTGTCATGGCGACTTCGATGTACCGGCCGCCAGGGGCAAGGCAGCCGAGCCCCTTCTGAAGCGCATCGCCGCCGAGTGTATTGACGATGACGTCGACGCCGCGTCCATGCGTAAGGCGGTCGACCTCGGCCGCGAAGTCAGACCGCACATAATCGATGCAGTGCGGCACGCCGGACCGGGCCAGATGGTTCAGCTTTTCGGCGGTACCGGCGGTGGCGAAAATTTCTGCGCCGACATGCTGCGCCAGTTGGACGCCGACCTGTCCGGCGCCGCCCGCTGCAGTCTGGATCAGAATGCGCTCTCCCGGCTGCAGCCGGGCACGGCGAAAGACCTCGATCATGGTGATGGCCGCGATCGGCAAAGAGCAGGCCTCTTCGAAGCTCAAGCGATCCGGCTTGCGCCACAGCTGATGCTCCCCGACCGTCACGACCGTGGCATGACCGCCGAACTCTGGGCCGGTCATCGCGACCACCGGGTCCCCGGGGCGGACCGATGTAACGTCCGCGCCGCAGTCCAGCACCGTTCCGGCCACTTCCATACCCGGAGTGAAGGGATAGGGCGGCATCGTCGGATAGAGGCCTTTGACACACAGCAAATCGCCGAAGTTCAGCGAAAAGGCGCGAACCGCGATGCGGACGTCGCGGCCCCCGAGCGCGGGGAGAGGCGTCTCTATGACGCGCATGTCGTCGATGGTTCCGGGCCGATCGATCACCAGCCGGCGAACCGTGTGCGACGAGCTCGCGGCCGCGCTCGACGACCGGGCATGCGCAGCAGGCGGCGGGGCGATCCGGTCCCCGTCGTCGCGCGCGACCGGCGACGCGTCGGGCGTCGGCCGCGCGGTTGCTGACGCCGGGATGCGCTCGATCAGGTGACGGGCGAGCTCCGCCACGCAGGTATGATCGAACATGACGGTCGCCGGTATCGCGACTGAGAAATGCCGGCCGATCCGATTGACGATGCGGCCCGCGCTGACCGATTCGACCCCGTAACGTTCGAAATTGAGCTCGTCGCGCAGGTCCTGCGGATCCAGATCCAAGACGGCAACCATGCTCTCGCGGACGACAGCGGTGATCCTCTCGAGCCGACGCTCCTCCTCGGCATGCGGCTCGTCGTCCAGCTGAAGAACATTGCCTTCCGCCACGCTGGAGTCGCGGCGCGGATCAGCTTCATCCTCGCTGACCAGGACCGTCCCGTGCAGGTTTGCCCGCAAAGCGGGCGCGTCCGATACCAGCCGCACGTCGGCCGCATCGTCTTGCGAACGCGTCGGCGAGAATGTCGTGGCGCCGGCGCGCGTGACGAGAAAGGCGAGCTGCGTCGCCTCGCCAGCGAGCAGCTGGTCGAGAGCCGCCATGCCGCGGGCCGGATCGATCGAGCCGACACCCTCACGCGCCATCCGGGCGCGCACGGATGCGGACGCTGCAGCACCCAGATGCCCCCAATAGCCCCAGTTCATCGTCCTGACCGGGAAAGAAACCCGTCCGGCAAGCTCGACCGCGAAGGCGTCGAGGAACGTCGAAGCGGCGGCATAGTTGCTTTGACCGGCAGGTCTGCCAAAGCTCTGCATCGACGACATGAACAGCAAAAAGTCGAGCGGCTCATCGGCAAAGACGTCCGCGAGCGCGGCGCCACCCTCGATCTTGGCACGCAACCCCCGCCGAAGTGTCTCCTCGTCCATGTTGGCGACAGCGCGGTCCGATAGCTGCACCGCAGCGTGGACGACGCCGTGGACGTAGGGGTGCAACTGAGCGATCTGCCGACGTGCCTGTATGAGCGACAACCGGTCCCCGATGTCCGCCCGGAAGTAGACTGGTCGCCGCCCGAGGCGCGCCAGCCTGTCGAGCTTTTTGTTCAATGCGGCATCGGGTTCACGACGACCGAGCCACACGACCTGCGCGTCGGCGGCGCGAAGAAGATGCGCGGTCAGAACCTCGCCGATTCCGCCTGCCCCTCCCGCAATCACGTAAACGCCGCCGCGTCGGTACGGAAAACGCGCTTGACCGAGCGGATCTTGGGGAAGCAGGCGCAGCCGGTAGGCACGCGCGCCCCGGATCGCTATCGTCTCGCCAGTCGCTTCGGTGGGCGTCGTCCAGATTGCCTCGGGCAGTCCCATCTCGTCGGCCGCGAGATCGAAGAGCTGAATCGTCCAAAGGTCCTGTTCCTTGGCGAGCGACCCGAAATAGCCGTGCAAGCCCGCATGCGCTGCATCGACGCGCTCGCCGGGCGAGATCCGCTGGGTTCCTCGTGTCACCACAGTCCAGGCCAGCGGCCGCGCGCCATAGCCCGCCTGGAGAAGCGCGCGCATCAAGTGATGGCCTGCGATCAGCCCGCTTTCCTGCGCGGCGACGTGGCCGCGGCCCGGCTCGTCTCGCGAGCCCGGCAGCACCCACACAATCCGAGTAAAGGGGTGGCGATCGCCGGCGATAGCGATAATCTGCGTCGCCGCGCTGGCATCGGCGACCGCGATCAGGTTCGAGAATCGACGAGACAGGCTGTCTGCGACATCATCGCCGGAACCTATGACGAGGGTTCTGCCGTCGGCGTCCGCCGAAACGGCGACATCCTCCCGATCGACGACCGTCCAGGCAGGCGAAAGAAGCAGCGCTTGCGAACGCTCCGGGGCGGCGGTGCGTGCCACCTCCCGAACCGCGATGCCTTCCAACCAGGCGCAGATCCGCCCGGCAGCATCGTGAATGCCCACGTCGATCCTCCCGTCCGCACGTGCAGTCGCGATCATGCAGCCGTCGGTGGGCAGCGGCCTTGCGACGACAAGCGCGTCGAGCGCGAACGGGATGTCCAGCACTGAAAGGGCGCCGTTCGCGTCAATCCCATGCCGCTGCAACGCGATGCCGAGACAGGATTGGAAGGCGAGGTCGAGTACGACCGGGTTGAGGCCGAAGCTGCCCAGGGTTCCCATCGGATCGGCATCGACGGAGAACCAGCCGAGCGCGACCTTGCGGCCGCCCGTTTCTCCGCAATGCAGGCTGTCGATGCCACGAAATGAGTCGCCATAATCGATGCCGCTGCGGCGGAATATCTCGTAGCATTCGGCCCCCGTCAGCACCTGGCGAACGCCAGCGAGCACTGTCTCGATCGAAGGCCCCGCCTCAGGCGGTAGAGCCGCCGTCGCATCGAGGCTTCCGGTCACGAAGATCAGCCTGTCGCCGACCTCCTGCTCCGCGGCCGCGCTGATACGGAAGGTCAGCCGGCCGTCCTCGCTCATCAGCTCCGTCGTGAGCAGCGTACGATCGGCCGCCGCGACGATCGGCCGGCGCCAGTTCAAGTCGCGCAATGCGAAGCAACCGCCGTCGCGAACCTTGAAGTCAAGCGTATCGACCGCCGCGGCGGCCCTCGCCATCTCGAGGCAGGCGGCGGCAGGAAGAACCTTGCGATCGTCGACGACATGGTCCGCGAACACAAATTCCTCGCCGGTCAACACGCTTGTAAAGCGGCGTCCGGCCGGATCATTTGCCCGGACGTGCAGCAACGGGTGCGCTGGCGTGTCGTCACCCGCAGGCTGGGCGGCTTCCAATTTACCCGGCAAAGATAGGTCGCCAAGCTCAAGCCAGTGGCGTTTACGCTCGAAGGGATAAGTTGGCAGTGGAATGCGACGCGGCGGCCGGCTGCCGTAAAGCTCGCGCCAGGGGATGACGGCGCCCCCCACCCAACACCGGGCCAGCTCGACAAGAGCGGCCGGCTGTCCGGCTTGACCGAGCGCACTCGCGATCCGGCCTTGATCGGCCGCCCCCCACTGTCCCGCCGCTGGATCGGCGGTCCCATGCTCGACGGCTAACGCCGACGATCGCCCGTTCACATGATCGTCGAGTGCGGCTTTCAGCTGCGCGATCGAGTCCACGACCAGCGCCAGCCGGAATTCCATCTCTTCGCGGCCGGTCTGCAACGTGTACGCGACCCGCACCAGCTCCGGATCGGACAGATGTTCGCAGGCATTGCGAAGTCGTATCGCGATTGATCTCAGCCCGTCGGCGGTGCGGGCGGACAGCGCAATCAGCACCGCCCCCGGCGACTCACTCCGAGGGACATGAGGCTCAACATGCTCGGCGACGATGATATGCGCATTGGCACCCCCCGCGCCGAACGAAGACACGCCCGCCAGGCGCGCCGGTGCATGCCCTTCCGCAGCTTGCACCGACGGGCGAGGCCAGTCCTGCAGCTGTTGCGGCACGAAGAAGCGCGTGTCGTTGAAATCGATGTTGGCGTTGATTTCGTGCGAATGCAGCGACGGCGCGATGCGCCCATGCTTTAGCTGTAGGACGACCTTGGTCAGCCCGGCGATGCCGGCTGCGCTCTCGCAATGACCAATGTTGCTCTTGACCGATCCGAGCGCGCACGGGTTGCCGCGATGCGCGCCGAGGGCCTGAGCGAGGCCCTCGACCTCGATCGGATCGCCGAGCGCGGTACCGGTGCCATGCGCTTCAACATAGCCTATTGCCGCAGGTTCGATCCCTGCGTCCGCAAGCAGCCCCTTCACAAGTTCGGCCTGCGCCCGCGCCAGCGGCACGGTATAGCCGGCGCCCTTGCCGCCGTGGTTGACGCCACTCGCCTTGATCACCGCGTGGACGTGATCACCGTCGGCCAGCGCGTGCGCGAGCGGCTTCAACAGCACGGCGCCGACCCCTTCGCCGGGGACATAGCCGTCGCCGTCCCGTCCGAAGCTCCGGCAGCGCCCGCTGCCGGAGACGAACTGCCCCTGCGACAAGGTCACATATTTGCTCGGGTGAATGGACACGTTGACACCGCCGGCAAGCGCCACCTCGCACTCGCCTGCGCGCAGGCTGTCGCAGGCCATGTGGATTGCCGTCATCGAACTCGAACACATCGTGTTGATGGCGATGCTCGGGCCTCGAAAGTCGCAGAAATACGAGACGCGGTTCGCCACGGACGCGGGATTCGAGGACGGCGAGTCCACGCCCGCCGCCGCCGCTTGCATGTTGAACAGCTGGTACTCGTCGTACATGACGCCGGCGAACACCCCGACGCTACGGGAGCGTCCGCGCACCTGCCGCGAACTCACGGTCGCGCGCGTGTAACCGGCATCCTCGATGGCTTCATACGCGCATTGCAGGAAGAGCCGCTCCTGCGGGCCCATGGTGCGCGCCTCCAGCGGCGATATGTTGAAGAACAGCGCGTCGAACTCATCCACGCCGTCAATGAAGCCACCCCATTTGCAGTAGAAGGTGCCGGGCGTTCCCTTTCGCTCGTCATACAGGGACAAGAAGTACCGGCGATCGACGGGGATCTCAGTGACGCTGTCACGGCCCGCGGCCAAGTTGCGCCAGAATGCGTCGAGATCGCGTGCGCCCGGATAGCGGCCGGCGATCCCGATGATCGCGATGTCCGACGGTGACTGAGCCGGCTCTGGAAGGCGCGCGGTGACCTCGGCAGGGCCGGGCCGGGCGAAGGCGGATGGTCCGCCGGTCGAATGAGGCGCGGTTGCTGCGTCGGCAAGCCGCGCAGCGGCCTCCGGCGCCACTTCCGCGATGAAACGGGACAGCTCGGCAATCGTGTTGTGCTGGAAGAACAGCGTTTTCGGCAACTTGCCCAATGATGCTTCCAACGCGTCGATCATCTCGAGCGCGAGCACGGAATCGATCCCGAAATTCTCGATCGGCTCGTGTGGACCTGCGCATGCGACCGGCAGCTTCAGGGTCTTGGCGACGATCGCGCCGACATGGTCCGCCACCGACTGTTCGACCGAGATGCCGCCGCTTCCGGTTAGCGGCTTGCCCAGCGTTTCAGAGGGACGGGATCGCCAATCTTCGAACCGCGCCAGGTCGCCGCTGAACACGGCGACGGCTGGCCGGTCGGAGGCGTACGCGGCGTAGAAGGCCTCCATCGCATCCGCCGTGTCGATCGGGGACAGACCGACCAACTCCCGCGTGCGGGCGATGACGGCGTCGCTGACCTGCATGCCGCCGTGTCGCCACAACGGCCACGCCAGCGCCAGCGTGCGGCCGAACCTGTCACCCTGCGCAACCGAAGCGGAGCGTCGTCGGCAAAAGCCGTCGAGGAACGCGTTTGCCGCCGCATAGTCGCACTGTCCGGCATTACCGATAACCCCGGCCAACGACGAGAGGACCAGAAACATATCGAGCCGAAGTGCGGCGGTGGCGCGATCAAGGTTGACGACGCCGCGCGCCTTGGGACCGAGCACCGCCCGAACGGCTTCGTCGGACTTGTTTCTGAACCACCCGTCCGACAGCAGGCCGGCGGCGTGAATCACCCCGTCCAGTCGACCGTGAGCTTCGATGATTTCATCGACCAGCCGCTGCACCGCCGCTCCGTCGGCGACATCGCAGACGCGATACTCCGGTGGCGATGCACCAGAGCCAAGGGCATCGCCAGCGGCGTCCGTCCCGGCGTGCCGGGATGCGAGGATGATCGTCGCGTCGGGCGAGTGACGGCGGATCTCGGTGGCGAACACGCGCCCGAGCGATCCCGCCCCGCCCGTGATCAGATACACCCCTCCCGCGCGCCACGGCGTCTGCGCAAACGATTCGGAGCGAACCAGTGCCCTCAGCGCGACGACTTCGCGGCGCTCGCCCTGATACCGCACCCGCCGATCACCGTAGCGCGCCGCTTCTTCCGTGATCAGCCGGCGGAAGCTGGCGTCGTCAATCTGGGGCTCGAGCGCGATCACTTGCGGCTGCAGCATCGGCTCTTCCTGTTCGGCCGAGTCGAGCAGCGCCGCAAGCGCGAGCGCCGGATGCCCATCATGTTGCGCGGGGACGACCAGTTGCAGTCGAAGCGGTGCTGTCAGTCCCGGGTCGGTCAGCGTCTTTAGCTCCGTCAGCAGCTGGACCACCAGCGCCTCGATCGCGTCGGCAGGCTGGCCCGCGACACTTCCGATCACACGGCAGAGGAGGGCTGCATCGGAGCCCGCGAGCCGCTCGATCTGCCGCGCGAACTCCGCGGTTCCGATCACGACCCGGCGCGCGGGTGCCGGCCCCGCCGCTATCACGCTCGCGCCGGCGCGCGGTTCCCAGACCTCCTCGAGCAAATGCACGGGGCTGGGGCGCGGCTCGACGGCCCCCACCTTGACGACGGGCTCGGATACCGGCTCGGGCGCGGGCACCGTCACCCAATGGCGATCGCGGCTGAACGGATAAAGCGGCAACGACACGATCCTGCGCTGCCCGCGCGGCTTCCCGTCGTGCAGTGCCGCCCATGGGACCGGCCAACCCTGAGTCCAGAGGCTGCACAGCTTCTCGAGCTTGCCCTTGCTCACCCACCGCGCCACCGTCTCGGCGAGGTCCTCATCTCCCTGAAGCAGAGCCAGACGTTCGTCGTACGGGGTGTTTTGCCCCGCGAAGACCCGGCCCTCTCCGCCGCCACCTTCCAGCCAGGCAGCCAGAAGCTGGCCGAGTTCTCCCGACGACGCGGCGAGGATCGCGAGCCGGTGTTCGAACGACTCGCGACCGACGTGCAGCGTGTAGGCGATGTCCGCGAGGTCGCTTTGCGTCAGATCCCCGTCAACAATCGCGTCGACATACGCCCGGGCCAGGCGCCTCAGCGAAGCCTCGCTTCGCGCCGAAAGCGGCACGGCCATGATGGCGGGCGGGTTGCCGTCAGCGGCCACTGATTGGATAGCGGCTGCCCGATATTCCTCCACGATTAGATGCGCATTGGCGCCACCCGCGCCGAACGACGACAGGCCGGCCATTCGCGATGCGCTTTGCCGAACGCCGTCGTTGTCCGGGGCGGGCCATGCGGCCAATGTCCGCTGCAGGCGAAACGGTGTCGCCTCGAAATCGATATGCTCGTTCGGCGGGTCGGCATGCAGGGACGGCACCAGGATTCCGTGCTTCAGCTGCAGCAGGACCTTCGTCAGGCCCGCAATTCCCGCCGCGCCTTCGCAATGACCGATATTCGACTTGACCGAACCGATCGCGCAGAATCCGGTATCTTCCGTATGTTGCCGGAATGCACGAGTGAGCCCGGCGATCTCGATCGGATCGCCGAGCGACGTTCCCGTGCCGTGCGCCTCGATGTAGCCGATCGATCGAGCCGAGATGCCCGCTCGCGCCAGCGCCTTGTCGATCACGGCGGATTGGGCGGACGGGTTGGGAACGGCGAAGCCGCTTGTCCGGCCGCCATGGTTGACGGCCGTCGCGCGGATCACGCCATGGATGCGGTCGCCGTCGCGTTCCGCATGTGCGCGTCGCTTCAGCAACACGGCACCGACGCCCTCCGAGGGCACATAGCCGTCGCCGCCGCTGCCAAAGCTGGCGCAACGCCCGACACTGGATGCAAACAGCCCACGCGCGAGCCCGAGATATTTGTTTGGGTGGATTGACAGGTTGACGCCGCCGGCGATCGCGACCGCGCAGTCGCCCGACAGGATACTCTGGCAGGCGAGATGGATCGCAGTGAAGGACGAGGAACACATCGTGTCCACCGCCAGGCTGGGACCGTTCAAGTCGAAATGGTGCGAGACGCGATTGGCGATCGATGACGGGTGATTGAGGAAGGCGACCGGTTCACCGCGGGCCTGCGCCTCCGCGGCGAACAGCGGATAGTCGGTGTACATGACGCCGACGAACACGCCCGTGTTGCGAGCCAGCCGGGCACGGCTGTAGCCGGCATCCTCAATCGTGTGCCAGGCACATTGCAGGAACAGGCGCTCCTGCGGGTCCATCGTCTCCGCCTCACGCGGCGAGATGTTGAAGAACGCTGCATCGAAGGCGGCGACGTCGTCGAGAAAGCCGCCCCATTTGCTGTAGGTCTTGCCCGGCCGGCGCTTTTCAGCATCGAAGTAGATGTCGTGACGCCAGCGTTCCGCTGGCACTTCCGTCACGCAATCCGCGCCCGCTTTCAAATTGTCCCAGAACTGTTCCAGGTCCCTCGCGCCGGGATACCGTCCGGCCAGCCCGACGATAGCGATCTCATCCGTCGCAGGCGCACCCACATCGCTGGCGACGTGTGGCATCGGGGCGGCCGAGAGGGCCCGCGCCGCAACCGGCTTCGGTGCCTCTTTCTGGATCGACGCAGGCGGCTCGGGAGGTTCGGGGCGGGAAAAGCGATCCGGATAATGCTCGCCGAGAAAGTTGGCGAGCTCGGCGACCGAGCGGCATTCGAAGAGCAGCGTCTTCGGCAAGGCGCCCAAGCTGCGCTCGAACTCGGTTACGGTCTGCAAGGCCAGGATCGAGTCTACGCCAAGCTCCTCGAACGGCATGTCCGGAAGGATCCGGTCAAACGGGACCTTGAGCGTGGCGGAAAGCGTCTGCCGGACGAATCGCAGCAATTCGGGGTCCGACTTATCACTCCGCGCGGCAGCAACGGCGAGGTCGCCGTTCACATCGCCGATCACCCGGGCGGCATGGTGCCGGTCGCCGGCGAACACGGCGACCTGACCCTCGAACGCCATTGCCGCGTAGAACGCGTCGAGGCCCGCGCGCGATGAGACCGGATTCAGCCCACGTGCTGCCATCGCGTCGTGAAGCCCGGGTGCGACCTGCATGCCGCCATCGGCCCACCACGGCCAGTTGATCGACAGGCTTCGTCCCTGGCGCTCGAAACGCGCAACACGGGCTGCGCGATGCTCCGCGAACCCGTCAAGAAAGGCGTTCGCAGCCGCGTAGTCCACCTGCCCGACGCTGCCAGCGACTGCCGCGATCGAGGAGAAAGCGACAAAGAAGTCCAGCGGCAGATCGGACGTCGCGGCATCGAGATTGACGGTTCCGATCGTCTTGGGCGCGAGCGTGGCGGAGAAGGACGCGGCGGCCTTTCGGAACAGCAGCGCGTCACCGAGAATACCGGCGGCGTGCAGGACCCCGTCCAGCCTGCCGAACGCTGCGATGATCTCGGCAACGCAGGCGTTGACCGCGCCCATGTCGCAGATATCGAGCTGCCGGTACACGATGTTCCCGCTCGCGCCGCCACTGCCGTCGAGCGCGGAATGCGGCCGCCGCCCCACGAGAACGACGGTCGCGTCGCGCGCGCAGGCGAGGATTTCCCGAGCGAAGATCCGCCCAAGCCCACCGGCTCCTCCGGTGACCAGGTACACGCCGCCGTTGCGCCAGACTTGCGGCGTGAGCGCGGGGGGGCTCACCTCGACGATCCGAGCGGCTTGGCGAATGCCGTTGCGCCAAGTGTTCTCGGCGTCGCGGGAGCGCGCTGCGGTCTCCATCAGCAGCCCGCGAAGGCGCTTAGCGTCGATCTGCTCGTCGACACCGATGATCTGCGGCTGAATGTTCGGGTGTTCGAGCCCGGCGGTGCGGGCGAGACCCGACAAGGCGCGATACGCGGGGTAGTGCGGGTCCGCGGCATCAAGATCGGGAACGACGATCTGGACGAGCGAGGTCCCGTGCCTCGTCCGGCCGATCGCGTCCTGAATCAGGGCAAGGGCCGCGTGGCCGAGTGCCTCCGCACGCGTTGCAGGCGACGCGGCGCCATCACTGGCGACGACGCGCACGTCGGCGTCCGGCAAGCCGCAGCGCAGTTCATCGGCGAGCACCGCGAACCGGCTGTCGAGCAGAACCAGGCTCGGGGAACGCTGGCCGACGTCCTCATTTACGTTGACCGTGTCCGCTTCGGCGACGATCCAGCGCCGCAACGCGAGGGTGCAGCTTCCCTCGCTCGCCAGCACGGGCCGCGGCATGCTCGCGCGAAACGCGACACCGCTGAGCGCCATGCACACCGTTCCGCTCCGGTCGCAGATGTCGATCTCCCAATGGTCGCCGGCGGCGTTGGCGCAGCGGCCATAAACCACGGCGCCGCGCGGAATGGGCGCCCAGCGCTGGACACGATCAATCGAAAACAGGAGCCGGGGTCGGTCCAGCCGTCCGCGCAAATCAGCGATCAGCGGGGCAAAGGTCGCTTGCAGCGCGCTGTCCAGCAGCCCGGTCTGATCATCGGTCGAGGCCTCGTCCGCAGCACCGGGGGGTGGCCCGAGTTCCGCCAAGACCCACGTCCGGGCGTCAGGGGCGTTGCCAATTGCGGCGTGGATCAAGCGCTGAAACGTCGGCCCATAGTCGACGCCCATGTCGGCGAAGCCCTCATAAAGCGTGGCAGCCACGAGCGTTCGGCTTGCCGCGCGGCGCAGAGCGGCGAGGTCGCGCCATGATGGTGGGGACGGATCCGCGCGGACCAGGCGGCCGCTCGCGTAAGCCGGCCCTGCGCCGCCCTCACCTCCGTCGCAGACGCTGAACGTCAGCACACCGGCACCGTCGTCTTCGAAGCGGACGATCAGCGTGGTCGGCTCATCGACCACGGCCGATCGAGGCCAGGCAATACCTTCCAGCAGAATGCCTTCGCCCACGCCCGGCATATTGGCCGCGATGGCGGCGGTCCGAACCA
Organism: Sphingomonas sp. CCH21-G11; assembly: GCF_001555965.1. Lineage (GTDB taxonomy): Bacteria > Pseudomonadota > Alphaproteobacteria > Sphingomonadales > Sphingomonadaceae > Sphingomonas. The sequence continues at coordinate 135,578 of NZ_LSHX01000029.1, forward strand.
GCTCGAGGTAATAGACACCTGGAAGAACCTTGCGGCCGTCGATCCGGTGGTCTGCCAGGAACGACTCTTCGCCGGACAGCCGGTACTGAAGGCTACCGCTCGCCTGAACCGGGGTCTTCTCGGGCGCGGAGATCTCGTCCGCGATCCAGTATCGGTCGCGCGCGAAGGGATAGGTGGGTAGCCCGACCCGACGGTACGCGCCGGCCGCGAACAGGGCGGCATAATCGAGCGCATCGCCGCGAACGAACATGTCCGCAATCGCCCAGAGGTCAGCTATGCTCGCCGTGCCCGTCGCGTCGGCGCAGCTGCGGATCAGGCGATCGCCCTGCTGGCGGTCTGCGGCCTGCTCCTCGGCCAGCCTGGACTTCGCCGTTCCCGTCCGTAGCGCCGAGGCGCCGCTGCCCGAGGTCCAATGCGCCAGCAGCTCGACGATATCGGTTCGGTCGCGGACAACGCCGGCGAGCCGGTGCGCAAAGTGGCGGCGACCGACCAGCAGGGTATAGCAAATGTCCGCGCAGATCTCCGGCTCGGCTTTGCGACAATGCGCTAGCAGCCGCTTGGCCTGTTGCTGCAGTTCGGAACGTGAACGCGCCGACAGCACGAACAGGTAAGCCGGGCGGTCGGGCAGGACGCGCGAGCGCGGCGGCGCTTCTTCGATCACCACATGGGCGTTCGTGCCGCTCAGCCCGAAAGAGCTGACCGACGCTATGCGGGGCCGACCGTCGCCCGGCTCCCAGTCCGTCAGGGCGGTCGGAATATGGAAGGGGCTCTCGGCGAGTGCAATCGCGGTATTGCCTGTGCGGTAATTGGCAAGCGGCGGGATCTGTCGGTGCTTAATCGCCAGCAGCACCTTGATCACGCCGATGATGCCGGCCGCGGCGGCAGTGTGGCCGATATTGGCCTTCGCCGCCCCAAGCGCGCAAAAGCCGGTCTCCGCGGTCGACGCCCGAAAGGCGTTCGTCAGCGCCTGGAATTCGATGGGATCGCCGAGCTTGGTCCCGGTCCCATGCGCCTCGACCAACGAGATATCGCGAGCGTCGATGGCGAACGTATCGTGAATACGCCGCTGCAGCTCCTCCTGAGCTGATGCGCTTGGCGCCGTGATGCCGTTGCTCGCCCCGTCCTGATTGATGCCGCTGCCGCGGATTACGCCATATACGCGGTCGCCGGCAGCCAGCGCGTCGCCAAGCCGCTTGAGGACCACCACCCCGGCGCCTTCGCCCGGCACGAAGCCGTTCGCGCGATCGTCGAATGCGTAGCAGAGGCCGTCCGGCGAAAGCATGCTGGCGCGGTTGGCCGAAACGAAAAAGTCTGGCGTGCTCTGGACGAACACGCCGCCGGCGAGCGCGGTGTCGACCTCCCCGTGGCGCAGCGCTTCGCAGGCGAGATGGAGCGCCACCAGCGAGCTGGAACAAGCGGTATCGATTGTGATCGCCGGACCGCGCAGGTTCAGCAGATACGAAATTCGCGCGGCCAGCATCGATCCGGCATTGCCCCACATGGTCTGCGGCGGCGCGAGTTTCGGAAATAGATGTTCGTAATCGCCACCGATATAGCCAACGTAGACGCCGCATCGATCGCCTTCGATATCGCTTCCCGCGTGACCTGCGTCCTCCAGCGCCTGCCACGCTTCTTCGAGGAAAATGCGTTGCTGCGGATCCATGCAGACCGCCTCGGCACCGGCGATGCCAAAAAACGTCGGGTCGAAATCCGCAATCCGGTCCAGGAAGCCGCCGGTCCGGCAATAGCTGCCGTGCGGCGGCAGCTCTGCTGCAAAGCGGTCTTCGAGCGGCCAGCGCGCGGCGCCTTGTGTCATTACCGCCCCGCGCGCGAGCAGGTCCCACAATTCGCTCACATCGGCAGCGCCCGGGCAGCGCGCGCTGATGCCGATGATGGCGATCGGGTCGAGGCCTGTTGCCCCCACGACGCTTGCCGCCGACGTCGGCTCCCCCTTTCCACGCAACGCCGCGTCGGATAGCGCCTCCGCCGGCGCCGCATCGGGTATCGGCTCAGCCGATGTCATAACCGTCACGAGACGGTCGCGATAATGGCCGACGACGTGCGAGATGAGCGCGCGCATCGTCGCGTAATCGAACAAGGAAATGACGGGCAGATCGATGCCGAGCCGCTCGTTGAGCGTTTTTACGACCCTCACGCCGACGATGGAGTCGAGGCCGTAATCGGCGAATGGCTTTTCCAGTTCGAGGCTGTCGACATCGAGCTTCAGCGCCGCGGCGATCGCGTCGAAGAGCACGTCGCGCACATGCTGGGCCAGTTTTGCATCGGTTGCGCGCTCGTCAAGCGGCGCCAGCGGCGCGGATTGCGCCACCGACGGCACAAACTCGGGCTCGGGCTCCGCGCGGTCGGCTGTCGTCCCGCGTACGACACCGTCGCTGACGGCGACGATGATGTCTTGGCCGAGATCAGAGGCCGCCGCGGTGGCGAACCGTACGGGCGCGAACCCTTCCTCCCCCAGGATCCGCGCCCAGCTCGCGCCGGTCAGCGCTGGCGTTCCGGGAATGCGCGGTGCCGGGTCACGGAACCGCCACCAGCCCTCGAACAGGCCGAAGGCGATGTGCAGGAACAAGTCGAAGCGATTGACTTCGTTCAACAGCAACAGGCCCTGACGGCGCAGTGTCGCCTTGGCGTGCCGCAGTGTCTCGCGCAGATCACGCGTGGCGTGCAGGACGTTGTTGGCGATCACGACATCGTAAGCGCCGGGTTCAATTCCCTGGCTGGCCGGCTGCTTCTCGACATTGAACATGGCGAACTGCATGAACGGCGCCGAACCGTATTGCTCGCGCCCGTGCAGCAGGAAAGATTGCGAGATGTCGGTATAGCAGTACGTTTCGACCGCGTGACCGACCGGCATCAGCTTGGGCAGGACATGCCCCGTCGTCCCGCCGGTTCCGGCGCCGATCTCCAGAACGCGTAGCCGCGCCGCCGGATCGCGCTCCAGACGCTCGAAAAAGTAACGCTCAAGGACAGCGGCGAGCTGCCGATTGTAGTAATCGGCGATCTCGTTGTTTTTATAGTAATTCTCCATGAGACCCATGGTCGAGTCGGAGAAGAGCACTTCGGTCAGCTGTTTGCGGCCGACAATCAGGTCACCCAGGTGAGGCAGGACCGCGTCGAGCACCGCGATCTGGGGTGCGAAGAGCCCTTCCGACCGCCAGTACGCCCGAGTGGCGGGCCAGTCCTGCCGCCCTGTGGCGCCTTCCTTCGTCGGCACGCCGTCCGCGGCGAGTACGTCCAGACTGTGCCGTAACCAGTGGGCGTTCGCCGGCGCCAGTCGGTTGCGCGCGATCCAGGCCTCACGCCCGCGCTCGCCCTCGCTGGCGACCGCCTCGAGCACACCGAGTTGACCCAGCGCGCGCGCCAAAAGGGCGGCGAGGTCTTGATCAAAGCGGGACCGCTCACGCGCTTCCCGCATCAGCATCGCACTGGGCGGCGAGCTGTCTGTGATCGTCAGGCGGGGCGTCGGCAGGGTTGGCGCATAGACGAGGCGTTCGTCTTCTTCGTCCGCCATGCTCTCGCGTTGGCCGACCAGAAGCTGGTTCAAGGGCCCGTCGAGCAACGCGGCGACCACGTCGATGAGCTCGCTCGGGGCGCGCACCTCGTCTACTTGCGCAACCGGGCTTCGGCCGCCCCCGGCAGGCGCCCAGTGAACGACTTTGGTGGGACAATCCCAGGCTTGGGCTACCTCGCTTCGCAGCGCGGCGAGCGCAAGCGCGTCCGCCTCGACAGCCTCGCCCACGAGCCCGTCCTGCACCGCGACAATCACCAGGAAATCCAGCCCGTCTTCGGCAAACAGGTCATGCAGCCCGCGACATGCCTCCATCGTGCCGGGCGCGGCCGGCACCCAAGTGTCGGCATCGCCCAGCTCACCTTGCTCCGACGACGACGTCACCACGAAGGCACCATGGATTGCCGGGACCGCTTCCCGAGCTGCCGCGAGGGCCTGCAGGCCCTCCCCATTCGCCCCTTCGACGACCAGCACGTTGGCCGCGTAGCGCGTAACCAGCGCTTCGCTGAGCTGCGCTGCCGCCGCATCGGCACGATTCGTCGCCTTGACGATCAGATAGGCACCGCTCTGACGAAAGGGGGCAACTGGATCGGCTTCAAAGCGGCAAGGCACGAGCACCTGCCGATACCATTCGTCATGACGCCGAGCCCAGAATCCGTGGCGACCGACCATCGGCAAGGCCAGCATCTCGCGCCAATTCAACGGTTGGCCGTCCGCGATGTCGAAGGCGCGCACACGCCACGGTGAGAATTGCCGGATTGCTGCCCCGATCAGCTCGGACAGGTCCGCATGAGCCGATGTCGTCCAGCCAGGACCGTCCGCCATCGCCGCGCTTCGGTTGATGAGGACGACCTCGAACGGGCGATCACCCGCATACCGTTTGCGAAGCGCGCTCAACACCGTCCGCAACTGCTCGGTCGGACGCTGCCCGGTCGCGCCGCCTCCGGCTTCGCCGCCTGAGCTCGCCCCTGCATCGCCGATCCAAACCAGCCCCGAGATGTCGCCGGATGCCGCGATCGCCTGCGCCAGGCCCACGGTGTCGAGCTGGGCACCGTCGATCGTCTTCGCCTCGGGCCCCTCGCGCAGCAGCGCAAGTCCGCCCGGACCATTGTGGACAATCAGATAGTGCGCCGCCTCTTTCGATCGGGCAACCGTGCCCTCACCCGGGACGGCGACATCCCAGGCAGGCACCCGCAATTCGAGCTCGCGCGCAAGCTCGTTTGTCTTGCCCTCCGCTTCGCCGTCGCTGGGCGTGCTCCTGCCGACAACCCAGTGGCGGTCGCGCGCGAAGGCATAGGGCGGCAGGTCGATGCGCGGCGGCCGTCCGCCATGATACAATGTCGACCAGTCCGGCACCTCAGCAGCTTCCCACGTCGCCGCCTCCGGCTCGCGGGAGGCTCGCGACATCCAGGTGCCGACGGCTCTGCAAAGTTCGGGATCGGATGTGAAGGCGTTCGTCAGTCCCAGCCGCGCCGTTGCGCGACCGAGATGCACACGACCGGCGGGCAACTGGCCGGCCTCGCCGGCAGCAACGATCGACAGAATGCGGATCGCCTCGTCGCGCCGTTCGGCCGGAAAGGCGAGGCGATGCTCCATCGCTTCGCGGCCAAATTGCAGTTCATGCGCGAGCGCGGCAAGCTCGACGTCGTCTTCACGCTCAAGATAACGAGCCAGCACGCCGGCTTGACGCCGCAAGCCGGCCTCGTCCTTTGCGCTGACAAATACGATTGCGGGTGATTGCGACTGATGGTCGGTACGCGTTTCGACCGGCCCCTCCTCGATCACGACGTGCGCGTAAGCGCCGCCGAAGCCGAACGAACTGACGCCCGCGCGCCGCGGCGCAACCCCGTTTGCGCTTGCCTTTCGCTCCCATTTTTCAGGGTGGGTCGGGATCCTGAAAGGCGTTCCGTCCAGCTTGACCAACGGGTTGAGCGAACGGAGGTGCGGCGATGCCGGGATCAGCCTGTGGCGCAATGCCAGCGCTACTTTGGTCAGGCCTGCCACACCGGCGGCCGCTTCGAGATGGCCGATACGCGCTTTCACCGATCCGAGTGCGCAAGCGGCTGCCGCATCGCCCGCGATTGGGTCGCGAGCCGCCTCGTCCTGAAATGCGAGCTTCAGCCCGAGAAATTCGATGGGGTCGCCGAGCGCAGTGCCGGTGCCGTGAAGCTCCACATAGTCGAGCGAGCTCGGATACACGCCCGCATCGCGGCAGGCATCGGCGATCAGCCTCGCCTGTTGTCGAGGATCCGTGACCGTGAGGCCTCGCGTTCGACCGCCATGCCCGACCGCGCTGCCGCGGATCACGCCGTAAATCCGGCTTCCGTCGGCGGTCGCCTGATCGAGCCGCTTCAGGACGAGCGTGATCACCCCTTCCCCGCGAACATAGCCATTCGCTCCGGCGTCGAACGTCTTGCACCGGCCGTCAGGCGACAGCATCCCGCCGGCGCGGAAAGACTCGAACCGCTTGGGCGTGAGGCACAGGTTCACGCCGGCGACCAGGGCGGTCTCGCACTCCCCCCGACGCAACGCCTGAACTGCGGCGTGAACCGCCACGAGCGAACTGGAACACGACGTATCGACGCAGACACTGGGGCCGGTCAGGTCGAGAAAAAAGGAGAGCCGATTTGCCAGCATCGATGCGAACGAGCCGGTCGTGACGTACAGATCGGCGGGCGGCGCGACCGCATCGAGCACCTCGGCATAATCGGTGTTGCAAACGCCGACATACACCCCGGTCTTTGTGCCCGCGAGGCGTGATGGCGGAATGCGCGCATCCTCCAGCGCGTGCCAGCTCGTCTCGAGCAGCAGCCGCTGCTGCGGGTCCATCAACTCGGCTTCTGCCGGCGAGATCCCAAAGAAACCGCAATCGAATTTGTCGACTTCGTCGAGATAGGCGCCGGGACAGGCCGCCAGGTCCGGAACGCCGGGCGCACACCAAAGCTGGCGCATCCAGTCAGCGCGTTCGGCCGGAAACGAGCGTATGACGTCTTCGCCGGTCAGCAATAGTCGCCAAAACCCGTTAGTTGTATCTGCGCCCGGCAAACGGCAACCGATCCCGACGATGGCCGCATCGCCGACTAGCGCCTCATCTTGTCGGCATGACGTCACACCTTCTTGTCTCGAAGAGGTCATTTTCGAGCGATTCCGTCCCTCGAGGCTGTCGGCGACTATGAGACAATGATCCAGACTGGCCGTCAATGCGGCCGGTCGTGGTTTTTATTATTTTATCGCGTAATTATTATACTCTGACGCACGCCAACTCCATTTGGAGTAGTATCATTCGGAGCGACTCGGAAGATGAGCTACGCCTCAATCTCGGACCGTTTGTCGGGCCGCCATCCAGCTCTTGCCGGCAGCGGCGGGCCATGCGCCGATGACCGAGCCACCCGCGATATCGGCGGGTTGTTGCCGATCGCGCGATGTGGCCACACCATGTGATCGTCGCTACGCTATGCCCCGCATTTTCAGACCGCGTCGTCGAGGGTCATGAACCTGTGCTGGTTCAGTCACTCCGCTCGAAACGTGCCGGCTCGATGAACGCGTCGCTCGTCGGCTTGCGCGGTCGGCTGAAGCCAGCGTGACGCGTGGGTGAGCATCACGCCGCGATCGTACGGCCCGGCGGGACTGACAGTTCAGGGCTTCGATCGCATTGGTCGTACGGACGACCCGGCGCATGTCATCGGGGACCGTCAAGAAGATGCACGATACAGGTCTGTACCGTAGCCTCGGGGAAGGCGGCTGCGATCGCGTCCAAGAAGCCCTCATGACCATCGACGACGGCGAGCATGATATCCACGATACCGCGATCGCCGCTACATACGCAGACATCGCCGAGCTCTCAGCCAAACGCCCGCACGAGGCACTTCAAGCAGGGTTTTCCCACCATCGCTCCTGAAAAATCTGGGGTTTCCGCAACATGACATCGCTCATGCTGTCGAAATAGCTCGGCATCAGATCCGGATGTATGACTCGACGGAGCCTTGGCTCAGAGCCCGCACCATACGCATTACGACGGGCGATCATGATGTTCTGGCGATACCAAGGTTCGATATCACCGTCGTCCCAAATTTTCCAACGAGGCTCTTCAGAACAGCTAAAGCCGTGTGCATTGAATATGGCTTGCCAGTATTCGGGCCATTGACAATTGACGTGACCCTCGCCGCCTTGGCCTGGCGCGGCCGCAGAAAACAGAATACAGTCACCGTGGGCAACAAGCGTTTCAATAAGCACTTCAGATAAGGGTTGTGATAAATGCTCGATTGTTTCCAAACAGATCACGAGATCGAATCTTCTGTGTAGTTCAATCGTCTTTGATAGATCAGTCGGAATGATTTTATCCCGTGATATTAGTAACAGCTTTTCATCAATATCAGATGCATCTACGCCAACAATGTCAGAAGCCCCCAAATCAACGCATGCCCGAAGCCAGGTACCCGTGCCACAACCAAAATCTACTACACTTGCAGGAAACGGTCCGGGAAAAAGGGTCCGCAGCGCTTGCTTGGCCCCCTTTACAGTATGATAAATTTGGTTCGCTGTGTGGTCATAATAAACATCAGACATCGGCTCACCCTAGCAATTTCCTGCTGCAAGGACAGGGATACCATCGCTCGGCGAACGGCACTAGCTGTTGACCATGCGGCTGTCGCCGGCGTTAGCAGGCGACGTGGACCAATTCTACGGAGGTCATCTGACGGTTAGTCGAGGACCGATTCCAGCGATGAAGCATCGAGGGTGTCATGCCCCATGTCGCGGATGCAGGCGCCTCACAGACCTTGCTTATGCTTGCGCCACGGCCGGCTCGGCATTCGGGTCCAGACCGCCCGCAATAAATAGCCAGCCGACAAACCGATTTGCGGTGACGGGCGGCGAGGCGACAGCAGTTCCCCGACATGAGCCAACTCGCTGGCGCCAGATACTCGCTCAAATCTGTCCACGCCGCCCAGAGAGGACGCGTCGGATGATGCTGTTCAGACGGACATGCCCGACGACTGGTGGCACGGCCAACCGGCGCAAACCGGTAGCGCATCCATGATCCGCTTCGACCAGAGTTGGTAGCGCAGCTAAGACGTCGGGAGTGAACCGCTCACTCGAGCGGCATTTGTTATTCAGTAACCACCCAGAGCGCTCTTAAACTCTTCAATAAAAATGGATACCGTCCGTTGAGTATGATCCGCGGGCGACCACCTAAACTCGCACTCAGCATGGTCTGGCATCACATGAATCGCGATATAGTGAGACTCCAGCGGCCGGCCTCTGATTGGAATGGTTTTTTGCACCGTCAATGGAAAATCGCTTATCACGCCTGAAAGCGAAGCCGGGTTATTTTTTTGTTCGGACTGCTCGGGAAAGTCCATAAAATTGAAAAGTGGGAATTGTTTGTTATATGAAACACCCATATCGTCGGACATTAAATCGAACGGATAGTTTATATATGGTTGCGCCGCAACTGTCATCTCGAATACTTTGAGTGCGACTTTGTGCAATTGCACGTTTTCATGGAATTCGATATTTACCGGGAAGATGTTATTAAAGGGGCCAAATGAAAGCTCAAACCCAATCCAGTTTCGTACACTTGTCAACACTAAAGTCGTGATTTGCGAGCTTCCCGAAATCCGGGTCATTGCCAAGGCATACGCCGCCAGTGTCACCGCGAATGGTGTAACATTCCAAAGAGCTGCTAGCCTTTTCACCGTAGACCAGAGATCGGGATCCAGTAAAAATTTACGTGATCGAAGGTACGAATTGCAACGATCGTGACGCCGGGTGCGCTGGGGCAATGCCGTCTTGCGGGATGAAGTTAACTGGCTCCTCCAATAGCGTCGGGCCTCGCGCCCTTGTGGGCCAGCGCACCAGCGCTGTTGCATACGCAGATAGTCCAGGTAATTTGGCGCATGTGCCTGCGTGACAGTTGGCGCTTGCGGATCAATTAACAGCTGTTGAACAAAACCACTGATCAGCAAGCTCAGCGACTGTCCATCCGCGATACAGTGATGCACGACCATCGCAACGACGTACTCGTGAGGACCGGTTTTGATTATGCCACACCGCATAAGCGGGCCGGAATTAACGGAAAGTGGCCGCCACACCATCTCCTTCACTAAGGTCTCTAGTGACTCGGAGTCTATATCCGATGATTTGTCCGAATACTCGACTATTGGCTGTAATTCAGAAACCCGGAATGAAGGCGCGCCCTCAATACGATCGATTCTATACCCGATTATTGGATAAAGATGCGTTATATGGTCTAGCGACTCCTGGAATCTCTCGAGACTAAACGATCCGCATAATTTAAAGACAAAGTTGGTCCGGTTCGAGTAAAACTCGGTCAAGTCACCATTGTCGATCAGCTCATGCCACATTTTCCATTGATACATCGGTAGGCGGAATTTATCGTGGATCTGCAAAGTCGTACCATAAGGCGCTTCACTCACCTCGTCTAGCAGAGCCGACTTGGCTTCCGACACCGCATCACGCAAGTCCGGTGTGAAACTGCCGATTGCCGCTTGATAATGAAGCTCTCCATCGCGCCCTGTAATCGAGATGTCATTTCTTCGAAGTTTTTGAAGGAGTAATTGGATGTTTTTCCAGCCTTCCGAGTCCGTGGTCATATTGGTCCCGAAGTTAGTTTCCTGCGTACGACGTTACAGAGCCCAAGTGCGCGGACCAATCGAAATCTGAAGTACGACCGATTGTTCGCCCTAAGCGCCAATGGCTGTGGCCGATTGCTCGTTTCCTGGAGCGCGTTGAACTGGACGGACAAACTTGCGATCGGTGTCGGACGCCGTTGCACGCCCCCCCGTCCCGCATCGTTTAACCCGGCCGAACGGTTTACAAGCGGTCTCAGGGCAGACCGTGATCGGCGTTGATCGCTACCGCGTTTGGGTTGAGCTGCGTCGCCCGTACTTCCCTGGATTTGTTGAACGATCATGCTTTCCGGTCGCTTTCGCATCCGCGCTCGACACATCGCCATATATCGGTCTGCAGTCCTTTCGGCAGTTCCGCGGGTCGCTGCGTCCATGGCCTGCGCTCTAAGATCCGCAGTTACTTCGGCATGCGGCCTTCGAGCTCTTATTGAACCACTTGTTCAACCGCGAGCACGCTCCTGAAATATTCAATCGAGCGCCGTAATCCCTCGCGTAATTCAATCGATGGAGACCAGCACAGTTTCGATTGCGCGAGCGAAATGTCCGGCTTGCGCCGCGATGGATCATCGCAAGGCAGCGGCCGATACATCAGCTCGGATCTAGATCCAGTGAGTTCAATGATCGCTTTCGCCAACTGGATTATCGTGAGTTCGTTCGGATTTCCAATATTGACCGGCCCGGTGAAGCCTCGCTCGGTTTCCATCAGGCGCATCATGCCGGCAACGAGATCATCGACGAAGCAGAAGCTTCGTGTCTGCGTGCCATCTCCGTAGATACTAATTGCCCGGTTCTGAAGCGCCTGAATGATGAAATTGGAGACGACACGTCCGTCGGCCAGGTGCATTCGTGGGCCGTAAGCGTTAAAAACCCGAACAACCTTGATATCCAGCGCGAACTGACGATGATAATCGAAAAAGAGTGTCTCAGCACAACGCTTACCCTCATCATAGCACGAACGTACACCAACCGGATTGACATTGCCCCAATAGCTCTCCGACTGCGGATGGACCGACGGGTCTCCATAGACTTCGCTTGTGGATGCCTGAAGTATTCGACAATTCAAGCGTCTGGCCAATTCGAGCATATTGATCGCGCCAAGAACGCATGTCTTTGTGGTCTGCACCGGATCACGCTGATAATGAATCGGCGACGCCGGGCATGCAAGATTATATATCTGATCGACTTCAACATCGAGAGGAAGGCAGATGTCATGATGCATGAACATGAACCGCGGGTGGCCGTGGATATGTTCAAGGTTGCGCATGCTTCCTGTAACCAGATTGTCTACGCATAGCACTTCGTGCCCTTGATCAATAAGGCAATCAATCAGGTGTGATCCAACAAATCCCGCACCCCCCGTCACAAGGATACGCTGAGGGGAAACGCTCTTTCTAAACATCACTAATGGTTTCCGTTGACGGCTGACCCGCAATCTGTCGGCCATCCCGGTTCGCACCCGCGATCATCAACAAAACCGATCGTTGCCTGGCACCGCTCAGGCGTCGCAGCTGCAACGTCCCGGCCAACCACGCGCCTGGCCTGGGCGCTATCCAGACGTCGTCCGCATGGCCACTTAGGAGCGCTTCAGAGGGCGAGCGTCTGTTCATAGCCAGGCAGCTTCCTTATAAGTCACAACCGCGTACCAACGACCTACTGTCGCCATAAAGCAACGACTCGTGCCAATCGGTCAACACCATTCAAGTGAAATCGATTTAAAGAACGTTTTTAACAATAGGCGATCATCCGGTATAGCTAAGACGCCAATAAGATTGTTCGGCGCATAGGCTTTTACTGTAATGGTCACATAGCAGCAGCCGGAGGGTAGTGGACTTGGGAAAGGAGATCCCATCACGAAGACACTGCCAGCGATACTGCTTCGCGGGATGCATAGTTGTCGATACAGGTAAAAAACAGCTGCGCATATTTATCCCCATCGCTGTTCGCAGCATGTAATCGCATGGCGTTTTTCTGAATATCAAGCCAACCAGGACCTCGCATTGCGTCGCATGCAGCATCGACCGCTGCGAGGAAGGAAGTTTGATCGGAGGGCTCGAACAAAAAACCGGTTTGTCCATGCGTAACCGTGTCACGAAGGCCCCCAACGTTCGAAACGATGGGCACGCAACCGTAAATCTGGGCGTGTTGCTGGCTCAGGCCACAAGGTTCAGTCAGCGACGGCATCAGTAGAATATCACCGCCGCCGAGCACTAGTCGAGCGTCACGCTCTTCATACGGGGTCATGACTGCCACGCGACCATGGTGCTTTTGGGCGAGGCTCTTGGCCGCATTTACGAGCCTGCTTTCGCCCTCGCCGACGATGATTACACGACATCCGCGAGCTACCAGGCGATCAATCTGCCTAAACAAGAATCTGAAACCCTTTGCTCGTGTAATCCTGCTGAGTGTGAACAAGATGGGATCGCTGCTTTCAGGCCAGCCTACGCGCCGCTCGAGCGCGGCTCGATTTATCGAGCGTTTGCCGAGATCGTCAGCATTGTATCTGGCCTCAAGCGCTTGATCATTCGCAGGATCCCAGACGGCTGTCTCGACCCAGTTCTTGATCGGCACCAGCCGGTCCAAATCCGGCTCGCGCAAATAGTACCAACTATACCGATCGCGTCTCTTGATATCGTCGATATAACCGGCGCTGGCCGTTGTTATCATATCGGAGAGCCGCAAGCCGACTTGAAGAAATCCAAACCCCGAGAAAATCCCGGCCAATTGATGAATGTCAGGTCTCCGTTCCATTTCAAGGTCGGAAACGACACTCATCGGGAACCTGCCTTGAAACATGAAATTCTGAACGGTCAGAACGAAGGGCACGTTGGTGCCCGGGTCGACATAGGCAGGGGTAAGTGCCGCGTGCCAATCGAGCAGGTGAACGATATGCGGTACCGGAATGGTGGTCGTCCCATTGACGATCGCTGCGGCGGCATAGCACAGGGCGCCAAAGCGCTTGGCATTATCAGCCCATCCCCTGCCGGACTCATCATTATACAAACCGCCAGGCCGATCGAATAGCGAGGCACAACAGGCTAACACGACCTCGATCCCACTATATCTGTGGGCCACTAGTTCGACATCATATCCAAGCGCAGATATCGTGCCCTTATGCTCACCAGCGCCTGCTGTTGTCGACAGCGCCGATCTATAGCCGGGCATGAGAACGCGCACCTCAAAGCCATTGTTACGGAGCGATGTCGCAATAGCGTACACCATGTCTCCCAATCCGCCAGTTTTTGCCAATGGCCAAAACTCGGAGGAGACAATCATGACAGTCGGCTGTCGGTTCATCACACGCCTCCCCGCTCACAATGCTGCCATTTTGAGCGAGCACGTGAATCATCTCTTGCCTTATACGTTCTGTAGCTGCCGAGTAGCTGACATGCTAGGCGGCGTGGACAGATTTCAAGGGCGTCATCTGACAGTTTGAACGGCTGCTCGTTTTCTGGTCCGCTTTGGACTGGTGACGCGCTTTTCTGAAACGCCCCCGGTTTGAGGTAGATTCCTCGATTGAGGAGGACGGAAATGAAGCGCGGCAGATTTGCGGAGGAGCAGAGCATCGTGATCGTGCGCGAGCAGGCGGCTGGCTCGTCGACGGCAGAGGTGTGCCGGAAGTACGGTGTGAGCAGCGCGACGTTCTACAAGCATAGGGCGACGTACGGCGGCATGGATGCGAGCCAGCGTCTCGCATCTCTTTGGTTCGAATCCATCCATCCGTTCGAGGACGGCAATGGGCACCTCGGTCGCCCGATCACCGGGAAGTTCCTCGCGCTAGGCCTCGACGCGCCGGCGATCACCACGCTTGCAGAAACCATCCAACACCATCGCACGGACGATTACGCGCAACTGCAGCGCGCGAGCCTCTCCAACCAGATCAATGAAGGTGCCATCGTGGCGAGCACACCGTGTTCAGATCCGGTGAGCGTGGAAGGACTGATGCCCAGCCGGGCCCTGCCGTAACACCTGCCGCGCGAGAAGCAGCGGATCGAGCCCGAACAGGGCAGTTGCACCTGTCGCAATTGCTTCGCTGCGGCGCGTCTGGCCAAAGTCCGAAGTCGGCAAGGCCATCGCCCATGACCGCAAGCGCTGGATCGCGCTCTCGCGGTTCATCAACGACGTCCGCCTTTAGATCGACAACAACATCGCCGACCGGGCCGCTGCGAGCTGCTTTTTAATGCTGGATGCACCCCGCCCCAATTGAAAAAGGTCGCAGCTGATGAGCGGTCGGGATTATCTCATGTCCCCCCGTTTATTATGTGTAATTTATTGCCGTTGTGTTGACTGAACTCCGGATTTGCGCTCTTATTCTGACGACAGCGCGTTGAGTCGCCTGGTGAAAGAATATGTGCGATGCATCACGTAGGTTGAACATCGACCGTTCAGTCTCGAGAAAGATAAGGTCTTGGCATAAGGCACTCAGGGATGAATTCGCTCGAGGAACGGATCATTGCGTGTGGGCAACACATGGCAAGTGAGCGCAGTTTCGAAGGTTCTTTAATGATAATGAATCTGGGTTTGCTTGGCATTTGGGAGGTGCCTACCAGCAAAGGCTCGCGATCGACGTGCTGACCCGATACGTGATCTGTGGCCTTGACGAACTTGAAAGGCAGGCTGCCGACACGTTCACACACCTTGTGTCGATCCGAGACCCAGGTACAGACCCGCCATCGATCTGCGCGTCGTTCAGCGACGATCGCCTTCTATCCCTTGAGTTCGATGATGTGATCGAACCCGCCGCCGGAAAGGTGCTACCGCAGCCCGAGCACATGGCGGAAATTCTGCGGTTCGGCCGCCGGGTGATCGAACATCCGAACGCCAGGACGCTGGTTCATTGCCATGGGGGTATTTCGCGTTCGACCGCAGCAGCCATCGCACTCATGGCCCAGGCGGAGCCCGGGGCGGACGAACTCGCGATCATGGAGATGGTTGCCGAGGCACGGACGCTCGCTTGGCCCAATTCGCGGTTGATTGGGTTTGCTGATGGGCAACTCGGTCGCGGTGGCGGCTTGTCATCGGCGCTGACGGCTTTCCAGGTCCGGCGCATTGTCGCGGCGCCCCACATCATCCCCATCCTGCAAAAGAACGGGCGTGGGGTGGATGTCGCGTCTGCTCAAGCACATTTGGGGCTTCGGTCCGCCGCCTGCGTCGACCAAATCTCGCGACGGCATGACGACGGGCTATTTGCGGCAGCCGTTGACGAAAATGGCGATGGCGAGGCACGGCATCTGGAAGCCCGGCGCAATACGGGCTTTTTCGGCGCCCAGGCGTCTGGCTGCATCTTCATGGCAAGGTCTACCGGCCGCTTTCTGATGGTGCGTCGCTCCGCGATGGTGGACCAGCCAAATAGCTGGGGCACTGTCGGGGGAGCGCATCACGCTGACGAAGACCCAATTAGCAGTGCTCTTCGTGAGGCCCGCGAAGAAATCGGCTATGCGGGCTGCGCAGAGATGGTCGATCTGTACGATTTCACGCAGGACACTTTCACATATCGCAACTTCCTCGCTGTGGTGGAACGGGAGTTCCAACCCGCGCTCAACTGGGAATGCGCGAGCGCGATATGGGTCGATTACGGATGCTGGCCGCACCCGCTCCATTTCGGACTGGCGACGCTGTTGGCCGATGCGCAGGCGTTGCAAACCATGAAACATTACTCTGAAACTCGGGATTCGGCACCTTCCATCACAGAGATTTGAGGAGAGGGCGAACATGTCACCAAATGTGGCTTATCCTGAACATCTCTATCATCTCACTTCGCTAGAGGCATGGGAGAAAATTCGGCAGTGCGGCGGATTGGTGCCGCAAGTGAATCCGCTGGGTAACTATGCCTTTGAACTCAATAGCTTTGTTCACCATTGGACGCGGACGACTCGATTCTTTGGAAGTGCGACTCAGGCTATAGCCCTAGGCCTCTTCGGTAGGGGGCATGATCGGCTGATCCTGCTGAAACTCAGGGTCAATCCGGAAGAGGACGAAATAGCAGTCCAGGACCTGAGCAGCATGTTCGATCGTCTGGATACGAGATCGTATATGAGCACCGTCTACACTTGCGCGTCTTTCCCTTGGGGCGGCAAATCCATACCGGAGCTCATGATTAGAACAAGGACGGGGGCCCCCTTCCCGCTGGACCGCATCGAGGTGCTCCATGAGATCCGTCTGTCCACGTTCGGAAACGTGAAGACCTTGGGCAGCCGAAGGTACGATCCTGAACGGTTGTGCGCTCGGATCCTCGGCAGAGAGCAGCAGCCTCTAACATGGCAAAAATACAAGAAAATTCGGTTCATGAAGTGGCACTATCGTCTCCTCGTGATCCGTGCTTTCTTGGGGCGGTGGCGTATCGCTAAAGTGGCCGCGGCTTCGAAGAAATGCCCTGAGGATATTACTCAATAGAAGTCGCCGATCCGTAACGTGAAACTTCCCATCAACTGAATGTCGACCGGCGCGGGACTTCGGCTCTGACGCCGTCTTGATCATCTCCGTCATCTCGTTCCGGTCAGCCGGGCCTCGAGAAGGTCGAGTTTTTTTCGCGGCTGTCATCCGACGTCTGACCGTAAGCGTGTTATGAGGGCCGCGGCTTACGCTACTGCTGCGACGGGTTGCTCGTTTGCCCGGCGCCAATTCCAGGGCATCAGCTCGTCCCGACGCGATGGGGGTCAGCCGAGGTCTGCCCGCCCCGTTACGATAGCCCGGACCGGATATAGCCGCGGAAACTAACGCTCCACAACGTCGATCGGGAAGCCCAGCCGCACCGCCGATTTGTGGCTTGGCGTCGTCGCCACCAGCAAACCCATCGCCAACAGCGAAGCGACGACCTCACGGCCCTTGCGCCCCTGATAGCCGGTCAGCCGACCCGCTTCGCCACGCGACAATTCGCCGGTCATCAAAGCCTCGCGCAGGATTGGAAATGCGCCCCGCGGAAACGGACCGGCCCGCGCTTCGTCATCGGCATAGGCTTCGATCCGGCGCAGCAGCTCTTGCGGTTCAAGAATCGAGGCCATGTAGCGCATCTAATCGACGCAGGTCCGCAGGAAGAAATCGCAAAACTCGACCAGCCCCGCCTGTGTGAGCGCGCCCCGCCCATCGCGGTCCCTACGACGCGGGCCATCGGCCACCGCCAGCAGCGCATTGTATCGCTGCGCATCACGGGCAAGCCCGCGCGACATGGACCAGAGGCTCGTCCCGATCCCCAGGCGCTTGAAGAGCGCATGGCTCATCAGCCGGGTCACCCGGCCGTTGCCGTCGAGAAACAGGTGAATCCAGAGCAGGCGGTGATGAACCGCGCCGACTGACTCGATCCGCCGCATCTGGTTGAGGCGCGCCGGATTATAGGCCTCCTCGAACCGCGCCAGGAATCGCGGCAGGTCGTCAGCGTCGGGCGGAAGATGCCGACCGACCATCACTTCCCGCTGGTGGAGTCCCGCGCCTGTGGATGACGCGGCAGCTTTGCCTTGGATGCGGCGGCGGGACTAGCCATCGTATCGCTCTTTACGCCCTTGCCGGCAGATCGCGTGCAATCGCTGATCCACGTCTCAACGCGCCCGCGCAATTTGCCAGCCGCATGGGTGTTGCGGTGGCGAAGTTCAGACAGGATCAGGTCGAGTTCACTGGCCTTGTCCCAGTTGCGCTCCGCCATGGCGCTCAACTGATCGAGGGACAGGTTAGCGAGAAGGCGGGCCATGTAGCAACTCGTATCTGAAGTGATGCACGCACGGAAGGATGTGCCTATACAAGGCGCCAATAAGGTCGATGATTGGGAATTTACCTCTCCCTAGAAAAGCTTGTTCAGCAGCTTGGGCTCGCTCGACTTCAACCGTTCCAGCATCGTGTTGACGTAGAACATATCCGGGCTGGCCAGTGCCGGCAGGATGACGACGAGATAATCGGGCGCTTCCTTGTCGAGCAGGAAGGTTACCAGCCCCACGCCATGAATGCTGCACAGCGACTTGAGGCGGCTCATGTCGTCGCTGCTCGTCGTCCGGGGCACGACGATATAGCTTTTGTGCGAGAACAGCCGGTACGCGACCGCCTGGCCAAAGGCGACGACCGGCTGGGAGGGCGTCGCCTTGATTTCTGCGGCGATGATCTGCGGCTCGAAGCGGAAAATGTCCTGCGCACGCGGCTTCATCACGCCGAGCACATCGGGGGTGCCCCATTTGCCGCCCAGGCTGCTCCCGCCCAGCGGTTCGGCGACCGTCGCCTCGTCATTTTCGACGAGCCATTCGGCGAAGCTGGCGTAAAAATCCTGTTCGGTGAGCGTGCCAATGGCACCGGCCGCTTCATTGCCGATCGGCACGATGGCCATCGCTTCGTCGGCCGCGACCGCATCGGCGGCGTCGGCATCGACATATTTGGCGAGCTGGTAGGTGCCCCGTGCGACCTTCACGATGTCGTCGGAGCTTGAAAAAAGCCCATGGGTTGCACCCCTGATCGAATTAAATGGCGTGTCGGGATCGACGCGCTGAATCTCCCCCAGGATTTCGTTCCAACGCAAACCGCCGGGCGAATTCTCCAGAATTTCGATGGTGCGATCCTGAATCTGCTTGCGATTGAGCTTTGCCATTCATCCCCCCTCAATTCCGGTTCAGCCCCATTTCGCGGCTCTGCAGCTTGGCCTTCCAAAGTTGTTCGGTCACCAGAATATCTTCGACCGACGCGGAAGACGCACAGACTTCGAGGATGCTGACCTGATAGTCGCTGGGATCGCGGCTCTTGAGCGCGACGTTGCCGCCGTGCCCGGTCGCGACATACCCCAGCCACCGCGACAGGAAGCCGCCCTCGCCGCTCGCCGACCCGACATATTGTTCGCGCGTGCGCGGGCACGTCAGCAGATAGATGCCGCGCGAAGCACGCAGCACCGCAGCCCAAGCGGGCGGCATCGCCTCCAGGTCGGAAAGCTGCCGCAGGAAGCGCGCGTGGCCGGGATAATCGGGCTCGCGATAAGCGCGGAGAAGTTCCTCGATCGGCTTGCGCTGGCGGTCGGCGCGCTGAATCCAGCTGCGCATCCCCGGTCCCCAATCGACCGTGAGACGACCGATATAGCCCGAGAGCGCTTCGAGCGGGCGCAGATCGTAGAGATCCGGGTCAATGCAGCCCAACGCTGCCTCGGTCTGGCCCGACAAGGGATCGATCCGATCGAACGGCGCGGTGCCGGTGCGCGTCGCATCGTACAGCCCAACGAAAAGCGTCGTTGCCGCCGGCGTCACGACAAAGCTCGCCCAGACCGGCGCGTGCAGCTTGGCGCGGCTCGCCTGGGCCTGGACCGACTGGTAGTCATCGAACTGGCCATCGCCCTCGCGCCACAGCGTAAACGGCGTCCGGCCAGCGGGGCCGCGCGCCTGATGGCGCAACAGACGGACATCGGCGGGCGCGATCGACGCCTTGCCGAGCAGATCGGCGAAATCCAGCGGCGCCGCTGCACTCACCCCGCAACCTCGGCATCGGGCTGGCCCGCGATCAGTGCGTTGATCCAGGCGAGGCAAAGGTCGCGGCTGCGATAGCTGCCCCATTTTGCCGCCTCTTCGCGTTCCACGATGGGGAAGGTCGAATAGATGTAGCGGATGTCGTCGCGGCTTTGCGCGGGGTCGGCTGGATCGAACACGCCGTAGAGGATGAAATAGAGCGCATCGAGCTTGGCGCGCAGCCGCAGCCGCCGATCCTCATCCCAGATGAAGGGCGGCAGCACGTCGCCGTTCGCATCGACATGCCCCATGTCGCGCGCGAAGGCAGCGAGGTCGTGCGCGGTGTAGCTCAGTTCCAGCACCGCCGCGCGGACGATGTCGGCGGCGGTCTTGGAGCCGAAGGTTCGGGCATAAGCGGCGGGCGGGATGACCGGGAGTTGCTCGACCAGATACCAGGCGAGATGATTGCCGTGGACCTTCTGGCGCGCGAGATAATCGAGCACGACGCTATTCAGGTTGGCAAGCACCAACGGCGCAGCCTCGGCGTAGCTTTTGGCGCTCGCGCCCTTCGTCGGAAACAGGACAGGCAGCGTATGCCCAGCGCCGAAGCGCGGGATGATCGCCGTGATCGTCGTTCGGGCGTTGGTGACGGACGTTACGTCCTTGAGCGACAGGCACCAATCGGTCGGGGTATCCCAGCCGGTATCGCTGGCCTTTACCCAATAGCGTGGCGTCGGCTGACGGGCCGGATCGCGGTGATCATCTTCCGTCAGGTCAGCGCCCTGTCCCGACCGGAATACATTGGCCTCAGCCAGCACAATATCCGATGCGCGATGATCGAAGGCCTGAACCATCTTGCCTTCATAGAGCGGCACCCATTTCCCATCGGCTGACTCGAACCGATTGCCGCCCACCGGCCAGGCGCTTTCATCGCCTTCCAGTTCAGCGCGCGTACGAAACTTCCCGCTGTCGTTAGCCATGTCGAGCATTCGGACATAGCGCAGCGGCCATAGCGGGTGACTATCGCCATCGGAACGATCCGCCCACACCGGCAGGCGCGCGTAGATGCCCGACGTAATTTCCTTGTCCCGGCGCGATCGGAAGATCGGGGCTGTGCCGCTGTTTGGATTTATGCGCGCGATTTCTTCAGCGGTGATCGGAAAGACGCGATCGGGGTCGGCGATTTCGGCGAGGTCGCGGATGAAGAAGCCGTAGGATGCGCCGTCGAAATGGCGATCGACGCCGCCCGCGATGTAGGCGCAGAATTTGAATCGATAATAGACATCGGGGAAAAACAGGCTGCCGTCATATCGCTTGTTGAAGAAGTCGATGACCCGATGGACCTGCTTGTCGCCGGTCACCTTGCGGAAGAATGGAGCCGAGCTTTGATCGGAGGCGATGCCCGACGGGATCAGCAGGCCGACCATGCCGCCGGGCTTCACCAGCGCATGGCCGCGTTCGACGAACAGCGAATTCAAATTGGTGTCGCCACCCGACAGCAGCGGATAATGCCCGGACTTGCGGGCCATCCGCGCTGTGTCGATTGCGCGCTGTTCGGCGTGGCTGAAATCATCCCAGAGCGGATCGCCATCGGTCTTCAGCCTGGCGATCATCCGCGCCCGGTCCGATGCGCGCTGCGCCAGCGCGATCTCAGGCCGCCGCGCCGCAAACCATTCGACCTGTTGCAGCTTGATCCGGTCCCAGGGCGGATTGCCGACGACAGCATCGAACCCGCCTTCACGGCCCTTGCTCGCCCAATTGTCCCACACGCCGGGAAACGCGATCTGCCAGTTGAGGAAGCGCTCTTCGCCGATCAGCGCGCGGGCACGTTCCCAGATCGCGGTGAAGGCGGCGACTTCCTCCGGCTTCGCGCTGCCCTCTGCCGGGGCCTTGCGTCCGCGCGCGATCGGCATCGGGTCGCCGAAGCGCCCGTCGAGCCACAGCCGCACCAGCGGCCGCTGATCACGCGGCAAGTTGAGCCAGTCGAGCGCGTGGATGAAGCTGACGAACCCGTCGAGCTCGCCGGTCATCAGCTCGACATCATCATACATCGCCGCCGAACGATGCGCCTCGGCGATCTCGACATCGGTCAGCGCCTCGATCGTCTTCATGGCTTCCGCCGATCGCTGGGCATTGCGCAGCGCGTCGATGTAGAACAGCTCGCCGCCCTCACCCGCCTTGTCGATCGCGTCGCGCACCCACAGCCCGAACAGGCTGTCGCCGCTGCGCAGGTGATGATCGATGAACGACAGCGGCGCGCCAACCGTGAAGGTGTGCAGCCACAGCGCGACCTTGGCGAGCTCGACCGCCATCGGGTTCTTGTCGACGCCGTAAACGCAGCGCTTCAGCACCATGCGGCGGACGATGTGGCGATCGTCGAGCTGTTCGGGATCGATCGTCCAATTCGCCGCGCGCGCATTGCGCTGAATCGTGGCGCGAATGTCCTCGATCTTGTCGGCAAGCGGAGAGGTGTAGTGCAGATCGGTGCCAAGCACCGCGACTTCGGCCATCGCGTCGAGCACATGATCCGCCAGCGTATCGACCAGGCTGACGAGGAAATGGCCCGAGCCCATCGCAGGGTCGCACACCCGCAGCGACAGGATGGCATTGGCCGGGTCGGCATCGCGCAAGGTACGCCGCTGATAGTCTTCGGCATCCTTGGGATCGAGCTTGCCTAGCGCTGTACGGAACGCATCCAGACGTTCGGTGATGAGCGGTTCGAGCGTTTCGTCGAGGATCAGGCCGACGAGTTCGTCGGGCGTGTAATAGCTGCCGCTGTTCTTGCGTGCGAACAGGTTCGGCCGGACGGTGAGCACGCCATTCTCGTCGCGGATCAGCTCGAACTCGAGCAGCCGTTCGTAGATTGACCCGAGCTGTTGAACCGACAGATCGCGGTAGTTGATATAGCGCCGCTCGCCCGACGAGCGCTCGTAGGACAGCGCATCGAGTGCCGGGGCCATGACGCTGTCGGGCACGCGCGCGGCGCTGAGCAACGGCGTACCGGCAGTCGCAAACAGCCCGCCATTGTAGGGCGGGATGCCGACCGATCCGTCGCCCTGGTCGATGATCCGCGACAGATCGGCGACGTGGCTCCAGATGCGCGCGGCGGACGACGAAAACGCATCACCACTGGTGATCCGCCGACCGACATCCAGCCGCAGCGGGCGGAGCGCATAATCGTCGTAGCGCGGGTCATTGACCGGCAGCAGGTCGCGATCCTCGGCATAAAGCAGGAACAGCAGCCGATAGAGCAGCACCAGCGCGGCATCGCGCACGTCGCCCAGTGGCGCATCCGGCGCGCTGTCCGCGATCGCGGTGGCAAGGCTGGGGAAAACGATATCGAACACCAGCTTGGACAGGCTGGCGGCGACGCGCTCTTCGTAAAAGGCTGCTTCGGCACGAGCGCGGTCGTGGAACGAGCGTTGGTCTGCGCCGTCGCGCAGGAACGCCTCGCGCCCGAACATGACCGCGAAAACACGCAGCCAATGGTCGCGCGTCGCTGCATCGGCGAACAGATCGTCGCCGCCCAGCCCAAGCACGCGACCCAGATCGATTTCCAGAAATTCTTCCGAAATCGACCGCGCGCCCGCCCAGTAAAGCCGCCAGCGCGTGCCGTTGGTGAGGATGCCCCAGCGCAGCGCGCCGCCCGTCAGGTCGTCAATCCGGCGCAGATAGCGCAGCATCTGGGTTGATGGCGCGGTGGTTTCATCGCGGCCGGATGCACGGTCGAGCGGGCGCGCCCAACGCTTGCTTTCGACGACCGCGAGGCCGTGCGCATAGCGCCGCCATTGGTCGCTGAGCGCGTTGGCCGCCGCCTTTGCCGCGGCGTCGGCGAACAGCAAACCATCGGGCACGTCATCGCGCCCCGTGACAGTCAGATTCTGCTGACGAAGTGATTCCGACCAGCCCAGCGCTGCCAGCACCGGCCAGATGAAATCGTCCTCGGTCTGGCTTTCGTTCGTGCGCTGGTTCTGCGGAAACGCCGCGGCGATCTCATTGAACCGCGCGCGCAATCCGGCCACGTCGACGGCGCGATACGCAGCGGTAGCCGTGATCGCTTCGACGAGATAATCGGTGGTGAACAGCGCACCGGAAATGAACAACCCAGAATCAGTCAGATGCGCCCCCTCCGTGTCGTGGAGAGTAGCGAGGCGCACCGCTTCTGGCAAAGTCCAGTGCCACGAAAACCATTCTCGTAGGATATCGCTTTCCCTGCCGTCCAAGCGCGCCATCGGAAAGGAAACGAGGAGTTGGCCGGGAAGGGAAAGGGGAGAGATTTATGAGGGCAAGATAAATGCCAGGGCACTTCCGCCTCCCAAGCTCTTGATACAGCTTGGTTTTCGCCGTGCTACCCCGTCGGCCAGCGTGCCGCGTGAAGCATATTTCTGAGTGATTTCAATGCTCTTTGTGGCACCATGCCGCCTTGCTGAGCGGCATTTGCTCTATGTATGTGCTGTTGCGACTTACATGTTCGCCATGGTGGAGATCGCGATCATCAACAAAACATCGGCCTCTGAACCGCACTCGCTGGCGGCAATCGCGAAGCGTGTGCGTCCTGACGACCTTCAGCAAAAGGCAGCATGGATGGAACGCCGCTCGCTACTTTCTTTGCAGAGCGTATAAATAGCCGAGAGATTTGCCCGCATTCTATTGAAACCTTGATCGATGTGGTTCGGTCGGTTTCGCTGCTGGCAGTGCATCGCGACCGGTTTGACTCGCCGCAGCGGTTTCAAGCCGCCGCAGCGACGCTGATCGACGCGGTATCTCAAGGCCTGACTAGACGTGAGGCACATTCATGACCGCCGAAAGCCGTGTTGCTCGCGCCTTCGGGTTAGATGAAGTGGGCTGGGCTCGCCACGCCAATCCGTGGAGCGGGTGGACCCGGTTCACGACCTGCCTACCGCTGCTCGTGCTCGCCATCTGGAGTCGCGTCTGGTTGGGCTGGTGGTCGCTTGCGCCCACTCTTCTGGCGCTGCTTTGGATATGGCTGAACCCACGCGCATTCGGTCCCGTTCGTGACGATCGCTATTGGATCGCCAAGGGCGTTTTCGGCGAACGGTTATGGTCAAACAGGCATCGTGTCGCGGTACCGAACCGCCACAAGGTCATGCCAAATGGGCTCAATATCGCATCTCTGATGGGGTTTCCCTTCGTGGTTTGGGGTCTCGTCACGCTCGATCTCTGGCCAACGGTTTTCGGCATAGCCGTGATTACGGTCGGAAAGCTCTGGTACATTGATCGCATGGCCATCCTCTACGAAGACATGATCAGCAGTCATCCGGAGCTCCGCTATCGGCCACCCCAATCATGTGCGGTATCGACCGGGCGGTGACAGCTTCTGGAAGCGAGCAAGATCGTTGCGAACCGCATTTTAGGGTCAAGAGCCGCCGTTTGTGTCGATCCAAGGCTGAGAGGCGGCAATGCGCCCTCATCTCGGTCATTGCGGCTCGCCCGCTCACTGCCTGGAAGCGGATATAGTTGCCTTTCACCAAGGGGACGGGGTTTGGGACATTCTGGCTGTCCAATAGCAACTTCGACGACGGCGGGTTGCGCCAAGAGCCGACAATTCTTGATTATCGACAGGGATCGCCAGAAAGCTTCGGATGATTTTTCGATGACTCCAGGGTCGTGAAAAGCTGTCTGCGTACGGCGGACATTATTGTGTTTGAAGCGCGCCGCTCTTGAACTGGCGTGCTGTTGAGCCTCCTAGGCAATGCGATTGACTCGACCGTCTAGACGCATTCAGCTCTCGTAGGTCGCGCCGCACGAGCAGCCTTGGGGCGGATCTGCCTCGAGCGCCAGGCCTTGATTCTTGATCGAAACATAAACATAATCCCTAGATGGCAAGAACCCGCGAATTTGATCTCACCGCTGCGCTCGATCAGGCGATGCGCGTTTTCTGGCGCAAGGGATATGCGGCAACCTCGATGTCCGACATCTACGCCGCTACGGGCCTCAAGCCGGGCAGCATTTACGCCGCGTTTCGTGACAAGGAAGGCCTGTTCCAGCAGGTGTTCGAACATTACGCGAGCTTCTTCCGGACCACCCTTCCGACGGACACCGAGGGTCTGGCGGCGATTCGCGCCTGGATCACGCTCCAGGCCAAGCTCGCCTCGGACGATTCCGACCGCGCGGGCTGCCTGATCATCAACACCGTGGCCGAACGCGAGGTCCATTCCGCAGCCACACAGGCGCTAGCTCGAGGGCGGATGCGCGAGATCCGCGACTTTTTCGTCCGTAATCTGATGATCGCCGCGACGGCGGATGATCTGCCGCCGGAAACCGACCTCGATCTGCGCGCTGATGCTCTGGTCGGCGCGGTCGTGAGCATCATGACCCTGGGGCGCGCCGGGGCGGATGCGTCCACCATCAAGCATGTTGCAAAGGCAGCGCTGGAGCCCTTCGCATTCGAAAAATGATCGATCGTTCATTTTATATATTGATCGATCGATCCTGAATACCTAGATGGGCGAGGCGGCGATGGGCCGCCTCGCTTGCGAAGGAAATCATCATGCACGGGCAGAACGTCGTCGTGATCGGCGGCAGCAAGGGCATCGGGCTGGAAGTCGCCCGTCAGGCACTGGCGCGCGGTGCGCGCGTCACCATTGCGGCCCGCGGGGGGAAGCGGCGCTTGCGGCCGCCGCCGCAGCCATACCCGGACTCGAAACCGCCGTTGTCGACGCCGCGGACGCCGCCTCGGTCCGCGCCCTGTTCGCGCGCTTCGACACGGTCGATCACGTCTATCATTCGGCCGGCACCTTTGTCGGCGGCCCTGCAAGCGGTGACGTCGCCGCCTATCGAGCCGCGATCGAGCCGCGCATCTTTGGCATCGCGCATCTCGTCGCGGCGACCGAGGGCAAGATTCCGGCTGGTGGCTCGATCACCCTGACGGGCGGCGTGTCTACCGACCGTCCGGCCAAGGGCGCGTGGATCACCAATGTCGGTACAGCCGCTGCCGAGCAGAGCGCCCGCGCATTGGCCCTTGATCTAGCCCCTGTGCGGGTAAATGCGGTCGCCCCCGGCTGGACCGACACGCCGATGTGGGAAGGCCTGTTGGGCGAGGATCGCCACGCCGCCTTTGCCGATGTCGCCGCCACGCTGCCGGTGGGCCATATCGCCGCCGCGGCCGATGTCGCCGGTGCGGTGCTGTTCCTGATGAACAACTGCTCGGTCACCGGCGAGATCGTCCATGTCGATGGCGGCCACCGGCTGATCTGACGCTGAATCGCATCAACGCTGAGGATGATGAACATGCGTTACCGTTTGCTTGGTCGCACCGGCCTTTATGTCTCCGAGCTTGCGCTTGGGACGATGACCTTTGGTGGCGGGGATTTCTGGCGCTCCATGGGGGAGCTCAATGTCGCGGCCGCCATGCCCATTCTGCGCGATGCGTTCGATGCGGGGATCAATCTGATCGATACCGCCGATGTCTATGCCCATGGCCGCTCGGAGGAAATTCTGGGCCAGGCGATCCGTCAGCTTGGCCTGCCGCGCGACGAGCTGATCCTTGCGACCAAGGCCTATGAGCGGGTCGGCCCCGGCCCCAATGCCGGGGGCTCCACCCGCCGCCATCTGATGTGGAGCGTGGATCAGAGCCTCAGGCGGTTGCAGGTCGATCACATCGATCTGTTCCAGCTGCACGGGGTCGATCCGGTCACCCCGCCCGAGGAAATTGTCGACGGGCTGGCGGCGCTGGTCCGGTCGGGCAAGGTGCGCCATATCGGCCTGTGCAATCATCCCGGCTGGCAGGCCGAGCGCCTGATCGGCATTGCCGCGCGCACCCATGCACCGGCGCTTGCCGCCAATCAGGTCTATTATTCGCTGGCCGGCCGCGATGCCGAGCGCGAGGTGCTGCCACAGGCCGAGGCTGCCGGGCTCGGCATCCTGGTATGGAGTCCGCTCGCGGGCGGGCTGCTGTCAGGCAAGTTCGATCCGCTCGCGCCCGAAACAGGCCCGGCGGATGCGCGGCGCACGGCTTTCGACTTTCCGCCGGTCGATCGCACCCGCGCTGCCGCGGTGATCGCTGCCGCCCGCCCGATCGCGGCGGCGCACGGAGCCAGCATCGCGCAGGCTGCGCTCGCGTGGTTGCTCACGCGCCCTGCCGTCACCAGCGTCATCATCGGTGCCAAGCAGCTCCCACAGCTGGGTGACAATCTGGGCGCGGTCGAACTCGCGCGCGCTTTGACCGCAGAAGATATCGCGGCGCTCGATCAGGCATCGCAGCTGCCGGGCGAATACCCCGGCTGGATGGTCTCCTATCAGGCCGCAGGCCGCGCTCCGGGCGGCAAACGACCGCCAGCCTGAGGTCCGCTCGCCCTTTTTCCATTTCGGTGCGCGTCCGCTCCCGCACGTGCCGACTGTCCCCGAGGGAGCGCCCCCAAGGAGAACCCCCGTGAAAGATCTCTACGTCGCCCAAGTCAGCATCACCCACGGCCGCGACGGCGCGGCACGCTCCGCCGACGGCAATCTCGACGTCAAGCTGGCGTTCCCCAAGGAATTGGGCGGCAATGGCGCGGGCACCAATCCCGAACAGCTTTTTGCCGCGGGCTTTTCGGCCTGCTTCGCCAGCGCCATCCGCTTCGCCGCCGGGCAGATGAAGCTCGATGCCGGCGAGGTGAGCATCGACACCGCCGTCACGCTGTTCGTGCGCGAGGATGGCCGCTATGGCCTGCGCGCCGACTTTGATGTCAGTGTTCCAGGCCTTTCCGGCACGGATCGCGACGCGGTAATCGCCGAAGCCAAGCGAATCTGCGCTTACACCAACGCCACATCGGGCAATGTCGAGACGCGCTTCACCATCAAGGATGCGTGACGCGATCCTGTCATTGATCTTCAAATATCGCTAGTTACTGCCAGTCGGCGCGCGCAGGGCGTCCCGCACCGCCGGCTGGCAGCGCCTTACAGACGAGGTTTCCGATGCCAATCACTGCCCCCTTGCGCCGCGCCATGCTGCTTGCAGCGATGCTTCCCTCGCCGGCCATGGCGCAGGAACCCCAGGTTATGCGTCTCGAGGCGACAACCGCCGAGGTCGGTATCGAGATCGACGGCAATCTGCTCGGCAATTGGCAGCTCGATCCGAACAGTTATCCGCGCGATATCGCGCTGCCGGTCGAGAAGGCGGAGCCTTCGACCATTTGTTTCCTCAACGAAACACAGCGCGCCTGTGCCGATTTCATCCCCAACCAGTCCCGACCGCTCGAGATTGCGTTCAAGGGCGCGCGGATCGCTACCGTCATCCGCGCTCAGCGCAACACGCCGCCGGCCGTATTCGATGCCGCCTACCAGGCGGCGTATCGCGGAAAGACCGTCGTCGAAGTGCCCGAAGTCTATGAACTGGTGAACATCGCCATCGCAATCTCGCCCTTTGGGCAGGGGGATCGCGACATGGTCTATCACGACAGCTCCTATTATGCGGCGGTCCAGACTCATTTCGCCCCCTTCGTCGATCATCCGCTCATCAAGCGGGTGGACGCCATGCTGCGTCAGGACCGGATGGACTATTTCTCCTTCAAGATGAACGGCTATGCCTTCGTCTTCGACGCCGAGGGGCGCATCGTGCGCAGTCCGGTGTATGACCGCACCGGCTTTGCCGGATCGCTCGACAACGCGGTACTGCCCTATCTCGAAGACCTTCAGGACTTCGCAAATGTCAGCAGCTTCCGCGCCTTCTATCGCGAGCATCAGGATCTCTACAAAAAGCAGATCCGGTTCTTCGATGATGAGGCGCAGGTCGCGCGGATCAGCAGCTGGCTGGGCGAGCGCTTTCCCTCGGTGAAGCCCTATGACGGGGTGAAGATCGTGTTCTCGCCGCTGGTCGCCTATAACCAGTCGCTCACCACGCTGGAGGCGAATGGCTATCGCGAGCTGCAGCCGCATGTGAACTATCCCTACGGTGCCAATCGTGGCCTTACGCCCCAGGGCGCCGCGATCGAGCGTTCGGCGATCCTGTTCACCGAAATGAACCACGGCTTCATCAATCCGGTGGCCGAGAAATATCGGGATCAGATCGCCAAGGCTCTCACCGATCGGCCCGCCTGGGCTGACGATACCAAGGCTCCGGGCAATTATCCGGGGGCTGAGGCGCTGTTCGATGAATACATGAACTGGGCGCTGGTCAGTCTCTACTACCGCGATCTGATGACAGACCAGGATTTCGCCATCTCGCACGCCGCTGTCGTCGACAACATGCAGAATGGTCGCGGTTTCCTCCGCTTCGCGGCATTCGATGCCGAGCTTCTGCGACTGTACGCGGCGCGCAAGCCCGGCCAGACAATCGAAGACCTCTATCCGGCGATGCTAGATTGGGTTGCCGCACAATAGGCGAAGGTGCTGTCAGTCTAATGCGCACTCGTCTCCACCGGAAGGAGCTGTGGCTTTGGGCGCGGCGGCTTAGCTTGCGATGATCTGCCACTCAGCCAGGGCGGCTGAGCGGCGCTCCTCCACGCGATTATTCGCGTGACGGCCAATGTGCTGCTTATCGATTACCGAGCTCGTCCATCGCTGCCCCGTAGGAGCGCAGGCCGTCGGTGGTGATTGCGGGCTAGGCGGCAGGGCTCGAGATTTGCGGCTCATCCCTCCGTGCTATCACCGCGCCCCAGGCCCTGCCTCATTCGTCTGACAGAGCTGCCAGCAGAGTTGCGGTTCTCCGTTGACGATCAAGCCGCAGCGTTGAATGACCTTAAACATGGCTGACCGACAACGAAGGACAACGATCGTCGACGTAGCGCGCGCCGTGGGGGTATCGGCGAAGTCCGTGTCCCGCGTCCTCAATGGCGAACCCAACGTCAGCCCCGACTTGCGCGACCGCGTGCGCGAAGCGGCGCGAAGCCTGAACTACCATCCCAATGCCCTTGCGCAGGCGCTGGTGCGCCGTCGGTCGTATCTGCTCGGCCTGGTTTATGAAAATCCCAGTCCGAGCTATTCGGTCGAGCTTCAACTGGGTGCGCTCGATCGGCTGAAGGATGAGCGGTATCATCTGGTGTCTCTGCCGATTCGGTCGGTGCGCGAGCATGCGGACGAAGTCGTTCCCCTGCTGCGCGCAGCTGCACTCGACGGCGTGATCCTGGCGCCGCCCGCTTCCGACCACCCGACCGTCCTGGACGCGCTGGATGCAGTCCAGCTGCCCTATGCCCGCATCGCGTCCACCACAATGCTGGAGCGGGGGCCGAGCATCGTGCTGGACGATGTCGAGGCGGCGCGGACCATCGCCGAGCATGTGATCGGGCACGGCCATCGGCGGATCGGCATCATCAAGGGCAATCCCGCCCACCCGTCCAGCATGGCACGCACGCTGGGCTATACGCAGGCAATGGCGGGGGCGGGGATCGAGCTTCGGACCGACTGGGTCGAACAGGGCTTCTACACCTTCGAATCCGGATATGAGGCGGCGCAGCGCTTGCTCGCCCGCGCCGACCGGCCAACCGCGATCCTGGTGCAGAATGACGAGATGGCAGTCGGCGCGCTGATGGCGGCGCGCGAACTCGGCCTGGCGCTGCCCGAACAGCTGTCCATTGTCGGCTTCGACGATTCGGAGGTTTCGCGCGTCGCCTGGCCGCGGCTCACCACGATCCGCCAGCCGGTCTATGACATGGCGGTCAGCGCAGTCGACGTGCTCATCCGGCAGTTGAGCGGTGAACCGTCCCAGACTTTGACCGCGCACCGCTTCGAGCTTCTCGTCCGCGATTCCGTGGGGCCGCCACCGCCAGCGAACGGGCAGGCTTAACGCGCGCCCATTGCCTGGCGCTGGACGAAATTGGGCCGGCGCGTCTCCGCCGGGTTGAGCAGGCGATCGAGCAGCGCGTCATGTGTCGGCGCTGCGTTTGCATAGGTTCGCATCGCCGTGCCGAGCTGGCGCATCAATGCGCGGATCTCGGCGTTGTCGGGGATGTCGACAAAAGGATCGTGCGCGTCCGGCCGCAATCCCATGCCGACCGCGACGAACCACCAGCTGATGTCGGCGAACAGCTCGCGACGACGCGACACGATCCGGCCGCTCGCCGTGAACAGATCGATTTTCTCGGCAAGGCTGTCCGGCAGGGTCAGCGTGCGCATCCGGTCCCAGAACGGCTCGCCGAACCGCCGATTGGGCACGTAATGCAGCAGCAGAAAGTCGCGGATATGCGCATATTCCACGTCGACCTCACGGTTATAGGCGCGGGCGAGCGGTGGTGCCATCGTCCGGTCGGGCCAGTAATCCAGCAGGCGGTACAGGCCGGTATGGATCAGGTGGATGCTGGTGGACTCGAGCGGCTCAAGAAACCCGGCGGACAGCC
Organism: Sphingomonas sp. CCH21-G11; assembly: GCF_001555965.1. Taxonomy (GTDB): domain Bacteria; phylum Pseudomonadota; class Alphaproteobacteria; order Sphingomonadales; family Sphingomonadaceae; genus Sphingomonas. Next base: position 167,424 of record NZ_LSHX01000029.1, read on the forward strand.
CGATGGCGACGCAGTTACCCACCCACGCGCGCCGCCGGTGACCTGCGACGAACCGCAGGAAACGCGGATCAGCCTCGGCCGGTCCCTCGATCCGGGCAAGCAGGGCCGCTGCAGCATCCTCGTCGGACAGGTGCTCGCTTGCATAGACATAGCCGTTGCCGACGCGGTGTTGCAGCGGAATGCGCCACTGCCACCCGGCCGTGCACGCAGTGGCCGTGGTATAAGGCGGGCGCCCGACGCGGTGGCGGCTGGGTGCGGCGACGGCGCGATCGCACGGCAGCCAGTGACGCCAGTCATGATAGCCCGCCGCCAGCGTTTCTTCGATCAACATGCCGCGAAAGCCCGAGCAGTCGATGAAGAGGTCGGCTTCCAGCCGCTCGCCGCCCTCCAGCACTAGCGCCGCGATCCCCTCGCCGCCGTGGCGGGCGCCGTCGCGCTCGCCGCCCATCACGCGCCGGTCAAGCCGCACGACGCCGCCACGCTCCGCCACTTCACGCAGATAGGCCGCCACCAGTCCCGCGTCGAAATGCAGCGCATAGGCGAGCCCGCCGCCCGGGAAGGCGCCATCCGGCGGCGGGAACGCGAACTTGCCCGCTTCCGCCAGTGCGATGGCGGGACAAACATCAGCCAGTTCCTCCGTGCCGCCGTCGGCGACGTTGCGCCACCACAGATGGTGGAACGGCCGCTCGTTGACCGTCAGCCCGAAGGTGCCGAACGGATGCCAATAGGCGTGACCCAGCTCAACCCAGTCGCAGAAGCGGATGCCCAGCTTCATCGTCGCGCCGGTGCGGCGGATGAACTCCACCTCGTCGATGCCGCAGAAGCGAAGGAACTCGAAGATCGGCGGGATCGTCGCCTCCCCGACGCCGACCGTCGGGATGCTCGACGATTCGACGAGGGTGATCGTCGTCCCGCTGCCTTCCAGGCGCTTGGCGAGCAATGCGGCGGCGGACCAGCCAGCGGTCCCGCCCCCCAGGATGACGACCGATCGCAGCGCCTGCCCGTCCCTCATGTCCCAGCCCTTCCGCTATCTTCGCCACGCATCGGGCGAGCCGCCGGCGTGCGACTCGCCGTCCGCGCGGACGGTCAGAAGTTGAAGCGTACACCTGCGTAGATGCGCCTGGAGCCGGATTCGAAGCGAAGCGGCAATTCCCGGAACTGGAGAAACGCGGACTGATCAGACTTGGTGAGGTTGATGCCTTCCATGAACACGTTGAACATCGGGGTCACCTGATAGCTGATTTGCCCGTCGAGCTGACCGTAAGGGCGCTGATAGATTCCTAGCGTCCGCGTCGTTCCGCCGTCGGAGAAGCCGAAATTGCCCAAATAGGCTTCGGATCGCCAGGAATAGGACGCGCGCGCCGCAAAGCCGTAATTCTCGTAATAAATCTGGCCGTTGGCGGAGTGGCGCGACACGCCAGGCAGGGGCAACCCTTCATCAAAGTCGTTGAACCCGTCGGTCGAGGTGTCGGAGAAGGTGTAGTTGGCGGTGAAGCCGAGCCCGAACGGGAAGGCATATTGCGCCGCGACCTCGAACCCGCGCACCTGCCCGCCCGTGCCGTTCACCGGTTGCGCAACCGGGCCCAGTCGGCCGCCGGCCTGATCGCTGACGAATGTGGGGACCGTCTGAGTGACAATGAAGGAATCGACTTCCTTCCAGAACCCGGCAATGGACAACAGGCCCTGGCGGCCGAAATAATACTCATAGGCGGCGTCGAACTGATAGGCCCGATATGGCTCCAGCTCAGGATTGCCGCGGCTCCCGCTGGTGAAGGTGAACAGATTGGTCTGCGGATCGCGCGTGAAGTCGGTCGCGAAGCCGCGGCCAAGGCTGAACAGGTCCTGGCGCGCGACGACCCGGGCCGCCGAGAAGCGCACCTTCTGCCGGTCGTCGATACTCGCCACGACGTTCAGGCTGGGGAGGAAATCGGTGTAGCTGCGGTCGAAGGTGGTTGTCTCGAAATCGCGGACCACGCCGTTCCAGCTATCCGTCCCGAAATAGACCGGGTCGGCGACGCCCTGGTTCTGATCAACCCTGAGCTTGGTGTCGACGATGCGGACGCCGACATTGACATGGTAGGGATCGTCTTCGCTGCCGATATCAGCCATTACATAGCCGGACCGCGTTTCCTCACGCACGAAGAAGCTCTGGATCGGATCCTCAAAGAACGCGAACGGCTTGTCAGGGAAAAGCCCCTGGATCCAGGCGAGCGCGTCCGTCATCTGGGCGCGGTTCTGGACGAGCACCTGATCGCCCTGGACCACGCCGCCGCCGGCGAAATTCTTGATGAGCTCCACCCGATCGGGCGCGTCGGTGAACGTCTGGAACGGCGTCATGACTGGCGGCGAGTTGCCGAACCGGTTGTCGCAGCCGCGCTGCTGCGGGTTCTGCTGCGCAACCGGGATTTCGCAAGCCTTGAAGCCGATCGCACCGTCGAGGAAGTAGGTATAGGGCGTCCAGTTGTACCCGAGCTGCGAACCGTCGGGCTCACCCATGCCGCTGATGTCGGCGAGATAGCGACCCGAGGTGAAATCGATGTTGCGCCGCCCATACCGGAACCCGGCGCTGACGGTGATGGCATTGGTGTCGCTGTCATCGATGTCCCAGGCCATATCGGCGCGGAATGACTGCCCGTCGATCTCCGACCGATCGCCAAAGGCCCAGTGCGACTTGAAGTACCCATAGGCGGGGTTGGTGAACAGGTCCTGCGGACTGCCCGATGCGATCCCGAACGATGGAAACTTCCCATCGCGGTTGTCATAGGTGAAATCGAAGGTGGCGGGCGCTGCGGGGTTTGCGGGCTGGTGTGAAAAGCCGGTCGGGCTGGATGGGTTCGCGGTCGGCACGGCATAGGCGGTGTAGCGCACGTCATTGTTCGCGACGTTGCGTGTCAGGTCACCCTGTGAGTAAGTCGCGGCGACGTTCAGCCGGAAATTGCGCTTGTTGTCGAACTTGACGGTGAACTGTGCATTGTCCGACGTGGTGTTCGAAACATCGACGAACGAGATCGCTTCGGCCGACTGGGCGCGCATCGTGCCCTGTTGGAGGACGCCGTCGTCGTCGATCGAGAACCCGCCCTGGAGGCCGCGCGCCTCGCCCTGCGCGAACGGGAATTTGAGCGACGCTTCTCGCGTGTCGACCTTGTAGTCCGAGTGGAAGAACTGGCCGGCGAGTTCCAGCTCGTCGGTCGGCCGCCAGGTGACGCCGAGCGATCCGCCCCACCGCTCCCGGCGAATGTCGCGGTCGGTGACATAGCGATATTCGGGGGCGTAATAGTTCGGCACGGTGGCCGAATCGACTCGATTGGCGAACGCCCAGTTGCCGCGATTTTCGCCGCCGAGCACATTATTGTGCTGGTTGACCCGGTCATAGCTCAGCGACGCGATGATGCCGAAACGATCGTCAAAGTTGTAGCCCACCACCAATGCGCCGGTGGGCTTCCAGCCGCTGATCTCGCTGCCCTTGTTGACGCGCGCGTTGCCGCCCAGCGTCAGGCCCGGCTTCAGGTCGAGCGCGCCGCGAGTTTTGAGGTCGATGATGCCGCCGAGGCCGCCCTCAAGCAGCGACGCGTTGGGCGATTTATAGACGTCCACCCCGCCGATCAGCTCGGACGGCACGCCTTCGAGGCTGTCGTTCCGGGTAAAGTTACCCTCGCCGACCTTGAAGGCTTCGAGGCCGGTGACGAACAATTCGCCGTTCAACACGGTGACGTTCTGGTCCAGGCCGCGAATCCGTACCCGGGTACCCTGTCCGTTTTCCCGGTCGATCTGAATGCCGGGCAGCCGCTGGAGCGACTCGGTAATGTTCTGGTCGGGAAACTTGCCGATGTCCTCCGCCGTGACCGATTCGATGATCAGGTTGGAGTTGCGCTTGGCGTTCAACGCACTTGCAAGCGACTCGCGGAATCCGGTGACGATGATGTCCTGCGTCGCGGCATCGTCCTGCGACGCGGGCTCTTCCTGCGCTGGTGCCGTATCCTGCGGCACCGCCGCATTCGTATCCTGCGCATGTGCGGGCACGCTGCACGCGACCGCGAGGATCCATGTAGCCGATACGATGTTCAGCCGCGCTTTGAATGAAAAGCCCCTCATATATCCTCCTCCCAAGCCAGCCCCGGTCGTGCGCTGCCGGGGTCCACGCCAAATCAACGCGCCTTTTGTCCTACGTTGACATCGCATTGTCAACGCTGTCATTACAGCTCGCAAGCTTAGAGCAGAAAAAGCTGGGAGAATGGAATGCGCCGATCGGCACTGTCATTTTGCGCGATGGGGCTGGCTGTTCTGGCGAGTTTGCCGGCCGTACCGGTCGCCGCGCAGCAGGAGCCAGCCGTGCAGCCCGAAAAATGGCCGGCGCCGACCTGGCCCCGTCCGCGCGACCCTGCCGTGGAGCAACGGATCGCCGACCTGATCGATCGCATGACGCTGGAGGAGAAGGTCGGGCAAGTCATCCAGGCCGACATCGCCAGCGTCACGCCCGAAGAGGTGCGGCGCTATCATCTCGGCTCGATCCTGAACGGCGGCAACAGCGGGCCCGGCGGCGACGATCTGGCACCGCCGGCGAAGTGGCTCGAACTCGCCGACGAGATGTGGACGGCATCGGTCGATCGGACGGGCGGGCGGACGGGCGTTCCCGTGCTGTGGGGTACCGACGCGGTTCACGGGCACAGCAACATCGTTGGTGCCACGCTGTTCCCGCACAATATCGGGCTTGGCGCCGCGAATGATCCCGATCTGATCGAGCGGATCGGTCGCGCCACCGCGATCGAGATCCGCACCACCGGACAGGAATGGACCTTCGCACCGACACTGACCGTGCCACAGGATTACCGCTGGGGCCGCGCCTATGAGGGCTATTCGTCCGACCCCGCGCTGGTCAGCCTCTATGCCGACCGGATGGTCCGGGGGCTTCAGGGCGAACCGGGCGACACCCCGCTGCTCGACGGGCCGCACGTCCTGGCCAGCACCAAGCATTTCATCGCCGATGGCGGCACCACCGAGGGCCGCGACCAGGGCGACGCGGCGATTTCCGAAGACGATCTGCGCCGCGTCCACGGTGCGCCGTATCAGCAGGCGATCTCCGCCGGCGTCGGCACGATCATGACGAGCTTCTCCAGCTGGCAGGGTACCAAGATCGCCGGCCACAAGGGGCTTGTGACCGACGTGCTGAAGAAGCGCATGAATTTCGACGGCTTCGTCGTGACCGACTGGAATGCGCACGGTCAGATCGCCGGCTGCACTAATGCAAGCTGCCCACGCGCGATCAACGCCGGGGTCGACATGTACATGGCGCCCGATACCTGGCGCGCGCTGTACGACTCGCTGCTTGCCCAGGCGAAAGACGGCACCGTGCCGATCGCGCAGCTGGACGAAGCGGTGCGCCGCGTCCTGCGGGTCAAGGCCTGGATCGGGCTGCTTGACGCGCCCAAGCCATCCGAACGGGCGTTCTCCGGGCGCTTCGAGCTGCTGGGCGCGCCCGATCACCGTGCCCTGGCGCGCGAGGCCGTCGCCAAATCGCTCGTCCTGCTCAAACGCCGGGACGCCGTGCTGCCGCTTCGCCCCGGTGGCCGCATCCTGGTGGTTGGCGAGGCTGCGGACGATATCGCTCGCCAGTCCGGCGGCTGGACGCTGTCGTGGCAGGGCACCGGGCTGACCAACGCCCACTTTCCCGGCGCGACATCGATCTGGTCGGCGATCGCGGATGCCGCCCGGCAGGGTGGCGGCACTGCGGCGCTTGCCCTGGATGGCCGCTGGCAGGGCCCCAAGCCCGATGTGGCGGTGGTCGTGTTCGGCGAGACGCCTTATGCCGAGTTCCAGGGCGACCTGAAGGCACTACAGCTTCGGCCCGAGCTGCGCGGCCATGTCGAGGTGATGCGCCGGCTGAAGTCGGCGGGCATTCCAATCGTCGCGGTGATGCTCACCGGACGACCGCTGTTCATCAATCCCGAACTCAACCTGGCGGACGCACTGGTCGTCGCGTGGCTCCCCGGTTCCGAAGGCGCGGGGGTCGCCGATGGCCTGTTCGGGCGCACACCCTTTACCGGTCGGCTTCCGGCGGACTGGCCGCTTACCGCACAGGCCGACGGACCCGTCCTGTTTCGGCGCGGCTTCGGCCCGGCGCCGGCAGCGACGTGGCGGCCGCTGCCCGAGGCCTCCGGCGTGGCCGAAACCGGCGCCGTCGGCGTCTTCTTCGACGCTGGCCGACCGTCGCCGTCCTGGTCGTTCCAGATCAGCGACGCGACGGGCAACAGCACCCGCGTCACCCAGGTGCCGACCGTCGCGCCGGATAGTCGCGTGCAGGTGACGGCAGTCGATCATCTACGCCAGGAGGATGCCCGTCGCGTCGCGATGGCGGGCGGTGCCGCGCAAATCGTCGAGCTGACCACCCAGATGCCTGTCGATCTGTCGCGTGAGACGAATGGCGACGTGATGCTGGTCCTGACGATTCGCGTTGAGCAGCCGTCCTCGGCACCCGTGCGGGCGCTGGTCGGCTGCGGAGTCGGGTGCGGCGCAGCGGTGCCGTTGCCAGAACTGTCGCAGCCCTCGCCCAAGGGCTGGCAGCGGATCGGCATCCCCCTCAAATGCTTCGCCCGGGCCGGCGCGGACATGAGCCGGATCGACGCCCCGTTTCGGATAGCAACCGCTGGCGCGCTGACGTTCAGCCTGTCGCGTGTGGCGCTCGGGACGGATGCGGACGTGATCTCCACATGCGGCGACAGGCCAAAGTAGCTGCATCGATCGAAACCGGTCGACATGCGAACGGCGTCGAAACAATACGCGCCAGTCCAACGCCCGCCGTCAGCAATCGGCCGCAAATCTGTCGTCCACGCGCCCCATAGCGATTGTCTGCTTTCCGGGGCTGAATGCCAAAAGCGGTCTATCCGCAATTGATGCTGTGGACGGCTCTCCATCCCACCTGCGGTAATATCGCGGGGTTGAGCTGGAAGGAGAGCCACGATGGAGAAGGTTGCGACGATCGGCCTGGATATCGCGAAGTCGGTATTTCAGGTGCATGGAGTGGGTGCGGATGGCAAGGTTCTGATCCGCCGCCGGCTGACGCGAGCGAGGATGCTGCCTTTCTTCGCGAAGCTGCCGCGCTGTCTCGTGGGCATCGAGGCGTGCAACAACTCGCACTATTGGGCACGCGAGCTGATCGCCCTTGGTCACGACGTGAAGCTGATGCCGGCGCAGTATGTGAAGCCCTATGTGAAGCGCGGGAAGAACGACGCTGCCGATGCCGAGGCGATCTGTGAGGCTGTAACCAGGCCCAGCATGCGCTTCGTTGCCGTTAAGAGCGCAGAGCAGCAGAGCCTGATGATGCTGCACCGGGTGCGGCTGATGCTGAACCGCCAGCGCACGCAGATATCGAACGCGATCCGTGCCCACGTCTCGGAGTTCGGTGTCGTGGCTCCCGTTGGCAGGCTCGGCGTTGACCGGCTGCTCGAGGTCGTTGCTGATGCAAGCGATGATCGCATCCCCGAGGATGCGCGTCTCTGTCTCCAGATGCTGGCAGCGCAGCTCGAAGTCGTGAAGCAGCAGATCCTTGAGAACGATCGGCGCGTACTTGCCAGCGCGCGGCGAACCGAGCTCGGGCGCAGGCTGATGGATATCCCGGGCGTGGGGCCGCTCCTGGCGAGCGCGTTCGTCGCCTCGGTCGCCGATCCCACCATGTTTAGAACAGGCCGCGATCTGGCTGCCTGGATCGGTCTCGTACCCAAGCAAAACTCTTCTGGCGGCAAGGATCGGCTCGGCAGCATCACGCGTGCCGGCAATCGCTATCTCCGGCAGATGCTCGTTGTCGGCGCCATGGCAGTCATCCGTTACGCGCAGCGACACGGCACAAAGCGGCCTTGGCTAGTGCGACTGCTCGCACGGCGCCCTACCAAGGTTGCAGCGGTAGCGCTCGCCAACAAGAACGCACGGATGGTCTGGGCGCTGATGACCAGCGGCGAACGCTATCGCGAACCGATGCCGATGGCGGCGTAGACATCAGCGCGAGGCTCGCGCTTACGAGGTTGGGAAGGGCAAAGAGGAGTTGATGCACAAAGCCGGTTGAAACCGCCGGATCGGGAAAACCCATTTTGGGCCGTGGCGCTTCGAGCGCGAGCTATAGGTCGGGACCCGATTCGCGCGAAAGGCATCATGGCCAGCGGCGCATGTCAAAGCCGCATCGAAAGGCCGGACACATGGCCGCCTCGACCAGCGAAACGCAGCGCTTCGAAAAACTCCTTGCCAACGGAGGGCCGTCCACACACGGCCCAGTAGCTGCCATCATAGCGTCGGGGCCCCTGAACCGGCCGAAATTGGGCCGGAACCGGACTAGCAGCTTTAGGAGCGGGCAGACCGCATCGACCGACCGCTTCCGATCCCAAAGAGGCCGCCTTGATGAACAGGAAAGTTGCAGCGCCGGGGGTGACATACGTCATGTCGTTGCGCTGACGTCGGGCACTGCTGCGCCATGTGGTGGCGGGCTAGATCGGGCTCCACAGTCAGGAGGACGATCATGCTGCCCAACCCTTCATCGACCATCGCTTCGCTAGAAGCCGCGACCAAGGCATATGGCGCGCACCGCGTGCTTGATGGTTTCGACTTCGCGCTTGAGGCCGGATCGGTCACTGCGCTGCTTGGCCCCAATGGGGCCGGCAAAACCACCGTTGCGGGGCTGCTGACCGGTCGCTTGCGAGCCGATGCAGGCACGGTCAACCTCTTCGGCCGCGATCCCTCTGACCCGTTGGCCCGGGCGCGCATTGGGGTCATGCTGCAGGCGGGTGGCCTGCCCGACACCCTGACCGTGGCCGAAGCGGTCAATCTGCACGCGGGCTATTTCGCCCGCCGCCTGCCGACCGCAGCGGTGCTCGAGCAGGCGGGCCTCACCGCACTGTCGGGCCGCCGCTGCGATCGGCTGTCGGGCGGCGAGGCGCGCAAAGTACAGTTCGCCATGGCGATTGCCGGGTCGCCGGATCTGCTGGTGCTGGACGAACCGACCACCGGCTTCGACCCCGAATCCCGCCGGGCGATGTGGGACGTTGTCCGCGCCAAGGCTGATATGGGCACCGCCGTCCTGCTCGCCACGCACCATATGGACGAGGCCGACGCGCTGGCTGACCGTATCGTGGTGATCGCCGATGGCCGCATCGTGGCCGATGGCGCTCCGGCCGCGATCAAGGCGAGGGTGGCGGCGACCGCGATCCGGCTGCGCACGCGGCTGGCGGCAGACCGCTTCCGCGCGCTGCCCGGAGTGGTCAAAGCCGAGACAGTCGGCGCAGACCTTTCGCTGCTGACCACCGCGCCGCGCCTGACGCTGGAGGCCGCCTTCGCGATCGACCCGGCCCTCGCCCATTTCGAAGTCACCGGGGCAAGCCTTGAAGATGCCCTCGCCAATCTTGTCCAGTCCAACCGCACAACCGCTCTGAAGGAGGCCGCATGATGACCACCGCGCTGATCGCCCCCGCACCCGCGGTCTATGCCCGCGAAAGCTGGGCCGAGATCGTCAAGTCGGCGCGGATGCCGCAATTCATCATCCCCACCATCGCCCTGCCGCCCGCCTTCTACGCCCTGTTCGCGCTCGCGATGGGGCAGGGCAGCGCGGAAGGCGCGACCCGCGCGCTGGCCACCTTCGGGGTGTTTGCGGTGATGGGCCCGGCGCTGTTCGGCTTCGGTGCGAACATTGCTGCCGAACGGGAAAGCGGGCAGCTTGAGCTGAAGCGCCTCTCGCCCATGCCCGCAGGCGCGCAGATCGCCGCCAAGCTGGCTGCGACCGCCGCCTTCAGCTTGGTCGCCTTCGTGCTGCTTTATGGGCTGGGACTGGCGGGGGGCGTCGCCCTTACCGCATCGCAGTGGGCGATGCTCGTTTGCGTCCACACCCTCGCCATCATCCCCTTCGCGCTGATCGGGCTTGGCATCGGCTACCGCCTTGGCCAGAAAGGCGCGATTGCGGTGGCCAATATCGTGTTTCTGGCGCTGGCCGTGCTGGGGGGCCTGTGGATGCCGATTGCCGTGCTGCCCGATGCGATGCAGGCCATCGCCTGGGCCTTGCCGTCCTATCACCTTGGCGAAATGGCGCTGATGGCGGCAGGTAAGCGTGAAGCGTCCAACCTGTCGCTCCACGCCGGGCCGCTGGTGCTGATCACGCTGGCCGCTGCGCTGTTCGCCTGGACGGGCGAGAAGGCGCAGGCGAGGTAAGATGGCCAAGGCCGAGCAAAACGCAAAAGCTGGGGGCCGGGTGCTCAGGTGGGAAGCCATCGACCATCCGGCCATCTGGCTTGCCTACCTGCCGCTGTTCTTCATCCCATGGGCCATCAAGCTGCCGAGCACGGTGCAGATGATCGCAGCCGGGATTGGCTTGGCGATGTTTCTGGGGGTCTATTTCCTGTCGCTGAAGGCGGGGGGCTGGCAGCTGATCGGCTTTGCCTTGGCCGCCTTGCTGCTGTCCTTCGCGCTGGCCTTCACGGGCAGCAACTGGACGGTGATCGCGGTCTATGCGGCTGCGATGATCGCCGAACTGCGCCCGGCCTGGCGGGCGGGCCTCGGGGTTGGCGCCTTTGCGGCGGCCAGCGCGGGGCTGGCGTTGGCGACGGGGCAGCCGGCGTCTTACTGGGTGCTGGGGGTGTTCCTGATGATCATGGTCGGCATCGGCAACATCTCGCGCGGCGCCTTGCAGGACAAGAACCGCGCGCTTGCCGCCGCACAGGGCGAGGTGCGCCAGTTCGCCGCCGCGGCCGAGCGTGAGCGGATCGGGCGCGATCTGCATGATCTGCTGGGCCGTACGCTGACCCTCATTGCGCTCAAGGCCGATCTCGCCGCCCGGCTGGCTGACAGCGCGCCTGACAAGGCGGCGGACGAAATGCGCGACATCGCCGCCGCCGCGCGCGAGGGGCTGGCCGAAGTGCGCGCTGCTGTCAGCGGGATGACGGGCGCGAGCCTTATGCGTGAGATCGCCGGGTCCAAGGTGGCCCTCGCCGCCGCCGGGATCGCCTGCGAGGTCGAGGGCGAGGCCGAGGCCATCGATCCCGGCACCAGTGCAGTGCTGGCCATGGCGCTGCGTGAGGCGGTGACCAACGTGATCCGCCATTCGGGCGCGCGCACCTGCCGCATCGCGCTGATCCAGCGGGCGGGCGGGCTGGAGCTGAAGGTCAGCGATGATGGCGATGGGCAGGCGGTGCGCCCCGGCGGCGGGCTGGCGGGCCTGACCGCGCGTCTCACCGCAGCAGGCGGCGAACTGGCGGTCGAGGGCGACCCGTGCGGCACCCGCCTCACCGCGCGCCTGCCGCAAGGGGCGCTCGCATGATCCGCCTCGTGATCGCCGAGGATCAGGCGCTGGTGCTGGGCGCGCTGGCAACGCTGCTCTCGCTGGAAGGCGATATCGACATCATCGCCCGCGTCGGCGATGGTGCCGCTGCGCTCGAAGCTGTGCGAGCGCATAAGCCCGATATCCTCCTCTCCGATATCGAGATGCCGCAGATGACCGGCCTCGACGTCGCCGAAGCCATCGCGCGGGAGGGACTGACGTCTCGCGTGCTGATCGTCACCACCTTTGGCCGTGCAGGATATTTGCGGCGCGCGATGGATGCAGGCGTGCGCGGCTATTTGCTCAAGGACACACCCGCCGATGCGCTGGCCGCCGCAATCCGCAAGGTAGCCGCAGGAGGGCGAGCGATTGCGCCGGAACTAGCCGAACTCGCCTGGGACGCGCCCGCCAACCCCCTGACAGACCGCGAGCGCGATGTGCTGCGGTTGGCCGATGAAGGCCACTCGAACAAGGAAATCGCCCGCCAGCTTGATCTGTCCCCCGGCACGGTGCGAAATTACCTCTCCGAAGCTTCAGCCAAACTATTTGCCACCAGCCGCATCGAAGCCGGCCGCGTCGCGCGCGAAAAAGGCTGGCTTTGACGCGCGCCATGACGCTTGTCACCTCCGCGCGCTGACACCCCGCACTGCCGCCGCCGCCGCAGATGCGGCACTCCCTCAAGCAATAAGGGAGTTTGCCGATGAGATGGAAGAACGCAGCGATGGTGACGGCGGGGATTGCCGCCTTGCTGGGCGGGGCGGCGCTGTTCAAGGTGCAGGCGCCGGAGCGCTACGGCCTGCCGGAGATCGAGGTGCTTGCCCCCGGCGCGACCGGCAAGCGAGTCGCGCAGGGCGAGCTTTTCGGCAACTACTTTCCCGCGCAGGGCCCGGATGCCGGCCCCGGCCCGCACCCGGCGGTTCTGCTGCTCGGCGGATCGGAAGGGGGTCTGGGCAGCGGTGCGCGCCAGATGGCGCTGGCCCTGCAGCAAGAGGGCTTTGCGGTCTTCCAGATCGCGTACTTCGGCGCGCCGGGCCAGACCGATGCGCTTGAGGGGATCCGGCTCGAATTGTTCGACAAGGGGCTCGATTGGCTCAAGACCCAGCCCGGGGTCGATGCAACGCGGATCGCGGTGATGGGCGCATCCAAGGGAGCGGAGGCCGCGCTCCTGGTCGCCGCGCGCCGCTCCGATGTGGCCGCCGTGGTCGCTGGGATGCCGACCAGCGTGGCTTGGAATGGGATCAACTGGGCCAGCGGCGGGCAGAGCGACCGCTCCTCGTGGACAGCGGGCGGCAAGGAAGTGCCGACCATGCCGTTTGGCGACTGGGATCAGGCCGATGGTATCATCAGCGTCTATCGCACGATCGAGGACCCGGCGCGTCAGACCGAGGCGGACCGCGCCGCGATCCCGATCGAACGGGGCCGGGCCGAAGTGCTGCTGGTGTGCGGCGAGGCGGAAACCATGTGGCCCGCCTGCCCGATGTCGCGGCAGGTCGCCGCGCGCAGCAAGGCCCGCTCCGGTCCGCCTGTCACCGTGCTTTCCTACAAGGATGCCGGCCATTTCGTGTTCGGCCCGCCGATCGCGCGCGATCATCGCTTTTATCCGCGGCTTGGAGAATATGGCGGCAGCGTGGAAGGCAATGCCGCAGCCCGCGCCAATAGCTGGCCGCAAGTCATCGCTTTTCTGAGGCGCGCTATGGTGGATACCTGAACAACTTCGGCAAGGCTGATCCGGCGCTGGTACGTGAAGGCCGACGATCCGTTCGCGGTCGTTCGATCGGCCCACCGCAGCGCGCGCGGTCTGCAGCTAACCCTCGACGCGTCACACAGTGCCGACCTGATAATGCGGCTTGCGGACCACGAGATCATCCTTGATCGAACCGCCGACAGCGTCGCCGTCCTCTTGCTGATTATCTCCCCGCCAGCGGAGGTCGTCATCTCGTCGTTCCAGCGCAACGACATCCGCCACAGCCTGATCGGGTGCTGATCGCTGCACTGCGCAAGGCGCATGCCATGCTCGGCGCAGAGCGCGGCCTGCCGACCCTGGATGCCGCACCGACCTCGCCCTACGACCGCAACATCCGGCGGCTCGCATTCCTCGCACCTGACATCCAGCGGGCGATCCTCGATGGACGCCAGCCGCACCATCTCAACCTGAAAGCACTCAAGCATGTCGAGCTGCCGCTGAACTGGTCGCGGCAGCGCGAGATGCTGCGGTTCCGCAAGTAGCAGAGTGCCTGTTCCTGCGAACAAACAATCTGATATTGTCGATTAAATGCCCTGTTCGGGCGATTAACAGGAAAACGTCTTTGCTGCCGCGGAGAATACGGAAAAGGCGGAGTTTTCTCAGGCCACACCGCGAACGGGTCACTTAAAACGGCCTGATCTGGGCCTCAAATTCACTTTTTTCCCCTGTTATTTCTTGTTTATCAGGTAAACCGAACCGATGCAGGGGCGGCCAGAGACGGGCCACGCAAATGCCGCTTGATATCGCGGAAGAGACGGCCAGATAGATGCGGCCATTACGGTTTGGCGATCGCAAACCGGCCTGTTCCGCGGCTTTGTAGCATTTCCCTCAAAGCGGAGACGAGTGCTGGGGGTGGGTGGCGGAGCGGGAGTCTGCAGTCGTAGATGCTAAGCTGTTCCATAGCGTTCCTAAAATGTCTGTTATTCAACATGATATTAATTATTCTATCCTGCCCGTTCCACAACGTTCCAGCATATTCCTAGAGAATATGTTGGGTGCTATGTTGGTTTGATGAGCGGACACAAACCGGCCGGACGGCATCAAGAGAAGCGGCTCACCGCCGCCTCGGTCAAAGCGATCAATGATCCGGGGATGTATGGCGACGGCAACGGTCTTTATTTGAAGGTCGATCCATCTGGTGCGAAGCGCTGGGTGCAGCGACTTGTCGTGCGAGGGAAGCGACGAGACATAGGACTCGGTTCAACGGGCTTGGTCAGCCTTGCAGAAGCCCGTGAAAGGGCCTTGGAGCAGCGAAAGGTCGCGCGTGGCGGTGGAGACCCTATTGCCGCCAGAAAGCGCTTACAGGCCATCCCTGCGGTTCGTGAGGCGGCTGAGACGGTTCAATCGCTGGCAAAGCCCAACTGGCGCAATGAAAAGCACGCCGATCAATGGCTTCAGACACTTGTAACCTATGCCTTTCCAAAGATCGGCGATCGACGCATTGACACGATCGATAGCGGGGACATCCTTGCAGTGCTCATGCCGATTTGGAACACAAGGCCTGAGACGGCGCGGAGAGTGAAGCAACGGCTGGGTGCTGTGCTCAAATACGCCGTTGCGCAGGGATGGCGCTCAGACAATCCAGCTGACGCAATCGGCTCAGTTCTGCCAAAGCATGATCGATCGAAGGTGAAACACCATAGGGCGTTGCCCTATGGTGACGTGTCTAAGGCGTTAGCGACCATTCGCGCGAGCAGCGCGGCCCAGTCTACCAAGCTCGCGCTCGAATTCCTTGCGCTCACCGCCACGCGATCAGGCGAAGTGCGCGGCGCGCGATGGGCTGAGATCGACATGGATCATCATACCTGGATTATTCCAAAAGAGAGGATGAAGGCGAAAAAGGAACACCGCGTTCCGCTAAGTCGGCCTTGCATGACGATCTTAGCCCACGCCCACCTGCTTAGGCAGTCTGATACGCCAGCCGATGAACTAGTGTTCAAATCGCCGGGCACGGGCAAGCCGTTATCTGACAACACGCTATCAAAGCTGATGCGCGAGCTAAGCATCCCAGCCGTGCCTCACGGCTTTCGTTCGTCATTCCGAGATTGGGCTGGCGAAAAAACGAATCACCCGCGTGAGGTGATCGAGTTTGCACTGGCGCACGTAACCAAAGACAAGGCTGAAGCTGCCTATGCGCGGTCTGACCTTCTGGTGAAGCGAAAAAAGTTGATGGAGGATTGGGCGCGCTATCTCACTGAAGAAGCGGCAAAATATTTGTTATAATGACTTCAAATATTTGTCTAAATCATTGTAAATAAAAGGCTTTGACAAGGCGCCGCCGTTGCCATCAAGCCGGTTCCACGAAAGGAGAACTGGCATGTTGCGAATGATCCGCCGTAAGGAAGTCGAACAGTTAACTGGCCTAAGCCGCAGCACTATTTATGTGCTCATGAGTAAAGGGAAATTTCCTTATCCTACCAAGATTGCCACTCGAGCAGTTGCTTGGCGTTCTGATATTATTGAACAGTGGATTTATAATCGCCCCTCTGATGGAGGGATGAAATGAATAATCCTGTTTCCATCAGTTTTTCTGTCAGTGGCGATCAATTTGAAACCTTGAGAAATTACATTATCGCATATTTGAAGAAACACGGATTCACTTTGATAAGCACTAATTGCTATTTTCATTATGACAAATCGGTATATCAATGCGAAGCAATTGAAGATGATATAAAAATTATGTGTGATTTATTTAATGATGCGGAACTTGTCTCTCTGTCAATTAGGTCGGCCCGTGGCTTTTGTATCGATAAATACTTCAAACAAGGATATAACTCCACCTTCCGCTAGGGTGATATACTAAGAAGGAATAATGTTAGAATACATTCTAATAACCTAAATAGATAATCAGTGCGGAAGTAACCCTAGAACCTTATTCATCCCCGTTTAATCTAACTACTTTTGCTTTATCTCTTGAAAAGATAAAGATGGAAGCCAATCCATGTATGATATCTGATTGTCGTATCAGAACGATATCACCCGTTTTCACTAGGTTAGCTTATTCCTTGAACCGGTTCCCGGTCGGCAGGAGGGTCGGAAGGTAAAGTCCCCCCGGGGATTATGATGATTTTGCTTTTCATAGACCGCCGGGGTCTGAGCACATAGGCCTTAGCCGTCGCTAAACAGATTATCCCGATCCACCACGCCAAAGCGGCAAATCAACAAAGCCTGGTTTGGATTTCAGTTGTTCCAACCGCTGGAAAGCGTCAACGGCGAAATAATAACAATTCGTCCACAAAATATCAATATATCACTACAAATATGTTTAAGTTAACTTGTATAAACATTTATAAACACAATTTGTTTTTAAAATCTGTAATTTTGGATACACAGTCTACATTCTAGCATGTGAGCTTAGCGATTGTCTTCGGAGAGTCATGACAGCAATATTGTCACAGGTCGGATTTATATCTAGGACTTCGACATTCTATGGTGCAAAAATGCGGTTCTTCGTCGAAGCAACGGGTAACGGTGAAGGAGGTCCAGCATGTATGATAGCTTTTGGGTGCGTGCCCCCTTCTTGTCGTGGCTGAGCATCAGCTAAGATCGCTCGAAACCGTCCAAACCATAAATCCACCTTGCCTGTCAGCTTCTGAAACGCGGGATCGTGCGGCACTGCTAGTGCTGCCCCGAATGGGATCGAAAAGCACGGCGAATACAGATCGTTCACATACAGCTTTAAAGCCAGCTCCACGCGTTCTTGGCTCTGTGAGGTCGAGCTTGTTTTTGCACCGATGAGGAGTCCCCCGACCGGACCGGCGATCAGCGTTCCTAGAGCAGCCCCACCGGTGCTAATCTTACCTTTTGTGGTCGTTAGCGTCGTGCCGTTTCGATCCACCTCTGCTGCCACCAACTGACTGAAGTGATACAGGCGTGGCCTGTGGCCGGGTAAGGTGATCGCAAACAGCTCGGATTTGGGTGCAATCGCCACGCCCGGCCCCACGACGGCCGGAAACATCATGGTTTCGTGGAAATCCCCGAGCTTTTGAAGCTCCGCTAGTTGTTCGTCGGTCGCCTGCTTCGTGGTCTCGGCGACCATATGCTCCAGCTGCCCTTTCGCGAGCACGAGAAACACACTCAAACCGATCACACATATCAAACCGAACGTTAGTATCTCATACATCAGCAATACCCCCGACCATCGGCGACAACGTCCAAGATATGTCCCCATCATGGGGACGCTTGCAAGGCGAGATAGGTGCGTAGCTCCTTTGAATTGGGGCAGCGGTTTTGCAGCGGGGATGGGTCGTATCGGAGGACTACCGCGCCTTGATCGCGGCCATCGCTCAGTTACGGCAGGAGCTGGGTATCAGCCAACGCGAGCTGGCACGCAGGATCAAACGACCGCCCTCGTTTATAAACAAGATCGAGCTATATGAACGCCGACTAGACATTTTAGAGTTCATTGTGATTGCCGAGGCGCTTGGGATGCGCCCCGACACGCTGATTGGAGCGATCAGAACGAACTTGCCCGGGTCGCTGACCTTGTAGATCAAATGCCCGCAAGTGCGCGATAAACGCTTCCACGTCCGATTTTTAGCTGACGGGCAATTTCAGTGGGTGCCACCCCTTCAGCCCTAAGCTCGCGCACGCGCTCGACCGGCACGGACGGCTTCCGGCCCTTATAGACACCAGCCGCCTTGGCCTTGCTAATTCCTTCCATCTGGCGCTCACGCCGCAAGGCAGTTTCGAACTGCGCGAAGACTCCCAACATTTGCAGGAACGCTATTCCGGCAGGCGTGGCGGTGTCGATCGGCTGTTCGGTCGCACGAAGAAAAGCACCCCTGGCCTTCAGCTCCGCTACAATCTTTTCAAGGTCAGCCACGGACCTTGCGAGACGATCGATCCGAGTGACCATCAGCGTGTCACCCGAACGTATGAAAGAAAGCACTGTTTCTAGCTCGACACGCCCCGCTGTGGTTGTTCCGCTTCGTTTCTCGGTCCGCACAATCGTGCAACCTGCTGCCTCTAGGGCAGCGACTTGAACCGAACAGTCCTGATCGTCACTGCTGACACGTGCATATCCAATTATTGTCGCCATGCCCAATATGTCCCATTAGCCTCTAGACCACGCAACAATGGCGTCCCATAAGTCAAGAGTCAAGCCTATTGGGACACGGAGGTTGTTCGATGAACCCGTTCGATATGGGTATGCCCTTTTCGGAACCTTCCTCCAAAGCGGTGTTAACGAATGTGATAACTAGGCTTGCGCGCTAGCTCTCATTGTGATGCCTTAAATGCGGAGGGGATCAGAATGGATAGAGCAAAGGCGACTGGCATATTCCGAGAGCTGCACGGACAGGAAATCTCCGGATGGTCAATTACAAAACTTCTAGACAATGGTAAGTCTGCAGCGGTGTTTCGCGGCGAGAAGGAGGGGGCTGAAGCCGCAATCAAAATATTTGATACCGATTTGATAAATCGCTTTGGCGATGATGCTTTAATGGCTCGATCCGAGCGAGAGAAGAAACTTATTAACCATGATCACCCCCACCTAGTGAGAATGCTCGACGCCGGAGTAGACGAGAAGTTTGGATACCATTTTCTGGCAATGGAATTTGTTCAAGGGAAAAGCTTGGCAGATTGCTTAGAGTATGTTCCCGAAAATAATATTGCTCTCCTGATCGAGCAGCTCGCTTCAGCAGCGCAGTTTCTTGAAGGACTCGAGTTAGCTCATAGAGATATAAAGCCGGCCAATATCATGATCTCGCCGGATTTCCAAAGATTGACGCTACTTGATCTAGGCGTATTGAAGCCATTTGGGGAGAGCGGGCTGACCGATCATGGAAGCCAGACTCTATTTATCGGAACAAATCAATATGCTTCGCCAGAGTTCGCCCTACGAAAAGAAGTCGACGATCAAGACGGGTGGCGAGCTCTTTCTTTCTATCAAATAGGAGCAGTACTTCATGATCTTATCATGAAGAGACCAATATTTGAGCAACATTTGGGCGTTCCCGCTCGGCTAGCCCACGCTGTCCAATCTGAAGTGGTTCAGATTAGGTCTGCTACCGTAGCACCCTGGCTGGTCACTTTGGCACAAAATTGCTTGGTAAAATCCCCAGAAACCCGCCTCCGTCTAGTGCGCTGGGAAAGCTTCGCTGCGAGGGCGCCTAAAACGGATATGGCGCTGGAGCTACGTGAACGAATCCGACAGCGCGTGGCTGCAGCAACAACCATTCAAGAAGAGACGAAGCGCTATCAGTCGCCGATGGGCGATGCTGACGACCCCCTAGGGAGGATGACTGCAAATTTGTTGCAAGACTTGATGAGAACTATCGGTCGGACCGACCTGCAGTTGGGAAGGCGCATTGTCTATGAGGTTCCCGATCATAGAGCGATAAGATGCGACTTTGAGCCGTCCGAGCGAGCCGGCATTCCTAACGGCCTAACGGTTTGCTTTCGTTTTGAGGTGAGCGACCCAGCTAGTCGCGTCGTCCGCCTAACCGGTTGCCATGCCGCTTCAGCGGGTCGCGATTGGCAGCCTGGCGGATGGGATACTGTATTCGAGGGGCCTTTTGACGAGACAGGAATAGAAGATGCTGTGGGAATATTTGTCTTAACGGGTATGGACGAAGCGCAAGTTGCCGCTCTAGAACGGAGGGCCGAATAATGGAGGCGTCTTGGTGGACCCGAACGGATCAATTGGATGATGAGCAGAAGGATGTAATTGCGCTGCCTTTGCAAGGCAGTTTCCTTGTTATTGGTCCTCCTGGGTCTGGGAAAACAAATCTTCTTTTGCTTAGGGCTGCTTTTATGCAGGCTAAAGGGAGGAATAACTACCAGGTGCTTACGTTTGGCAGAGTTTTGAAAGAATTCCTTGTAAACGGAACTGATGCTAATAATGTGGAGCCCGAGCGAATACGAACATACCGCATGTGGGCAGGTGATGTGTTACGCGAATATGGCATAGAGATTTCGACGCAGGCCGATTTTGACACCGTTAGACAGGAAATATTAAAGGGCCTTCAGGGGTTATCGGATGATGAGGTGCTGGACCATAAGCTAGACTGCCTGTTGTTAGATGAGGCCCAGGACTACTCGAAGCCCGAGATTGAGCAATTGGTCCGCTTCGCGGATCATATATTTGCAGCCGGTGACTCCAATCAGGCGATATATCGGGATTCGCAGGCACTGAATGCCTTGACGGTGCATTGCGATGAGGTGCGCTATCTCTCTTATCACTATCGCAACGGCAGGAAGATATGCCGGGTCGCAGACGGAATCCGGGGGATGGTTGGGAAAAGGGAAGGGCTTGAGGCGGCCTCCCAATATGATGAAATCGCGATCCCCTCTGAGGTGATCGCGTTTCCCAGTGAGTCGCTCGATGCGCAGGTAAATCGAGCCATTCCGATCATAGCGGATCAGCTGCGGGCATATCCTACTGCGTTTATTGGCGTGATTTGCCCGCTGAAGCGCGATCTGCAGGAGGTGCACGCATCCCTTGCGCGCTCTTACCTGGCTGAATCGATACAGTTGCAAATGTTTGAGACTGGTTATTCGCCGTTAGACCCGGAGCGGAGGGTGCTGGTGGGGACCGTCCACGGCGCTAAGGGGCTGGAATTTCGCGCTGTTCATCTGTTGGCCGCTGATGGCATTGGGCGCTTTCCGAAAAATCGGACTAAGATCGCCTACACTGCAGTGACGCGGGCCAAAACGAGCCTTGCAATATATCGTGAGGGAGCGCTCACTGGCCGCTTGGAGAACGGATTGTCCGCCCTAGAGCCTGCGCCGGCGAGCGTTGACCTCGACTCACTTTTCAAGAGCTGATGGCCATGATTTTCCACCTTTCCGATCGCCGAGGGCTGCTAGACTTTCTCTCCTCGCGAGATCAGGGCACGCGAGTCACGGTGGGCAAAGCCCGCTCCCCTCATGAACTAATTACCGCACTGCAAAGCACTGGAAAAGATGATGCTCTACTTCTGGTGTGGGATAGTGAGGCAGGCTTAGATAGTTTTTTTGAAACCTTTGTAATTGTCGTTGCAGATGAAGGTTACGATGAGTTCTTGGCTTGGACGCACACTTATATTGGTGAATACAAGCCATTTACTAGTTTTTTTCGAGTTATCCGGGGATCGGATATTGAGCGCTTCGACGTTTTTAATATTCCCCAGCCTTGGCTACCAAGGAAAGTATTGGACGCGCTTGCTGCGGTATCCATCGCCGAGGCGGTTTTGCAAATAGGCGCGAGAGGGCGCGGCCCATCGGTCCAGAACTGTGTTCTGACCTTTTCGTTTGCTGCTTTAAAAGGGCTATATAGCGGCCTTCATCCAGCACAAATTGTTGACCTTGCTGAGCGCTGGGATGGTATTCGCCAATTAGGCGGCAGCGCACCTAGGCTGTCGGCCAACGATGCCCTGTCCTTTTGGTTGATCGCCACCAGCGCTTTTCTTCCTGGGCCTGAATCGGATCGCGGCGATGATTGGATGGCGCTCCTGGAAGCGCTTGTGCGGAACACGCTTATGGACACGCGTAGCTTAGCAAAAACGGGGGCCTGGACAAAATTCCCGGATATAGGCGCTTCCATAAATGCGTTTGATGAAGCTTCTGGCTTGCCGAGAGAGCAGCAGATACGTGTTATGGATCGTGCAACGGATAGTATTAAATCTTCCTCTGCTCCAAGACCTCTGAAGGACGCAATTCTAGGTTGGCTGGTTGCTAAGCTTGGTGATGGATCTATGGAATATCTTCAGCTCACGTTGGAATTCGGTGAGGAGTATACTTGTGCTCCTCTATGGTTTGCGTTCTTCTGCGGATTCCAAAATAACTTTGATGGTATGACCTATAGAAACGCGCTAGGGAGGCATTTGGTTAGGCGTGCAGCGGTTAGGCGGAGTGCCTTCGATAAATCCAACGTATTCATGAGCTACGATGAGATGAACCTTGTAAGTGGAGCAAAGAATATCGATTATATTCAGAACACATTTGGATCAATATTTGAAGTGGAGTTGCTGCCATCTGTATCTGTGCCCGTGCCGAACCCATTTCGCCGTTCTGAAGAGGAAGGTTCGCGACGCACCGAATCGGTTGATCAAGTGCGGGTTTCTCGCCTGCTGCGAGAGGCCCTCTTTCTCCTTGACCGGCCCGAGCGCCAGGATCGGTCTCCGTCCAAGCCGCGATCAGATGATCTGTTTCAAAACACTCCGCCAAAGCCACGGCTAGGCGGTAAGCGTCGGAAGACGACATAGCCAGCTTTTTCGTGTTGGGCGAAATGTTGGTGATGCGAAGCCCGCCCGAGAAAAACGTATTAATAACAATGGTCTGAAAGAGTTGGTGGCGGAGCGGGAGGGATTCGAACCCTCGATACGGTTTTGCCGTATACTCACTTTCCAGGCGAGCGCCTTCGACCACTCGGCCACCGCTCCGCATCGAACCTGGTCGGTCGCCGCATGGCGGGTGGAGACCCGGGTTCGCAATCCAATCGCGCTGGAAGCGGCTGCACCTATCGTGCGGGGCGGGCTTTCGCAAGCGATTGCCGCGTGCCATGCTGACGGCCATGTTCACGCTCTCGCTTGCCATGCTGCTCGCCCTGCAGAGCCAGGGCCAAGCCGCCACGCCGCAACCCGCTGCGCTCGCGCCGACCGAAATCGTCGCGGCCGCGCCGGCAGCAGAGTGGCGGGCGATCGCGCCGGATGATCTGCTGGTGATGACGCTCGCGCCCGACCGCAACGGGTCGACCCGTCGTGTCGTCATCCAGCTTATGCCCGCGCCTTTTTCCCAGCCCTGGGTCGCCAACATCCGCACGCTTGCCCGTGCACGCTGGTGGGACGGACTGGCAGTGGTGCGCGTCCAGGACAATTATGTCGCCCAATGGGGCGATCCCGATGGCGAGGACCCCGTCAAGGCCAAGCCGCTGCCGGCGGCGCTGATGAAAGCCACCGAAGCGGAATATTCGGTGCGACGCGCCGCCTTTTTTGCCTGGACGCAACATTTGCGGGAAGCCCGTGCTGAAATGGCGGGGTCCGCAACAGATACCTTGTCCATGGAAGATCGGCTCAAACGCCTAGCCGAGACATCGCGCGGCGATTCGTTCGCCTTTGATGCGGGCTGGCGCGACGGATGGCCTATCGCCGCCGACTTGACCCGGATGTGGCCCGTGCATTGTTACGGAATGGTGGGCGTCGGTCGCAATCTGTCACCCGATACCGGCACGGGGGCGGAACTCTATACGGTCATCGGCCATGCGCCCCGCCACCTCGACCGCAATATCGCGCTGGTCGGCCGCGTGATCGAGGGGATCGAGCATCTGTCCAGCCTGCCGCGCGGCACCGGCTCGCTTGGTTTCTATGAAAAAGCGGAAGAGCGCGTGCCGATCCTGTCCGTCCAGCTGGCAAGCGAGTTGCCGACCGACGCGCAGCCCAAGTTCCAGGTGCTGGACACCGACAGCACAAGCTTTCTTCGCTACGCGGAGGCGCGCGCCAATCGCCGCGATCCGTTTTTCATCCGGCCGGCCGGCGGTGCCGATATCTGCAACATACCGGTGCCGGTGCGCCGGGCGCGCTGACGTCCAGAGACGCAGGCGCACCCGGCAGGGCGATCACGAAGGGCTATTCCGCCGCCACGCCGGCGCGGCTGAACATGTCGCCTTCGCTGCCGGGATCCTCGTTGGCGGCGGGGGCCACCTTGATCTTCTGGCGCTTGTCGAAGCTCGCCCACACCTCGTTCCAGTTGCCGCGCGTCGCCGCCTTCGAATATTCGGTCGCGCGGGTTTCGAAGAAATTGGCGTGCTCGACCCCGTTGAGCAGCGGCGCGAGCCAGGGCAGCGGATGCTCGTCGATCAGATAGATCGGCTTGAGCCCGAGCTGGCCCAGCCGCCAGTCGGCGATGTAGCGGATATACTTCTTGATTTCCTTGGGCGCCATGCCATTGACCGGCCCCATTTCAAAGGCGAGGTCGATGAACGCATCCTCCAGCCGCACCGTCGTCTGGCACATGTCCATGATCTCGTCCTTGACCGACTTGGTCAGGCAGTCGCGTTCCTTGACAAAGGCATGGAACAGCCGGACGATGCCTTCGCAGTGCAGGCTTTCGTCGCGCACCGACCAGCTGACGATCTGGCCCATGCCCTTCATCTTGTTGAAGCGCGGGAAGTTCATCAGCATCGCGAACGACGCGAACAGCTGCAGCCCTTCGGTAAAGCCGCCGAACATCGCCAGCGTCTTGGCAATGTCCTCGTCATTGTCGACGCCGAACTTCTGCAGATAGTCGTGCTTGTCGCGCATTTCCTGATATTCCAGGAACATGCCATACTCGCTCTCGGGCATCCCGATCGTGTCGAGCAGGTGCGAATAGGCGGCGATGTGCACGGTTTCCATGTTGCTGAACGCCGCCAGCATCATCTTGATCTCGGTCGGCTTGAACACCCGGCCATATTTGTCGTGATAGCAGTCCTGCACCTCGACATCGGCCTGGGTGAAGAAGCGGAAAATCTGCGTGAGCAGGTTGCGCTCATGCTCGGTCAGCTTCTGCGCCCAGTCGCGGCAATCCTCGCCCAGCGGCACTTCCTCGGGCATCCAATGAATCTGCTGCTGACGCTTCCAGAACTCGTACGCCCACGGATATTCGAAGGGCTTGTAGGTCTTGCGGGCTTCGAGAAGGGACATGGGATCGGTCCTTGGGCTTGCTTAGGTGTTGAACAGATAGATGGTGGCAAAGCCACCAAGGAACAGGCCGAGCGCGGCCAGCATCATGCCGGCGATGCGCGCGGCGTAACGCGCAGGCTCATCGCGCACGCCGAACGCCGCGGGACGGGCGAGCAGCGCAAGGCCGCTGGTCCCGGCGACGGCGGCGACGCCGAACTGGATGGCGAGCGCGCGGGTCACCGCTCATTCTCGATCACGCGCCCGCGCCGCGCAGGGACGAAGCGGTCGACATAGACGGTGCGCGACTGGCGCGCGCCGACCCCGAACACGACGATGCCCAGGAAATAGCCGAAATCATTCCAGCCGCCATTGTTGCGCACGGCATAGATCGCGACCCTGGGCAGGAACAGCGACGCGACCCAGGCGAGCGGAAAGATGAAGCCGTGCCACAACCCGAGCAGGAACCCCGGCGCATCGGGGACGACCGCGCTCCCCACCTGCCGCGCGCATGCGGCGAGCGGGAGGAGAAGAGTCACCGTAAATGGACTAGTTGGCAGCCTCACTTTGTTTTTCGAGCTCTTTCAAATATATAACATCGTTGTTATCAGCGACGGCCAGACAAGGCGTTACTTAAAATACCTCCGAGACTTCTATTCGCTTTGCAATTTAAAGCCCTGAGGTTTTCGGCGGCGTCATGACCTCCTAGCGCACGAGGTTGGATATGATCGACTTCCCATCCGAACGTGTGATTAAAGTCGCCATACTTATCCCAACGCATCAGGTTACCATAATCATCGACGCGAACGTCGCCTCCACCTGCACTAGCCACCTCAAGAACGCTGGCCGATCTACTGGCGCGCCAAGCTCGTAATTTACGTACTTCTGAGTTGGAAACCCCTAACCCAATACCCAAAGGGACATTTCCGTAAATTCCAGTATTATTTGCCATGTCTAAGCTCCTTCCCGCTAGGAAAGTCTCACCTCACTGGCACGCCAGGCATTCGTCGTAATCAGTGCTCTCGCCCAGATCGAACTTCGGCTTCTCGATCGTGTTGTCGGCCTCCACCCCGCCGGCGAAGCCCGCGCGCTGGACCGACTTTGAGCGCAGATAATAGAGCGACTTGATGCCCAGTTCCCACGCGCGGAAATGGAGCATCAGCAGATCCCACTTCTCGACATCGGCCGGGATGAACAGATTGAGCGACTGCGCCTGGTCGATATAGGGCGCACGGTCGCCGGCGAGTTCGAGGATCCAGCGCTGGTCGATCTCGAACGACGTCTTGTAGACATCCTTCTCCTCGGTGCTGAGGAAATCGAGATGCTGGACCGACCCGCCCTTTTCCAGGATCGAGTTCCACACCGCATCGGAATTCTTCGACTTCTCGCTGAGAAGCCGCTCGAGATACGGGTTCTTGATCGAAAAGCTGCCCGACAGCGTCTTGTGCGTGTAGATATTGGCCGGGATCGGCTCGATGCACGCGCTGGTGCCGCCGCAGATGATGCTGATCGACGCGGTCGGCGCGATCGCCATCTTGCAGCTGAAACGCTCCATCACCCCCATGTCGGCGGCGTCGGGGCACGGCCCGCGCTCGACCGCGAGCTGCATCGACGCCTCGTCGACCTGCGCCTTGATCTGGCGGAAGATCTTGAGGTTCCAGCTCTTCGCCATCGCGCCCTCGAACGGCAGCCCGCGCGCCTGGAGGAAGCTGTGAAAGCCCATGACGCCCAGCCCCACCGAGCGTTCGCGCATCGCCGAATAGCGGGCACGCGCCATTTCCTCGGGCGCACGCTCGATATAGTCGGTGAGCACATTGTCGAGGAAGCGCATCACGTCCTCGACGAACTGCTTGTCGTCCTTCCACTCGTCCCAGGTTTCGAGGTTGAGCGAGGACAGGCAGCACACCGCGGTGCGATCGTTGCCGAGATGGTCACGGCCGGTCGGCAGCGTGATTTCGCTGCACAGGTTGGAGGTCGAGACCTTCAGCCCCTGATCGCGGTGATGCTTGGGCATCGCCTTGTTCACATGGTCGCTGAACACGATGTACGGCTCGCCGGTCGCCAGCCGGGTTTCGACCAGCTTCTGGAACAGTGCGCGCGCGTCGACCTTGCCGCGCACCGATCCGTCCTTGGGGCTCTTCAGCTCCCATTCGGCACCGTCGCGCACCGCTTCCATGAACGCGTCGGGAATGAGGACGCCATGGTGCAGGTTGAGCGCCTTGCGGTTGAAGTCGCCGGAGGGTTTGCGGATTTCCAGGAACTCCTCGATCTCCGGGTGCGAGATGTCGAGATAGCAGGCGGCCGATCCGCGGCGCAGCGACCCCTGCGAGATCGCGAGGGTCAGTGAGTCCATGACGCGGACGAACGGAATGATGCCGCTGGTCTTGCCGTTGAGGCCGACCGGCTCGCCGATGCCGCGCACCGCGCCCCAATAGGTGCCGATGCCGCCGCCGCGCGAGGCGAGCCAGACATTCTCGTTCCAGGTCTCGACAATGCCCTCCAGGCTGTCGGGCACCGAGTTGAGATAGCAGGAGATCGGCAGCCCCCGGCCGGTACCGCCGTTGGACAGGACCGGCGTCGCCGGCATGAACCACAGCCGGGAGATATAGTCGTACAGCCGCTGGGCGTGCGCGGCATCGTCCGCATAGGCCGACGCGACGCGGACGAACAGGTCCTGGAACGTCTCACCGGGCAGCAGATAGCGGTCCTTCAGCGTTTCCTTGCCGAAATCGGTCAGCAGCGCGTCGCGCGAATGATCGACCTCCACCGGGTACATGCGCGGCGCAATCGATTTTGAATCGGCGACCGGACGCGCCGTGTCGGCAGCAGCGGGCGCATTGGTGGTAATGGTGTCGTTCACGCGCTCGTCCTGCGTTTCCCTGAAATCCATGCCTTCCACCCCGTTCCTTGTCCGTTCGACTCGGGGCCTGCGCCCCATGCTATGCTCTTGGCGGGGGAAGCGCGAGAACAAAAAGTGTCCATCGCCGTGCCGGAGGGCGCGTTCGCCCTCGCCCACGATATAGGATCGCGGACAAGCGTTTACCAGCAATTGGGTCGTTTCCCCCGTCCCAACCACTATAGATTGTGCCAACACGAATCCGGGCGCAAGACGGTAAATGACAGATCAGGGACTCGGCCACGCTCGGGGCGCATCAGCGCCGACACCCGGATTCCGCGACGCGCGGACTTCTGCGGCTTTCAAATTTTTCAAGAGAACATTGGCCGAACGAAAATAAATCGGCGACGGCGGAACGGGTCGAGTCAAACCGTGCGTCGGGTTGCAGATCAAGCGGTGCGCATCATGGTCGATGCGGCGAGCCGGGCGGCGTTGCGCAATGGCTCGACCGACCGCCGCACCCGCGCCAGGATCAGGCCGCCCTCCAGCGCCGCGATCGCCAGGTCGGCGCGCGCCGCAGCCGCTTCCGCATCATGCCCCGCCGCTTGCAGTGCCGGGATCAGCCGCGCCGACCAGTCGGCATAGGCGGCCAGCACCGCTTGATGGATCAGGGCGTCCTCCGGTCCGGTTTCCTGGGCGATCACCGAAATCAGGCAGCCTTCGCGCCAGTCCGACTGGGTCAGCCAGCCCCCCATCGCCTCGGCGATCTGGCGCAGGATATCGCCCGGCGCGACGCCATCCTCGACGCGCCGGTCGATCAATCCGGCGACCTGTGCGGCAAGGAACGCGATCGCTTCGGCGGCGAGCTGCGGCTTGCCGCCGGGAAAATGGTGATAGAGCGAGCCGCGCGGCGCGCCGGATGCGGCGATGACGTCGTTGATGCCGGTGCCGGCATAGCCACCGCGCTGGAACAGGCGGACCGCCGCGGCCAGGATACGCGCGCGCGTGTCGCGCGGTGGCTTCACGCCCGCAGCGTCGGCTCGCGTGTCACTGCCACGTACAGCGCCGGGTCCGGCCATGCGTCGTCCGCCTCCTCAAAGCGGAAGGTCTTAGGCCCGACACGGGTCGGGTCAAACCCCTTCGCCGCCCAGGCGTGGAGCGCGGGGTCATGGCCGAACCGGCAATCCGGTCGGCCGATGCGATAGGTCAGGCCGTTATAGTAGATGGGCAGCAGCGGCAGTTCGGGCGAGACGAAGGGCGGTGCGACGCTGGTCAGCGCGGCGTCCGGGCCGCAGGCGTGGATCGCGGCGAGCAGTTGCGCGCCGTCGCCGGCGGCATCGACGACGATGTCGAAGAGGGCACCGTCCAGTTCGGCGACATCGGCCATCACCTGCGCGCCATAGTCGCGGGCTATTCCCCGGCGCGCCGGGTCGGCGTCGACATAAACGGTGCGTCCGGCCCCGAGCACCACCGCGAGCGCCGCGGCGAAAATGCCGATCACCGGCACCATCCCGCCGATCACCAGCACCGTGCCGCCCGGCCGCCGCGCCAGTTGCGGGCCGACCGCGCGCCAGGCGTCGGTCGCCATGTCCGCCAGGCCGATCAGCGCGGTCAGATCGACGCCGGCGGGCAACGGCACCAGCATCGCGGCCGCGAACGGCACGCGCACCAGATCGGCGACGCCGCCGCCATAGCCGCCGGCGCGGCCCATGCCGTAGCTGGCGCCGAGCGGCACGCGCTCACACCGCCCGGTCGCGCCCGCCTGGCACATCCGGCACTCGCCGCACGAAATCTGTGCGGGCACGATCACCCGCTGGCCGATCGTCAATCGCTGCGCTGCACGCTCGCCCAGGTCGACAATCTCGCCGATAATCTCGTGGCCGAGTGGTTCGCCGACCGCCAGCGGCATCCGTCCGGCGAGATACAGCGTGTCGAGGTCGCAGCGGCCCATGACGAGCGGCCGCACGATCGCGGCATCGTCGCTGTCCAGCCGGGGATCGACGGCCTCGCGCCACTCGACCCGTCCGGGCCCCGCAAAGACCAGGTGGCGCATCAGTTCGCCACCGGCGCGACCGAGGCGAGCATGACTGCGACCGGCGCGCCCCAGTCGTCGCCGCCGTCGCCGGCATGCACCTTGACTTCGACGCTCACCTGTCGCCGCCCTGCTTTGAGCACGGTGCCGACGGCGCGCAATCGGGTACCGCGCGCGGCCTTGAGGAAGTGGATGGTATAGCTGGCGGTGCGGACATCACCCGCCACCGTCGCCGCGGCCCAGCTCGCCGCCGTGTCGGCCAGCGCGCCGACAATCCCGCCATGCGCTGCGCCGTGATGCTGGCTGAGTTCCGCGCGCAGCTCGACCTCAATGGTCACGCCGTCGGTGTGGAGATCGACGATGCCGACCTTGAGCCAGGCATTGAAGCCCTGGCTGGCGGAAACCTGTTCCAGCGCGGCGCGGACGAGTTGGGGATCGGGTGAGGTATTCATTCCGAGTGACTAGACCGACCAGTCTAGAGAGTCGAGTCGGATCAGTAATTCATGCTGGCGCTTGACTGGTTTGACGTCAAACTATACAGGTTCGACATCGAACTTAATCAGCGAGTCGGGGAGTTGGCCTGTCGACCCGCATGACGCCGGGAGACCGCTTGTGAAAACTGATCCGATGCGCACCGAACTGCGCGCCTTCCTGACCGGCTTTATCGGCACCTTGCTGCCGCTGGTGCTGGTCATTGCCCCGACGCCTGATCCGCTTGCTGCTGGTGCCGCCCGTGGCGAGGCGGTGGCGCGATGAGCCCGCGGATCCTGTTGCTGGCGACCGCGCTGCTTCCCGGCGCTTGCATGAGCGGCGGAGCGGGATTGGGCGCGCTCGGCGGCGGCGGGGGCGGCGTGCGCGGCGAAACCGCGTTCCGCGCGACCGGCCATGCCACAGTCTTTCAGTCGGTGCACGCGCCCGAAGCCGTCGCGCAATGTTTTCGCGACCAGGCGGCATTGCCGCCGCACGCATTGGTCGCGCCCGATCCGGTCGACGGCGCGCCGCTCTATCGCCTGCGCTATCAGGAGTATTGGTTCGAACAGATCGCGTTCCGCCCTGCTGCGAACGGCGGCACCCGGATCGAGGTCTTGTCCTCCGCCGCCTATGACGCGGCGTGGACCGGGCGGTTCGTGCGCGACCGGCTGGAGCCGCTTGGCCGGTGCATTGGCCGCGACACCGATCAGGCCGGCACGCAACTGGCGGCACGGCGATGAGCAGCGCCCGGATGCTGTCGCGCGGGTCGCTGGGCGTGCTGGTCGCGGCGTCGCTGCTGCTGGTCGGGGCGTGCGCCTATCGCCACGAGGGGTTGGATCGCGGCCAGGCTTTTGCCGCTCGCCACTTCACCGACCGGCCGAACGTCGTTCACCCCGCCGACAATCCCCCGACCCCGGCCAAGGTCGCGCTGGGCCGCGACCTGTTCAACGACGCGCGCCTGTCGGCGGACGGCGCGCGGTCCTGCGCCTCGTGCCACCGCGCCGATCGCGGCTTCGGCGACGGCGTCGCGCGCGCGCCGGCGCGCAGCGGCGGGCAACTGCTGCGCCACACGCCCACGATCTGGAACGTCGCCCATGCGCCGTCGCTGTTCTGGGACGGCCGCGCCCCGACGCTGGAGGCCCAGGCGCTGATGCCCGTGATGGCGGGCGAGGAACTGGGACGCCACCCCGCCGCATTGATCGACCCGATCCGCGCGGATGCCGGCTATCGCGCGCGCTTCGCCGCCAGTTTCCCCGAAGAGCCCGAGATCAGCGAGGCGACCGTGTCAAAGGCGATCGCGGCCTATGAACGCACGCTGGTATCGGGCACCGCGCCGTTCGATCGCTGGGCGGCCGGAGATGCAAAGGCGATCAGCCCGGCGGCACAGCGTGGCTTCGCGGTCTTCGCCGGGCCCGGCAATTGCGTCGCCTGCCACCGCGGCGCGATGTTCACCGACGGCCGGTTCAAGGATATCGGGCTGCCCGACGCCGATCTCGGCCGGGGCGGCATCACCGGCAACCGGCTTCGCGATCATGCCTTTCGCACGCCGTCGCTGCGCGAGATCGGGCAGACCGCGCCCTATATGCATGACGGCTCGCTGCCGACGCTGGCCGCGGTCGTCGATCATTATTCCGACCGGCTCGTCGAACGCCCGCTGGGCGCGCGCCGGGTGCAGCTGTCCCCCGATCAAAAGCGCGATCTGGTCGCGTTCCTGCACACGCTCGACAGCGATCCGTCGCCGGCGGGCGACGATTAACCGAAAGGAGCCGAACCATGGCACTGCCCCGACGTCAATTCATCCGCCTCGCCGGCGGCGGCATCGTGCTGGCGGCGGGCGGTGCGGCCGCATTCGTCACCACGCGGACGCCCGAACGCGCGCTGGCACCGTGGCGCGTCGCGGCGGCGGATGACGATGCCGACCCGCGCCGGTTCGCGCTGGCCCATGCGATCCTGGCCCCCAACCCGCACAACCGCCAGCCCTGGATCGCGGACATCCGCACGCCCGGCGAAGTCACGTTGCGCGTCGACCGCACACGGCTGCTGCCGCAGACCGATCCGTTCAATCGCCAGATCACGATCGGGCTCGGCTGTTTCCTGGAGCTGATGGTCATTGCCGCCGCCGAGCGTGGCCAGCGCGTCGACCTGACGCTGTTCCCCGACGGCGAGGATGCACGCGGGCTGACCGACGGGCGGGTGGCGATCGCGCGCTTTCGTGCCGACGCCGCGGTCGCCCGCGACCCGCTGTTCGCGCAGATCCTGGCGCGGCGATCGAACAAGGCGCCGTTCGACACCACCCGCCCCCTCGCCCCGGGCATGCTCGCGCCGATCCTGGCAAGCGCCCGCCACGGCCCCGCCGTCGGCGGATCGGTGGACACCCGCTCGATCGCCCGGCTGCGCGAACTGACCGTGCGGGCGCTGCGCATCGAAGTGGCGACGCCGCGAACCTATCGTGAGAGCGTCGACTTGTTCCGCATCGGCCGGGCGGAGATCGAGCGCAATCCTGACGGGATCGACTTTTCCGGGCCGTTGTTTGAAAGCCTTGCCCTCGTCGGGCAGTTCAACCGCAAGACGCTGGCCGACACGTCGTCGTCCGCCTACAGTCAGGGGATGCAGGCCGTGCTCGCCAACCCCGCCACCGCAATGGGCCATGTGTGGATGGTCAGCCGCACCAACACCCGCGTCGACCAGATTGCCGCCGGGCGCGACTGGGTGCGCCTCAACCTGGCGGCGACGCGCGATGGCATCGCCATCCACCCGCTCAGCCAGGCGCTGCAGGAATTTCCCGAGATGGCCGACCCGCATCGCGCGCTTCACGCCCTGCTCGCCCCGGGCGGCGGCACGGTTCAGATGCTGGCACGGATCGGCCACGGTCCGGTCGTGCCGCCCAGCCCGCGCTGGCCGCTCGCCGCCAAACTGGTCCGGGCATGACCGCGCACGGCCACCCGAAGGCGTCGACCACCAGCGCCGCAGGCGAGCCGGGCGAACTCGGCCTGTTCGCCTTCTTCAACGAAATCGGCATCATCAACCAGCTCGCCTCGGCATTCTTCACCCGTCTGCTGCCGGATGGCGTCCATGTCGCGCACTTCGCGATCCTGAACCACATGGCCCGGCTGGGCGACGACCGCACGCCACAGCAGCTCGCATCGGCAATGCAGGTGACCAAGGCGACGATGACCCATTCGCTCCAGGTGCTGACGGCACGCGGCTTCATCACGCTTCATCCCGATCCCGATGACGGCCGGTCAAAGCGCGTCCGCCTGACCGATCGCGGCCGCGCCTTTCGCGACGCGGCGATCGCGGCGGTCGAAACCGGTTTCGCGCCGATCGCGGCGCAGCTGGCGGCCCTGCCGATGGCGGCGGTCACCGAAAGCCTGCGCAAGGTCCGCATCGTCCTGGATGAATCGCGTTGACCCGCCCACCGGTGCCGCAGGGCCAGGGCGACATTACGACGAACGCACACCATATGGAAAATGACGGCGGGATCGGAATCGAGTGAGTGACGCAAGGATGACGGCCGTTCCCCATATCAACGCGATCGGCACGGCGGTGCCCGGCCATGACGTGCACGCAAGCTTCATCGCGTGGGCGGAGGCACGGCTGAGCGATCCGCGCCTGCGAGGGATTTTCCGCCGCATGGCCGGCCGCTCGGGCATCCGCCATCGCTGGTCGGTGCTGCCATATGCGCCCGGCGGCGGATCGCCCGTCGATCATGGCGGGTTTTACAATGGCGGCGGGGTGCCCGGCACTGCGCGGCGGATGGCCGTCTATGCCGAACAGGCCCCCGCGCTGGCGCGTGCCGCCGTCGATGCGCTGGCCGTGAAACACCCGCCGCACGATATCACCCATCTGGTGGTGGCGAGCTGCACTGGCTTCGTCGCCCCCGGGATCGATCAGCTGCTCGCCGCCGATCTCGGCCTGTCGGACCGCGTCGAACGCGTGCTGGTCGGCTTCATGGGCTGTTATGCCGCGGTCGCCGCGCTGCGTACCGCAAGCCATATCGTCCGTTCCGAACCCGGCGCGCGGGTGCTGGTCGTGACGGTCGAGCTTTCGTCGCTGCACCTGCAGTATGACGACCGGATCGAGCCGCTGCTGGCCATGCTTCAGTTCGGCGACGGCGCGGCGGCGGCACTCGTGACGGGCGATGCGGCGGGTTTCGCGATCGACCGTCGCTTTTCGCTGGCGATGCCCGACAGCGGCGACCTCATTACCTGGACCGTCGGCGATGCCGGTTTCATCATGGAATTGTCGGGCGAAGTGCCCGGCCGCATCGCCGCCGCGCTGGGCGATGCGCGGGTCCGCGATGCGATCCTGGGCGACCGGCCTGCCGACGCGATCGACGCATGGGCGGTGCATGCCGGCGGGCGATCGATCCTCGACGCGGTCGGGCACGGCCTGGGGCTGGCCGCCGATGGACTCGATCCCTCGCGCCGCGTGCTCGAACGCTTCGGCAACATGTCGTCATCGACGCTGATGTTCGTCCTCGCCGACATGCTGGACGACCCCGCGAAGCGCCGCGGCATCGGCATGGCGTTCGGCCCCGGCCTCGCGGTCGAGGGCTTCGGCTTCCACCGCGCACCATGATGTCGCTCGCCACCCGCGCCCGGATCGAGGAACAGATGGACGCGCCCGACATCGCGCCCGCGACCTATGCCGCGGTGCTGCGCGACCTGTCGCGGGTCAATTGGTGGACGCGCACCGCCGCGCCGACGCTCGCCTTTCTCGATCGGGTCGCGCGGCCGGGCGAGCGGTTGCGCGTCCTGGACGTCGGATTTGGCGCCGGCGACATGCTGCGCGCGGTCGCCGGCTGGGCCCGGGCGCGCGACATCGCGGTCGACCTGGTCGGCGTCGACCTCAACCCGCTGAGCGCCGATGTCGCGGCGGCGGCAACCCCGGCGAACGCCGCGATCGAATGGCGAACCGGCGACTATGCCGACCAGCCCGGCCCGTGGGACGTCGTGATCAGCAGCCAGGTCGCGCATCACATGACGCCGGCGCAGCTCGACCAGTTCATCGCCTTCATGGAAACGACCGCGCGGCGCGGCTGGATGATCAGCGACCTGCACCGCCACCGCATCGCGCATTTTGGCTATCCGCTGCTCGCCCGCCTGCTCGGCGTCCATCGCATCGTGCGCGAGGACGGCCGGCTGTCGATCGCGCGCAGCTTCCGCGTCGCCGAATGGCGCGAAATCCTGGCGCGCGCGGGTGTCGCGTCCTTCGCGCGCATCTCATGGCACATCCCGTTCCGGCTATGCGTCACCCGCGCGCGCTGATTATCGGCGGTGGGCCCGCCGGGGCGGCGACCGCAATCCGCCTGGCGGGGGCGGGCGTCGAGACGCGGGTGCTCGAACGCAGCACGGGGCCGCACGATACGGTGTGCGGGGGGTTTCTGGGCTGGGACGCGCTAGCGGCACTCGACCGGCTGGGCGTCTCTGCCGCGGGCCTGGGTGCGCACCCGATCCGTCGCCTGCGACTGGCGCATGGCCGTCGCGTGCGCGAGGTCGCCCTGCCCTTTGCCGCCGCGGGCTTGTCACGGCGCGTGCTCGACGAGGCATTGCTCGCTCGCGCTTCTGCGGCGGGGGCTGGTGTGACGCGCGGCGTCAAGGTCCGATCGGTCGACCCCGATACCCGCAGCGCCGAACTGGCCGACGGCACCCGCATCATCGGCGAGGCGCTGTTCCTCGCCACCGGCAAGCATCCGTTGCGCGGCGCGCCCGCGCGCGGCGAGGCAACGCGCGACGGTGCACTGGGACTGCGCATCGGCTATGTGCCCGATGCCACGACGCGCGCGGCGCTGGACGGCGTCATCGAGCTCCATCCGTTCGACCAGGGCTATGTCGGCCTGCTGCTGACCGAGGACGGCCGGGTCAACCTGTGCCTGTCGAGCGCGCCCGCGCGACTGCGCGCGGCGGGAAGCGCGATGGCGCTGATCGGCGAGCTCGGCGGGGAAAGTCCGCTGCTGGGCGAGCGCGTCGCCGGCCTCGCGGGTCAATGGTCCACGATCGCGGGCGTCCCCTATGGCTGGCGCGCGGCCGACGGTATCCACGGCGTGTTCCGGCTGGGCGACCAGGCGGCGGTGATCTCGTCGCTTGCCGGCGACGGTGTCGCCATCGCACTGCGGAGCGGCGAGCGCGCCGCCGCCGCGATGATTGCGGGGGGCGCACCGGAATCGGCACGCTATCAGCCGCGCTTTGCCCGTGAAGCAAAACGCCCGATCGCGACGGCGGGGGCACTGCGTTATGCCGCCGAACGACCGGCGCTGCGACCGCTGCTTTTCGGCGCGATGGGGCTCGGTCTCGGGCTGGGACCCTGGCTGTCCGCCGCCGCCGCACGGCTGACCCGTATCGGATAGCCGGCGGCACTGGCCGACCCCGACCTTCGCACCCCTTGCCATCGCTGCCGCGCTGCGCCAGCCTTGACGCGACACGATAACATGGGGGTTTGCGATGCGATCGACTTTGCGGGGCGTGGCCGCCCTTTCCCTGGCTTGTGCGCTGCCGGTTCTGCCCGGCCAGGTCGAGGCGCAGACACAGGCGGGCCTCGCGGTCGAGGAACTGTCGATCGAAGACCTCCAGACCCAGATGAAATCGGGCAAGTCGACGAGCGAGGCGATCACCGCCGCCTATCTGGCGCGCATCGCGGCGATGGACCGCGCCGGGCCGACGCTGCGCAGCGTGATCGCTGTCAGCCCCGACGCGCTCGACCAGGCCCGCGCGCTCGATGCCGAACGTCGTGCCGGCAAGCTGCGCGGGCCGCTCCATGGCATTCCGGTGCTGATCAAGGACAATATCGAGACGCGCGAGCTGCCGACGACCGCGGGCAGCCTGGCGCTCAAGGACAATATGACGGGTCGCGACGCGCCGCTGGTCGCGCGGCTGCGCGCGGCGGGCGCGGTGATCCTGGGCAAGACCAATCTGTCGGAATGGGCGAACATCCGATCAAGCGACAGCATGAGCGGCTGGAGCGCCGTCGGTGGCCTGGTGCGCAACCCCTATGCGCTCGATCGCAGCGCATGCGGGTCGTCGAGCGGGTCGGGCGCGGCGGCGGCGGCCAGCCTGGCGGCGGCGACGGTCGGCACCGAAACCGACGGGTCGGTTGTCTGCCCGTCGTCGATCAACGGACTGGTCGGGCTGAAGCCGACGGTCGGCATGATCAGCCGCACCCATGTCGTCCCGATCAGCCATACGCAGGATACGCCGGGGCCGATGACGCGCAGCGTGCGCGACGCAGCGATCCTGTTCGCCGCGATGGCGGGCAGCGATCCCGCCGATCCCGCCACCGCCGATGCCGACCGGCTGAAGCGCGACTATGCCGCCGGCCTTTCCACCACGGCGCTGGCCGGCATGCGCGTTGGCGTCGTGCGGCCGAACATGCGCAAGGAGCTGGCCGCGCGGTTCGATGCGGCGCTGGCGGTGCTGCGGGCGGCGGGGGCGACGCTGGTCGATGTCGAGCCGATTCGCCCGCAGGGGCTGGGCGAGGCCGAGTTCCTGATCCTCCAGACCGAGCTCAAGGCGGATCTCGACGCCTATCTGGCGACGACGCCCGCGACTGTCACCGCCCGCACGCTGGACCAGTTGATCGCGTTCAACACCGCCCATGCCGCGACCGAAATGCCCTATTTCGAACAGGACATTTTTGATGGCGCGGTCAAGATGAAGGGGCTCGACGACCCGGCCTATCGGGAAGCGCTGGCCAAGGCGGCGAAGCTGGCCGGGCCGGAAGGCATCGACGCGATGCTCGCCAAGGCGCGCGTCGCGCTGATCGTCCAGCCGACTACCGGGCCGGCATGGCTGAGCGACCCCGTGCATGGCGATCAATATGCAGGGCCGAGCGCCAGCCAGCTGCCCGCCGTGTCGGGCTATCCGCACCTGACCGTACCGATGGGGCTGGTCAGCGGGTTGCCGGCGGGGCTGTCCTTCATCGGACCCAGGCATTCCGAGCAATTGCTGCTGAACGCCGGCTATGCCTATGAACAGCGCGCAAAGGCGCGAGCGAAGCCCGGCTATGCCGCGACGGTGGCAACGGGCAAGGGGCTGGAGGCCGCGGCGCGCTAAGCATGACTCAGGACCTCGCCTGTCGGGCGACGCGCGCCTGCCAGAACGTCAGCAGCGGCACGACGCCCAGTTCGATCGCCAGCCCGGCGAGATGCCCGACCGACGGCGCGCCGACGACGACCAGCGACGCCAGACGGCCCAGCCCGCCGGCGACGACCAGCGCCGCGAGCAGGCGAAAGCGCGGGCCGCGTCGCTCGATCGCCGGGATGCACGTCGCAAAGCCGATGCCGAGCGCGAGGAAGATGCCCGACAGATAGCGGAAATGACTGTCGAGATCGGTCGATCCCCCGCCACTGCCGAGCCAGTCCGGCCCGCGCCACAGGCTCAAGGTCGCCGCGCTGAGCGGGACGAGGCAGGTGAACGCGACCGCAAGCTGGAGCAGCCGGCGTTCGATGTCCGCCCTCACGCGCGGTCGCGTTCGAGCAATTCGGCGCGCACATGGATGGCGCGCAGCGAAATGCGCACCTCGACCAGGAACAGGATCAGGCCGGCGACCAAAGCCACCATCGCCGCGATGAACAGCGAGGCGACGACAGTGCCGATCTTGAGCTTGACCAGCTCGGCGACGAACAGCATCGCGACGACCAGCGAGATCATGACGGCGCTGGCGACGCACAGCGACAGTGCCGCGTTGATCACCGTGATCCGCCGGTCGAGGATGCGCAATTCCCACACGTGGCGGTCATGTTCCGGCCCGGTCGAGCGCGGATGGAGCTGTTCGAGCGTGCGCACCCGGTCGACGATGCGCGCCAGCCGGCCCGCCAGCACGTTGAGGATCGCGCCCAGCCCGGCGAGCAGGAACACCGGCGCGATCGCGGTCTGGATGGTCGAGGCGACGGTCGAGATGCCGGGCGTGATGAGCATGGCTGGCGCTATGCGGTCGAAAACGCACGCGCGGCAAGCGGAATAACCGCCCGCTTCCACCCATTGGTAACGCCTGTTCGGCTAAACCCGGCGCGATGACGAAGCCAATGCCGCTCGCCCAGTTCACGCGCCTGCCGCCCGCACTGCATGTCGAGGCGCTGGCGGGCCTGTCGGGCGCGATCGACCTGGTCGCGGCGCGTGCGCCGGAAAGTCACCGTTTCCTGCGCTATGGCTGGTACGATGCGGCGATCCGCACCTATGGCGGCACCGCGCGCACGCTGATCGTGCAGTGCGAGGGCGCGCCGGTCATCGCGCTGCCGATCGCGGCCATGGGCGCGCCGTGGACCGGTTGGGCGCGCGTACCGGGAAGCTATTGGCCGTTCCGCAGCTTTCCCGCCGCCGCCGACGCCGGGCTGGCCGCGTTCGATGCGCTGCTCGGGCAGCTTGCGCGCGAAGCCGTCGTCCTGCGGCTCGGACCGATCTACGACGACGATCCCGTGCTGCACCCGATGCGCCGCGCCGCACAGGCGGCCGGATGGACGGTGATCGACCGCTTCGTCGCCGACAGCTACCGCCTCGACATGGCGGCAGCGGCGCAGGACGGCGGCTGGCCACGCGCATCGACGCGCAAGAAGAACCGTTTCCACGAAAAGCATCTGGCGACGCACGGCGCGCTCGAATGGTCATTCGTCACCGGCGCTGAGTGGTCGGCGGCGCGGTTCGACGCGCTCGCCCAGATCGAACGGCAGAGCTGGATCGCCACGCGCACCGACGGCCGCGACGCCAAGTTCACGCCCGACGGCCATGGCGGCTTCTGGCGCGCGGTGGCGGACGACCCGGTGATTGCCGACATGCTGTGGGCGGCGGTGCTGACGATCAACGGGCGCCCGACCGCCTTTTCCTTCGACCTCAACACCGGCGCGCTCAAATATGCGATCGCCAACAGCTACGATCCGGTGGTGGGCAAGCATTCGCCCGGCAAGCTGCTTTACTATCGCAACCTGATCCGCGCGATGGCGGACGGGATCAAGATGGTGGACTGGGGCGCTGGGGACAGCGGCTATAAGCGCACGATCGGTGCCGTCCCCGGACCAGCCATCCGCGACTGGTTGTTCGTGCGGCCCGGCGTCGCGGCATCGCTGGCACGGCTGATGGCCGGGTGGTGGGCACGCAGCGGAAATAGCCGCCACGGCACCGCGGCAGAAGCTGAAGACTGAAGAACCGGTCCGCTTGCGCGGATCAGCCGCGGTTGCGCCGATCCTGCTGGCGACGCTCGGGTCCGGCGTAGCTCGGGTCCTGCGCGACGCGGCGATCGCTGCGACGGCGTTCGTCGGACGTGCCGGTGGCGTTCGGCGTGGGCTTCGGGTCCATCACAAACCTCCTGGTGCGGGAAGCGGAGTATGGCCGAAAAAGGTTAAGTTCCCGTTCCGACCCCCGGAAGTGCCGGCCACAGCCCCGCAATGACCGTCAAGGTGCCCAGTCCCGCCGACAGCGCGACGCGCAAACGCAGCCACCATCGCGGCACCAGTCCCGCCGCGGCGAGCCGCGCGTCGACCAGCGGAGAAGCCAGGATCATCGCCCCGATCGCCAGCGTGGAGGGTTGGGGCCAGGGCTGACCGACCAGCCAGGGAACGCCGCTCGCCAGCGCGATGAGCGAGGGGAGGACTGCCGCGATCCACACCCAGCCCGGCGTTTCGCGCGCCGCTGCCGCCGCCAGCCCCCACCACATTCCACCCAGAAAGGTGAAGATCAGCGCCGCATAGGCATAGGCAAGGGTGACCGCGACAAAGCGCCATTGCGGATCGCCCCCGACCAGCAGCGCCACCGCGACGATCTGGGGCAGCAGGCCGGCAAAGCCAAGCAGGCGGGGCATGGCGGGGATGGCGGTGACGGGGGCTGTCGCGTCGACGGGTCGGGTCATGGCAGCGACATTATCCGCGCCGATCGCGATGCAACAGCTGGCTTGAAGGACAGGCACGTCGGCATGGCCATAATGGGTGGCAATCCCGGCGCAGGCGGCATAGATAGCGCGCTGTATCCGGCAACCTGCGCCGCGCGGGCGGGAACGCCGCCAGCCGAGCATGCGAGAAAGGCCCTCCCGATGAGCACCCAACCCAGCGCGCTGCACATGGTCCAGCCCGACGGCTTCTTCACCCGGGCGCTCGCGGACGCCGACCCCGAAATCTTCGCGGGCGTCGCCGACGAGCTCGACCGCCAGCAGCATCAGATCGAACTGATCGCGAGCGAGAACATCGTGTCGAAAGCGGTGCTGGCCGCGCAGGGATCGGTATTCACCAACAAATATGCCGAGGGCTATCCGGGCAAACGCTATTATCAGGGCTGCGCGCCGTCCGACCGGGTCGAGACGCTGGCGATCGAGCGTGCAAAGCAGCTGTTCGGTTGCAACTTCGCCAACGTCCAGCCGCATTCAGGGGCGCAGGCCAATGGCGCGGTGATGCTGGCGCTGACCAAGCCGGGCGACACCATCCTGGGCATGAGCCTGGATGCCGGCGGCCACCTGACCCACGGGGCCAAGGCGGCGCAGTCGGGCAAGTGGTTCAATGCCGTCCAATATGGCGTGCGCGCCGACGATCACCTGATCGACTATGACCAGGTCGAGGCGCTGGCGCGCGAGCACAGGCCCCAGCTGATCATCGCGGGTGGCTCCGCCTATCCGCGCATCATCGATTTCGCGCGCTTCCGGGCGATCGCGGACGAAGTCGGCGCGCTGTTCCTGGTCGACATGGCGCATTTCGCGGGCATCGTCGCCGCCGGGCTGCACCCGTCGCCCTTCGGCCATGCGCATGTCGTCACCACGACCACGCACAAGACGCTGCGCGGGCCCCGTGGCGGCATGATCATGACCAATGACGAGGCGATCGCGAAGCGGATCAACTCGGCGGTGTTCCCCGGCCTTCAGGGCGGCCCGCTGATGCATGTCATCGCTGCGAAAGCCGTCGCGTTCGGCGAGGCGCTGGAGCCGCAGTTCAAGAGCTATATCGCCGCGGTGCTGGAAAACGCGAAAGTGCTGGCCGCGACGCTCAAGGAGCGCGGGGCCGATCTGGTCGCGGGGGGCACCGACACCCACCTGGCGCTCGTCGACCTGCGTCCGCTGGGCGTCACCGGGCGCGACGCGGACGAGGCGCTGGAGCGTGCCGGCATCACCTGCAACAAGAACGGCATCCCGTTCGATCCGCTGCCCCCGCTCAAGACCAGCGGCATCCGCGTCGGCACGCCCGCCGGCACGACGCGCGGCTTCGGCCCCGCCGAGTTCCGCGAAGTCGGCCACATGATCGCCGACGTGCTCGACGGGCTGCGCGCGAAGGGCGAGCATGGCGATGCGGACGTCGAGGCGGCGGTGCGCGGCCGGGTGCGGGCGTTGTGCGAGCGCTTCCCGATCTATCCGGAGGCGTGATTGCGCTGCCCCTTTTGCGCGCATGACGACAGCCAGGTGAAGGACAGCCGTCCGAGCGAGGACGGCACCGCGATCCGCCGCCGCCGGCAATGTTCGGCGTGCGGCGCGCGCTTCACCACCTTCGAGCGCATCCAGATTCGCGAGTTGACCGTGCTCAAGAGCGAAGGCAGCGGCAGCGAGCCGCGCCGCGAGCCGTTCGATCGGGAAAAGCTGTTGCGATCGGTGTCGATCGCGTGCCGCAAGCGCCCGATCACCAGCGTCCAGATCGACCGGCTCGTCTCCGGCATCCAGAGGCAACTGGAAACGATGGGCGACGGCGAGGTTGCCAGCCAGACGATCGGCGAACTGGTGATGGAGGGGCTGAAAGGCCTCGATTCCGTCGCCTATATCCGCTTCGCCAGCGTCTATAAGGATTTCCGCGAGGCGCGCGATTTCGAGGAGTTCGCAGGGTCGGTAAGCGAAGTGGCGCGCAAGTGAAGGGGGCATTGTGCGTCCTTCGATACGCCGCTTCGACAAGCTCAGCGGCTACTCAGGATGAGCGGTTTTGTTGGAATGAGAGGATCTTTGTTCCCCTTCCCGCTCATCCTGAGTAGCGACTGAGCGAAGTCGAAGGCGCGTATCGAAGGACGCAAGCCGCACCCCCTCCCCCCCTGGATCCCACCAGATGACCTTCCACACCTATCTCCTGCGCTGCGCCGACGGCAGCTACTATGTCGGCCATACCGATGATCTCGACCAGCGGATCGCCCAGCATCAATCGGGCCTGGTCCCCGGTTATACCGCGCCCCGCCGCCCCGTGACGCTCGTCTGGTCGGAGGGCTTCCCCGATCGCGAACAGGCGTTCGCCGCAGAGCGCAAGCTCAAGGGCTGGTCGCGCGCCAAGAAGGAAGCGCTCGCCAGTGGCGACTGGGATGCGGTCCGCCTACTCGCGCGCAAACCCGATCCCGCGCCCGCACCCCCGCCCGCGATCGTCCTCGTCCGCCCGCAACTTGGCGAGAATATCGGCAAGGCGGCGCGCGCGATGCTGAATTTTGGGCTGACCGACCTGCGGCTCGTCGCCCCGCGCGACGGGTGGCCCAATCCGGCCGCCGGCCCGGCGGCGAGCGGCGCGGATGTGGTGCTGGAGCGCGCGCAGGTGTTCGACACGCTGGCCGATGCGATCGCCGACTGCGCGCATGTCTATGCGACCACGGTGCGCAAGCGCGGCGTGACCAAGCCGGTCGAGACGCCCGAGGTGGCCGCGCGCGCCATTCACGCTGCCGCCGGACGATCGGCGATCCTGTTCGGGCCGGAGCGATCGGGGCTGGAGACCGACGATGTTGCGGTCGCGCGGACGATCATCACCGTGCCGATCAACCCCGAGTTCGGATCGCTCAACCTGGCCCAGGCGGTGATCCTGGTCGCCTATGAATGGTCGAAACACGTCCCGAGCGGTGTCGAGGGAGGGGTTGCACTCGCCAGCCCGCCGGAGGTCGAGCTGGACCCGCCCGCGTCGCAGGCGAGCCTGGACGGCCTGATCGCCCATCTCGACGCGATGCTGGAGGGCGCGGGCTATTTCTTCCCGCCCGACCGCGCGCCCGTGACGCGCCGGACGCTGCGCACGCTGCTGACCAAGCCTGCATGGAACGAGCAGGAAATCCGCACGCTACGGGGTGTGCTGAGCACGCTGGAGCGGCCGCGGGAGCGGTGAGGTTGCGCTGGGTCCTTCGATACGCCGCCCTTCGACTGCCTGCCAAGGCAGGCGCTCAGGACAGGC
>NZ_LSHX01000003.1 GCF_001555965.1 Sphingomonas sp. CCH21-G11
CCCCCTCCCCGACGCCCACGCCGCCCCCGGTCAATTTCGACACGTCGGAATATCGCGCCTCTGTCGGTCCGGTTTCGGCGACCGCGCTGACCGCGTATCAGAACGGCGCGACCGGGCGGGGCGTCGGCATCGGCATCGTCGATACCGGCATCGATGCGGGGACCCAGGAGTTTCCGGGACGGATCAGCCCGGCATCGACCAGCACCGCCGGCAACGGATCGACCGATGA
The DNA here is from genome assembly GCF_001555965.1 of Sphingomonas sp. CCH21-G11. Classification (GTDB taxonomy): domain Bacteria; phylum Pseudomonadota; class Alphaproteobacteria; order Sphingomonadales; family Sphingomonadaceae; genus Sphingomonas. The sequence continues at coordinate 230 of NZ_LSHX01000003.1, forward strand.
CGAGGACGGGCACGGCACGGCGGTTGCCTTTACCGCGGCCGGCCGCCGCAACGACGTCGGCACCCACGGCATCGCGTTCGACGCGACGATCATCGCGCTCCGCACCGATACGCCGGGCAGCTGCGCGACCAGCGACCCCGATGTCGACGAAAGCGGCTGCAGCCACAGCGGCACCGCGATTGGATCCGCGATCGACGTGGCGCGCAACGCGGGCGCGCGGGTCATCAACATCTCGCTCGGCGGCTCGCCCCCCAGCAACGCGACGGTGCAGGCGATCAATCGTGCGACCGCCGCCGGCATCGTCATCGTGATCAGCGCGGGCAATGACGGCGACCAGCCCGAAGGCGCCAATCCCGACCCATTCACGTCGCCCGCCAACGATCCTGCGGTCGGCCGGGGACTGGTGATCATCGCGGGATCGGTCGGCACCACCGACGTGATCTCGCGCTTCAGCAACCGGGCGGGCGGCAGCGCCAATTTCTACCTGGCCGCCGTCGGCGAACAGGTGCGCGCGCCGTGCGAAAACACGTCGGTCTGCCTGTGGTCGGGCACGTCCTTTTCCGCGCCGCAGATCGCCGGCGCGGTGGCGCTGCTCGCCCAGGCGTTTCCGACGCTGAGCGGCGCACAGATCGTCGACCTGCTCTATCGATCGGCGCGCGATGCCGGCGCAAGCGGCGTCGATGCGACCTATGGCCGCGGCATCCTCGACCTGCGTCGCGCCTTCCAGCCGGTCGGGACGACGTCGCTCGCGGGCAGCCAGACGGCGATCTCGACCGCGCGCAACGGCGTGCTATCTCCGGCAATGGGCGACGCCGCGACCCCCGCAGGGGTCGGTGCGGTCATCCTGGACGGTTTCAACCGCGCTTTCGCGATCGATCTGGCCCAGACCATCGCGCGCGCCGGACCGGTGCCGCGGCTGACCCAGGCGCTGCGGTTCGACCGGCGCAACCTGAGCGCCGGGATCGGAGGCGCAGCGATCGCGATGACGATCGCGCCGGGGCGCACCACGACGCAGGTCGAGCAGCTGTTCCTGCACCAGCGCGACGCGTTCCGCGCCCGTGCGCTGGCCGCCAGCGTCACCGGTGCGCTGGGATCGCGCGCCAGCTTTGCGATTGCCGCGTCCGAAGGCAGCGACACGCTCGCCGCCCGGCTGGCCGGACGCCGTGAGCCGGCGTTCCTGGTCGCACGCGACCCGGCCGGCGGCAGCGGCTTCGACCTCGACGTACTGGCGGCGGGCGCGGTACGGCATCGCTTCGGCGCTTGGGGTATCACCGGCGCGGTAGACACGGGCGATGTCCTGACCCGCGAATTTGCCGATACCGAGACGCGCGACGGGCGCACGGGGTGGCGGCGACTGCCGTTCAACCGGCTGGTGCTGGGCGTCGACCGCCGCTTCGGCGCGCTGGATGCGCAGCTGAGCTATACCCGGCTCGACGAGCGCGCGACGGTGCTGGGCGCGCGCTTTGCCGACGCGCTGGGCGCGCCGGGCGCGGTCAGCCACTTCGCCGACCTGACGCTGCGCTACGAAGCGGGCGACGGCTGGTCGCTGGGCGGCACGATGCGCCAGGGCTGGACCCGGATCGGCGCGGGCGGCGCGATCAACGGCGGCGGCAGCCTGCGTACCGCCGGCTATGCGTTCGACATCGGCAAGGCGGGGCTGTTCGACGCGCGCGATTCGTTCGGGCTGCGCATCGCCCAGCCGCTGCGGGTGACGCACGGCGGGCTCGACCTCAGCCTGGCGGGGGAATGGGATTATGCGGCGGGCCGCGCGGGCGGCTATCGCCTCCAGCGTCTCAACCTCGCCCCCACCGGCCGCGAGATCGACGTCGAGTGGCGCTACAGCCGACCGTTCGGCCCCGCCAACGCCGACCTCAACCTGTTCTGGCGCCGCGATCCGGGCAATTTCGCCGCGCTGCCCGACGATCTGGGGGTGGCCGCACGGCTGGCACTGGGGTTTTGAGCGGATACGTTTCTCGACTTCGCTCGAAACGAACGGCGAGGCCCGGGATGCCCGCTTCGCCGTTCCGCTCGTTTCGAGCGAAGTCGAGAAACGTGGCTCCCGGACCTCACCCCGCCAGCGGCAGCCTGAGCCGCACCAGCAGCCCGCCCAGATCCTCGCTTTCCTCCAGCGTCACCGTGCCCTCGTAGATTTCGGCGACATCGCGGACGATGGCGAGGCCGAGGCCGGTGCCGGGCTTGCCCGAATCGAGGCGGACGCCGCGGTCGAAGATGCGCTGGCGATCGCCCTCCGGGATCCCGCCGCCGTCATCCTCGACCAGCAGTTCGGCAAAGCCCATCGCAGCGCGCGCGGTCACGAACACGCTGCCGCCGCCATATTTGGCGGCGTTTTCGACCAGGTTGCCCAGCATCTCGTCGAGGTCCTGACGCTCGATCCGCGCGATCAGCGTCTTGTCGCCGTCCACGTCGATGCGGACATTGGGATAGAGCCGGGCGACCGCGCGCTCGACCGCTTCGACCGAAGCCCAGACCGCCGCGCGGCTGTGCGCCGAACCGCGCCGGCCGACCGCGCGGGCGCGCGCCAGGTGATGGTCGACCTGGCGGCGCATCGTGCGCGCTTCGCGGATCACGGTTGCGTCGAGATCGTTCGACCCGGCGGCGGCGGCATTCATAATGACGGTGAGCGGGGTCTTGAGCGCGTGGGCGAGATTGCCGGCGTGGCGGCGGGCCTCCTCCGCCTGGCGGTCGTTATGCTCGATGAGCGCGTTCAGTTCCTCGACCATTGGTGCGACCTCGGCCGGCATCGCGCCCTCGACCCGGCCGGCCTGGCCGGTGCGCAGCCGGGCAAGTTCGCGCCGCACCTTGCCGAGCGGCAGCAGCCCGTACCAGGTCTGCAGCGCGGCCATGCCGATCAGTCCCAGGCCGAGCAGCAGGAAGCTCTGGACCAGGGTTTCGCGCAGCGCGCCGATCTGGGAATCGAGCACCTCGCGGCTCTGCGCGACCTGGAACCGCCACAGCCGGGGCGATCGCGGCAACCGCACGTCGCGCTCGACGATGCGCAGCTCATTGTCGCGAAAGGCGGCGCTGTCGTAGACGTGCACCGCCATGTCGCGATGCGGCTCGCCGGTCGGCAGCGTGCGGTCCCACAGCGAGCGCGAGGGGAAGACGTCGACGCCGGGCGCGCTGATCTGCCAATAGGCCCCTGAATCAGGCTCAAGGAACCGCTGGTCGGCAGGTTCGCGGTTCAGCACGACTTCGCCCGCGGTGTCGATTTCGGCCGACGCGATCATCGCGTTCAGCACATATTCGAGCTGTTCGTCGAAATTGCGGGTGATCGCCTGGGTCAGCACGCGGTCGAGCGCGAAGCCGCCGCCCGCGAGCAGCAGCAGGATCCACGCGCTCGCGATCGCGATCATCCGGCGCGACAGCGATCCGGTGATGCGCACATAGCTGCGCGGGGGCGGCTCGAGCGGGGTTGCGGTCATAGGCTGTCGTCGGGTCTGACCAGACCGGGTTCCTCCGCCCTTCCAGGCGCTCGACCGGACACAACCGTTGCCCCGGCCCGGCACCGGGGTCCCGCTTGTTCTTGCGCCGGATCGGGCAGCGAGACCCCGGCGCACGGCCGGGGTGACGATGGGGGTTGGGTCATCAGGCCCTCAGACGCGGTTTCCGCGCCGGACGTTCGGGTTGAGCGCAGCCATGCGGCCTCCGTTACCCGGCGTCCGCGCCAGCGGGTTCTTCCAGGCTGTAGCCGAGACCGCGGATTGTGGTGATGACGTCCGCGCCCAGTTTCTTGCGGATGCGCGTCACGAACACCTCGATCGTATTCGAATCGCGATCGAAATCCTGATCATAGATATGCTCGATCAGCTCGGTGCGGCTGACCACCTTGCCCTTGTGATGCAGCAGGTAGCTGAGCAGCTTGTATTCCTGCGCGGTCAGCTTCACCGGCTCGCCCGCCTTGGTTACCTTGCCCGAGCGGGTGTCGAGCCGGATGTCGCCGGCGATCAGCTCCGCCGACGCATTGCCCGAGGCGCGGCGGATGAGCGCGCGCAGCCGGGCGATCAGCTCCTCGGTCTGGAAGGGCTTGGCGACGTAATCGTCCGCGCCCGCGTCCAGCCCGGCGACCTTGTCCGACCAGCTGTCGCGCGCGGTCAGCACCAGCACGGGCATCACCCGCCCCTCGCGCCGCCAGCGGTCGAGCACGGTCAGCCCGTCGATTTCGGGCAGGCCCAGGTCGAGGATCACCGCATCATAGGTTTCGGTCGAGCCGAGGAAATGCCCTTCCTCGCCATCGGTCGCCAGGTCGACGGCATAGCCCGCGCCCTCCAGCGTCTGGCGGAGCTGGTTGCCCAGATTGGGTTCGTCCTCGACGATCAGCACGCGCATGGAACGGTCCTTCTTTCTGACTGGCGGCGGTTGGCCCGCCGGCTATTCCCCGGAACGGCCGACGATCCGGCCGGAGCGGCCGTCGACGTCGATCCAGATCACATGTCCATCGCGCAGGAACTTGAGCGTGTAAATGGCGCTGGCCGAATCGAAGTCGAAGCCCAGATATTGCGCGCCGCGCATCGTCGGTACGACCCGGCGCTCGATCTCGCGCAGCGGCAGCAGGTTGCCGCTGCGGCGCCCTTCGTGCGCGGCCTGCTGGTCGTCGCGCTTGCGCCAGGCCTGGGCGTCGGCCACGCCGACTGCGCCGGGCACAAGGCCCAGCAGCGACAGCGCGATCAGGGAACGTCGGAACATCATCACGCGGTTGCCATAGGTCCCGCGCGTTGAACAGCCTGTGAATAGGATGCGCCATCATCGGCTTGCGCCCGGGCGCGGCGCAACGTAACCGCCCGCGCCATGGCAGCACCGATCCTGAGCTACGAAGACCTTGGCCTCGTCCAGGGCAGCGGGTGGCTGTTCCGCCACCTCGACGTGCATGTCGGCGCGCGCGACCGGCTGGCGCTGATCGGACGCAACGGGGCGGGCAAGACCACGCTGCTCAAGCTGATCGCCGGACGGATCGACGCGGACGAGGGGCGCCGCACCATCGTGCCGGGCACGCGCGTCATCATCCTGGAACAGGAGCCGCGCCTCGACGGGTTCGCGACGCTGATGGATTTCGTGCTGTCGGGCGACGACGCGCCGCAGCGCCATGAAGCCGAGGCGATCGCCGACCAGCTCGACATCGACCTGTCGCGCGCATGCGCCACCGCCAGCGGGGGCGAGCGCCGCCGCGCCGCGATCGCGCGCGCACTCGCCCAGGACCCCGACGTGCTGCTGCTCGACGAACCGACCAACCATCTCGACATCGCGGCGATCGAGTGGCTGGAGGAATGGCTGACCCGCTTTCGCGGTGCCTTCATCGTCATCAGTCACGACCGCGCCTTCCTGACCCGGCTGACCCGCCAGACGCTGTGGCTGGATCGCGGCACGATGCGCCGCGCCGAAATCGGCTTTGGCGGGTTCGAGGCGTGGACCGACCAGGTCGAGGCGGAGGAACGGCGCGCCGCCGAGCGGCTCGACGCACGGCTGAAGATCGAGGAACACTGGCTGCACCGCGGCGTCACCGGGCGGCGGCGGCGCAACCAGGGCCGGCTGACCCAGCTGATGGAAATGCGCGCCGAACGCGCGGCGATGACCGGCCCGCAGGGCACGGCCGCGCTGGCGACCGCCGCCAACGACAGCAAGACGCGCGTGGTGATCGACGCCAAGGGCGCCAGCAAGACCTATGGCGACCGCACCATCATCCGCGACCTCAACCTGCGCATCACGCGCGGCGACCGCATCGGCATCGTCGGACGCAACGGCGCGGGCAAGTCGACCTTGCTCAAGCTGCTGACCGGCGAGGTCGCGCCCGACCAGGGCGAGGTGAAGCTGGCGAAGACGCTGGAGCCGATCATCATCGACCAGCAGCGCAGCCGCATGGCCCCCGACAGGACGGTGCGCGACGTGCTGGCGGACGGCGGCGAGTGGATCGACGTGCTGGGCACGCGCAAGCATGTCCACGGCTATCTCAAGGAGTTCCTGTTCGCGCCCGAGCTGATCGATGCGAAGGTCGGCACGCTGTCGGGCGGCGAGCGGTCGCGGTTGCTGATGGCGCGCGAATTCGCGCGGCCCAGCAACCTGCTGGTGCTCGACGAGCCGACCAACGACCTCGACCTGGAAACGCTCGACCTGTTGCAGGAAGTGATCGCGGATTACGACGGCACCGTGCTGATCGTCAGCCACGACCGCGACTTTCTCGACCGCACCGTCACGCTGACCGCGGGGCTCGACGGCAGCGGCGACGTGGACGTCGTCGTCGGCGGCTATGCCGACTGGCAGGCGAAGCGGCGCCAGCGCCCGGCGGCGACGCGCAAGGCCGCCGCGCCTTCCGAGCGCCCCGCGCCCGCCCCCGCCGCGCCCAAACGCGCCAAGCTCAGCTACAAGGACCAGCGCGACTATGAATTGCTGCCCCAGCAGATTGAAAAGCTCGACCAGCGTATCGCCGCCGATGAAGCCGCACTGGCCGACCCGGCGCTCTATGCACGCGATCCCAAGCGCTTTCAGGCGCTGAGCGATGCGATCGCCGCCGCACGGGCCGAGAAGGACGCGGCCGAGCTGCGCTGGCTCGAACTGGCCGAGCAGGTCGAGGCGCTGGGCTGATCGGACAAGTTCAATGACCCTTCGACCCGTTCGTTTCGAGCGAAGTCGAGAAACGTCTGGCGCACCCGAACACGCTTCTCGACTTCGCTCGAAGCAAACGGGTCGATCGAGTCGGAGCGGGATGCAGCCCTAAATCCGCATCCCCATACGCCCGGCGAGCTCGACCAGATATTGCCCGGCGACCCGGCCCGAGCGGCTGCCGCGCCGCGTCGCCCATTGCAGGGCATCGGCGGCGTCGAAGGGCAGGCCGTGCTGCTCAGCGCCGCGTGCGACGATCGCCAGATAGCCGTCCTGGTCGATCGCGTGGAAGCCCAGGCTGAGCCCGAAGCGGTCGGCGAGCGCCAGCGCGTCGTCGATCGTGTCGCGCGGGTTGATCGCGCTGTCCTGTTCGGAAAGGTCGCGGGGGACGAGATGGCGGCGATTGGCGGTGACGACCAGCCGGACATTGTCCGGCCGCGCCTGGGCTCCGCCCTCGAGCAGCGAACGCAGCGCGCGCGCGTCGCCCGGCCGGTCGAAGCCGAGATCGTCGATGAAGACCGCGAAGCGCCGGTCGACGCCCGCCAGCGTGTCGAACAGCCGCGCCAGCCCGTCGATCCGTTCGGCGGGCACCTCGACCAGCGCCAGCGCGCCGCCCGCCGCCTGAACCGCCGCGACCGCGCTGGCCACCAGTGCCGACTTGCCGGTGCCGCGCGCCCCCCATAGCAGCACGTCATGCGCGGCATGCCCCGCCGCCAGCCGATCGAAATTGGCCAGCATCGCGGCCTTTTGCGGATCGATGCCGACCAGCCGGTCAATCGGAAGCGGCGCGAAGTCGCGTAGCGCCACGACCACCTCGCCCTGCCACAGATAGGCGGGATGCGCGACGAGATCGGCCATCGCCGGGGGCGGCGGGGCGAGCCGCTCCAGCGCGGCGGCGATGCGTTCGAGGGGGGTGGTATGCGGATCAATCACCGCGTTCGCTTATCGCGGATCGGCGGGAGCGGGAATGGGCGGCGATGATCCGCTGGCGGGTCGGACGATTGCCGAAGCGCTCACCATCAATTCTGCCGTCACCCGGCCTTGCGCCGGGGTCGCGCTGCCTGATCCAGCGTGAGAAATAGCGGGACCCCCGGGTCAAGCCCGGGGTGACCTTGGGTAAAGCTAGAGCATGATGACGTTAGGTTGACACACGCTCCAACGACGTCCTCGTCACCCCGGCCTTGTGCCGGGGTCCACGGAACAACACGTCACGACCGTCGGGACGGCGCGGCCCGGTGGCATTCCGGCGGGCGGCCACTCGATCTCCACCTATGCCTGCAAATCATACGCTTTCATCAAGTCGTACAGCGTCGGGCGGCTGATGCCGAGCAGGCGTGCGGTGCCGGAGATGTTGCCCTCCGCCCGGGTCAGCGCGCGCCGGATCGCGCGGCGGTCGGCCATTTCGCGGATCGCCTTCAGGTTGATCGGCAGCGCATCATCGACCTTTTCGGCGAGATCGAGATCGGCGGCGGTGACCAATTTGGCCTCGGCCATGATCGCGGCGCGCTTCACCCGGTTTTCCAGCTCGCGGACATTGCCCGGCCAGTGCCACGCGTCGATCGCCGCCAGCGCATCGGGCGCGAAGCCGCGCGGGGCCAGCTTCATCTCGCTCACGAAGCGGCGCAGGAAGTGCCGCGCGAGCAGCCCGGCATCGCCGGTGCGCTCGGCGAGCGACGGGATGCGCACAATGATTTCCGCCAGCCGATAATACAGGTCCTCTCGGAACCGCCCTTCCGCCACCATCGCATCGACGTCCTGATGCGTCGCGCAGACGATCCGGGTGTCGACGGGGATCACGCGGCGGCCGCCGATCCGTTCGATCACGCGTTCCTGCAGGAAGCGGAGCAGCTTGACCTGAAGCGGCAGCGGGATGTCGCCGACTTCGTCGAGGAACAGCGTGCCGCCCTGCGCCTGTTCGATCTTGCCCTCGGTCGTCTTCACCGCGCCGGTGAACGCGCCCTTTTCATAGCCGAACAGCTCGGCCTCGAGCAGCGTTTCGGGGATCGCGGCGCAGTTGATCGCGACGAAATTGCCCTTGGCGCGTGGGCTGGCGTCATGCAGGCCGCGGGCGAGCAGCTCCTTGCCCGTTCCGCTCGCGCCGAGCAGCATGACCGAGACATCGGTCGCCGCCACCCGTTCGATCGTGCGCGTGATCTTGAGCATTTCCGGCGCGGCGGTCAGGATGCCGCCCAGCGTCGCCTTGGCCGCCTCGCGGCTGGCGAGCCGGCGGTTCTCGGCCTCCAGCGCATGGACGTGGAAGGCGCGTGCGACGATCAGTCCCAGCGCATCGATGTCGATCGGCTTGGCATAGAAGTCATAGGCCCCCATCGCGATCGCGCGCAGCGCGCTGTCGCGGTCGCCATGACCCGAGGCGACGATCACCTTGCTGTGCGGGCTGAGCGCCAGAATTTCGGCGAGCGTGGCAAAGCCCTCGCTCACCCCGTCGGGATCGGGGGGCAGGCCGAGGTCGAGCGTGATGACCTCGGGTTCTTCGGTACGCAGCGCCGCGATCGCGCTTTCGCGGTCGTGCGCGGTGGTGATCTGATACCCCTCATAGGCCCAGCGCAGCTGGCGCTGCAGCCCGGCGTCGTCCTCGACGATCAGCAGGCGGCGTTCGGAAATGGCGGCGGACGCGGTCATGCGGCGGCTCCCAACTGGTCGATCTGCGCGATCGGCATCAGCACGCGAAAGCGCGTGCCCACCCCTTCGCGGCTCTGCACCTCGACGCGGCCGCCCATGCCGGTGGCAAGCTGGCGCGCCTCATAGGCGCCGATGCCGAAGCCGCCGGGCTTTGACGACACGAACGGCTTGAACAGCTGGTCGCGTACGAACGCCGCCGACATGCCGCAGCCGCGGTCGATCACGTCGATCGCGGCCTCGTCACCGATCGCGCTGGCGGCGATCGTGACCGGTTCGCCGGGCGGGCTCGCCTCGATCGCGTTCTGGATGAGGTGCGCGAGCAGGGTTTCGAGCCGCGCGGGATCCGCCATCACGACCGGCGCGCCGCTGCCCCCGACCGCGATCGGATGCTGGCCGCGACGGGCGGCGGCAACGCGGTCGAGCAGCGGCATCAGGTCGATCGCGCGCACCGTGTCGGCGCGCGGGGCGTGATGCTGCGACAGGCGGGCGAGCAAATCGTTCATCCGCCCCGCCGAATCGCGCAGGGTGGCGACCATGTCGGCGCGGAAATCGGGATTGTCGGCGTGGCGTTCGGCGTTGCGCGCGACCAGGCTGAGCTGGCTGACCAGATTCTTGATGTCGTGCATGATGAAGGCGAAGCGCCGGTTGAACTCGTCAAAGCGGCGCGCCTCGGCCAGCGCGCCCTGGGCGTGCGCTTCGGCGAGGTAGCTCCCGACCTGGCGCCCGGCGATGCGCAACAGGTCGAAATCCTCCCAGTCGAGCGCGCGACCCAGTGCCGGCCGCGCGAGCAGGATGGCGCCCTGCATCCGGTCGAGATGCGGCAGCGGCACCAGTGCCCAGGCGTCGGGCAAGTCGAGGATCCAGCGCGGGATCGCGGCGCTGTCGGCAGCATGGGCATGGCCGGCGCGCACCGCGTCGATTTCGACGATGCGCCCGGTGCGTTGCAGATAGGTGGCGAGCGCCTCGTCCCCGCCGGGCGCGACGGGCAGATGCCAGTTCCACCCCGATCCGATGCCCAGCCCCGCGCCGTCGGGTACCAGCAGCAGCCCCGCGGGCGCATCGACCAGATCGGCAACCGCCTTGACCACACGCGTGTCGAGCGAGGCCGCGTCCTCGCCCGCCGGATTGCCCAGCGTGCTGGTGAAGCGCATCCATTCGACGCGATAGTCGTAGCGGTGGCGGAACAGGTGCTTGGCCAGCATCACCTTGGCGCGCGCCTTGAGCCGCGGCGAGGAGACAAGGACGAGCGTGGCGGCGACCGATCCGAACACGAACGCGGTCTGGACGACGCGCGCATAGGGACCGCCGACCGCGGCGAGCGCGGCGGTCATCCCGACGAGCCCGGCGAGATAAAGGGCGGCGACCATCGCGCTCAGCGCGCGCACCACGGCGGACCGCGACAGGCGCAACGGCATTTCGGCGCGCTGGAACAGCCCCAGCGCCACCGCACCGCCGAGCAGCCCGAGCGCGATGCCGCGCGCAGCCTCGATCTCCGGGGCGATCTCACCGGCGACCAGCTCGACCGAGGCGATGTTGGCGTCGATCAGCCCGAAGCCGGCCAGTACCAGCGCCAGCGTGCGCGTGGGACCCGCGGCAATCAGCGGGAACAGCTGCTGGAGGATCAACAGCTCCGCGATCGCCGCGACGAGCTGAAGCGCGACGGCGGTGCGCAGGACATCGGAAGGATCGGCCACGCGCGCCGATGTGTCGGCCAGAACCTGCAACGCCAGCCCGGTCACCGCGAGTGCGGCGACGACGCCATAGACCGCGAACAGCCCGATACTGGTCGGCGCGCCGGTGCGCCGCTGCAGGATCAGGATCACCGCCAGCCAGCCGAGCTGCTGGAGCGTTTCGGCGATGCGCGTGCCCGGCTGTGCGATGCCGAGCCCCGCGACGGCCACCGCCCACAATGCGGTGAGCAACAGCGCGACCGGAAAGACACGGCCCGCGAGTTCGGTCGACTGTGCGCGCCATGCGGCCACCGCCAGCGCGGCGAACAGCAGCGCGGCCAGCGCGTGCGCCCAGAGCGACAGAAGCGCGCTCATCGCGCGCCTTCGGGAAAGATCACGACGCGCGCCGTCTGGAGCAGGATCAGCAGGTCGAGAAAGGGCGAGTAGTTCTTGGCGTAGAACAGGTCATATTCGAGCTTCTGGCGCGAATCCTCGATCGACGCGCCATAGGGGTAGTTGATCTGGGCCCAACCGGTGATCCCCGGCTTCACCATGTGCCGTTCGGCATAATAGGGCAGGCAGGTTTCGAGCTCCTCGACGAATTGCGGGCGTTCGGGGCGTGGGCCGACGAAGCTCATCTCGCCCTTCAGCACGCTCCAGCACTGCGGCAGTTCATCGATGCGCAGCTTGCGGATGATGCGACCGATGCGGGTGATGCGCGGATCTTCCTTTTCCGCCCAGACCGCCTGACCGGCGACTTCGGCATCGACGCGCATCGAGCGCAGCTTGATGATGTCGAAACCCTGGCCGTACAGGCCGATGCGGCGCTGGCGGTAGAATGCCGGCCCCTTGCTGTCGAGCTTGACCAGCAGGGCGGTGACCAGCACGACCGGCGCGGTCAGGATCAGAAGCGCCAGGCTGGCCGCGATGTCGAACAGGCGCTTGAACGCGCTCGAGAACATCCGGCCCGACGAGAAGCCGTCGGAAAAGATCAGCCAGCTCGGATTGACGCTGTCCAGATCGACGCGTCCCGTCTCGCGTTCGAGGAAGGTCGAAATCTCGTTGACGTGGACCCCGGTCGTCTTGATGCGCAGCAGGTCCTTGAGCGGCAGCGCATTGCGCCGCTCCTCCAGCGCCAGCACGACTTCGCTGGCGTTCAGCAACACGACATGGTCGGCGAGATTGTAGATCGCGTCGCGCGCGATGGCTTCGGGGATGACGCGGTTCGCCTCGCTCATCGAGACATAGCCGACCACGGCGAAAGCGGCGCCGGGCTGGCGGGCGAGCGCCTTCAGCCGGGCGGCGCGCGGACCCGCGCCCAGCACGACGACGCGGCGCTTGAACACCTGCCCCCCCAGCGTCTTGCCGAGCAGGATGCGCAGCGCGAACAGCATCGCCGCCGCCAGCGGCATCGCGAAGATCAGGTTGGAGCGCCAGAAGGTCAGCGGCGGAACCAGGAAATAGAGCACGCTGAGGAAGATGACGCCCAGCGAGACCGCGACCAGCAGCCGCGCCGCGGCGACCCGCAGCGATTGCAGCGCATCGGCCCCATAGACGCCGACCGCGACCATGGCGACGATCAGCGACCCGGCAAAGCTCGCCAGCTGGGGCAGTCGCATCACCATCGATTCGACGCGCATCCCGATCTGGTGCGCGCGCAGGATCCAGCCGATCTCGCCTGCGGCCACCAGCACGATGAGGTCGAGCAGGCCGAGCAACAGCACCGCATTGGGCACATAATGCCGGAACAGGCGTATCATGGCGGGGGCTGCGACCTCGATGTAAACGAATCCGACACACCCCCTGTCGCAGGAATTGACAAACAAAGGTTGAACGGGAGGGGGTGGCGCACCGCCTCACCAAAGTCGTCACCCCGGCCCTGTGCCGGGGTCCACCGGGCAACACTCGAAGGCGGCCGGTCAGGTGCAGATGCCCCTTGCATCCTCCCGCCAACCTCAACTGGTCGGGCGCGCGCCACGCGGCCCGGTGGCCGCGGCACGAGGCCGGGATGACGGTAACCGGCTGGACGGGGGCTGGGTCGCGTTTATCGACCCCCGCTTACCCTCAATGTCCGCGACAGGCCATCGCGTCGAGGATGTCGTCGATGCGCGCCGGATCGCCGGCGGCGATCACTTCGCCGGTGCTGCCGGCATGAAGCGGGTCGCCCGCCCAGTCGCACATCCGCCCGCCCGCGCCCTCGACCACGGGCACCAGTGCCGCGAAATCGTGGAGCTTCAGGCCGGCCTCGACGACGATGTCGATCCAGCCGCTGGCGACCGCGCCATAATTGTAGCAGTCGCCGCCGAGCACGGTGCTGCGCACCCCGGCGTCGAGATGCTCGAAGGCATGGAGCTGGCCGTCGTCGAACAGCGCCGGCGATGTCGTGGCGAGCAGCGCCTCGGCGAGCGCGGCGCAGCGCCGGCTGTGCGCGGGCCGGCCGTTGAACAACGTCGGCTGGCCCACCGCCCCCAGCCAGCGTTCGCGCAGGATCGGCTGGTCGATCACGCCGAGCAGCGGCCAGCCATCCTCGATCAGCGCGATCAGCGTGCCGAAGATCGGCCGGCCGGCGATGAAGGCGCGGGTGCCGTCGATCGGATCGAGCACCCAGACGCGCCCGCTGCTCCCCTCACGCACGCCATGTTCCTCGCCGACGATGCCGTCCATCGGGCGTTCGGCCACGATCAGCCGGCGCATCGCCAGTTCGGCCTCGCGATCGGCGACGGTGACGGGCGACTGGTCCGCCTTCGCGACGATCCCGGTGTCGGTGCGGAACAGCGGGCGGATGATCGCGGCCGCCGCGTCGGCGAGGCGCGTGGCGAGTTCGAGGTCGGCGGAAGTGATCGGCATCGCCCGCCGTTAGCCGCCCCGGCCACGCGACGCCAGCATCGCCGCGTCGATCCGCGCCGGTCGCACAACTGTAACATCGCACTGTCAGGCCATGGTCATGCGACTCCTGCTTCTGCCGCTCGCCGCGCTGATCGCGTTCCCCGCCGCCGCCCAGGTCCGCGTCCTGCCCGATCGACCGGAGAGCCGCGACGCGGCCCGCGACGGGGTCGAGGTCTATTTCGTCAATGAAGGCGACGCGGCCGCGACGCTCGAATCGCCCGACCGGATCCGCGTGATCGCGGCGGACGCGAGCGAGGTCGAGCTGAGGCGAACCGATACCGCCATCGTCGAAGTCGCCCCGGGCGGCTTTGCAAAGCGCCGCTATATCCCGATCGATGCCGCGGCGCTTGCCGACGCGCGCCCCGCGCCTGCGCCGCCGGCCGGCTCCGCAACCCCGGGACCGGCCGGCGAGACGGTGCTGGCCGGATCGAACGGCGGCAGCGCCGCGTTCCTGGATCGCATCCGCCCCTACGAGCCGATCTATGGCGTGTTCGGGGCGGGCGACGCGGGCGCGAAGCTGCAGTTGAGCCTGGCGGTCCAGCCCTTTGCCGGGACGAGCGTGCTCGGCGGACTCAAGCTTGCCTGGACCCAGACGATCTTCTGGGCGGTCAACGAGCCCTCGGGGCCCGTGCGGGAGACAAATTACAGCCCGGAAGTATTTTTCGAGCATCGCTTCGCACCCGAATGGACCGGGGCGATCGGCTATCGCCACGACAGCAACGGGCGCGGCACGATCGGTTCGATCGACGTCAACCGCATCTATGTCCGCCTCGCCCGCGGGTTCGACCTGGGTGACGGCTGGCGCGCCAACATCGCGCCCCAGGCGTGGTTCTATGTCGGCGAGCAGGGCATCGCGCCCGATATCGAGCGTTTCCTCGGCTATACCGCGCTCACCGCGTCGATCGGTCAGGCCGACGGGATCAAGGTGGCGGGGACGCTGCGCGGCAATCCCGGCACGGGCAACGGCGCGGGCGAGCTGTTCATCTCCTATCCGCTCACCCGGCTGGGCGGCGGGCTCGGCGTCTATGCCTTTGCACAGGGCTTTACCGGCTATGGCGAGGCGTTGAGCGATTACAATGTGCGCTCGACGCGCGGCCGGCTGGGCATCGCGTTCACGCGGTGACCGCCGCCCCGCGGACGGTATGGGCTTTGCGCCGCCATGCGCCTAAGCAGATCGCGATCCATCGGGAGTCTTTTGAGATGCGCCATTCCAGCCTGCTCGCCGCCGCCGCGCTCGCGTTCACCGTCACCGCGCCGCTCGGTGCCGCGCTGGTCCCCGGCAGCAAGGCCCCCGATTTCAAGACGCAGGGCGCAATGGCGGGCAAGGTCGTGCCGGTGCGTCTGAGCACGCTTCTGAAGCGCGGGCCGGTCGTGCTCTATTTCTTCCCCGCGGCCTTCACCCCCGGCTGCAACGCCGAGGCCAAGGCCTTTGCCGACCAGATGGACGCGTTTCGCGCGGCGGGCGCGACCGTGATCGGCATGTCCGCCGATGATGTGCCCGCGCTCCAGCGTTTTTCGACCGAGCATTGCGCGGGCAAGTTCACCGTCGCCAGCGCATCCGCCGACGTGGCGCGCGGCTATGACGTCGTGGCGGGTGCCGGGCGGACGACGGCGCGGACAAGCTATGTCATCGCACCCGACGGCCGGATCGTCTTCACCCAGGAAAATACGAGCCCGGCCGCGCATGTCCGCAACACGCTGGAGGCGGTTCGCACCTGGCGCGCGCAGGCCCGCTGACCACGCGGAAGGCCGCGTGATCGGGCCGTCGTTTCGATCACGGATAATTAGGAAATGATGCTTAATCTTTTCCTGAAGAGGATTCGGAGCGGCCGTGGTCGCCAATCCGACCGCGGGAAGGAACGATGGCCACTTCTAATCTGCTTCACCCGGCGATCGCCGACAGTCACGAGCTGAAACTCTATCAGCGTATTGGCCATTTCCTGATCGAGCAGCGCCTCGACATCAATCCCGCCAATTACACCTTTGCCTATCACGTCCTGAACGATCCGGACGGACCGCTCGCGCGGGCCGTCGCGGCGATGACCGATGGCGGCGTGCGCCTGACCCGCAACGAGATCGTGTCGCTCGGCTTCGATCCGGGCCGCGGCACACCCTCGAACGACGTCGCCAACGACCCGGCCGCGCCCGAGCCCGACGCGTGCGCCAACAATCTGGTCGCGCAGACGCAGATGCAGGTCGAAGGGTTCGAGGACATGGTCCGCTGGATGCAGAGCGAGACCCAGGATTTCGGTCGCAGCCTGGCGGCGAGCGCGGATGCGCTGCAGCGCACCCGCGACGAGGGCACCGAACGCATGCTCGACGAGGTTGCGCGCCTGACCGCGACCATGGTCGAACGCGCCCATGTGGCGGAGGCGCGGCTGGAAAAGGCCAACCGCGAAGCGAGCGAGTTGCGTTCCAAACTGGAAAAGGCGCGCGAGGATGCGACCCGCGATCCACTGACCCGGCTGCCCAATCGCCGCGCGTTCGAACAATGTTTCAACCGCTACCGCCACGAAAAGCGCGAGATGCTGATGGCGGTGTGTGACATCGATCATTTCAAGTCGGTCAATGACCGGTTCGGCCACGCCGTCGGCGACCGCGTGCTCCGCGCCATCGCCCATGCGCTCGAAACGCATTGCGCCGGACATTTCGTCGCCCGCTATGGCGGCGAGGAATTCGCGATGCTGTTCCCCGACACCGATCGCGCGCAGGCGCTGGCGACGCTGGAGGAAGCCCGCGTCACCGTGGCTGCCAAACGCTATCGCCTGCGCGAAAGCGACCAGCCGCTCGGTGCGGTAACCTTCTCCGCGGGCATTACCCAGGTCGGACCCGGTGATGACTGCGCCCGCGCATTCGAGCGCGCCGACGCGCTGCTCTATCAGGCGAAAAATCAGGGGCGTAATCAAATTACCGCCGAGTGGTAATTTTCACGTCCTAGTCGCAAATTCCGCCAAATGAATTGGCATTACGCGCCATAGACTAGATCGCGCCGAATGAAATCACATACAGATCAATAACTTGATCAGATTGGCACGCTCCCTGCAACCTTGATGGCATCGGCGGACGGATGATCCGGACCGCCAAGTTCAGGGAGATTGACCATGACCAACACCTTCGCTTCGATCCAGCGCACCGCCGCGTCGCTCCTCGCCTCGCTGTTCGTGACCGTCGTGCTGATCAGCGCCGCGACGCCGATCATTCCGATCGCGTGACCGCACGAGCGCTGCCCCGAACCCCTCTCGAAACCGGAGTATTTGCAATGATCCGTTCCGTCCTGATCGGACTTGTCTCGTTCGGCCTGACTGCCGGCCTGATCGTCCTGAGCGCGATGCCCGACATGGCGACGATCGCGTGATCGCGCCACGGCGCCGCCGAAACCGGCGTCGCGCCATCCCAGCCCCGCCACCGACCAGGGCCACCGCACGCTGACGCGACGGTGGCCCTGTCTTTATCCTCCGACCTGGAACGCGGATGGCTCAATCGAGCCGGTGTTCGCCCTTCACCCAGCGCACCGTACCCGAGCTCGCCCGCATCACCACGCTTTCGGTCGTCATCTTCTTGCCGACCCGCTTGACGCCGGCCAGCAGCGAGCCGTCGGTCACGCCGGTCGCGGCAAAGATGCAGTCGCCGCTCGCCAGTTCGTTCAGGTCGTAGACCTTGTCGAGATCCTCGATGCCCCATTTGCGGGCGCGGGCGCGCTCGTCGTCGTTGCGAAACACCAGCCGCCCCTGGAACTGACCGCCGACGCAGCGCATCGCGGCCGCCGCCAGCACACCCTCGGGCGCGCCGCCCTGGCCCATGTAGATGTCGATCGTGGTCGCCGGATCACTGGTCGCGATCACCCCGGCGACATCGCCATCGGGGATCAGCATCACGCCGCAGCCACAGGCGCGCAGCTCTGCCACGAGCTTTTCGTGGCGCGGGCGATCGAGCACGCAGGCGATGATCTCGCCGGGCGGGCAGCCCTTGGCCGCCGACAGCGCGGCGATGTTTTCGCTGGGCGACTTGTTCAGGTCGATCACGCCGGCGGGATAGCCGGGGCCGACCGCGATCTTGTCCATATAGACGTCGGGGGCGTTGAGCAGGCAGCCTTCCTCGGCGATCGCCAGGACCGCCAGCGCGTTGGGGCCGGCCTTGGCCGTGATCGTCGTGCCCTCGAGCGGATCGAGCGCGATGTCGATCTTGGGCCCCTTGCCGGGCGCCATGCCGACCTTTTCGCCGATATAGAGCATCGGCGCCTCGTCGCGCTCGCCCTCACCGATCACGACGGTTCCGTCCATGTAGAGGCCGTTCAGCGCCTCGCGCATCGCCTCGACCGCGGCGGCGTCCGCCGCCTTCTCGTCCCCGCGCCCGATCAGCTTCGCTGCTGCGATCGCCGCCGCCTCGGTGACGCGCACCATTTCGAGGACGAGGACACGGTCGAGATTCTTCGCTGGGGTCATGGGATGGTCGCTCCGGTGAACTCGCGGCGGCGATAGGCGAGGCACCGCAGCTTGTCGAGCGTCGCGGGTCAATCCTGCGGCGCGGTATCGCGGACCCAGAAATTGCCGCGCTGGTGGGTGACGCGCAGGATCATGCCGTCGACCCGCCAGCCGCCATCGGCATCGCGGGCGAAGCGGTGCGTATAGTCGCCCCATACCTCCCAGAGCGGATCGCCATTTCCCTCCATCCGGTTCCAGGCATAGCCCGCCGAGACCATGGTCGCGCGGTCGCCCTCGATCGTCACCTGATGATTGGTGCGCATGTGAAAGCTGGTCTTCGCCCCGCGCAGATTGCTCGACCACGCAGCGATCAGCGCGTCGGCAGGGATGGTTGCGGGTGGCTGGCCCGACAGCGATTCGAAGTCGACATGGACCGTCGCCGCGAACAGGCTGCGCGCGCGTTCCCACGCGCGGGCATCGACCGCGCGGTCGATCGCGTCGGCGATGCGGATCAGTTCCGCGACTACAAGGTGGTTGGCGGCGGTGACGGGGTCGCTCTCCGGCATGTTCAATCCTCCAGTATGTGCATCCACATCGGCTCGCCGACCAGGCTCTGCGAGCCGCGCAGCTTCTCGAGCGCTTGCGCGACCGCGCGTTCGGGCCCTTCGTGCGTGACGATGGCGACCAGCACGCTGCCGTCGGCCATCGCGCCGCGCTGCATCAGGCTTTCGATCGAGACCCCCGCGTCACGCATCGCCGCAGCGATTTCCGCGAGTACGCCGACCTTGTCGGCCACGGTGAAACGCACATAAGCGCGGCCAAGCCGCTCGCCCGTGGCGGCAGGCGCGGCATTGGTCAGCGCGTCGGCCGGCATCGCATAGGGCGGACCATATTCGCCGCGTGCGATGTCGATCAGGTCGGCGACGACCGCGCTCGCAGTGGGGCCGTCGCCGGCACCGCGCCCCTGGAAGAACAGGCGGCCGACATAATTGCCCTCCGCTACCACCGCGTTGAGCGCACCCGTGACATGCGCGAGCGGGTGCGAAAGCGGGACGAGATGCGGGTGGACGCGCTGGAACAGCCCCGCCGCGCCGGCTTCCGCGAGGCCCACCAGGCGCACGCGATAGCCCAGCGCCGCGGCCTCCGCGATGTCGGCGGCGATCACGTGACGGATGCCGGTCACATCGACCGCACCGAACGCCGGACACGACCCGAACGCCAGGCTGGCGAGGATCGACAGCTTGTGCGCGGCATCAATGCCGTCGATGTCGAAGCTCGGATCCGCCTCGGCAAAGCCAAGCCGCTGCGCCTCGTCGAGCACGTCGGCAAAGTCGCGGCCTTCGGCCTCCATCTTCGACAGGATGAAATTGCAGGTGCCGTTGAGGATGCCATAAACCTGGGTCAGCACATTGGCCGCCGCGCCCTCGCGCAGCCCCTTGATGACCGGGACGCCGCCCGCCACCGCGGCCTCGAACTTCAAAGCGACGCTCGCCGCTTCGGCGGCGCGCGCCAGCTCCAGCCCGTGATGCGCGATCATCGCCTTGTTGGCGGTGACGACGCCGCGCCCGGCGGCAAGCGCGGTACGGGCGAGCGCGAGCGCGGGACCGTCCGCCCCGCCGACCAGTTCGACCACCACGTCGACATCGTCCCGGCGCGCGAGGTCGATCGGGTCGTCGGCCCAGCCGAAGCGCGCGATGTCGATCCCGCGATCCTTGCCGCGATCGCGCGCCGACACTGCCACGATCTCGATCGGGCGTCCGGCGCGCCTGGCGATCAGCGCGTGGTTTTCGTCGATCAGGCGTACGACCCCCGCCCCGACGGTGCCGAGCCCCGCCAGGGCGATACGCAAAGCTTCAGTCATTTATGGTCCTCCCAGCCCGGCGCGGCTAATCGAAAATTGCGCGGGTGGGAAGCGCGTTCACGGCTTGATCAGGCCGATTTCGACCAGGCGCTCGTGCAGATAGTCGTGTGCCGTGATCGGCGTCGGATAGCGGTCGGGATTGTCCGCGCTGACGCAGCCGGGCAGCGTCCGGATCAGGAAGTCGGGCGCGGGATGGAGGAAGAACGGCATCGAGTAGCGCGGCGTGCCCCGGCGCTCGGGCGGCGGATTGACCACGCGGTGCGTGGTCGACGGCAGCACGTGATTGGTCAGCCGCTGCAGCATGTCGCCGACATTGACGACCATCGCGCCCTCAGGCGGCTTGACCGGAAGCCAGCGGCCGTCCCGGTCGAGCAGTTCGAGCCCCGCTTCCTCCGCGCCGAGCAGCAGCGTAATCAGGTTGATGTCCTCGTGCGCGCCGGCGCGCACCCCCGGCGCATCGGCGGAAACCGGCGGATAATGCAGCAGGCGCAGCACGCTGTTGCCGTCGGCCACCGCCGGATCGAACCAGTCGGGGGCAAGACCCAGATAGCGGGCGATCGCTGACAGCAGCCGGTCGCCCGCCGCGTCGAAGGCGGCAAACAGATCAAGGAAGGTCTGGCGGAACCCGGCCGGTGCGTCGGGCCAGACATTGTCGGCCATCAGCGCGCGAAAGCGATGACCGGGCGGCAGCTCGCGCCCGACATGGAAGAATTCCTTGAGGTCGTTCTCGCTCGCGCCCTTTGCGATCTCGATGCCGAAGGGGGTCAGCCCGCGCGCGCCGCCGCCCCCGGGCAGGTGGTAGCGCCGCTTTTCCCCCTCGGGCAGCGCGAAGAATGCCCGCGTCATCGCCCAGGCCCGCTCGATCAGCGCATCGTCGATGCCGTGATCGGCAACGATGGCAAAGCCGAACCGCTGGAACGATTCGCCGAAAGCGGCAGCGAACGCGTCGGGATCGTCCGCCTGATCGCGCATCGAGATCAGGGGGACTTCGGCAAGCAGGGCGTCAGACATGGGTCGGGTCCGGTTGAAACGAGGATCAGCGCCCACACATAAGCGCGACGGGCCCGGTCGGCCAGCCGTTCCGCCGCCCTATTTGCCCGCCGCCGTCATCCGACGCACGGCATCACCGCCCTGCATACGAAATCGGCGTGACGTCGCGCGATCAAGAGTTCATGGAGCAGCGCAGCATGGATGCCCAGACCACCGTCAGCGCCGATCGATCGCCGATTCCGATGCGCGAATTCGTCGCACTCAGCGCCGCGCTGATGGCGCTGACCGCGCTCGGGATCGATTCGATGCTGCCCGCCTTGCCCGCGATCGGTGACAGCCTGGGCGTCGCCAATCCCAACGACCGCCAGTTCGTGATCACCAGCTTCCTGGTCGGTTTCGCCTGCGCCCAGTTGTTCCACGGCCCGCTGGCCGACCGCTTCGGCCGCCGCCCCGTGCTTGCCGGATCGCTGATCCTGGGCGCGGTGACCAATGTGCTGGCGGCGATGTCGGGCAGTTTCACCCTGTTGCTGATTGCGCGCTTCGTGTCGGGCATGGCGGTGGCGGGCGCGCGGGTCGTGACGGTCGCGATGGTCCGCGACTGCTTTGCCGGACGCGCAATGGCGCGGGTGATGAGCCTGGTGTTCGTCGTGTTCATGGCGGCCCCCGTGCTCGCCCCCGCTTTCGGCCAGTTCGTGCTGCTCTTCGCGCAGTGGCGCTGGATTTTCGGCGGGCTGGCGCTGGTCATCACGCTGGTGCTGGCCTGGTACTGGCTGCGGATGCCCGAGACGCTCGATCCGGCCAACCGCGTGCCGCTCGAACCGATGCGCATCGCGGCGAACTATCGCCAGGTCGCGATCGACCGCTATTCGTTCGGCTACACGCTGGCGGCGGCGCTGATTTCGGGCGGGCTGTTCGGATTCATCAATTCCATCCAGCAGATCATGGACGTGATCTTTGGCCGGCCCGAGCTGTTGACGCTGACCTTCGCCTGTGTCGCCGGCACGATGGCGCTCGCCAATTTCACCAATTCGCGCATCGTGCTCCGCTTCGGCACGCGCCGCATCTCGCACGGGGCGCTGATCGGGATGATCACGATCGCGGCGATCCACTGGGCGGTCGCGGTGACGGGCAACGAGACGCTGGCTTCGTTCATCATCCTCCAGGCGATGCTGATGGGCTGCTTCGGCCTCGCGGCGTCCAACTTCTCGGCGATGGCGATGGAGAATATGGGGCGGATCGCGGGATCGGCGTCGGCGCTGCAGGGCTTTGCCTCGACGCTGATCGGCGCGATTCTGGGCGCGCTGATCGGCCAGCGGTTTGACGGCACCACCGTGCCGCTTTACGGCGCTTTCGTGCTGCTCGGGCTGGCGGCGCTGGGCGTAGTGTTCGCCGCCGAGCGCGGCCGGCTCTTCCGGTCGGTCAACGCGGGCTGATTTTCAGCCCCGGTCGTCGCTGGGCCGCCACACAAGTGGAACATGGGTCGGCTAGTCTCGTTGCCGGCGAGTCCCCTGCAATCGTGCGGGGACGCCAAGCGCGAAAGGGTGACCATGGGTGGCCTGCATATCTCCGAAACCGGACCCAATGACGATGGCTATGACGAGGATGGCTATGACGAAAGCCAGCGCGCCGAAATCCTGGAAGCGACGCGCGACGGCCCGACCGACGGCGTGGTGCTGACCGATGTCGAGCCCGATCTGGGCGAGGACCTGGAGGGCGATACGGACGACGCGGCCCTGATGGCGGGTGCCGACGAAACCGCTGAAGACGCTGACGACGACGAAGACGAGGACGCCGATGACGCGGCGGACGAAGACGACCTGGAGGAAGACGAGCTTCAGGAAGATTTCGACGACGACGACCTGGCCGACGACGACGATCTGGACGACGCGGATCGCGCCGCGCTGGAATAGGCCCACCTGCGGCTGCCGGGGGGCTGGTCCGCCGCCCGGCAGTCGTGATACCGCTCACGGCCGATGAGCCGGTTCACGCTTCGCTTTACCGCCACCGACGCCGATATCGACGAGCTGGGCCACGTCAACAACGCGGTCTGGGTGCGCTGGATGCAGGATGTCGCGGTCAGCCACTGGGCGGCGGTCGCGACGCCCGACGAGATCGCGCGGCATGTCTGGGTCGTCACCCGGCACGAGATCGATTATCGCGGCAATGTCCGCGCCGGCGAGCAGGTGACCGCCGAAACCTGGGTACAGGATCCGCCGCGCGGGGCGCGTTTCGACCGGATGATGCGCTTCACTGGCGATGACGGGCGCGTCAAGATCGACGCCCGCACCACTTGGGCGCTGATCGACCGTGACAGCGGGCGGCTGATGCGCGTCCCCGCGGAGATGGCGGCGCGGTTCATGGAGACGACAGGCGCATGAGCACCGGGCCCGACGCGATCCTCAATTTTCGCCGCATCGACGCGCAGCTGACGACGTCCGGCCAGCCCACTGCCGACCAGTTCGCGGCGCTTGCGGCGCTGGGCGTGCGCCACGTCGTCAACCTGGGCATGTCGGATCATCCGCGCGCGGTGGCGGAGGAGCCGACGATCCTCGACGCGCTCGGCATCGGCTATACCCACATCCCGGTGCCGTTCGACGCCCCCGAGGAGGCGCATTATCAGGCGTTCCGGCAGGCGATGGTCGCGCATGGCGGCACCCCGCTGCACGTCCATTGCATCGTCAATGCGCGGGTGACGGCATTCTTGACCCGCTATCGCCGCGAGGAACTGGGGATGGACGACGCGGCCGCACGCGCGCCGATGGACAGCGTCTGGCAGCCGGGCGGGGTGTGGGCGGAGTTCGTGGGCGATACCGAAGCCGTCGCGCGCGCCCATCGCTTTGCCGGGCGCGACTATTAGCGCATGATGACTTTGCACGGAATCAACTTTCGTCACCCCGGCCTTGTGCCGGGTTGACGAGGAAGTCGTGAGAGAGCGGGTCGATCTAACGTCATCATGCTCTAGGGATGCGTGCCCGTGAATGGCCGGGAGGCACCGCGAGAGTTGCCGCCGCCTGATGCCGGACCCGCGCCCTCACCCCGAATTGCGCAGCGCGGTCGCGATCGCGTTGATGGTCAGCAAGATGCCCTCGCGGATGCGGGGGTCGGTTTCGCCGGCGCGGTGGCGGCGCAGCAGTTCGACCTGGAGCAGGTTGAGCGGCTCGATATAGGGCAGCCGCAGGCGGATCGAGTTTTCCAGGGTCGGATGCGCGGCGAGCAGCCGGGGCTGATCGGTCACCGCGAGCAGGTTGTCGCGCGTCGCGTGCCAGCCGTCGCGGATGCGGCCGAAGATCGCCTCGCCCTGCGCCGGGTCCTCGACCAGCGCGGCATAGCGCGCGGCCACCCCCATGTCCGATTTCGCGAGCACCATCTCAAGGTTGGCGAGCGTCGCGGCGAACAGCGGCCAGCCCTGATGCATCGCGCGCAGCAGCCCCTTGTCGGCGAACGCATCGACCGCTTGGCCGACGCCATACCAGCCGGGCAACATCACCCGCGCTTGCGCCCATGAGAATACCCAGGGGATCGCGCGCAGATCCTCGATCGCGTCGGACTGTTTCCGACTGGCGGGGCGCGAGCCGATCTTGAGGTCGGCGATCTCGCGGATCGGGGTCATCTGGCGAAAGAATGTCCGGAACCCGTCGGTTTCATAGACGAGCCCGCGATAGGCCCGGAACGCCGACTGGGACAGCGTGTCCATCGCCGCCGCGAACCGTGCCTGGTCGGCGGGCGGCACCGTGTCGGGCGCCAGGCTGGCGAGCAGCGTGGCCGACACGATTGCTTCCAGATTGGTCGCCGCACTTTCGCGCGTGCCGTATTTGGCGGCGATCACCTCGCCCTGTTCGGTAATGCGGATGCGCCCGCCCACCGTACCGCGCGGCTGGGCCCGGATCGCGGCAAAGGCGGAACCGCCGCCGCGCCCGACCGCACCACCGCGCCCGTGGAACAGCTGGAGCGCGACGCCCGCCTCCTCGAACACCGGACGCAGCGCGGTCGACCCGCGGCTCAATTGCCAGGTCGAGGTCAGATAGCCGCCGTCCTTGTTCGAATCTGAATAGCCGATCATCACTTCCTGACGCCCGCGGCCGCACGCAATGGTACGGACCGCCGGGATCGCCAGCCAGTCACGCATGATCGCCGGAGCCGCCTCCAGATCGGCGACGGTTTCGAACAGCGGCACCGCCATGACATGCGCCTGTGGCGCCTCGCCCGGCACGAACAACCCGGCTTCCTTGAGCAGCACATGGACCTCGAGCAGGTCGGAAACCGACTGGCTCATCGATACGATGTAGTTGGTGATGCAGCCGCGGCCGTAACGGCGATGCGCCTCGGCCGCGGCGTGGACGATCGCCAGCTCGCCCGCGGTTTCGTCCGAATAGCCGGCGGACGGCACGGTCAGCGGACGCGGACTCGCCAGTTCGCGGGTCAGTAGCGCGACCCGCCCCGCTTCGTCGAGCGCGGCATAATCGGGTTCGACGCCGGCAACCTTGAGCAGTTCGCCGACGACGCGTTCGTGCACCGCGCTGTTCTGGCGCATGTCGAGCGTGGCGAGATGGAAGCCGAAAATGTCGACCGCACGGATCAGGCGACCGAGCGCCCCGCCCGAGGCAAGCGCGCCATCGCCGCTATGCGCCAGCGCGCGGGCGATCGCGACCAGATCGGCGCGGAAGGCGGCGGGATCGGCATAGGGCTCGGCGACGATGCCGGCGGGGCGTGGCGGGGCCTTGCCCGCCAGCCGCTCATGCGTCGCGCAAAGCCGCGCATAAACCCCCGACAGCGCCCGGCGATAGGGCTCGTCGACGCGGCTCGCCGCATCGTCGCCGCTCGCCGCCGCCAGTTCGAGCACCGCCTGTTCGACATCGGCGTGGCGGGTCGAGATCGACAGTTCCGCGCCGAGCGCGTGGACCGCATCGAGATAATGGACGAGCACGGTTTCCGCTGCGCGCGCGAGCGCGAGGCGCAGCGATGCCGCGGTCACGAACGGATTGCCGTCGCGGTCGCCGCCGATCCAGCTGCCCGGCCGGACGAAAGCGGGCACACGCTCCCCCAGGATACGGTCCCAACGCGTGTGCAGCGCGGGAAGCACCGGCAGGAACACGTCGCGAAGATAGGACAGGGCGGTCTCGACCTCGTCGGCGACGTTGGGCCGGTCGGGGCGAAGCACGCGCGTCTGCCACAACAGCGCGATCTGGCGCAGGATCGCTTCCTCGACCTGGTCGCCGTCCGCGGTCTCGGCCAGCCCCGCGTCGCGCAGCGCCATCAGTTCGGCGATGCGGTTCTTGTGGTCGATCAGGCTCTTGCGCCGCACCTCGGTCGGATGGGCGGTCAGGACGGGCGCGACCAGCGCCTGATCGAGCAGCGCGCGCACCTGGTCGCGGCCGATGCCGGCCTCGGCGAGCCGCGCGACGGCATTCGCGACATCGGCATCGGGTTCGGCGGCGATGCCCTGACGGTCCTCCGCCAGGTTGGCGAGCATCGAGAAGAACATGAAGCCGCGGGTAAAGGCGAGCGCCTCGTCCAGCGTCAGTTCGGCCAGATGCGGGTCGGCGGGGCCGCCATTGCCGGCGACATCGTGCCCGGCCTCCGCCGCGCGGCGATGGCGTTCGACCGAAGCCGCGCGAATCTGTTCGATGCGTGCATAGGTCGCATCGCCGTCATAGGCGCGGATGACGTCGCCGAGCAGGCGACCGAGGAACCGGATGTCGGGGTTGTTGATGACGCTGGGGAGGCTGGCCATGCGCACCTTGCTGCACTGCGGCAAGCGCAGGGTCAACCGTCGATTGCCCGCGTCGTGCCGCGGGCCGCGCCGGACCTAGAGCAGCGATCGCGCGGTTTTCGCCGGGTCGGCGGGGTCGGGCACCCATTTGTCGCCGGCATAGTCGAAGTCGATGTCGATGGCGCCGCTGGCACGGTCGATCCGGACCAGGCACTTTTTCCACGCGGGCTTGTCGGCGACGCGCATCGCCGACTGGAGCTCCTGAAACAGCGTCAGCGCCCGAAAGCCGTCCGGCGTCGCAGCCTCCCACTGGTCGCCGTCCCAGTACATATAGCCGAACAGGCGCTTGCGATCGGCGATCTCCGCGACGACGGCGATCCGCTGCCACGGCCGGGCGGTGTATTTTGAACCGCGCACGATCTCGCTGCCGATTTCCTGAACCAGCGTGTCGGCGCGTTGCCGGTCGAAAGCGACTTGCTGCATCTGGTCACCCGGATTCGCCGGCATCGCCAGCACGATCATTGGTTCAGGATCCGCGACATGTCGGCGTTCGGCACGCGCTGGAACTGCTGCCCCGCAGCATTGTCGAACAGCTCCTGGTTGTCAAAGACGCGGCGTCCCGCGTCGTTGAACACTTCATAGGTCACGCCGACCTGATCGGGACGCCCGCCCGTCCCGCCGATCAGCTCAACCTCGACCCGCACGGTACCGCCGTTGCGGATCCATCCGGCCCATTCATTCTCCAGCGTCTTGTAGGCGGAGCGGTTGAAGTTGAAATTCTGGGGGAACATGTTGCGCGTGCCCTGGTCGCCCAGGAAGCGGTGGCCGATCACATGGCCGGCATCGTCATCGGACAGGCCCCGCGCGCGGGTGACGTCCTGTGCGTCGAGTTCGGCGTTGCCGCGCGGCGTTCCGCTCGGCTGCAGTTCGGACAGGGTGGCGGTGACGCGCGTCGGATAGCCGTTGGCATCGACCGTCCATTGCACGCTGTTGGCGCCGACCCGTGCGGTCAGGTTGGTCGCGGTCGCCGCATTGGCGGCGGCGCGCGGCGCGAAGAAGTCGTCGAGCTGGCGCTTCATGTTCCCGATCGCGTCGCGCGCGCCGGCCGGCAGCGCGTCGATCGCCGATTGCGGGATCGCATCGACGGCATCCTTGACGGCGCGCAACCCGGGCTCGAGCGTGGCGCGCAGTGCCGGGTTGCGCGCCACCGCGCCGACCGCGTCATTGATCGTGTCGGCCCATTTGCCGATCTTGCCGAGCTTCGCCGCGTCGCCGAGCGCGGGGACGATCGCGACGCCGGAGATCACGCCGTTCAGCGCGTGGCCACCGGCATCGCCGAAATCACCGGAGAACAACGAGCCGATCGCGCGGCCCGCGGAGACGACCGCGTTGGCCCCGTCGCTGATCGGCGTCGGATCGAACAGGCCGGTGATGTCGAGCGCCATCTGGCCAAGGTCGAGGCCGAGCTGGACGGGGTCCGGCCCCGGAGACGCGGCGACGGCGAGCGCGTTGTCGTTGGCGGCATCGAGCGCGCGGGCGAGCTCGCCGCGCTCCACGGGCGAGAGCTGCGCCTCGACCTGGGTGGTCAGGGTGCGCAGCGTGGCCGGATCGCCGGCGGCGCGCGCGTTCAGATCCGCCGCCAGCGCGCGGGCATCGAAGCTGGCGCTTGCGGCCGCCTCGCCAGCGCGCCGCGACAGGTCGCTGCCGATCGCGCCCGGCGGGCTGCTGGCTGTCGCTGCGGCAGGGTCGCTTGCGCTGACCATCGTTCGTCACCCGGCACCATTATTCCGATGGGCGAGAAGAACATGATTCGCGATCGAGGGCGCTCCTCGATGCGATTAGGCGGGCTAGTCGGATCGATTAGGCGCGGTCGTCCCCGGCCTCGCGCATCCGGCGCGCGAGCACTTCGGTTTCGATCAGCCGGATGCCGAGCCGCGCCAGCGGCGCGGTCAGTTCCGTCGGATCGGCATGGCGGCCGCGTTCGTCCATGTCCATGTCGAGCGACATCGACGCGTTTCCGTCGGCGGCCACCGCCAGCGTGACTTCGCGCGCGGCGCACCCGGCCGGCAGGGTGATCTGAGTCTCCGTCGTCCGCGCAGCGGCGTCCAGCGCGCGTTCGAATCGGTCGGCATCGGCGAACGCAACATCGACGGCGGCGCCGGTCGGTGGCGCGGACGGCGCGGGCGCCCCGTCGACCCTGTTCCCCGCCGGTGGCGGGACGGCCGCCATATCATCACGATCCGGCCGCGCTTCGCCGCCGACCGGACCGGGCAGCGGCTCCGGCCGCGACCATCCTTCGGCGACCGCGAGCGGCCCGGCATCATCTTGGGCCTGTCCGAGCCGTTTCAGCGCGTGGCGAAATCGATCCCCGGGGGACGGCTCGGCGGGCGCGCGCGGGGGGGCCGCGTCGCCGCGCTGCGCGCGGGCGGCAGCGGGCGTGGGCGTGGGCGAAGCTGGCCGTGGTACGTCGATCATGCGCGTCTCCGATGGTCCTCGCGTTCATTTTCGGCATGCCGGTCGCGGCGGCGGCGCTCATCGCGCAACGCACGATGATGCAGGCCGGCAACGGCTTCCTCGCGCGCTTGCGCCCGCAACATGCCCGCGCGCGCCTCGCGCAATGCCGTTGCGGCGTCCGCGCGTCGCTGGATCGCCGCGCCGTACAGCGCCTGCGTTTCATGCAGCTCGCTTTCGCGACGATCGAGGCTCAGCCGGATCATCTCATCGGCCGGCGCGCGACAGCGGGCGGCGCGCGCCGCATCCAGCGCGACATGCTGGTCCCGAAGCGTCGCCTCCAGGCGCGTGACCGCCGCCTCGCACGCCGCATGGTGCGCGCTCGCCGCGGCGAGCGTGTCGCGCGCACGATCCAGTTCGCGCGCGCGCAGGCGGCACAGCGTCGCGAGTTCTGCCGCGCCGTGCGTCATCCCTCAAAGCCCCTGAGCAGCGTGCGGGTGAGCGCGATGTCCGATGCATCATGCGACCCCTGCCGCAAGAATCCGTCGATCGCCTCGCGCATCGCCAGGGCGCGGTCCGCCATCGCGTCCTGGCCCGGCCGGTAGTCGCCGACCTGGACGATCAGTTCGATCTCGGCGAGCTTGGCCAGCATCGCGCGCAGCTGGGTCGCCGCCGCGATCTGGCCCGGGTCGCACAGCTGCGACATCAGGCGGCTCTGGCTCGCCAGCACGTCGATCGCGGGATAATGCCCCTTTCGGGCGAGCGCGCGCGACAGATAGAGGTGCCCGTCGAGCAGCGAGCGCACCTCCTCGCCGACCGGGTCGTCCTCCTCGTCCTCCAGCAGCACGGTATAGATGCCGGTGATCGCCCCGTCCGCATCGGTGCCCGCGCGCTCGAACAGGCGTGGCAGCTCCGCGAATACCGAAGGCGGAAAGCCGCGCCGCACCGACGGCTCGCCCGCCGCCAGCCCGATCTCGCGCAGCGCGCGGGCAAAGCGCGTGACCGAATCCATCAGCAACAGGACATGGCGGCCTTCCGCGCGGAACCCCTCCGCCATGGCGGTCGCGGCATGCGCGGCACGCACGCGCTCGAGCGCGGGTCGATCCGAGGTCGCGACGACGACCACCGATCGCGCCAGCCCCGCCTCGCCCAGATTATCCTCGATGAACTCGCGCACTTCGCGGCCGCGCTCGCCGATCAGCGCGATGACGATGACGTCCGCCTGTGCCTGGCGGGCAAGCATGGCGAGCAGGGTGCTTTTCCCGCCTCCGGCGGCGGCGAACACACCGACCCGCTGGCCACGCCCGACCGGGACCAGCCCATCGATGGCGCGTACGCCGGTGGGCAGCAGCCGGTCGATCCGCTGACGCGTCATCGGGTTGGGCGCGACGGCATAGAGCGGACGCGACATCGACCCGCGCGGCGGCGCACCGCCGTCCAGCGGCTCCAGCCGGGCGTCGAGCACCCGCCCGAGCAGTGCATCCCCGACGGGCACCCGGTCGTCGCCGGCACGCACGATGACCTCGGCCTCGCTCGACAGCCCGCGCAGGTCGCCCAGCGGCGACAGCAGTAGCTCGCCGTCGTTCATCCCGACGACCTCGGCAAGCAGCGCGGGGCGTCCGGCCACATCGAGCAGCGCACAGGTCTGGCCGATCCGGCCGGTGACGCCGGCGACCCGGATCGCGGTCCCGACCGCGCCCTTCAGCCGCCCGCGCTGCTCGACGACGGGCGCCGCGTCCAGCCCCCGGAACATGGCATCGATACGCGTCTCAAGCGTCATCGGCATGTTCCAGGCGCAGACGGATCGCTTCGATCTGCACGTCGCGGTCTGCGATGATCCGGCTGTCGCCCACGATCACCCGGCATTGCGTATCATCGAGCGCAGGGTCGCCGCGGACGATGATCGCCCCGGCATCCATTTCCGCCAACGCCCGCTCGACGACCGGCGCGACGCTTTCCGACACCTCGACCGTTACCGGCCCGGCACCGACCAGGTCGGCCACGGCGCGCCGGGCGATACCGCGGATCACGGCCTCGTCATCGAGCGTGTCGACCATCCGGTGAAGTGCCGTCAACGCAAGCTCGGCGACCTGGTGCTCGAGCATTTCACGGTGGCGCAGCGCCTCGCCGGCGACGGCGGCGACCGCGTCCGCAAAACGCTGCATGCCCGCCGCCTCGCCCGCCGCAAAGCCGCGCGCCGCCGCCTCGCGCTCGACCGTCGCCACTGCCTCACGCCCCGCGTGCCGCTCGCGCTCCAGCATGTCGAACAGGGCAACGGCGTCGGCAAGCGGCTCGCGATCGCCGGCGCGCACGATCGGCCGATCGCTGGCGAGCAGCGCGTCGCGGTTGGCGCGGATCAGGTAGAAGCTCATGTCTCGGCCTCGCCCACCGCCTCGGCGATCGCCACGAACCGCGCGGCCTGGGGATCAGCTGTTTGCGCGCCCGCGGGCCGCAACGCGCCGGGAAGCGCCCCGCGCGCCAGCGCCTCGCCCTGCGCGCGCAACTGGGCGGGCGGCGGCAGCGGACGATCGCCACCGGGGGGTAGCGCCAGCACCGCCTCCAGCACCCCTTCCCC
The DNA here is from genome assembly GCF_001555965.1 of Sphingomonas sp. CCH21-G11. Classification (GTDB taxonomy): domain Bacteria; phylum Pseudomonadota; class Alphaproteobacteria; order Sphingomonadales; family Sphingomonadaceae; genus Sphingomonas. The sequence continues at coordinate 32,046 of NZ_LSHX01000003.1, forward strand.
CACTTCCGCGGCAAAGGCGCGCAGCATGTGTCCTTCGATGACGCGACCCAGCGCGTCGCGCGCGGCGACCAGCGCGATCAGCTTGAAAGCCGCCGCCTGCGCATCCGACGCACCCGCGGGCCAGCCCGGCCAGTGGGCCAGCTCGGCGAGCGAAACGGTCGCGGCGGGCGGAGAGCCGGCGAGCCGGGCCGACCGACGTGGTGCCACGCCGTGATCGCGCGCCAGCCGCGCACGCGCGACCAGCCGGCGGCGCGCCGCCGCGCTCATTCAGGGTCGCTCCGCACGACCGGCAGCGTCGACCGCCCCCGGCGCATCGTCAGCGCGACGATCAGCCCGCCGATGCCCAGGGCGGCCAGCACCGCCGCGAGCCAGGGCTGGCCGAAACTCGCCATCGACATGCCGCTGCGCGCGGGCGCGGCCTGAGCCGGAAACATGACGACCGAGACCTTGTCATAGGACAAGCCCTCGATCGAATTGGTGACGAGCGACTTGATCGCGCCGGTCTGGCTGCGCAGCTCGAATCCCGGCTGATACTTGATGAACACCGCCGCGGACGACGGCTTGACCTTGTCCGACAGCGGATCGGGCTGGGGGATGGCCAGATGGACGCGCGCCTCGACCACCCCGTCGATCGCGCTGACGGTACGGCCCAATTCCTGCGACAGCCCGTACATCAGCCGCGCCCGGTCCTCGGTCGGAGAGGAAACGAAGCCCTTCTTCGCGAACAGGTCCCCGAGCGAGGCGAACTCGTCGCGCGGCAGGCCATTGCTGCGCAGCACCTCGACCGATTGGGCGAAGTCGGCGGGCGCGACCGAGACGCTCCATTCGCCCTCCCCGCTCGACTGCTTGGTGGCCGCGATATTGGCGTTGCGCAGCGCCGCGATCATTTCGTTGGCCTGGCTCTCCTTGAGCTTGCCATAGAGTTCCTGATTGCCGCACGCCGCCAGCGCCAGCATCAGGCCGATGGCGAGCCAGCGGCGGCAGGATCGGATCCAGGCCATGCGTCCTCCTTGTCCCGCCCTGTTCAGCTTTGCTGACGGAACAGCTGCTGGATGCCGTCCGAGCTGCGATTGGCGATGTTCGACGTGAGCTGGCAGTGGAACATGAATTCCTGGCACTGCATGGTCAGCTGGACCATCTCGCCCGGCGTCAGCTCGCCCGCCGACAATTCGGCCGACCGCGCATATTCCGCCACGCTCTTGGCCTCGACATTCACCTTGTCGAGCGTTTCGAGCAGCCCCTTGAGCGCGGGCGGCACGTCGTCGCCCGGTGCGATCGCCGAGGCGCGATCGAGCGCGGCGGCGAACTCGCCCTGCGCGCCGGCGCCCGGTTGCTGAGGAACGGGCGGGGCGAGGTCGACGACCAGCGGCTCGACCGGTGCGGCAGCCGCGGCGGCAAGGGCTTCGATCGACATGGTCAGCCCTTCCGCGCCATGGTTTCCAGCGCCTTCGACACGCTGTCGAGCGAGCTGTGCGAGCTTTGCGACAGAAAGCTCATCTTCATCGATTCGGCGGTCAGCTGGGTGATCTGTGACGGGGTGTCGCCGCCTTCATTGGCGATCAGGTCGGAGCGTTGCTCGATCGCCGCCGCCTGATTGTCGAGCGCCTTGCCCCAGGCACCGGCAAAGGCCTCGAACCAGTTGGCGGGGGTCCGGCTGCGGTCCATCGGCCCGGCGCTCATCGGGGCGGCGGCCAGCGCGTTGAGGCCGTAGGTGGGGGTGATATCGGTCATCGCATTACTCCTCTCAGATAGTCGTCACAGCCGGATTTCCTCGGTCCGGCCATTTTTCTCGAAGCGCACCCGGCCGACCTCGACCGACACCAGCCGATGCCCGGTCGGCAGGATTGCGCCCGGAAACCAGCGCGCGCCGTCGGCGGTCACGATATGGCCGGGATCGGCGACGACGCTGGCCAGGCCGGTGCCGCTGCGCGCGAAAAAGGATTGCAGCGCATCGCCGCCGGCCGCGCGATCCAGCCGGAAGGCGACACGGCGCAGCCCCGGCAGGTCGCGGCGCAACAGCCGGACCAGCTGCTGCTCGCGGTCGTCGGACAGATAGGGCGCGATCACCGCGATGCTGCCCAGCCCCAGCGGTTCCGCGCGCGCGGGCAGCCCCTGGGCCTGCAGGATGTCGGTTGCCGCGCTGGCGATCGACGCCGCCGACGTCACGTCGACCATCACGGGCACACCCTGTTCGGCGGCGAGCGTACGCAACCGGATCAGGTCGCCTTCGTCGGAAACCATGCCGCTGACGATCAGCCCGCCGGCCGGGTTGCGACTGACCGAGAGGTCGCCCAGTCCGGCGTCCGCCAGCCGGCCCTGCAGCGCGCCCGGTCCGGACCATTGCTGCTCGATCGCCGAACCCAGCGGACCCGATGCGGCCAGCAACAGCACCATCGACGCGGTCACCACCCCGAGCCGCATGATGCCGATCCGGTCGATCGCGGCCTCCAGCGTGCCGCGCGCACGACCCGCGATTTGGGCGGACATGCTGGGCGCGGGCAGCGGCACCGCTGGCGCGCCGCACGGCGACGCAGCGATCGCCAGCGCCTCGTCCCAGCGATCGGCGCCGCGCTCGCCATGCGCGATCAGGAATTCGCCGAAACGGAACGGCAGATAGGGCGGGAGCTGTGCCGAGTCCTCCGGCCCCATCGTCCGGCCCAACAGCTCGGCCTGGCCGCTGATGACGCGCAGGCGGATCGCGCCCGCATCGCCCTGGCGGGTCAGTTCGATGACGCCGTCGCGCGTTCCGGTGCCGCGCAGCACGATGTCGTTGGCCAGACCGTGGCCGATGCACAGCCGGTCCGCCATGCCGAGCGGGTGTTCGCGCCCGGCCAGCCGGCCTTCGAGAATCCGCACGATGTGGGGCGCGGGGGGATCGGCACGGGCCATGGCTATCTCCGCTTGCGCTGTCGCTTGGGCTTGACGGGTGCCGGCGCGATCGGAACCGGCGGGGTGGCTGCGGCGGGCTGGACCGCCACCGTATCGATCGGGATGATCCGCGGGGTGATCAGGAACAGCCGCTCGGTCTTCTGCCGGCGCTTGCTGCGCGACTTGAACAGCTCGCCCAGCACCGGAATGTCGCCGAGCAGCGGGATCTTGGTCTCCGCATCGAAATCCGCATTGACGGTCAGTCCGCCCAGCAGCAGCCCCTCGCCCTCGTTGATCATCGCCTGGGTATTGACGCTGGCGCGATCCACGATCGGGATATCGTCGACCTCGGCATCGAGCACCGCGCCATCCTCGACACCCACGACCATGCGGATGCGCGTCTGGCCGTTGTCGTACAGAACATGCGGGTTGACGCGAAGCACGGTGCCGGCGGTCACGTTGAACAGGTCGACCTGGCGGTCGCCGGCCACGCGGACATAGAAGGTCCGGGTGCGGTCGAACACCGCCTCGACATTCGACAGCGTGACGATCTGGGGCCGCGACACGACGCGGGCCGCGCCCTTTTCCTCCAGCGCGCTCAGCCGCCCGATGAATTCGCGGTTGGACCCGATCACCCCCGACAGCGACAGGCCCCGATTGACCTGGCCGAGCCGGGTGAAGTCGACGGCGGGATCGCCGGTGCGACGGACGATGTCGCCGCCGAACAGCGAGCTGAAGCCTTGGCTCTGGATCCGCCAGTTGATACCCAGCTCGCGCAGGCGGTCGATGTTGAGGTCGATGATCGTCGCCTCGAGCTCGACGATCATCGGCCGGACGTCGAGGGCGCGGACCAGCCCTTCATAAGCGGGCATGTTCTCCGGCCGGTCGCGCACGACGACCGCGTTGATCGACGGATCGATCGCGATGCGGGGACCGCGCTGGGCATAGCCAGGCCCGCTCTCTGCCGCGACCGCAGGGCCCGGCGGCAAGCCGAGCAGTTCGTCCTCATAGGGCGCGATCTGGGGCGTCTGCGCGGGACCGGGCGGCACGGCGTTCAACCCCCGGCCGCCCAGGCGCGGCTGGCTCTGGCGCACCGAGCGCCCGCCATAGCTTGCATAGACGCTGCCGGCGACGGGCGCGCCGTCGCCCATGATGCGACTGAGCGTCGATCCGACACCGGGCACGATCAGCTCGCGGCCACCCGCCATCAGCGTCGTATCGTCGGCGCGGGCATAGCGCAGATAGAAGACGCGAAGCTCATAGGGCTCGACCCGCTGATAGCCGCGGCCGCGCGCCGGGCTGATCTGGGCGGTTTGCGGAATGTCGGGCCGCGTGGGCAGCGCGCTCGCCAGCTGCGCGACCTGGTCGAGGAACTTGGGCACGCCGGTTGCGAGCACCGCGTCCTCCGACACGGCGCGGACCTGGTTGATGCTGTCCGAAAGTCCCGATTGGTTGACCGCCGACACCAGCTCGCCGCCGCGCCGCGACACGACCGGGATCGTGCGGCTCTGCACCTGGCCGGCGGGATAGACGATCACCGTCGACCCGTCATGATAGGCGACGAGGTTGAACGAGCGCGCAATCTGGCTCCACACGGTCGCGGCCGCGCCCTCGAACCGGCCGTTGATCCGACCCTTGACGGCAGGGTCCACGCTGACCGTCAGGCCGGCCGAGGAAAAGAAGCGGCGGATGAATGCCGCGACCTCGTCGTTGCGGGCATTGAGCGCGACGCGACGATCGGCAAAGGGCGGGTCGCCCGCCGCAGCGGGAACCGCCGACAGGGCCAGGCCGGCGGTGGCAAGGATCGTCGTCATCAGACGGCGCACGGTCATTCGGCAGCTCCCAAACCCACATCCTCCTCGATCGTGATCGGTGTCCGGTCGAACTGCGCGACGATGTCGAGCGGCACGCTGGGCGACAGCTCGTTGAAGGCGAGCACGGGCGTGTCGAACACGTCGCCGGCGATCAGCCGCCGCAGCGGCCGGCGCAGGTCGAACGCGGTGACGATCGCCCGCGCCCCGCACGAGGCGAGCTCGCGCTTGAGCATCGCAATCATCGTGCGCGCCTGTTCGGGCTCCATCGCCAGACGGGCCACGCCGTCGACGGGCCGGACATTGTCGCGCAGAAAGGATTCGAGCGTCGCGCCGACGATCAGCACGCGCAGCCGCCCGTCGGTGCACAGGGGCGGGGTCAGATACCGCTTGACCGCAACCCGGGTCATGTCCGCGATGGGGATCGCGTTGCGTTCGGACTGACCGGCATCCGCGATCGCCTCCAGCACGTCGCGCAGGTTGCGCAGCGACACTTCTTCCTCGACAAGCAGGCGGATGACCTCCGCGATGCGGGCGGTCGGCACCGCGCGCACCGCTTCCTTGACGACATCGGGATATTCCGCGCCGATCCGGTTGAGCAGCGTCGTCACCTCCTGCAGGCCCAGAAACTGGCCGACATTGCGCCGCAATGCGTTCTCGACCTCGGGCAGGACCCGGTCGACCTCGCCCGGGTCGAAGCTGCCCGACGCTACCGGCGCCTCGTTGACGAACAGCGCCCAGCGTCCGCGCTGGCCCGCCCCCGGCGCGATCTCGATCGGCGGGACGGCGAGGCCGATCCGCGCCTGGATGCGATCTAGCAGGCGGCTCGCCTCTGCGCTCAGCGTGGCGACCATCGCTGCATCCAGTCCGTCGGCCGACAGTTCCAGCACCAGCGGCTTGACCGGGGCCAGTGCGCCGGGCCGCGCCTCGATCCGATCGGGCAGCGCCGCCGGGCGGCTGTCGAGCCGGCGCGCGCGGCCGCTGATCCACACCCGGCCGGCGGGCAATTGCCACGCGCCCCCAAAGGCCAGCGCAAGCGCGAGCGCGAGGAAAACCAGCGTCGGAAAACCGGGGATCAGCCCCAGCAGCACGCACAGCCCGGCGGCGATGAACAGGACGCGCGGCTTGCCCGACAATTGGCGCGCGATTGCCGGGCCAAGCTCGCGGTCCTTGTCCTCGTCGGTCGTGCGCGTGACCAGCAACCCCGCCGCCATCGCGCTGAACAATGCGGGAAGCTGGGCGACCAGCCCGTCGCCGATCGTCAGGATGGAATAGGTGTGGACCGCGTCGCCCGCCGACATGCCGCGGTTGAACACGCCGATCGCCAGCCCGCCGATCAGGTTGACGAGGACGATCACGATCGACGCGATCGCATCGCCCTTCACGAACTTCATCGCGCCGTCGAGGCTGCCGTGCAGCTTGCTCTCCAGCTCGAGCGTGCGGCGGCGCGCGCGCGCTTCGTCCTTGTCGATCAGGCCCGAGCGCAGGTCGCTGTCGATCGACAATTGCTTGCCGGGCATGGCGTCCAGGCTGAACCGTGCCGCCACCTCGGCCACGCGCTCGGCCCCTTTCGAGATGACGATGAACTGCACGATCGTGATGATCAGGAACACGACGATCCCGACGATCAGGTCACCGCCCGCCACCATCTCGCCGAACTGCTGGACGATCGCGCCGGCATGCGCCTCCGTCAGGATCATCCGCGTCGTCGCGATCGACAGCGATAGCCGGAACAACGTCGACAGGAGCAGGACGGTCGGGAAGGTGGACAGGTCGAGCGGTTTGGCGATGTAGAGCGTGCTGAGCAGCAGCAGCACGCCGATCGTCATGTTCGCCGCGATCAGGAGGTCGAGGACGACCGCAGGCAGCGGCAGGATGAGCAGGCCGACGACGGCGACGACCAGGCCGACGAGCAACAGGTCGGCGGCGCGAATGCCGCCCCTCGGCAGCTTCGCGAGCATGGCGGCGAAACTCACCGGCCCGGCCCGGTTCCGCTGCGAAGTTGCTGATAACGCGCCATCACGCGACCGACATAGGTGCGGGTTTCCGCATAGGGCGGCACGCGGTTGCCATACCGGGCGACGGCACCCTCCCCGGCGTTGTACGCGCTCAGGATCAGCTCGAAATTGGTGCCGTAGCGCCGCTGCAACCGCTTCAGGTGGCGGGCACCGGCGTCGATGTTGGTCGCCGGATCGAACAATGCAGGGTCGGCCACCCCCAGGCCGCGGCCGGTCGCGGGCATGATCTGCATCAGCCCGCGCGCACCGGCCCTCGACACCGCGCGCGCGCGATAGGCCGACTCGGTGGCGATGACCGCGTGCAGGAAGAGCGGGTCGATGCGATGCCGGCTCGCCGCGCGGCCGATCACGTCGTCGAACTGCGAATAGGAAAGCCGCGTGACCGTCCCGGCCGGCGCGGTCGGCGGCGACCAGCTGGACTGCGACGCGCCGGACGCATTGCGCGCGTCCTCGGGATCGGGCTTGACCCCGATGATCCGCACGATGTCCGGTCCCGGCTGGACCGGCACCGTCGGGGTGGCGACCATCCGGTCCGTACAGGCAGCCAGTGAGGACGATCGCAATTGAGGTGAAGATGTCGCCGTCCGGATTTTGGACGCGATCGGGCATTCGTCAAGAACTCCCGTATTGAACGGGTCCTTCGCGAAAGACGGTTTTGCCCATGATACCGATACCGACAGTAAAGCTGCCGCAGCGCATTGAATGATTACCCGGGCTTCGATCATGCACACGATCTCCACACACCGTCTGTTACGCACCCGAAACCCGTTCGCGGACTGGAAAGTCCGGAATTCAGGACATCGCGCCGACTCGCTTCTGCTCGCGCCGTCGAGCTGCGAATGCTGCAATTTTGTCCTCCGTATCAAGTAGGAAGTGTGCCAAGTGCGATGAACCGTGCGTTCATTTACGGTGAATGGAGTTTTCGCTGCGGCCAGATGATACACGTAACAACTTTTCGTCAATAAATGGCTTTTCATTGCGGGATCGTAATGTCCTAGAAATCACTCGGATCGCCACACTGTCCCGGCATTTACTTGACGCTGTCACCAATCTGCCATCATCCTTTGCCTAGCGATATGAGTCATGAACTGATCTATTATCCGCGACTTGCTTGCAATAATTCCTAGTCTTCCCGGGCGTTCGTCTGACGCCAACCGGAGCAGTGGATGGCCGAGAAGAATGACGGCGGCGACAAGACCGAGAAGCCGACCCTCAAGCGGCTGCGCGACGCCCGCAACAAGGGCGATGTGGCGAAGTCGAAGGACTTTGGCGCCGCGATCGGCCTGGTCATGTGGCTGCTGCTGTTCCTCGGCGCGGCCGGCTTCATCGGCGTGCGGATCGCCGCCTTTGCCGACCTCGCCGTCGCGCGCGCGACCTCAGGCGATTTCAGCACGTCGCTGAGCGTGGTGGGATGGTCGGCCGGCGCGATCGTGTTGTTGGCGGCCGCGGCGACATTGCTGCCGTCGGCGGTGATGGGCGTCGCGGGCGAATTCTTTCAGGTCGGCGCCCTGTTCAGCACGGAGAAGCTGAAGCCCAAGCTCGACACGCTCAACCCGGTCGAGGGACTGAAGCGGATGATCAGCCTCGACAATCTGTTCGAGCTCGCCAAGACGCTGATCAAGGCGCTGCTGGTGCTCGGCGCCGCCGGCATCGTGCTGGCCGGATCGGTCGACGAATATGCCGCGCTGGCGCATGCGGCCGCGTGGATGCCGTTCCCCGGCAGTGGATCGGGGATCGCGGCCGCGGTGCTCGACCTTCTGCGTGCGCTGACGATCCAGCTGGTCGCCTGGTCAGTGGCGATCTTCCTGCTCGTCGCGCTGGCCGACCGGCTATGGACGCAGCACCGCTACATCAAGAAGCTGATGATGAGCCGGCGCGACATTCGCCAGGAACACAAGGACAATGAAGGCGACCCGATGCTGAAGGCACAGCGTCGCCAGCTGCACGAGGAATGGGCGAACCGCAATGCGGTGCAGGCCAGCCGCAACGCCAACGTCCTGCTGACCAATCCGACCCACCTCGCCATCGCGCTGGATTATGACCCGGCGGACTGTCCGGTTCCGATGGTCGCGGCGAAGGGAGAGGGGCCGCTAGCCGCCGCGATGCGCAAGGCGGCGGTCGAGGCCGACGTGCCGATCGTGCGCAATGTCGGGCTGGCCCGTCGGCTATGGGCGACCGCCGAGATCAACGAGATCATCCCGGAAGCCGAATTCGACGCCATTGCCGAGATCATCCTGTGGGCCCGACGCGCCCGCGCAGGCGATGTCCAGCCGATCCGCGAGGATGCCGAATGAACATTCTGGCGATATTGTCCAGCCTGCTGGCGGTGGTGATCGCGCTCGCGATCGTGCTCGGCCTCGCCTGGATCGCGTTGCGCGCGCTCAAACGCTGGCAGGACCGCTTCACGGGTGTGCGTGGCGAGGACGATCGCACGATCCGTTTCCTGCGCGCGCTGCCGGTCGGCCAGAACGAGCGCGTCGCGATGATCGAGGTGAATGACGAAGTGCTGCTGATCGGGGTGACCCCCGGCGGCGTCACCCTGCTGCGCCATTGGCCGGCGGGCGCAGGCGGCCGTGCGGCGACGATGGAGAATCCCGATGCGTGACCTGATCGCCACCTTGCCGCAGGTCGACGCGGACGATGCCGATCGGCGCAACCGCCTGCTCGGCGCGCTGAACGGCTGGGTCGTCGACGACGGCGTTGTCCGGGCCCGGATCGCCGGACCACCCGACGCGCTGCGCGACTGGGTCATGTGCGGCAACGGCGCGGCGATCGGCTTCGACCAGCACGGCGGCGCGCCCTGCGGCTTGCCCGGTGGGGATGGCGTCGCCGCCGTCGATCTGATCGACCGGTTCGAACCGCTGCTCGCCCTGATCGAACGCGCGCTCGGCATCGCGATCGACCCCGAGCGTGTCGACCCCCGGCCTCCGGCCGGCGGGCTGCCGGTCGAGCTGGCGACGCTGGATGCCCGATGGGGCGTCGCCGACCGGCTATGGCTGATCGTGCCGCGGGACCTGGCGCTGCTGGCGGCCAGCGGACCCTTCGCGTCGCCATTGGCGGCGCATGTCACGCTCGACGGTCGCCTGCACTTCCCCGGCCCTCGCCTGTCGCCCCTCGACGCCGCCGAGCTGGGTGCCGGCGACCTGGTGCTGATCGGCGCAGGCCCGTTCGATGCCGTGCTCGACGCCGACGGCGTGCCACCATGTCGCGGGCGCTTCGATCCCGGCACGCGCGTCTTCACCCCGACTGCGTTCACGCAAGGAGTCCCGAATGGCGGATGATCCCGAAACCGGCGTTGCGCCCGCACCGGCCGACATACCGGGCGCCGAACCCCCCGCGGCGCGGTTCGCGGTGCCCGTCACGATCGCGCTCGACCGCCAGGCGATCCCGCTTGGCCGGCTGCAGGCGGTGCGCGAGGGTGCGGTGCTGCCGGTCGAGACCGCCGACGGCGCGCTTCGGGTCGAGCTGCTGGCGGGCGGTCGCGCTTTTGCCCGCGGCACGCTGGTCGGGGTCGGCGACGGCTATGGCGTGCTGGTCGATGCGCTGGTGAGCGAGCACTGAGCGATGGACCTGTCGAGCTTCACGCCGGGCTCCGCGCTCGTCACGGTCGTGCTGATCGCGCTCGCGCCGTTCTTTGCGGTGATGGTGACGTCGTTCACCAAGATCGTCGTGGTGCTCAGCCTGATCCGCAACGCGCTCGGGCTTCAGCAGGTGCCGCCCAATCTGGTGCTCAACGGCCTGGCGCTGATCCTCTCGCTCTATGTCATGTACCCGACGATCCAGCAGATGGCGGCGGCGTCGGGCGAGACCGAGGTGCCGGCGCAGACCGACCAGCTGTTTGCCGCCGCCGATCGTTCGAAAGAGCCGCTGCGCGCATTCCTGATCCGCCACAGCGACCCCGGCGAGCGTGCATTCTTTCAGCGCACTCAGGCACGCGTCGCCGAGCGGTCGGGCACCGCGCCCGCGCGCGATACCGATTTCATCGTCGTCATTCCTGCCTTCGTCGTCAAGGAACTGACCGTCGCGTTCCAGATCGGCTTCCTCATCTTTCTTCCATTCCTGGTCATCGATCTGGTCATCTCCAACATCCTGCTGGCGCTGGGCATGATGATGCTGTCGCCGGTCACCATCTCGCTGCCGTTCAAACTGTTGCTGTTCGTGCTGATCGATGGCTGGGTGAAGATCAGCCACGGGCTGGTGCTCAGCTATGTCTAGCCGGATGCGGGCCAGCGGAGCGCGATCGTGACCGAATCGATCGTCGGGGTCACCGTCGAGGCGTTGTGGCTGGTGCTGCTGTTGTCCGCGCCGCCGATCATCGCGGCATCGGCGGTGGGGCTGCTCGTGGCGATCGTCCAGGCCGCCACCCAGCTTCAGGAACAGACGCTGCAATACACGCTCAAATTCTTCGCGGTGGTGCTGACGCTGTTCGTCACCGCGTCGCTTCTGGCGGCCACGCTGTACCGCTTTGCCGACACGATCTTCGTCAATTTCCCCGGCATGGTGCGCGGATGACCCCGGATACCGGATGGATGGACCAGCTGCTGATCGTGGCGCTGGCTTCCGCCCGGTTCGGCTTCGCCTTTGCCTTTCTGCCGCTGTTCGCGCCCGACACGGTGCCGCCGATGGTGCGCAACAGCCTGATCCTGACGCTGGGCGGCGTCGCCTACTGGATGACGACGGGTATCGACCCGGCCGCGCTGGGCATTTTTGCCTGGGCGCGGCTACTGCTCAAGGAAGCGGTGGCGGGGGTCGTCATCGGCTTTTTCTTCGGCACGCTGCTCTGGGCGATGGAGGCGGCGGGCGAAATCATCGATGCCAAGGTCGGCGCGACGATCGGCCAGGTGCTCGAGCCCCTGGGCGGCAACCAGGTTTCGCTCAACGGCGCGTTGCTCGCCCGGCTCGCCAACGTGCTCTTCGCCTCCGTCGGCGGGCTGATGCTCCTGGTCGCGACGATCCTGGAGAGCTTCGCGATCTGGCCGATGACCGCCGACTGGCAGTCGCTGGACATGCGGGGGCTTGTCCTGTTCGAGGGCGAGTTCGGCCGGCTGATGACCTTGGCGGTGGTGCTGGCGGCACCGGTGATCGTGTTCCTCTACGTCGTCGACGCTTCGCTGGGCCTGCTCAACCGCTTTGCCCAGCAGCTCAACGTCTTCCAGCTGTCGATGTCGATCAAGGCATGGGCGGCGACCGCGCTCGTCCTGATGCTGGTTCCGCTGTTCGCGCAGCTGCTGGTGGGCGAGATCGCGTCGCGCAACGACGTCGTCCGCGCACTGATCGGAGCATTGGCGCGATGAGCCCCGGCGAAGCACAGGACGAGGAGGCACGGCTGCGCGAGCTGATGCGGCTGCTGCGCAAGGCGGACGCGCAGGCCGAAACCGAGGCGCAGCTGGTCGGCGAATATCGCATCCCGCGCTCGCGCATTCCCGACCGGCACGTGACCGGCATCCAGACGCTGACCAAGACCGAGGTGGCGGTGCTGCGCTTTCTGGGCTGGGGAAGGGCCAATGCCGACATCGCCACGCTGCTGGCGATCAGCGAGAATACGGTGCGTGTCCACCTGAACAACATGTGCCGCAAGCTCGAGCTTGATGGCGTGCGCGAGCTCAATGCGCTGGCCGGCCTGCTCTTTCACCCGCTCAACTGAACGGCAGCCAGCTAAGCGATTCGACTAGCCGCGCTAGTCGGATCGGTGAGTGAGGTGCAGGCGAAACTGGAGGACAAGAGTGTCGACGACGGCGGCCAGCGATCCCCGCCACGCCGCCGTCCCGCCCCGGCTCCGGCGGCATGGGAGCGCGACGCATCTTTTGAGGAGAAGGCATATGTTCGGCATCGGCGGTTTCAATCCCGTTTCCCTGCTCGCCACCGCGGCCATGGGCCCGATGGGCGGTATCATCGCGCAGCTGGCGACGCAGGTCGTCTCGCAGATCGGCCAGCAGTTCATCCAGCAGCTCGGCCAGCAGATGGGCCTGCCCCAGTCGGCCATCGAAATGGCGCAGGGCGCGTTCTCCAGCTCGTTCGGCGATGTGCAGGGCACCGCGCGCAACCTCGACGAAGCGATCGAGGCGCTGGGCAACGAGGCCGGCGATACGGCGGCCCAGATCGGCCAGGCGCAGCGCGACACTTTTGACCAGATTCTCGATCTGGCGCGCGAATCGGCCGAAAGCGAGGATGCTCGCTCGGCACGCGCCGGCGGCAAGGCGCCGGGCTGGCTGATGGCGATGGCGCGCTCGCTGGGCAGCACCCTCAACAAGCTCGGCGACGAGATGGAACAGGTGTCCAACCAGATCAAGGACGGCAAGGCGAGCCTGTCCACCGAATTCACGGTGCTCGGCCAGCAGTTCAGCATGGTTTCCAACGCGTCGGGCACCACGCTGAAGGCGGTCGGCGAAGGCATGGCGAACATGGCCCGCAAGGGGTAATTCGTCCTGATTTCAAAACGCTTGGGGGGCTCGTGCATTGCGCGGGCCCCCTTCCCGACTTACCAAGAGAGCGAGGTGAAGCGTATGCCCCAGATCAAGTATCTCGCCGTCGTCGCGGTGGCTTTCGCCGGTATCGGAACCGCCGCCGCCCAGGACATGCCGACATGGGACCCCTCGGTCGAGGGGCTTGGTCGGGTGATGCAGCATGGCGTCACCGAGGCCAATCGCCAGCGTCGGTCCGACAACAAGCAGTCCGCGCCACTGGCGTCGCGGGACGCACGCTCGATCTGTGCGAACAAGCAAAGCTACCAGGCGAATCTTTCGCCCGCCAAGGCGCAACGGCTCGCGGCGCTCTGCGCCAGGGCAGGCTATTGACGCACGCGCAGGCGATCGCGCGTGATGCGGGATCCGGGCTTTCGGCACGCACGGAACGCCGGGGGGCGATGATCGCCAGGCGGCTTTGGCGGGTTGCCGGCGGCGCCGGGTGGACCGTTGCGGTCACACTGGCGCTCCCCGCCGTCGCACAGGACCTGTCGCCCGCGATCGACCCCTGGCAGGTCGGTCATGGCATATTGGTCAGCAACATTCCGTTGACCGCTGAAGCCGCGCAGCCGGCCTCGCCCGTTCAAACGCGTTACCGACCAAACGCCGCAGTCAGCGCGCGGGTCGCCCAGACGCTGGCCACCGAGTCCGAGAAGCTCGCCCGGGGCTCCGGGGCCGAGATGCGCGCCATGGTCATGTCGGGCAAGCCGATGCGCGAATTCGCCCGGCTGGCGCCCGGGCTGGGGCTGGCGCGCAACGACGCGGCGGATGCGCTTGCCTTCTATCTCGTCGCGCAATGGGGCGTCGCGACCGACTATCGCGGGCGCGTGACCCGCGCGCAGATGACCGCAGTCCGCGATCAGGTTCGCGCGGCGTTTCCGATGATCAGCGGCAAGCTGTCGACCGACGCCAAGCGCCAGGAATTCGCCGAAACGCTGATCAACCAGGGCGTCATCACCGCCGGCATCCATGAAGCGGCGGTCGCCGCCGGCATGGAGTCGCGCGTGGCCGAATTGAGCCGGATGGCGCGCCGGGGCGGCACCCGAGTCTTCGGCGGTGATCCGGGCGATTTCGAGCTGACCGATCGTGGCCTGATCAAGCGTCGATAGCACAAGAGACGGGTCGGATAGTCGATCCGATTACCGCGCCTAATCGGATCGCGGAGCGCATTCGTCGCCCGGCTGTGCTGATATGGCGGTGAAAGCATAGAAGAAAGCGAACACGACATGACGATCGATCGCATCGGATCCGGCCCTGTTGCCCCGATTGGCGGCGGCGCATCGCCGGCGGTGCCGCTGGCGGACGAAGCGCGAGCTCTGGCAACTTCGGTGGTGGCCGGTGTCACGGGCGCGCTCGGGCTGGATGCGCGCGGCACGATGGCGGCGCGCGCCTATCCGGTGCGCGAGACGGCGGATGCGATCGCGACCCGGTTCGGTGCCACTCCGGCGCAGGCCGGCGAGATCGAACGCACCGTCGAGCGGCTTGCCGGCGCGATCGCGGCTGACATGGCGGCGCGCGCGGACGGCCGGACGCTCGATCGCATCGACGATGCGCTGGTGGGCAGCGACGTCCCGGCCAGCGCCGACGCGGTCATCGCTTTCCTCGAGCGCGCGGCGGAACACATCGAAACGGCCGGGCGCTAGCACGCGAACTCCGGCTGCCTGCAATTCACAACAAGGGGCAAGGGCATGACCAACACCGTCTTCAACCTGTCGGCGATGATCAACAATCTCAATCTCGCCCCGACCGCGCCGCGTGCTGACGCAGGCTTCATGATCGCGCCGGGCATCCTCGCCCAGGCATGGAATCCGCTGGGCGCATCCCCCTTCGCCTCCGCGATGATGAACGCCCTGTTCGTGCTGCAGGCCGGCCATATGGGGCGCATGGCGGCGGCAGCGGGTCAGCCGCCGGTGCAATCCTTCACGCCCGTGCCGGGCGGGGAATGGACCGCCGCGCTCGACAGCGCACACACCGGGACGATCGACCTGGGCGACGGCTATCGGCTGAAGCTCGACGAGCGGAATTCGGAGATCACCGTCATCAACACGGCGACCGGTGAAACCACCCGCATCTGGGGTGACCCCCATGTCGACATCGACGGGAAGCATGCCTTCGACTTCTGGGGCACGACGACCTTCACGCTGGCCAACGGTACCAAGATCACGATCGATACCGAACAGTGGAACAACAATCCCAATGCCTATGTCGCGTCGAAGCTGACGATCACACGTCAGGATCGCGCGATCGTGGTCACGGGGATCAGCCAGAACCAGCTGGGCGATCTGTCGGTGTCGATGTCGCAGAACGGCCGCGCGCTCGATGCCGCGACCCGCGACGGCTTCGTGCTCAACGAGAATGCGACGGGATCGGGCTGGCGGTCGGGCCTGACCGGCGAGGTCGCAACGCAGGCGGACCTGGACGTCACGCGCGTCGGCGAGGCCTATGGACCGGGCAGCACCCTGCCCAGCTTCGACGAACTCCAGCAGAGCCTGGCCAATTTCCTGCTGCTCGGCTTCGCGCTCATCCTGAGCGGCCGTGAGGTCGAGGCCGCCTGACCGCGATGACCGTTGACGGCATCGCCGGGGCGGGCGCGACACCATCGCGTTCATGGGCAACCGCCGACCACGCGCACGCATGGGTCGATCAATGGCGCGATGGCGCCGGCTTCGATGTCGCGGCGTTGGCGCGGGCGATGATCTGGGATGGCGTCGACGAGGCCGCGCTTGCGTCGATTGAAGCGGCCATGACCCCCGTCGAGCGGGGCGAGCTGGCGGCGGCGATGGATGCCGCCGCCGACCGTCCTCGTGCGACGGGGACTGGCGCAGGTCCCGCCGATGGCAACGCATCGGGCGCTGGTGATGCGGGTTTCGATGCTTTCGCCACCTCGTTGACCACGACAGACCAGCGCATCGTCGTTCGCCGCGTCGAAGCAATGCCGGGCACCCTGGATCCCTCTCGTCCACCGGCAGCCGGGGCGCATGCCGATGCCGCCGCGGCCGATACGGCTCCGCCTGCCACGGACGGGGATACCGCATCGGCGACGCCCGCCGTGGCCCCACGTGCGATCGAGATTCTGCCGCCGCTGCCCCCCGGCGCGGATTTGCCCGCGCCGGTCACTAGTCGATCCGACTAGGCCGGATAATCGGATCGTCGAGCGCCCCGCTTCGGCGGCACCCCTATGGTGGTGGGAGAGACGAACCGAACGCGGAGTAAGCCAATGTCCGTTGCTGTCCAGAATGCCACCGCCAACATCGACCGGCGGCTGGAAACCGGCGTGTTGAACCCCGTCACCAATGGCGAGATCAAGGCCGTCGTCGCCGAGATCACCGGCCTGAAGGCCGCCGATGCCGATCGCCTGATCGACGATCTCGCCAAGTCGGGGAAGCTCGGCCGCGTCGCGGGCGAGATCATGGACGGATCGCCGCTCGGTCTCGGCGGACTGAGCGCAAACGAGCGCAAGGCCTTCTTTGCCGACATGGCGCGCAAGCTTGACGGACAAAGCCTCGCCACGCTCAGCGACGCTTTTGCCGGTACCGACAAGCGCACAGGCGGCTTCGAGCCGGTGTCGGAACTTGGCCAGGCGATCGCCACGCATGGGTCGCCCCAGGCAAAGCTCGCCTACATCGCCGCCCAGAAGTCTGATGTAGCGCGTGGCACGATCGTCGATTCCGGGGTCGGCGCGTCGACGCTGCGGCGTGAAGACGCAGAAGCCAACGCGGTCGGGCTCGTCCTCGGATCAATGCGCGGGGCCAACGCGGAGGCGGCTTTTCGCGCCATTGGCGACAAGCTGCCCGACGTGCTCGCCTCATCGATCGACGCGCGAGTCACCACCAACGCGACCGCTGGCGTCGCTGTCAACGTCGCGAGCTGGGACGCCAAGGCCTATGGCGGGATCATGGAGGCAGCCGCCAGCACCTCGAACGCCGATCTGAAGGCGCAGATCTTTGACGCCGGGGTCGGCACCTTGCGCAGCGTGCGCGATGTGAACGATGTCATCGGCGGCTTGACAACGGTCGGCAAGACTCAAGCGACCCGCACGATGGTCGACGGCTTGACCCAGGTGATCAACAGCAACACGACCGGCGTGATGCGGGAACTCACCTATAATGCCGAAACGCGCGACGGCAGCGATTTCGCGGCCTATGCCAAGGAAATGCTGAACCAGGGCCGTGCCGCCGAACTGGGCGAGCAGATGGGCCGCCTTCAGGTCGGGAACGCCGGAAACGAGAACGCGGTCGAACGGCTTTATCGCAGTGAAATCGTCGCCAATACCGATCAGGAGCGCCTGCCCAATGCCGGGACGCTCGGCTATTTCGTGGGGTCGGTTCATGCAGCGGTGAAATCCATCGATGCCGATGTCGCGGCGGAGCGCGCGATGACCACCGCCGTCCTGAAATCGGCACTGACCGTGGTCGACAAGGCCAAGGTCGGCGGGCCTGCCGCCAGTGCGGTCGGCACCACCGCCAGCGTCGCCAAGGAATGGGTGCAGTTCGCGGTCAGCGGTGCCATCCGCAACGAGAGCGCCGATGCCGGCATCCGGCTGGAAAACGCGGCATTGCCGGTGGACAAGCGCACGCGCGAGCTGGGCGTGGGCGACGCCGTCGTGAGCGCGTTCGAGGACACGCTGGCGACCGTCGCGCGCCTCGCCAAGCCATAGGCGCGTGACGGGCGTGCGCGCGGGACTGATGCTGATGATGGCGATCGCGGCCTGTTCGCCGGCCGCGACGCCCAAGGCGCCTCCGGCGCGTCCATCCGCATTCGTCGCGCACGCCGAGCCGCCCATCGGCGACGCGCTGAACCGGCGGCTGGTGCGGGCGATGACCGGGGCGCTCGACCGGCTGGAGCCCGAATGGGGCAAGTTGCAGGGCCGGCTTTACACCGTCGCGCCCGATGCCGGCGCGCTCGCCCCGCTGGTCGCGCGCGACCTGCCGCCGGGCTGGACGCGGCTCGACCTGGGCGATGTCCAGCTCCGCGACGCCGAACTGGTGGCCTGGCATTCGGGCGACGCCCTGTACGCGGTGCTGCGGATCGATCCGAAAGGGGGCGCGATCGTGCCGGCGATGGTGCTCCGCAACGACGCGACACTTGCGCTGTCGTCACCGCAATAGCCGGGGTCCCCAGGGCGAGAACGCGCGCGATGCGTAAGCTCCCCGCAGCTCGCCCGCTGCGGGGACGTGTCGGCCTTGCGGCGCTATCGCCCCTGGCGATCGTTCGGCGACAACAGGATGTTGTCGGGCAACGCTTTGCCCGCATACCATTCGTGCAGCTTCACCGCCGCCTGCGCATTGTACTGGCTCCCCGGATCGGTCGTGGCATAGCTTTCGAAATACGACAGATGCGGCAGGATTCCGGTCGGCGAAGCGAGCCGGACCGCGGCCTGCAGCGCACGCCCGATATTGGTCGTCGCCGGCGACGACCCGTCCGGATTGCTGACGTTGAGCAGGGCCGGGATCGGATCGTTGCGATCCGACAGCGTATGGTAATTGACCGCCCGCAGTTCGGGAATGTCGCGCACGCCCGGATTCTGGGACGAACCGGCAAAGCTGCGCGCGATATGACGCTCGCCCGCTGCGGGGCCGATCCCCAGAAACTCGACGCGGCTTAGCATCTGCGCGCGCGCGCTCTCGCTCATGCCCTGGCTGTTGCGCAAATAGTCGTTGACCATCCGCAGCGCCTCGTTGCCGATCGCGGCACCCTGGCTGTAGCCGATCAACTTCACCTTTCCGTCGCCGTTCAGGAGCTGGTCGAGGATCGCGTTCGCGGCAGTTGCGGCCGCCTGGCGATTGCCCGACATCAGCTGCTGAAGCCGCTGATCGGTGACGTTGAGGTCGGGCAGGCGGTTGGATGGATTGTCCTCGAGCACGTTGCGGCCGACCGAGATCATCTTGTCCATCGACGACACGTTGACCACGTGATCCACCGGCGCGCGGAACAGCGCCGAAAGCTCCATCGCCTGCATCGCCGACCGATTGACGTCGGTGTTCACCCCGTTGATGAAAATGACCGGCGGCCGTCCGGCGTCCGCCCCGCCCGCAAGCGCGCGATACATGTTCGCATTTTCGGGCCGGCTCGCCTGCAACCGGGCGTCGTTCACCGCCTTGTTCCGCTCGAGCGACAGCGAGACGTTGTCGACGACCAGCTCGGCGATCCGGTTGGTATTGGCATCGCGCCGCTGCTCGAGTTCGCGGTTGTTGCCGACGATGTTGATGCCGATCCGCGCGGACAGGCCGATATTCTCGGCGGTCAGGCGCTGCAGTTCGGCGTCGTTCGCGCCGATGCGCCGGGTCAGGTCGCGGATGGTGAGTTCGGCATTGCGCTGGGAAATCGCGTCGACGGCCAGCGGGTTGCCGCTTTCGGTCGACACGCGCTCACGCGGGACGGCCTGGCGATAGTCGCTCCGGCCAAAGCCGCTGACAAGCTCGTCGACATCACCCGCAGAGGTTGCGAGGTCCCGCGAGTAATCGGCGTTCACGCCGCGCTGAAGCTGGGACTCGCGCTGCAATTGCGCTTCCATGCCGGCGACGCGCGTGCCCCAGATCGGATTGCCGAGCCGCGTTTCGGGTGCATGCCGGTTTGGTGAATCGGTGCGCGCGGCGACGAGGGTGGTCGAAACCTGGTCCCCGCCTGCCAGCGCGCGGGCCAGTTCACCCTGCTCGACGGGCGTCAGTACCGCCTGAAGCGCGTTCGCCTCCGCCCGGATGCGCTGGGGATCACCGCCGAACCGCAGCGCGATCTCGGCACCGAGCGTGCCGACGTCGATGCCCAACGCATCGCGCGGCAAGGAATTGACCGCTTGCGCCGACAAACGCGCGTCATCCGATGGGGGCGCGGAAAATAGGTTGGCGGTTACGCCTGCGAGCTGCCCGGTCATCACGCGAACTCCCGTTATGGTGGGAGCGAAGTGTCCGACTGGCGCCGCCACCACGCAATAATCGGAACGACTAGCGCCGGAGGGGCAACATCCCGTCGGCGCGGACGCCCATGCACGCGGTTTCCAGATCCGGCCCGGCGGACCCTCTCGACGTTCCGCGACGAGGCGGAACGGATAGCCATGTGGCGGAGACGGAGGCACCCCTTATTGAGCTCTAAGATTCTATAATAATGACGTTTTTCTGAACCCAGACTTCGTCTACCCCACACTTTTCCCCACATCGGGTCAGAGATGTGATGGATCACGCTGACATCGGGTGGCCGCTTTGCGCCCCAAAGTCGGACGCTCAGCCGTAGATCGACGCCACCCGAAAGCGGACGAAGCTCATTTGGGTAGCCTCACGACCAGCGAATAGTTCGAATCTTTCCCGGCGCGCCATTCACCGCCGTTAGCCGCCGTGAAATGCGCTTAGGTCGCATTCACTGCGATCGATCACAAAGCAGCGATCTCATAATCGTAAACGCGACGATGATAGGCTGCGACATAGTTCGAATCCTGAGGGGGTGAAACGTCAGTGAGGTGTCGCCGCGAGTTGGCGCTGTTCACTTCGGCACGAGCGACGTGGGTGCCAACCTCGCCCGCGCCGATGATGCCGATCGACGTCATCGTTGCGTCAAGTGCCAAACGCCCCGTCTATCGTTTGCATGGCTCCCCGAGCTGATCTGCTGTCTTAGCCATTGGATCATTCGATTCGTAGCGCAAGATCGCCTCGACACTCGGAATCATGGAAAGCGCTAGCGCAACGCCTACTACTTCGAGATCGAAAGGCGCGTGGTGGTTCATACAAGAAATGAAAAAGAGTTGCCGAAATTGTGAAGCACAATGGGGATCACCAAGCTTCCAGTCCGTAGACGCAGCCACACCGCGATGAAGGATGGAATGGCGGTCAGTGCCATGGTGACCGGATCGAACGAGAAGCCACCATCGGCATAACCGAACGCGTGCGTCATGCCGAACAGCACGGATGACAGTACGGCCCCCCAACCCCATTCGACGCCAAACAGCCACTTGCGCCCGCGGAAAGCCTGATCGAGCGCGAAAAGCAGGACGCCGCGATAGAACAGCTCTTCCTCCAGGCCAGGCATTGTCATCTGGAATGCGACGTCTTCTGCGCTGGGTTGGTCGGCAGGGAAGACCATGGCGATGACAATGAAGAAGGCGCAGTAGGCAACAGCAACGGGGACCGCAGCCTTCAGACTGCCCGGTTCGTGCGACAAGGTTAATCCGACCTGGCGGAACCCAAAGGCCGGGCGGGCCGCAATAGCGATGGTGACTGCCAGAGCCATAAACTTGCCTTGCCAGTTCCACGCCCCTCCAATCAGATCTGGCAGCAAGCCATAGCAGCGCGTCAGAAGGACATCGTTGATCGCCACCAGCAAGGCAGCAATGGCGAGCCAGCGCACCGAGAAATTGCGCCGGTCGGCGAGGCCCAAAACTGCTCCCAGAAAAAGCAGAATAGCCAAGGTCCCCGCTAGTCCGATCAGTCCGTTCACGCAGCCGCCCTTCCGTTTCGGTGAGCACGGTGGCTAGCGCATGACCGCCGGTCACGCTCCTCAGAAGACGGAATTTCTTTCCTCAGAACCCGGCTTCGGGGCTACTGAGAGCAGTTCCGGCGTTGTGAAGGGCGGCAGCCCGATATTCGCTCGGCGTGCAACCTACAATGGCTCGGAAGACGCGGTTGAAGCTGGCCAGAGAGGCAAAGCCGCTGTCCAACGCGATCGTGATCAGCTTTTCGTTGCGATCCCGTTCCTGGAGCAAACGGCGCGCCTCCAAGATCCGGTGGGTATTCAGGAAGGCGCGGAAATGATCGTGGCCCAACTGCTGGTTTATCAGCGTCCTGACGGCGCGCTCCGGCGCCGCCATAAGCTCGACAAACTTCGGAAATGTCAGCTCGGGATCGAGATGCACCCTATTGTCCTCGATCAGGGTACACAGCCGGGCGTGCAGCGGGTCAGTTCGGTCAGAGGTCCCGTCAGGAATGGGCTCGGGAGCAACTGCACGGGCTTCAACCACGCCAAAGAATAAAGCATCGCCCCGAACTGTGAGAACCCGACCTGCCAGCCATACGCCGAACCCGAGGATCATCGCGTTCTGGGCCATGGAGAAAGCAAGCGGCCGCCAATCAAAACCGAATAGCACATCCGCAGCAAGATCGATGAATAGCATCCCGCTCAGCAGCACCACCACCAGAACGCGCGCGTTGTGGCGCTGCTCGATCAGGTCGCCCTGCCGCTCATCCAGAAGGCGCCGGACAAGATGGGCGACGATCCCGAAGCCCATCATCACAAGCGCATGCGACAACCCGGCATCGGCGAGCCTGTTTCCCAGCAGCCCCCGGCCGGCTGCCGCAATACCCGCCCAAGCAAGCCCGACCATCAAAACGCCACCCCGCAACCGGAACCGGCTGTCAAAGCAAGACAGGGCAAACCACCACAGAAAAATGACTGTGAACCCGCTTGCTGCGCTCGCAAGATCTCCCACCAGCCCTGCAGGCTGGAACGATACGAGCGGCGTATTGCCAAGGAGGAAGCCAGCCAGGCACACAGCCAAAGGCGCAAACAGCAGAGCCGGCAACCCAACCCGGCGTTTCTGGCCGAACAAAAGCCATGCAAGCAGAAACAGAATGCTCAGAGACCCAATACGTAAGACTAGGTCCAATTGGTCGATGATCATGTCCAGATAATAGCGCCAAATCCGATGGTTCAATATGGGATTTGCCCCGTACATCCCCCCCGTGAACAGCCATCGCCGGCAACGCGGGGCGATCCCGAAACCGGCCCGGCTGCTTAGGTCATTTTTTCCTCTGAAGCCGAAACCCTCAAACCGACAAGCTTTCAGTCGTTCAGAATCGAAGTCTCACTCCACGACGCCTGCCGCTTGTCAGCGTCAAAAAGCAGCCCCCTCAGAAGGGTTGAACCTCTCGCGAATAGCCCAGAACGAAGATTCACCAAGCTGACGACCGGGCGCTCGGGTGCTTCCCGAAGTCGTGGCCCGCTGCCTGCAAAAGAGGGCCAGAGACACACTCCGGCCCAGTTTTCGGAGTGGGGGACGGCCAAAGCTGAAGCTCGGCTTGCCGCTCGATCGCCCAGTAAGCCAGTGTGAGATCCCGTCGGACATGCTCAGCCAGCGCTGGGCTTGAACTCGAAGAACTCGAGGACGTTGCCGTCAGGATCAGTCATGCGGAAGAACCTGAAAGGCCCCTCGCTCACGATGCCGGGCGCCTCGATGCTGCCGGGCGCAACCGATGATGCATGCGCGAAGGCCTGCTCGATATCGGCGACCTTGATGTACGGCCGGACGCTTCCGGCTCGCGGCTCATTGGCGGCATAGGCTTTGCGCGAGACGATGCCGAACAAACCGCCGGCCAAATTGAAACCGATCAATGCAGGGGTTCGCACTTCGGGCGACGTCTCCAGAAGCACCTCATAGAAGCGCGCGGACCGTTCGACATCGTCAGCAAGGACGTAGAGGCCAAACCGCTCCACGGAGATCGACTGCGCCATCGCTGGGGTGGCTTGCGTGATCAGCGCTCCAGCAACCAAGGTCGCAATTAGGGCTTGCCGCAGTTTCATAATTTCATCCCTCCTTCTTGACGTATGACACCATGTGCCACGGCGCTGCTGCCAACATGCTGTCAGCATGGTACGACATGCATGTAAGCCGATAGAGGAGTGCTCGGTGCGGCGTGCGGAGCGATTGTTTGAGATCCTGCAGATCCTGCGACGTGCGCGTACGCCCGTCACGGCCGAGACCATTGCCAGTGAACTCGAGGTATCGAAAAGATCCGTTTATCGCGACATAGCTGCCCTGCTCGCGTTGCGGGTGCCGATCAGGGGCGAGGCAGGTGTCGGATATGTCCTTGAGCGGGGGTTCGATCTTCCGCCGCTGATGCTTACCCCTGACGAGCTCGATGCAGCCATTCTCGGCGCGAACTGGGTCCTGACCCGTGGCGAACCGGAGATGGCGCTTGCCGCGCGCAACCTCGTTGCCAAGCTCGAGGCCGTCGTGCCGGAGGAGCTGCGTGGTCAGATCGCGGTTCCGACCACCTCGGTCGCACCCGTCCCACCATCCGCCGACCTGATCAGCAGTGCTTCCTTGCGGCGCGCGATCCGTGACCGGCGCAAGGTTCACATCGTCTACCGCGATTCTTTGGAAAGCAGCAGCGAGCGGACAATCTGGCCAGTCATGCTGGGCTACCGCGACGCCGGTAGAATTCTGGCCGCCTGGTGCGAACTGCGCGGCGACTTCCGTTTTTTCCGAACCGACCGGATGCTCGCAATGGACGTTCTGGAGCAGGTCATTCCTGAGCGCGCTCAGGTTCTACGCACCAGATGGCGCGACGCCATGGACAAGGAGCGGGAACGATATGTCCGTGCCGAAGACCACAAGCGTCAGGAGCAAAATCCCGCGGCTGCGCCCAAAGATTGCTGACGCTGGTGCTGGCTAGCACCTGTCAAGGACGCAGGCGCAGCTCAGGGCACGAATTGCAGCATGTCGTGCCCTGCATCGCGCCCCGCCTCGACAGGCCTCTGCCATGCGTTGAGAAGCGGTTCGATGTTTTCCTCGGCAAGCCCGCTCGTCGACCAGCACGTTGCCTGACCAGTGAGTGCCGCCCTTCTTCCCAGAGTCTGATCGACAAACAACTTGACGCCAACTCTACATAGGTAGAGTTATTGCCACATGACTCGCACACGCTCCTTTTCGCCAGCTGCCAGGCGGGTACTCGCCGCTCTGCTCGATAAAGCCGGATCCTGGTCCTATGGCTATGATCTGGCCAAAATCACCGGGATCAAGTCGGGCACGCTCTACCCCTTGCTGATCCGCCTGGAAGAGAGAGGCCTGCTTGAAACCGAATGGCAGCCGCCCGCCGAAACCGGTCGTCCGCCCCGCCACATTTACAGGCTGACGGCAGCGGGGATCGAGGTGGCGCGAGCCAACCCCATCGTGCCGGCGGGCTCGGACCGCTCCTCGCTGCGGGAGGTGCGCATATGAGCCGCAGGGCCCTGCGCCAATTGTCCAACTGGATCCTTGGCCGACTGGTCGGGCTGGCACCCGCTCATATGCAGAATTGGGCTGAGGCGGTGCGGGCCGAAGCTGCGGCCATTGCCGACGACGGTGAGGCACTGCGCTTTGCCGCCGGGGCAGGCTCGGGTCTGGCGCTCACCTTCATCAAGACCCGGCTGAGCGATGCTCTTGGCCTTGCCAGCGACCGCCTCGGGCCGCGCCGTCTTGCCGCTCTGGCTGCCACGGCGGCCGTGATGATCGGCGTGATCCATCTCCACGTTGCCGACGCGTCGTCATCCATGATCCTCGTGAACCTTGCCTCGCTTGGCGTCGGTCTGGCGCTGCTGGCGGGCGCGGCAGTCTGGCAAGGCGCTTCTGACCGTGGACGCGCCATCGCAGCGCTCAGCATGGCCGGATTGCTGGTGCTGACGAGCCTGTTCGGAGTTGCCTCACATGGCGTTGTGCGTTGGGTCGCGGCCGGGCCGCTGCTGGTGCAATCGAGCCTGATCCTGCTGCCCGCCCTGTTGACGATGTTCGCGCGCAAGACCACGGCTGCGGGCGCGGCGGCGCTGGTGGTTGCTGCGGTGGCCATGGCGATGCAACCCGACCGGGCGATGGCAGGCGCGATGGTAGCAGGGATCGCCATGCTCTGGCTGCTGCACCGCAACCGGCAGGTGGCCATTGTGCTCGCGGCAAGCGCGTCGGGCTTTGTGGCCACGCTGGTGCGGGCCGACAACCTTCCCCCGGTGCGTTTTACCGAGGGCGTGTTCACGCAGACCTGGCAGGTGCACCCGCTGCTCGGCTTTGCTGTAGCGAGCGCAGGCGCGCTGCTGTTGTTGCCAGCTGCAGCCTTCGGCCCCCGTGACAGCGATTGCGCGCGGCAATGCGCGGTATTCGGCGCAATCTGGCTCGCGATCATTCTGGCTGCTGTGATCGGCAATTATCCGACGCCGCTGGTGGGATACGGCGGCAGCGCGATCATCGGATACCTGCTCAGCGCCTGCATGCTTCCGCCAACGCCGCTGGCCCGCCAAGGGCTTCATTCCGCCGTCAAGCAGTCCGCACGCTCGCAGCCCGACAACTTGGCCCGCCTGTTCCCGAGGAGGACGTCATGCGCCTGACCCTGCGCCATCCCCGCCGTGCGATCACCCTAGGTTTGGTCGCCGTCCTGTTGGCTTGCGGCTATTGGGCCTGGCGCACGCTGACGACACCGCAGGGCGCGCAGACCGTAGCCTTCACCCCCGCGTCGGAGGAATGCGCCAGCGACGGGCCTATGAAGTACTGCGTCTACCGCGCGCGCGGAGGGACCAATGGCGATATTGTCTATCACCTGCATGGCCGCAATCTCGACGAGCGCATCTGGAACGACGCGACCTATTACACGGGCCTGCTTCAGGCGCAGTGGCAGGCAAAGGGCGTTCGCCCGCCGACGGTGGTGACGCTGTCCTATGGCGGAAGCTGGCTGCTGTCCCCCAAGGGCGCTGCCCCCGACAGCGGCTTGCTGGAGGACATGATCGAGCGGTTTCCTGCCATCGAGAAAAAGCTGGGCACGCCGCGGCGGCGTATCCTGTTGGGGGAATCGATGGGCGGGCTCAATGTGCTGATCGCGGGGCTGGCCTATCCTGATCGCTTTGCCCGCATCGCCGCGCTGTGCCCCGGCGTCTACAAGGTCTCTCCCTTTGCGCCGATCAGTGAAATCAGGGCCGGCTTGGTTCGTACTGGCGCTGATCCGAAGGTCGCCTTCGGCATCTGGATGCTGGCCCGCCGTCACTACAGCAATGACCGCGAGTGGCGCGCCACCTCACCGCTGACCTTGATCGAGCAGGCGGGGCCCCAGTCCCCGGCGCTCTATTTGTCGAACGGACTGTATGACGCCTTCGGCAATTTCGAGGGAACACAGGCACTGGCCGAGCGGGCCCGCGCCCGCGCCGTCCAGACCGAGTGGCATCCGCTTTACGGGGGGCACTGCGCATTGGACGCGCCCTCGGTTGCCGCGTTTCTGGTCGCGTGACGGCCACAAAAGGGGAACATGATGATGAGGTTTGGGAAGCCAGCATCGCAAAACATTGCTGATTAAAAACAAGGGCTTGAAACGTGCTGCGACATCTCATTTTAGTGACCTCCTTACTCTTGTGTCTGGGCCTTGCTGGCTCTGCCTGCGGTCAAGCCAAGGAGCAGGAAACCGCGCCTGAACGGATCGAGATTCCGAAGGTGGAGAAGGAAGGGGTGTGGAAACCGGACGATGGCGGAACGCAGCTGCCGCTGTGGCCTGCCAACGTCGCTTTGGCGCAGCCAGACAGCGGCGCTCATCCTGAATACACCGGCAACGGCTCGCCGCTGGTGGGCGGGCGCAAATGGCATTGGGCGACCTATGTCACCCGGCCGACCATGACGATCTATCGTCCGAAGGGTCGCAACACCGGCACCGCCATGCTCGTCATTCCCGGAGGTGGATTCTACGCTGTGGCAACCGACCTCGAAGGCACCGAAGTGTGCGACTGGGTCACCCGGCAAGGCATGACCTGCGCCATGCTCAAATACCGTACGCCGCAAGTCTGGCCGCGTGCTGATGGGAAACAGCAGCGACCAAAGGTCTTGCTGGGCCTGGAAGATGCGCAGCGCGCCATCAGTCTGCTGCGCGAACGGGCCTCGGCCTATGGCATCGATCCGCACCGGATCGGAGCGATCGGGTTTTCGGCAGGCGCATACCTCGTCATCAACATGAGCAACACGGTTGTACGGACCTATCCCTTGACCGACGCTGCGGATCAGCAATCACCGCGGCCGGATTTCGCCGTTGTTGCCTATAACGCTCGCGTGCTGGACAACAGCAAGGGCAGGAACAGTCTGGAACTGCAGCCCTGGGTCGAGATCAGCCCGGACGCGCCGCCCACGCTCATCATTCATGCGATGAACGACTCCGTCGACGATGTGCGGGAGCCGATGGCCTACGCCCTTGCACTCAATGACGCGGGCGTGCCGGTCGACATGCGGCTTTATGCAAAGGGAGGGCATGCTTTCGGCATGCGGCCGACTGCGGATCCGATCACCCGCCGGTGGCCGCAGCATCTTGAAGAGTGGCTGCGCGACATAAAGATGTTGTGAGTGATCGCAGGAGGAGTGAGGTAGGCGGTGATCGAAGCCCGACCATCAACACGCCGGCGGGGAGTTGTTCTTGCCGATTGGGGCCAAAAGCGATGGGACTGAATAACTTCGAACAAGGCGAAATTTCGTTTCTTCTACCCGGGGCTTCCAAATGAGCGAGCGCAAAAGTGCGGGCGTATGCGGGCTGAACCACATCACGCTGGCGGTGGCCGACGTACAGCGGTCCGTGATGTTTTACCGAGACGTCCTCGGTTGTTCGGTCCGGGCGTTGTGGGATGATGGCGCCTACCTAGAGGCTGGCGCACTCTGGCTATGCCTATCGCGTGACGATCTTGTGAGAACGTCGCCGCATCCAGACTACACGCACTTCGCATTCAGCGTCCCTGACGGCGAATTCGCTGAGATCAGTGCGAGACTGCGAGAAGCCTGCAAAGTCTGGAAGGACAATAGCAGCGAAGGGGATTCAATCTACTTCCTCGATCCGGATGGGCACAAGCTGGAGGTTCATGTCGGCGATATCGAAACGAGACTAGCTCACTATCGAAGTGATCCTTCGAAGATCGTAAAGGTCTTCGACGATTGATCGTGCAGTGCCTTCTAGGGAGGTTGTTTTGAAGACATCTATAAGGATTCCACGCCGCTCCTGATCGCGGCGGGATGGATAACGGATGTACGGTTTTCCTGTGGAGAGCAACTGACGAACAGGCGACGGGAACCTTATCTTCTGGAGACAAAGCCATCGGGCGTGAGCGTCATCTTGGCCAGGTCGAGTCCGCTCGCCAGCGCCCCTTGACGTGCGGCCTTGGCAAGCCGTTCAAGCATCTCAGGTTCGCGCGCCCATTGATCAAGGCCCGATCCCAGCATTGCTGCTTGCAGCAGCAGAGCCTCGGCAAACTCTTGGCGCTCGGCATCGCTGGCCTCGGCACGGGTCTGACCCCGCATGCCTACATCATCCAGCGGCGGCTCGAACTGGGCAAATCGCTGATCCGCAGCGGCGTTGGCCTCGCCGACGCTGGCTGCGAGGCAGGCTTTGCTGACCAGAGCCATTTCCACCGCGCATTCGTTCGGCGCTTCGGCATGACCCCGGGTGCCTATGCTGCGGCCATGCGCTGAGCGGCTGCAATTTCATTCAAGATCGTAACGTGCCGCTCGGATAGGTCCTGTGCACCGCAGCTGTCGGGGGGAAGTCAGTGGACCGGAATGCAAAAGATGCCCGCCCCTATGCCATCAAGCTGTGTTCCAAGCGCGAAAACCAGCAAATCAATGCCATCATCAATGATGCCGCAGTCGCATACAAAGGCGTGATCCCCGACGATCGCTGGCATGAGCCTTGTATGCCATCGGATGAGCTGGAAGCCGAGGTCGCTGCCGGGGTCCGGTTCACGGGCTACACCATCAACGGTCACTTGGTCGGCGTGATGGGCATACAGCATGTTCGCAACGTCCGCCTGATCAGGCATGCCTACGTGCTATCGGATCACCAAGGCCTCGGGATCGGCTCGGCTTTGATCCACCACCTGCGTGGCACTGGGACTTCTCCCATCCTGATCGGAACTTGGGCCGCTGCTTACTGGGCCATAGGTTTCTATCAGAGACATGGTTTCGGGCTCGTCCCCGAACCGGTAATGGCGCAACTCCCGAAGACATATTGGGATGTGCCCGAACGGCAGATCGAGACATCCGTGGTGTTAGCGGCACCTGCATTGACGGTTGACAGCGCTCAGCAGCTGATCGCTGCCGCCTGCACATGATCCGGAGCAGGCGAATGGTCTGCAACGTGGTCCGGGGTGGTCAGCGCTGATCCGTCGCTACCCGGGAAATCGCGGAGAGGCTTTTTAGCCATCACAACGAGGCTATATTTCAATGAACGAAATTCTCGGGCGCGTTCTGGAGATCGTGCGATATCCGGTAAAGTCGATGGCGGGGGAGCGGATGCCTGTCGCCGAGATGGACTGGCAAGGGCTCGAGGGCGATCGGCAATACGGGTTCGTGCGTCGTAGCAATACAACACGCTTCCCGTGGTTAACGGCCCGCGAATTGTCGGACTTGGTGCTTTACCGAGCTGCTTATGACGATCCTGGAAGTCCCCGTACCTCGAAAGTAACGGTGGTTGCTCCCGACGGCAGGGAGCTTTCGCTCAGCGATCCGGGGCTAATTGCAGCGCTGGAAGCGGAGGCGGGAGAACCGCTCAGTTTGATGCAGCTCGGTATCGGCGCTTATGATTCGATGCCTGTTTCGATCGTGACCACCGCGAGCTTGAAGAAACTAGACGCGGTGCATGGTGCGTCGCTCGATCGACGCCGGTTCCGAACGAACATAATCGTTGAGAGCGATTGCCTGGACGAGGCTTGGCAAGGGCAGCGGATCGGTTTCGGCGAGGCCGGCGGCGCTGAACTCCTGATCGCTTATGGGGCGCCGCGCTGCGCCATGATCACGATCGACCCTGACACGGCCAAGCGCGACGCGCAGGTTTTACGCACCGTTGCGCAGCGTTTTGGAAACGCCTTCACAATGTATGCCTCGATTGCCCGGCCTGGCATCCTGCGCGAAGGCGACGAAGTGAGGTTCGTCGGGCCTTGAAACTCAAATTGCCGGAGCCGGCCGTTCGAATGAAATCCGAATGGATCAAGGGGATCGGGGAGACGTTTTGATGGGCCGAGCGCAGTTGGCGCATCTTCAATCAATGGGCCGGCCCCTTTTTATTTGGAAGCAATTGCGAGGAAGGTACGCTTACGCGGTCACTTCGTCGCAGCTTTCCGCCTTGATCTGCTGTGTGCGCCCCGTCACTTCGCGAAACTTCTCGTGGTAACGCGGATGCTCGGTCCCCATCCACTTGTCCCACCAGGTGAAATAGAGGCCGTAATTGGTGGCAAAGCCGCCATTGTGATGCAGGTCGTGGTGGACCGTGGTGTTGATCCAGCGCGTCAGCGGCGAATCCAGCCACCAGCGGGGGAAGAACTCGAACCCGGCATGGCCCATCGCGTTGCGGATGATCTGGAAGTTCAGCCAGGTGAACATCACCCAGCCGGGCGTCGGCACGAAGAATTGCCACAGCGGCACGAACGCGAACGCCACTGCCGCCTCGGGCATCGCAAAGCTGTAGGCGGCCCATGGCGTCGGCGTGATCGACCTGTGATGCGCGCGGTGGAAGAACCGGAACAGGCGCGGGTGGTGCATCATCCGGTGTGTCCAGTAGAAATAGGCATCATGCGCGATGGTGATCGCAGCCAGGATCAGCACATCCACACCCAACCCAACACTGACGCCGAGGACATCGTAGAACACCCCGACTTCGCGCCCCCAGAGCAGAAGGCAAATGCCGATGGTGTAGACGAACACCGATTGCAGAGACTGCGCAACTTCGCGCCGCATGTCGGCGAGGCTTGCCTCCCGCTTCTGGATTTTGCGCGCCTTCAGCCCCGTTCGCCGCAGCTGCCACACGATCGCGAATGTCACCGAGGCGGCGATCAGGTAGCGGTTGAGATCGAAGGTGAAGATGTAAAGCCCCCGTTCCAGCAGGATATCGAGCGGCGGAATTCCGGTCGGCATGGTGTGGTCCTCAAGGCAGAGTCTCGGTGCCTTTTCCGGAGACCGCCCCGCCATGCGCTCATCTGCTCGAAACCGGCTAGCCGATTTCGGAAACAACCAGCGCCCGGGCGCGAAATTCACTCGGGGTCATGCCCTCTGCCTCGCGGAAGGCGCGGTTGAAGGGGCCGAGCGAGCCGAAACCGGCATCAAGCGCGATGGTGATGATGGGCACCCCCCTCTGCGCGGGATCGGCCAGCGCAGACTTCACCTCGGCGATGCGGTAACCGTTAAGGAAGGCGGAGAAATTGCGGTGCCCGAGCTGGCCGTTGATGGTGCGGCGCAGGCGATATTCCTGCTCGCCCAGCTGGGCGGCGAGCTTTGCAATGGTCAGCCCTTCATCCCGCCACACCTTGTGCCCCTCCATGTGGCTGCGCAGCTTGTCAGCGAGCGGGCCATCAACCGCTGGCCGTGCCGAGCCAGGGCATACGGTGGCCACTGGTCCGAACAGGTCGGCCTGCCGCATCCCGAACATCGCGGCGCAAAAGCCGAGCGAGATCGCAACAATGCTGCCGTTGACGACGCCGAGCAACCAACCGGGCATGCCCAGATTATACACCGCGATCTGGGCAACCGCGATGACCACGACATAGAACGCGACCGCTGCGACCAACCGGGGCCGCAGGCGGCGCCTGCTCTCGATCAAGTCGCCCTCACGCCCGCGCCATACCTCCCAC
The DNA here is from genome assembly GCF_001555965.1 of Sphingomonas sp. CCH21-G11. Classification (GTDB taxonomy): domain Bacteria; phylum Pseudomonadota; class Alphaproteobacteria; order Sphingomonadales; family Sphingomonadaceae; genus Sphingomonas. The sequence continues at coordinate 64,506 of NZ_LSHX01000003.1, forward strand.
AGGGCGGCTGATGCGAACAAAAGCATACCGCCCCGGAACAGCGCGCCCGCGATCTGATTGATGATCCCGCCATCAGCACGGCTAACGAACATCACAAGGCTGTTGAGCGCGGCCAATCCCACCAAGGCCAGATCGCGGACCCGGATATGCGTTTCGTCGTTGAACCAGGCCTTGGCAAACAGCCAGAATATCCCCGCCGTGGAAGCGCCGAATATTGAAAGGGCAAGGCTCCCGATCGCGGGAATCGAGAGACTCTTTGAGGTCTGAAGCAGGTAGCAGATGATCGCCAGCGCCATGGCGATCGCAAGCTTAGCGGCAAGCTGATCACGGTGATCGCGAATCAGGATCCAGCCCCACAGGGCAAGCAAGACGATCGACCCACCACGCGCCATCAGGTCGAGCTGTTCCAAGCCTGTCATCGGCGCTCGGCTGCCAGAGCCCGGCAAGAGCGACAAGCCGATTTCGGAATCAACCAGCCGTTACAAACACGACCAGCCCGCCCGGATCCGAAAACAATCAGCCCGTTTTGATACGCAGCAAGCGTCAGGCGCGCCCGGCGACCAATCCCGATGCATCACCGCTCAGATGAGTGGGCGGCGAGGTATCGAAGGAAGTGATCATGAAGCGCCTACACGCCCTGCTTGCCGCCACCAGCCTCGTGGCCTCGGCCAACGCAGCCGCTGCCTCCGTTCCGCAGAGCATTACGGTCAAGGTCGGCACCCTCGATCTCGGTTCGGACAAAGGGCAACGCATTTTGGCGATGCGCATTCAGCGCGCGGCAATCGCGTTGTGCAGAAGCCAAGTGGTGCCGAGCCTGCCGTCCAACTTCCGGCAGGAACGGGAGTGCATCCGGGAAGCGAAAGCCAGCGCCGAAGCCGCTGTGAAAACCTTGACTGCGGCGGCCTCGTTAACGTCGAGCAAGGACAGTTGACGCTGCAGATCTGATCGAGCTGGGCGGGAAGGACGGCGCTAGGCTGCCATCGGGTGGAGAGCGGAATCGCCGCTTCAACTTCCGCGCGTCGGCTGACATTCAGGACCGCTCGTTCGGGGACGGGGATCGAGTTAGCCAGGCATGAAACCCGCTTCGCGAGACACCGAGCGCCCCGGACATCCATGCCACCGGTCAGCCTCCGACCAAACCGAACAGGCAGAAAAAAGCGAATATCAGCGGGGCAACACCGAAGGTGCCAAACTCTCGAAGAAACTTGCGCATCGCCTGAGACGATAGCGCGAGCAGACCCTCACGCCAATGTTCGCTACGGGGTCGGTGTCCGAATGTCGGCTGCTGGCAGAAACAGGCCGAAGCAGCCGGACAGATTTCGAGATCGCGGGCTGGCCTCAGCTATGACCGGTGATGGGCGGATTCCGGAGTGGCAGCTAAAGAGAATTCAGCATCGCGACGGTTTGATCTTCAAAGCACTTATCGTTCATAAGAGTATCTCACCGAACCGCGCCCCCTCACGCAACAACGTGGTCGTTTTCAGAATGGTGGCTTGCGCTGAGAAACCCGTTGACGCTGCATGGCGGATATAGTGCTTGTGAACACTGCCGCCGAGGTTGGCTCCGGGTTGTTCAACGGTATTCCCACTGCATCACTTGCATCAGTTCCCGGACAGTGCTGCTCCCAGTCCACAGTGCGGCAGTCCAACCGCATTCTCTTGCCGCTTCCACGTTTTCGATCTTGTCGTCGATGAAAAAGATCGCTGCGGGAGGGATCTGCACAGCGGCTTCAACCGCCCGGTAGAAGGCATGATCGGGCTTGGAACAGCCGAGCGAGGCAGCGTAGTGCATCCCGTCGAAGCTATCGCGCAGCGCCAGCCGATCCCAAAGGTATGCGGCCCGTTCATGTTCCTGGACTGTCGCCAGATGAAGCGCGAAGCCTGCCTTTCGCAGGTGCTGAAGCTCTGCCAGCAAACGCTCGTCGATATGCGCGTCACTCTCGAACCAGTATTCGATCAGCGCTGCCGGAGAGACCGAGGGCGCAATTTCGGCGAGAGCGAGTGCCAGTCGATCCCGCAGTGCAGCACGTCCGTGCACGACATCAGTCCAATGGCGACGGAAAAATCGGTCATGCAGCACGGAAGGCGGGATGCCGAGGTCGTTTTCGAGATTGGCAGACCATGCACCTCCATTCGGGTGCGTAATGAGGACGCCGTCGACATCCACCATGATTGCCTTTCGCCGCATACTTCCCCTTCCGCCTTCTTCCCCGAAGGCACGCGAGGGCTGCCACGATCGCGGTGGCTCCCCGCTGATGGCCGGCGCCGGGTGGCTAGCCGTCCTGCTGCGGGTTGCCGATCACCAGCCGGTATCCTGCATCATATTCCTGCTGATCGCGAAGATGGCCGTGCTTGCTGTCCCACTGCCCGGTTTCCAGATCATGCGACAAACGCGCAAGGCCCTGCTCCAGCCCTTGGATCGACCAGAAAGAAGAGCTTCCCGACCTGATCCGCGCGTCCAGATAGGCCTCCGGCCGCCGCCAATAGGCGTAGAGGAAACCGTCCGTGCAATCATGCGGAACCAGGACCGGCGCAATCGACACCGAGCCGAGCCATTCTTCATATTGCTTCATTTGCGGCATTTGGCCTTCGTCGAGCGAAACGAGTTCGGGCAGGTAGTCGGTCAACCATGGCTGGTGCGCCGGGTCGAAAGTCAGCAGCACGATGGGCCCACGCGTCACCCTCCGGATTTCGCGCAGGCCTGCAGCTTTGTCGGGCCAATGGTGGATGGTCAGAATTGCCATCGCGGCATCGAAGGACTGATCTTCGAAGGGAAGGTGCTCGGCGCTCGCCTGAATTACGGGATAGGCCGACGACCTTCGCTTGCGGATCATTTCAATCGACGGCTCGACAGCTGTGACTTGTCTATCGACAGGCTCATATGACCCGGTTCCCGCTCCGACGTTCAAGACGCTCGCGGCCGTTCCCAGAGCATGGTTGATCTGCCTGGCGATCCGGGGATCCGGCAATCGCAGCTGGTCGTAATTGATCCCGATCTTGTCGTAGCGTGCCATCATCGGTCCAGGTTCCCATCTGCAAAACCTCGGCAATGGCACCGGGAACCCCAGCGGGTCATCCCCTGCGAGGCGGCGAGCCGGCTGGCCGGGACCACCTCAAGCGCACTCGCGCCCAGCCGCAATGCCCGGAGACTGATCGTCATGGAGCGGCCTTGCCAGCAGGGGGCTCGTTCAGAGCAGTTGCAAGGAAGGCGATGGTGCGCGGCCAGCCATCCTTGCGCGCGGCGAGATTGCCCTGTCCGGTGCCGCCGAACACCGTCAGCATGAAGGGCACCGGCTTGCCTTCGGGAAGCGGCGGGCCGACCCCGAAGTGCCCGGCATCCTTGTAGGCGAGCAGCGTGGTTGCCAGGCCTGCGCCGCTGCCATCACGCCGCGCCTCGACCGCGCGCGCCATCGGGCACGACGGCCACAGGCTGTCTTCCTCGCCGCACAGCAGCAGCACCGGCCCGGCGATCCGTTCCACCGGTATTACCGCTTCGGGATGCCGCGGCAGCGCGGCGAGCGCCGGGGTATAGACATCGCTGCTGAACCCGCCCGGTGTAAGTGGCAGGAAGGGCACAGGCTTGCCGCCCTCGCTCCAGCCCCGCAACTCAATTACATAAGGGGAATTGCCAGAAGCGGCCATTACACTTCCGGAGTGACGACGGTGGCTGGTCTCGATCGTCTTGCGTGGGCATGGCATGACGTATCGATCCGCGATTAGAATTCACGCCGCCGGCAAGCGCAGTATCGCTGTGATTCCGCCGCCCGGTGTATCGCGTAGCGCGAAGGCGCCTGCATGCTGTGCTGCGAAATTGTGAACTATGCTCAGCCCCAAACCTGCCCCGCCTGTGTCGCGATTGCGCGAGCTTTCACCGCGTTCAAAGGGACGCAGCAGGCGCTCTCGATCCGTCTTGGGAATGCCCGGGCCCTCGTCGCGCACCGAGATGGCAACCTCACCCTGCGAATTCGCGATACTGACCGTGCCGCCACCGGCGTAGGTCACGGCATTGCTGAGCAGGTTCTCGATCGCCCGGCGGAAAGCGGATTCCGGGACCCGGATCTGCGCATCCTCGCCAGATTCGAGAACGATCGTTTCGCGCCCGGCATGCATCTCGTCGATGATCAGCTCGAGTGCAGCGCGCACGTCGATCAGCGCGGCCGGTGCCGCTGCGTCGCGGGCGAAATTGAGCACCTCGCCTATCATCGCCTGCATCCGCTCGACGTCATGTACCATGCGCGCACGTTGCGGTTCGAGCACGCCTTCGATCCGCAGGCGCAGGCCGGTGAGCGGTGTGCGCAGGTCATGGGCGATGGCCGTAAGCATACGAGCACGCTCTGTTGCCTCTTCGGCCAAGCGGTTCTGCATAGCAATGATCGCAGCTGCCGCCTCGCGCAGTTCGCGCGGCCCCTCCTGCCGGATCAACGCGGCATCGCTACCGAGCGCCCCGGCGAGCGCGCGGAACGGGCGCGTCAGCCGCCGCGCGAAGAACCAAGCGAGCGGTGCCAGCAGCAGCAGGCTGACGGCCAGTGCAATGAGGATGCTGCGCTGCCATCCACCAAGGAACGGCTCGGCAGGCTTGACGACCAGCCAGCGGCCGTCTGGCTGTCTCAGGCTGGCGGCGTAAGCCGGCAGCGGCAGATCGAGCAGCACCTGACGCAAGGCCTTTGTTGCAGCACCAGCTTCAACCACCTTGAGCTTCGCTGCGTCGCGCTCGCGCAGGACAATTGTAGCGGGCAGGTCTTTGCCGAAGACACGTATCACCTCGTCCTTCGGCATCGCACGAACACTTATCGCGACTGCCGGTGCCGCATCAAGCCGGGTCACCCGCAGATCCTCGACAGACCTGCCGAGTTCGGCAGCAATCAGGCCTTCGACCACGGGGATACGCGGGCCGGCGGGCGGCGCGGCGGCAATGCGCCGGTCGAACCCAAGGGTCTGCGTGCGTAGCGCCATGATCGCTTCTGACGCCACGATCCGCGCGGCCGGGGGCGGTGGCGCGGCGAGCACGATGGCTGCGGTGGTGGTCACGCTCAGCACCGCCACCGCGACCCCGAAGCCTCCGATCGACACAAGGGCGCTGGGCGCGCGCTTCACGCCCGCTGCACCGCCGGAAGGAACCGGTAACCCGCGCCGCGCACGGTCTCGATCAGCGGGGCCGGGTCCGCTTCGGCGAGCTTGCGGCGCAACCGGCTGACGGCGATGTCGATGGCGCGGTCATAGGGCGCGGCATCGACCCCGCGGGCAAGGTCAAGCAGGACATCGCGCGACAGGATGCGCCCGGGCCGCCTGACAAAGGCGGCGAGCAACGCGTGTTCGCCTTCGGTCAGCATCATGGGAATGCCTGAAGGAGCGCGCAGGCGTCTCTGCTCGACATCGAACCACCACCCCGCGAACATCAATGCCTCACCTGACGCGTCCCGGAGTTCGCCCCGGTCGGCCGCCGGACGTCGCAGCAGCGCCCGCACCCGCGCCAGCAACTCGCGCGGTTCGAAGGGCTTGGTCATGTAATCCCAGGCGCCGACCTCGAGCCCCACGATCCGGTCGGTCACGGCGTCGAGCGCACTGAGCATGAGGATAGGTGTCCCGCCCGCGCCCAGTCGCCGGCACAGCGACAGCCCGTCCTCGCCGGGCATCATGACGTCGAGCACGATCAGGTCGGCGGGCGCTGCCGTCAGTGCGCGGTCGCACGCCACCGCATTCTCCGCCGCGCGCACCGCATAGCCGTGCATCCCCAGAAAATCGGCGATTGCGTCGCGAATGCTCGCATCGTCGTCGACGACGAGGATCGCGCTCGGGAAATCGGACAGGGGTGTCATGGCGGACGGGATAACAGGGCTTTGTAGCATTCGCGTATCACGACTCGTTACACCCGCGCCATCCGGTCGATACGCAAGGCTGCTCTTGTCCCCGCCAGGTTCACAAACTTGGAGATTTGTGTGACAGGCAGATGGTGCGGAATTGCAGCGGGGCTTCTTGTGGGCGCGGCGCCGAGCACGGTGCTGGCGCAGGCGGCCGACAGGGCGAAAGCGCCCCCAGTTGCGGCCGATGCACAAGGCGCTCAGCAGAACGAGGCCGCAGCCTTGCCGAAGCGAGTCTTCTACGGCCCCGATGGCAAGCCGCTTCCCCCGGAACTCGCGCGGCAGATCGAGGAACGACTGAAGGACCCGCTGCCTCCGCCCAGCGCCTCAGCCGGGCAGCCCTCAGTGCGGGTCCAGACACTCGACGGCAAACCGCTGCCGCCCGAGCTCGCCCGGAAACTGCTCGAGCAATATGGCGATCAGCTTCCCCCCGAAGCGCGCGAGGCCGCACGCGCGGCTGCGGGCACGGCGGAAGCCGGCGAAGGTGCGGCTGCTGCGAGCGATGCGCCGCCGAAGTCCGATGAAATCGTCGTGTCCGGCGAGCGCCCGCGCGGATCGGTGAACAGCGACATCCCGCCCGAACGCAGCTTCAGCCAGCTCGATATCCGCGCCTTCGGTGCCGAGAACATCGGCGCGCTGCTCGATACCATCGCCCCCCAGACCGCCAGCAACCGCGGTCGGGGTGACGCGCCGCCGGTGACGCTGCTCAACGGGCGGCGGGTCTCCGACTTCGCGGAAATCGCGAGGATCCCTTCCGAAGCGATCGAGCGCATGGAAATCTTCCCCGAGGAACTCGCGCTGCAATATGGTTACCGGGCCGACCAGAAGGTGGTGAACATCGTCACCTTCCCGCGCTACCAGTCGCGGGTGGGGCAGGCGAGCTTTCTGACCCCGGGCGAAGGCGGACGGGAAACCGGCATCGGCAACGCCGACTATCTGCGGATCGCCGGCGATACCCGCATCGCGCTCGGCGCGACCTATTCGCACGCGGACAACCTGCTCGAAAGCGAACGCGACGTGCGGCAGTTCGCGGCAAGCCCCGAGCTGGGCGAGGTCCGCACGCTGCTCCCCGAAAACGAGCGCTTCGGGGTCAACGGTGTGCTCAGCGGGCATGTGTTGAAGGACATCTCGGCAACCCTCAACGGGCGGGTCGATGTCAGCCGCAACGACAGCCTGCTCGGGCGCGGCCAGGGGCGGATCCTGCAGCGCGACAGTGACCAGACGCTGGTGCATGTCGGCACCACCATCGGCGGCCGCCTTGGTCGGTGGCAATGGACTGCGCTCGGCAATTTCGACCGGACCGAGGGCGAGGTGCTGACCGATGCGGCGGATACGCCGTTACGGCGCGACACCGCGCTCTTGACCGATACGCTGTTCAACGCCGATTTCCTCGCTTCGGGCCCGCTTGCCACGCTGCCTGCGGGTCCGCTGTCGGCAAGCCTGCGGGTCGGGGGAGAATTCCGCGACTTCACGGGCCGGGCGAGCTTTGGCGGCACCGCAACGCTGGCCGACCTGTCGCGCGACCGTGGCGGCCTGCAGGCGGATGTCGCCATCCCCATTCTGAGCCGCACCGAGGAGAAAGCCTCGCCGCTCGGCAACCTGACGCTCAATGGCAATGTCGCCTACGATCGTCTGTCGGATGCGGGAGACCTTTGGACCTATGGCTTCGGGCTCAACTGGTCGCCCGCCAAGGCCATCGATCTCGTCGCGTCCTTCACGCGCGAAGAGGGCGCGCCCACGCTGGAGCAGCTGGGCGGCCCGACGCTGATCACGCCGAACCTGCGCACCTTCGACTTCGTCCGCCGCGAGGTGGTCGACATCGATCGCGTCACCGGCGGCAATCCTGCGCTCGCCAATGACGATCGCCGCCTGTTCCGGCTCGGCGTGACCCTGCGGCCGCTCGCCAAGACCGACTTCAGCATCAGCGCCGATTACGTGCGCAGCCGGACCGACAATCCTGTTTCCACCTTCCCGATCCTCACCTCGCTGATCGAGACGGCCTTTCCCGAGCGCTTTACTCGCGATGCGTCGGGCCGCCTCCAACAGATCGATGCCCGCGCGGTCAACTTCGCCGAGGCGCGCCAGCAGCAGCTGCGCTGGGGGGTCAATTTCACCCGCCCGCTCGGCAAGGTGCCGGAATACCTGCGCGATGCGCGGGTAAAGGTGGTAACCAGCGAGGCCGAGGTGAAGCGGCTGTTCCCGAACGCTCAACTGATCCGCCCCGAACCCGGCAGCGCGACCGCGCAAGGGGCGGCCAACCTGACGAGCCGCCTTTATCTCAGCCTCTACCATAACTGGTATTTCGAGGACGAGATCACCTTGCGCCGCGGTGGACCGCGGCTGGATCTGCTGGATGGCGGCGCGGTCGATTTCCTCGGCGGCCGGCGGCGGCACGAGGTTGATCTCCAGGCGGGCGCGTTCAAGGGCGGGTGGGGGGCGCGGGTCTCTGCCAACTGGCGCAGCGCGACTGCGGTGCGCGATCCGGGCCAGCCCGCGAGCGACCTGCGCTTCGACGACTATGCGATCGTCAACCTCAACCTGTTTGCCAATCTCTCCGAAGCGCTCGGCGGCAAGAAGCCTCCTGCATGGCTGAAGGGCACCCGCGTATCGCTGGGAGTCACCAACCTGTTCAACACCCGCCCACAGGTGCGCGACGCCGTCGGTTCGGTGCCGCTGAGCTACCAGCCGGCTTATCTCGACCCGCTCGGCAGGGTGATCAGCCTCAGCCTGCGCAAGCTCATCTGACCGCCCGGTGCCGCCGGGTCGGCCATCCATTCAACCGCCACTTGTGAGGTATTCTTCATGCGTCCCATTGCCCCAATCATCGTCGCCCTTGCCATGATCCTTCCTGCACCTGCACCGGCTGCACCGCCCAAACCCGGCGAAGTCAGCCGCTTCCTCGCGAGCAAGGGCTTTACGGTCTTGAAGCTCACCAAGCTTCCCACTGGTCACGAGATCGTCGACGTTGAGATAAATGGGCAGGCGGGCACCTTCGTGCTCGACTCCGGCGCGGGTGCGACCGTGGTGCGGCATGACCGGCTTGGGAAGTTCGGGCTCGGCGCAGCATCCGGCGAGGCGCAGGGAGCCGGCGCCGGGGGCAGCATCGCGATTACCAGCCATCCGATCGAGAGCATCGCGCTCGGCGGCAGGGCCGTGCCCTTGAAGCGGGTCTACAGCACCAATCTCGACAGCGTTGTCGCGCGGCTGAAGACGGCCACGGGCACGGAGATCGACGGGGTCGTCGGCCAGGACATCCTCAGCGGTTTTTCCGGGATCATTAACATCGGATCGAGCGAGCTCTACCTCAAGCTTCCCGCAGACTAAACTGACACAGAAAGGCTCATTGGCACGGTCGCTGCGCGATAAGGAAGACGGTCCGGCAGCTTCTGCAAAGAAGCAGACGTTCCAACCATCGGCGGTGGGCAGCTGAAACTGGGTCGGAAGCCGACAACCGTGTCTTCCCACCGGTCGGGCCGAACCTGCCCGGCTGGCAGTCGAACGACACCCATCGAATTATCAGCGGTGGCAGGGCTCGGCGCGCGTCGGCAGCCAGCGCCCATCGCCCGCGCTATGGTAGTACAGACGGAGAAGTGCATTCGTTATGTTTATTTGGCACGGGGCGAAAGTGTACCGCTGTCAGTTCCAATCAAGTTTGAATTGGAACCAGAAGGGTTGCCCATCTCAACGATGCGCGCCTTTTCAACCTCTTGCATTCATTCAATTTGGATCTGACTTGCCCTGACCTGGCCAGTCAGATTTGGCGGAGAAGCTTCCATTCCCGGAAAGGCCGGGATTTCCGCCATTTCAAGACGTGATGTTTCGCGTAGGGGGTGTACTGGTTTCCAGCTTCCACGGTCGCACCGGCATGGCTGCTCGAATGGCATTGCGGTCGACGGCCGCGCCCCTGCTGAGAAATGTTGAGGTGCGCGCCGATTGAACGAATTCAGCCGCACGCGTTCGCCCCAAGCGCAACGCCTATCGGGGAGCGGTTATGGGAACCGGCAGCCTAACTTGAATTTAATCGCCGAAAATCGGTGGATAGTGGCGGAGACGGAGGGATTCGAACCCTCGGTAGGAGTAATCCCCCTACGGCGGTTTAGCAAACCGCTGGTTTCAGCCACTCACCCACGTCTCCGAGCGCTGGAGCGCGCGCTATAGCCGGGCGATGGTCGACAGGCAACTGGCGATGGCGGGGATCGCACGTCCCCGGCGGCGAACCCCGATCGGCGGCGTTCGGCGCGAATTCGACTCGGATCACCGCGCGTTCATTGCCGGTCAAGGTGTGGCACCGGTAAGATGAGGCGTGGCTTTGCGCTTTCAAGCGGGGATGATCGAGATGCGGACGTCATGGCTGATCTGGATGGGTATCGCCCTGGCGATGGCAACGCCTGCGCATGCGCAGATGCGGACCGTCGACCCAAATGACGTGATCGACGGCGATCTCGACGGATCGCGGGCGCTGCCGCCGCGATCGGCCCCCGCGCCCGCCACGCCCGCACCGGTCGAAAGTCCGCCGCCGGCCGCAGGGACGGGTCTGCCCGCACCCGACACATCAGTATCCGGCGCGGCGCCCGCCGGCTCGACCCTTGCCTCGCCGACCGCGACGGCATCGACCTATCAGCGCGAGGACCTGATCAACGCGGCCGAAGGCGTGTTCGGCAAGGGTGCCGAGGGCCTGGCCGGCATCGTCGAGAACATCCTGCGCGACCAGGGCGAGCCCAATGCCTATATCGCAGGTCGCGAGGTGTCGGGCGCGTTCGTGCTCGGGCTGCGATACGGATCGGGGCTGATGCAGCACAAGGTCGAGGGCGAGCGCCCGGTCTTCTGGACCGGCCCCTCGGTCGGCTTCGACGTCGGCGGCGACGCGGCAAAGGTCTTCGTGCTCGTCTATAACCTGTATGATTCGCAGGAACTTTACCGGCGTTATCCTGCCGCCGAGGGGCGGGTCTATTTCGTCGGCGGCTTCGCGGCGACCTATATGCGGCGCGGCGATGTCGTGCTCATCCCGATCAGGCTGGGCGTCGGCTGGCGGCTCGCCGCCAATGTCGGCTATATGAAGTTCAGCGAAAAGAGCCGCCTGCTGCCCTTCTGATCCACGCGCGCAACGCCACGGGCGCGGCCGGGCCGCAGCGGCATCGGGATCAGGCGGCGACCGCCACCGGTTCGGCGCGTTCGGTCGCCGCGATCCAGCCGCCGCCCAGCACCTGGTCGTCCTGATAGAACACCGCCGCTTGGCCGGGGGCGACGCCATATTCGGGGGCATCGAACACCACCCGGTCCGCATCGATCCGGGCGGGCACCGGGCGCGCCATCGAACGCACCTTGACCATGATGTCGGCCTGCACCGCGCGGTCGCCGACGTCGCCGAGCCAGTTGACATCCGTCAGCCGCGCAGCGACGACCGCGAGGGCGCGTTTGGGGCCGACGACGACCTCGCGCCGCGCGGCATCCACGCGCAGGACGTAGAGCGGTTCGTGCGTCCCGCCGATTTCCAGCCCGCGCCGCTGGCCGACGGTGAAATGGATGATGCCGCGATGCTCGCCGAGCTTCGCCCCGGATTCATCGACGATGTCGCCGCCGGCCTCCGCCTCCGGGCGCAGCTTCTTGACAAGCCGGGCATAGTCGCCGTCGGGCACGAAGCAGATATCCTGACTGTCGGGCTTGGCTGCGACCCCCAGCCCCAGTTCGGCCGCGAGCGCCCGCACGTCGGCCTTGGGCATGCCGCCCAGCGGAAAGCGTAGATAGTCGAGCTGGGCGCGCGTCGTCGCGAACAGGAAATAGCTCTGGTCACGGGCCGGGTCGACCGCGCGGTGCAGCTCCGCGCCGCCAGCGCCGACGACGCGCCGGACATAATGGCCGGTCGCCAGGCAATCCGCGCCCAGATCGCGCGCCATACGGAACAGGTCGGTGAACTTGGGCCCCATATTGCATTTGACGCAGGGGATGGGGGTGCGCCCGGCGAGATATTCGTCGGCGAAATCGTCGATCACTGTCTCGCGGAACCGCGATTCGTGGTCGAAGACATAGTGCGGAATGCCCAGCCGGTCGCATACCGCACGCGCGTCACGAATGTCGCGGCCGGCGCAGCAGCTGCCGGCGCGGCCCACCGCCTCGCCGTGATCGTAAAGCTGGAGCGTCACGCCGATCGTCTGCGCACCCGTGCGCGCGGCAAGCGCGGCAACCACCGAACTGTCGACGCCGCCCGACATGGCGACGACGATCCTGCGCGCCGAAGCCGGGCCGCTCAACTGGAAATCATCGATCCGCATCCGCGCCAGATAGGCGCTGTCGCCGCCGATGCAAAGCCGGTCGACGGAGCTGCCGCGGGGTCTTTACGGGCGGTTCAGCATTCCCCGGTAAACCCGACCCGATCGAGTCGGAACCGGAAACTGTGCGTTGGATCTAAGTCTTACCCGTTTTGAACGACAGGCGGCGGCCGTGGCATTGCCCACCGAGCTCGCGATTCTGATGGTGGCGGTCGCCAGCCGCCAGGCATCGAGCCCGACCGCGCGCGCGCAGGCGGGGCTCGACCGCAATGGCGGACGTGCCCGCGCGCTGCATCCGCGCACCGGCGCGTTTCATCGCGGCGCGGCGGCAGTCCTAACGATCGGGAAGGAAGTGTAACGGTCCCGTTTACCGCGCCGTTTTAGCGGATGTTCAACCGCTTGGGCGTAGGGTCCGAACCATAGTCGAGCGTGAAAAGGGGCCCCCCGCCCTGATGAGGATGGAATGATCGAGAATCAGAAAATCAGACCGGCAAAGGTGATCGGCCCGCTCGGCGAGCCGCTGACGCTCGACTCGCTCCCGCCGCCGAGCACGACGCGCTGGGTCGTCCGTCGCAAGGCCGAAGTCGTCGCCGCGGTGAACGGCGGCCTGCTGACCGTCGATGAAGTCTGCGCGCGCTACAACCTGTCGGTCGAGGAGTTCGCCGGATGGCAGCGCGCGATCGACCGGGTGGGCATGCCCGGCCTGCGCGTGACGCGCATCCAGCATTATCGCTCGCTCTACGAGCGTCAGCAGAAATTCTGATGCTGCCGCGTCCAATCGGCCGCGGCACATAGATCCCGACTCCGGCAATCCCGATTTTCGTCGGGGGCGGAACAAATGCCCGGTGTCAAGAGTCCTTCCGTCATCTGCCCACACATCAGGGTCAACGGAGGGAACAGCATGATCGGTTTCATTATCTGGCTCATCATCGGCGGCGTTGTCGGCTGGCTCGCCAGCATGGTCATGCGGACCGATGCGCAGCAGGGCATCATTCTGAACATCATCGTCGGCATCGTCGGCGCGTTCATCGGTGGTCTGCTGTTCGGCGGCAGCATCAACCAGGCGATCACGATCCAGACGTTCGTGGTGTCGCTGGTCGGCGCGATCATCCTGCTGGCGATCGTCAATCTGGTCCGTCGCGGCGCGGTGCGCTAACGCCGCCACGTTTCCGGGAAAATCCACCAGAATTGCATCGGGCCGCGGTCGACGACTGCGGCCCGATCCGTATCTGTCGACCCTTGCTCAGTCGCCGCGACGGCCCAGCAGGCGCAGGCGGAGCGCGTTCAGCTTGATGAAACCGGCGGCATCGCGCTGGTCATAGGCGCCCTGGTCGTCCTCGAACGTCACGACCTTTTCGCTGTACAGCGTGTGCGGCGACTTGCGCCCGACGACATAGACGCCGCCCTTGTAGAGCTTGAGCCGCACCGTGCCGGTCACATTGTGCTGGCTGTGGTCGATCGCGGCCTGAAGCATTTCGCGCTCGGGCGCGAACCAGAAGCCGTTGTAGATCAGCTCGGCATAACGCGGCGCGAGTTCGTCCTTCAGGTGCGCGGCACCCCGGTCGAGCGTGATTGACTCGATGCCGCGATGCGCGAGCGCGTAGATGGTGCCGCCCGGCGTTTCGTACATGCCGCGCGACTTCATGCCGACAAAGCGGTTCTCGACCAGGTCGAGCCGGCCGATCCCATGCTTTCGTCCCAGGTCGTTGAGCGCGGCGAGCAGGGTCGCGGGCGACATCGCCGCGCCATTCAGCGCCACGCCGTCGCCGCGCTCGAAATCGATGGTGATGTATTCGGGCTGGTCGGGCGCATCCTCGGGATTGACGGTGCGCGAATAGACGTAATCGGGCACTTCCTCCCACGGATCCTCCAGCACCTTACCCTCGGACGAGGTGTGCAGCAGGTTGGCGTCGGTCGAAAACGGGCTTTCGCCGCGCTTGTCCTTCGGCACCGGAATCTGGTTCTTCTCGGCAAAGTCGATCAGCGCGGTGCGGCTGGTCAGGTCCCATTCGCGCCACGGCGCGATCACCTTGATATCCGGGTTGAGCGCATAGGCGGACAGCTCGAAGCGCACCTGGTCGTTGCCCTTGCCGGTGGCGCCGTGCGCGACCGCGTCCGCCCCGACCTCGCGTGCGATCTCGATCAGACGCTTGGAAATCAAGGGCCGCGCGATCGAGGTGCCGAGCAGGTACAGCCCCTCGTACAGCGCATTGGCGCGCATCATCGGGAATACGAAATCGCGGACGAACTCCTCGCGCAGGTCGTCGATGAAGATGTGCTCGGGCTTGACCCCCATCAGCTCCGCCTTGGCGCGCGCGGGCTCAAGCTCCTCGCCCTGGCCGAGATCGGCGGTGAAGGTCACCACCTCGCAACCATAATTCTGCTGCAGCCATTTCAGGATCACGCTGGTGTCCAGCCCGCCCGAATAGGCCAGGACGACACGGTTGATCTGATCGGCCATGCGCGAAAACTCCGATGAAGATGGGCAATTGCGCGCGCTCTAGGGTTGCGGTCGGCCCCGCGCAAGCACGCGCTCGCACAACCGGAGGCGCGGTGATAGGATCGCGCGTCGGATGGGGTGTGGAACCGGGAGCAATCCAGCATGGCCGAAGCGAAGACCAAGCCGACGCCGATGTCGCCCGATGCGTTCATCGCCGCGGTCGAAAATCCCCAGCGCCGCGAGGACGCGCGGCTGGTCGCCGATTTGATGGCCAGGCTGTCGGGCGAGCCCGCAGTGATGTGGGGGCCGTCGATCATCGGCTACGGGCGGTATCGCTACCAATATGACAGCGGCCGATCGGGCGAGATGTGCCGCATCGGATTCAGCCCGCGCAAGGCCAATCTGGTGCTCTACCTGATTTCCGGGTTCGCGGCACACGATGCGCTGCTCGCGCGGCTGGGCAAGCACCGGACGGGGGCGTCTTGCCTGTATGTCAACCGGCTCGGCGACATCGACCTCGACATCCTCGAACAGCTCATCCGCGGCGCGCTCGACGAAATGGACAGGCGCTATCCGCGCGAGGCCGCGGCGCTCAGCTGAAGCACGACTTGGCGATGCGGGTCAGGCGGCAGGCGAGATCGGCCTCGCCCGATGCCACCAGGAAATGGTCGCCCGCATCGACGATGCCAGTAGTGAACACGACCGGCGAGCGCAGATAGCGTTGGTGCGCAATCCCCGCGGTCAGATCCGGTGCGCTTTCGATCAGCGGCGCGTCGTCCGCCTGATGCAGGATCGCGGCGGGATCGTCGCGGTCGAGCAGTGCCCAGAAGGTGCGATAGGTCCCGATATGGCTGTCGGGTTGGACCCCGTGATAGAGCACCAGCCACCCCTCCGGCGTCAGGACCGGCTGCGCCCCGCCGCCGATCCGGAAACCGGTCGGCCGGTCGCGTCGCGGGCGGATGCCCGGGCGGTCGAAGGGGCGCCAGTGCAGCGCGTCGGGCGATCCGGCCATCTGGATCGCGGGACCGGCGACATGCACTTCGTCGGGCGGGCTCGCCACCCAGCTGCTCCCCAGCGGCCGGGTCAGCGCGACGAACTGGCCGCCGGGCTTGCCCTCGAACAGCACCATGTCCTTGTTCTGATGATCGAGCACGATGCCGAGCGGCTGGAAGGCGCGGCCGTCGACCGACACCCAAAGCCCCGTACAATGGCGCTGCGACGAGACGCAGCAGGCCGTCATGTACCAGCGCCCGCCGATCAGGCTGAGCCGTGGGTCCTCGAGCCCATATTGCTGCCATGCGGTTCCCGGCGCGATGATCCGGTCGTAATGGACGTCCACCACCCGCTCGCCGTCGCCCGACAGCTCGACCGGCAACAGCCAGGACAGCGACGTCAGCGCAAAGGGTTTGTTCGGATTGTCGCGGAGGGTGAAGACGCGCGGATCGGTGAAGCTGACCTGATCGACTGGCCAGCGGTCGAGCACGTAACCGTCGGGTGTCCACCGGATCGCATGCGCGAAACCGCGATCGAACGGCCGGCGCAGCGCTTCGGCGACGCGCACCATCATCATCAGGTTGCCGTTGGGCAGGCGCGCCAGCCCCGGGTTGAACGCGCCGAGCACGAACGTCTCCGCGTCGATGGCGGCACGCAGCGGCGACCGCGCGAGATCGACATCGTCGGGGGTGAAGACCAGGAAGTCGTCGCGCATTCAGGCGGGGCCCGTGTCGCGCAGCCGCTCGTGGTGGCGAATCACCTCGTCGATGATGAAGCGCAGGAATTTCTCCGAGAATTCCGGATCGAGATCGGCGTCGCGGGCCAGCGCGCGCAGGCGGGCGATCTGCGCGTCCTCGCGCCCCGGATCAGCGGGCGGCAACCCGGTGCGCGCCTTGTAGGCGCCGACCGCCTGCGTCACCTTGAAGCGTTCGGCGAGCAGGAAGACGAGCGCGGCGTCGATATTGTCGATGCTCTGGCGATAGCGCCGCAGCGTGTCGTCGGCCATTTGGAGGCGCTCCTTTCAGGGGACTGCCTCTTTCGCGATTTGGCGGGGTGGGGGCAAGCCCGCTCAGACTTGCGTTCGGCGGGACTTGCCGCCACAGCGGGGACCAGATGAGCGCCACGATCCACCGCCTTTCCGCGCACGGCCAGCCCTCGCTCGACCCGATGGTCGCGCTGGTGGCGACCGATCTCAATCTCGTCAACGCGGTCATCCTCGACCGGATGCAGTCGGACATTCCGCTGATCCCCGAGCTTGCCGGCCACCTGATCGCCGGCGGGGGCAAGCGGATGCGGCCGATGCTGACGCTGGCGAGCGCGCGCCTGCTGGATTATGCCGGGTCGCGCCACCACCGCCTCGCTGCCGCGGTCGAGTTCATCCACACCGCGACGCTGCTGCACGACGATGTCGTCGACAATTCCGACCTGCGGCGCGGGCGGCGCACCGCCAACATCATCTGGGGCAATCCCGCGAGCGTGCTGGTCGGCGATTTCCTGTTCAGCCGCGCGTTCGAGCTGATGGTCGAGGACGGCAGCCTGAAGGTGCTCAAGATCCTGAGCCACGCCAGCGCGGTGATCGCGGAGGGCGAGGTCAATCAGCTGACCGCCGCGCGCAAGGTCGATCTGGGCGAGGACCGCTATCTCGAGATCATCGGTGCCAAGACCGCGGCGCTGTTCGCCGCCGCGTGCCGGATCGCCGCAGTCGTCGCCGAGCGCCCCGAGGCGGAGGAAGCCGCGCTCGACGCCTATGGCCGCAACCTGGGCATCGCGTTCCAGCTCGTCGACGATGCGATCGACTATGTTTCCGACGCCGGCACGATGGGCAAGGATGCCGGCGATGATTTTCGCGAGGGCAAGGTGACGCTGCCCGTCATCCTGGCCTATGCGCGCGGCGACGCCCCGGCGCGCAAGTTCTGGAAGGACGCGATCGAGGGGCGGCGCAACGACGACGCCGATTTCGCCGAAGCGATCCAGCTGGTCCAGGCGAGCCACGCGGTCGACGATACGCTGGCGCGCGCGCGCCATTACGGCCAGCGCGCCATCGACGCGCTCGGCGGCTTTGCCGGCGGCAAGGCCAAGGACGCGATGGTCGAGGCGGTCGAGTTCGCGGTCGCCCGCGCCTATTGAACATGTCACGTCATGGTGGGGGAACGGCGATGTCCAGCGGAACGGCACTCGTCACCGGCGCTTCGGCCGGACTGGGCGCAGGCTTTGCACGCGCGCTCGCGGATGACGGCCACGACCTGATCCTGACCGCGCGCCGCGCCGACCGGCTCGAGACGCTGGCCGGCGAGTTGCGCGACCGGTTCAAGATAAAGGTGGAGGTGATCGGCGCTGATCTGGGCCAGCCCGGCGCGGCGCGGATGCTGATCGACGAAGTCACGCGACGCGGCCTTTCGGTCGACACGCTCGTCAACAATGCCGGCTTCGGCCAGCTCGGCGCGTTCGTCGACCAGCCGATCAACCGGCTGGACGAGATGCTCGATCTGAATTGCCGCGCGGTGATGGACCTGTGCCGGCTGGTGCTGCCCGGCATGATCGATCGGCGCGCCGGCGGCATCCTCAACATCGCATCGACCGCCGCATTCCAGCCGGGGCCCGGCATGGCGGTCTATTATGCGACCAAGGCGTTCGTGCTCAGCCTGTCGGAAGCGCTGCACGAGGAAGCCAGGCCGCACGGCGTGCGCGTCGCCGCCCTGTGTCCCGGACCCACGATCACCGAGTTTGCCGGTGTCGCGGGGATGCGTGACACCCCGTTGTTCCAGCGGTTCGCGGTACGCCCCGGCCAGGTGGTCGAGGACGGGATGCGCGCGTTGAAGGCCAATGACGCGGTGAAGATTTCGGGCTTCACCAACCGGGTCATGGCCTTTTCCAACCGGCTGACCCCGCGCGGCATGGTCCGCCGGCTGGTCGGATCGCTCCAGTCGACGCGGGAATAGGTGCGCCGCCGATCCGGCGTTCAATGAAAGTCGCGCGATTTCTGGCGCAGCGCATCCTCGGGGTCGCAGCCCTGGCGGAAGGGCGGGTGATAGATGCCGCGCGGTTTCCACCCCGGATCGCCGCGATCCGGGGCGCCGCCATGCGTCGCGCCGTCGCCCGGCCCGGTCAGCCGCGGCAGGTCCGCGTCGCCGATGGTGCGCAGCATCGGCGTGTAATCGACGATGCGATCGGTGATGACGTGGATCACCAGCCCCTCGCGCTGGACGCGCCCGCGCACGCCGATCATCGCCGCCGACATGACGGTGCGCCGCTGCGCCTCGAACCGGTCGGGCCACAGGATCGCGTTGGCGACTCCCGTCTCGTCCTCGATGGTGATGAACAGCACGCCCTTCGCGCTGCCCGGCTTCTGGCGCACCAGGATGATCCCGGCGACCTCGACAAAGCCGCCGTCGCGAACGGTCTTGAGGTCGGCACAGCGCAGGATGCCGCGCCGCGCGAAATCGTCGCGCAGGAAGCTCAAGGGGTGCGCGCGCAGCGACAATTGCAGCGCACGATAATCCTCGACCACTTCGCGCCCCGCGCTCAGGAGATCGAGCGCGACCGCCGGCTCGGCCAGTTCGGGGGTGAGCCCGCCCGCACGCGCGTCCGCCGCGGCGAACAGCGGCAGCGGCTGCGCCCCCAGCCCCTTGATCGCCCATAGCGCCTGCCGCCGGTCGAGCCCGAGCGACTGAAAGGCATCGGCGCGCGCCAGTTTCTCCAGCGCGGCGAGCGGCACGCCGGAGCGCCGCCAGACATCCTCGACCGAGGTGAAGGGCGTGTCGCCCCGCGCCGCGACGATCCGCGCGGCATGTTCGTTGGACAGGCCATTGACCATGCGCATGCCGAGCCGGAGCGGCAGCAGGACGCGCCCGGTGCTGGGGGGTGTGCCCCGGTTCAGGGGGGATGCAGCTAAGCTCCTCCCCTTTAGGGGGGGTGTTGGGATGGGGGCTATCC
>NZ_LSHX01000030.1 GCF_001555965.1 Sphingomonas sp. CCH21-G11
GGGCGGGGGATGAGCGAACGGGAATACGCCCCCGGTGCGATCGCGACCGAAAGCGGGCTGGACGCCGACGATCGCCTGAAACCCGAATTCGTGCGCTCGGTGCTCGACCTCGTCGCCGCGGGGGATGAGGAGGGCGCGCGCGACCGCGTCGCGCCCCTCCACCCCGCCGATATCGCCGACCTCGTCGAACTGACCCCCAATGACGATCGCCCCGCGCTGGTCGCGGCGATCGCCCCGCTGATCGACGGCGACGTGCTCGCGGAAATGAACGACTGGGTGCGCGATGTGCTGATCGACGCGCTCGAGCCGCGCCAGCTCGCCGACATGGCGTCGGAGCTCGACACCGACGACGCGGTCGCGATCATCGAGGATCTGGGCGAGGAGGATCAGCGCGCGGTGCTGCGCGCGCTCGACCCCGACGATCGCGCCGCGATCGAGGAGGCGCTGAGCTATCCCGAGGAATCGGCCGGCCGCCTGATGCAGCGCGAGCTCATCGCGGTGCCCGAACATTGGTCGGTCGGCGACGTGCTCGACTATCTGCGCGCCGACGACCAGCTCACCACCGATTTCTGGGAAGTGTTCGTGGTCGATCCGGCGCATCATCCGGTCGGCACCTGCAACCTGTCCTGGATCCTTCGCACCCCGCGCGTCGTCGCGATCAGCGACGTGATGAAGCGCGAGCAGACGCTGATTCCGGTCGATATGGACCAGGAGGAAGTGGCGCTGCGCTTTCAGAAATACGCGCTCATTTCCGCGGCGGTGGTCGATGCCAATGGCCGGCTGGTCGGCATGATCACCGTCGACGACATCGTCCACATTATCCAGGCCGAAGCGGGCGAGGACGCGCTGCTGCTGTCGGGCGCGGGCGACGGCGACATCAACGAACCCGTGCGCGACACCTATCGCGCGCGCGTGCGCTGGCTGATCGCCAACCTGTTCACCGCATTGGTCGCCGCCACGATCATCACCCAGTTCGAGGATACGATCGCGGCGATGGTCGCGCTCGCCGCGCTGATGCCGATCGTCGCGGGTGTCGGCGGCAATGCCGGCACGCAGACGCTGGCGGTGACGGTGCGCGCACTGGCGACCAATCAGCTGACCCCGGCCAACACCTTGTGGGCGGTGCGGCGCGAGGTTGCGATCGCGGTGCTCAACGGCGCGACGGTGGCACTGGTGATCGGGGTGGGGGTCGGGCTGTTCTTCGCCAATCCGCTGCTCGGTCTGGTCATCGGCACCGCGATGCTCGCCAATATCGTCATCGCGGGGCTGGCCGGCGTGGTCGTGCCGCTGACGCTCGAACGCTTCCGCGCCGACCCCGCGATCTCGTCGTCGATCTTCGTGACGATGGTGACCGACTCGATGGGGTTTCTGGTGTTCCTGGGCCTCGCGACCGTCAGCGGCCTGGTCGGATAGCGCCGCCGAAATACCGTCTTGATCGCTGCCGCCGTGCCGCCCAGATCAGTCCGGTGCCGCTTCACCTGACCAAAGTCGCCTATGGCGCCGACTCGCTCGACACGCTCCAATCCTGGTTCGCGGGCCGCGAAGCGGCGGGCGGCGCGTCGCTGACCACCCGCTATCTCCCCAAGCGGCATGCGGAGATCGTCGGCGGCTCGCTCTACTGGATCCTGAAGCACCAGCTCGTCGCTCGCTCCGCCATCCTCGGCTTTGGCGACGCGGAGGGCGGCCGGGTGGCGATCCATATCGACCCGCGCCTCGTGCTCGTCCAGGCCCGCCCGAAGCGCGCGCATCAGGGCTGGCGCTATCTGGAGGCGAAGGATGCGCCCCCCGATCTCGGCTCGGGCACGGCGGGAGCGATCAAGATTCCTGCCGATCTCGTCGGCAAGCTGGCGGGACTGGCGTTGATCTGACGCGCGCGGCCGCAGGGCCGGTCTTTTGCGCGGACTTGTCGCCACGAAGCGGCTTTCCGCCAATTTTCTTGCCGGTCGACCGGCATTACGTCATTTTTCGCGGATGCAGTCGGGCTACGCCAGATATGCCTTTGCCCAGCCGACGGCGCGCACCTGGCGCGAGCGGGCCATTTCCGCCTCGCTGTCCGCTGCAATCCTTTTTCTGCTCGGGCTGTTGCTGTTCACGCTCGGTGTCCCGCCCGTCATCGCCCCGGCGGTGGAGGCACCGTTGTTGACCGAGTTTGTTGTGCTGCCCCGCATGCCGGCCCCCGAGCGTCGGGCCCAGGCCGAGACCGACGTTCCGCGCCGGACCGTAAGCGGCGGCAGCCCGAGGCCGGCGGGTCCGCCGGACGCTGTCCGGCATCCGGCCAATGCAAGAGGTGCGCCGCCCGATCCGACGACCGACCCGCCACTGAAGCTGACCGAGGTGCCGCTGGTGCCGCCGCTCCCCTTGCCGCTGCCATCGATCGACGACGGGACCGCGCGGGCTGGCCGCGGCACTGCCGACGGTGCCGGTTCGCTCGGGTCTGGAAACCAGGGCCTTGGTGGCACTGGAAGCGGGCGCGGCCGGGGGGCCGGCGACGGCGATGGCGCCGCGCCGACGATCGTGCCGCCGCGATGGGTGTTCATCCCGACCGAACGGGACCTGGCACCGTTTGTGCCAGCGGCCGCCCGGCGCGCGCGGGCATCGGGGACGGTCTATCTTGCGTGCCAGGTGATGAAGTCGCGGCGCTTGCACAACTGCAGGATATTGTCGGAGCAGCCGTCGGATATGGGATTCGGTTCGGCATCGCTCGCCGCGTCACGCAATTTCCGCGTCTACCCGGAAATCAGGGACGGCAAGGCCGTCAACAATGTTTGGGTTGGCTTTCCGATCGACTGGACGTTCAAGCCCTGACCACCGCCTCGCGATCGCGCTCGGCCCGGCTCTTTTTCGTCGCCGCGGTCTTCAGCTGGCCGCACGCGGCATCGATGTCGCGGCCGCGCGGCGTGCGGACGGGGGCGGAGATGCCGGCTTCGAACACGATGTTGGAGAAGGACTTGATCCGCTCGGGCGTCGAGCATTCGTAATCGGTGCCCGGCCACGGGTTGAACGGGATCAGGTTGACCTTGGCGGGCAGGCGATAGCGGCGCAGCAGGCGGACCAGCTCGTGCGCGTCGGCGTCGCTGTCGTTCTTGTCGCGGATCATCACATATTCGAACGTGATCCGCCGGGCATTGTTGGCACCGGGATAGTCGGCGCACGCCTGCAGCAGCGCCTCGATCCCGTATTTGCGATTGAGCGGCACGAGCTCGTCGCGCACGTCCTTGGTCACTGCGTGGAGCGACACCGCCAGGTTGACGCCGATCTCCTCGCCCGCGCGTGCCATCATCGGCACGACGCCGCTGGTCGACAGCGTGATCCGCCGCTTGCTCAGCGCCAGCCCGTCGCCGTCCATCACCAGCCGGAGCGCGTCGCGCACCGCGTCGAAATTATAGAGCGGCTCGCCCATTCCCATCATCACGATGTTGGTCAGCATCCGCCCGTCGGGGCTGGACGGCCATTCGCCCAGCGCATCGCGCGCCAGCATCACCTGGCCGACGATCTCGCCCGGCGTCAGGTTGCGGACCAGCCGCATCGTGCCGGTGTGACAGAAGCTGCAATTGAGCGTGCAGCCGACCTGGCTCGATACGCACAAGGTGCCCCGATCGGCATCGGGGATGAACACCATCTCGAAATCCTGCGCGCCCTGGCCGTCGCCGGCATCCGCCCGCAACAGCCATTTGCGCGTGCCGTCGCTCGATACCTGCGCCTCGACCACCTCGGGGCGGCCGATCACGAACCGTTCGGCGAGCCAGGGATGCTGGGCCTTGGCGATATCGGTCATCACCGCGAAATCGGTCGCGCCGCGATTATAGATCCAGTGCCACAATTGCTTGGCACGCAGCTTGGCCTGCTTCGCCTCCATCCCCGCGGCGATCAGCGCCTCGCGCACGCCCTCGCGCGGCAGCCCGATCAGGTCGACGCGACCATCGGCGCGCACCGCCGGGCCACGCGGCACGGGCACGGGGTCGATACGCCCGGGGGCGGGCATGGGCACGGTCGATGGGGAAAGCATCGCGGCCATATAGTCGTCTCGCACGACTTTCGCCAGCATGGGCGCCAGCATCGCCGCCAGCCCGCCGGGTCAGCGGCGCGCGACGCTTCCCGAACAGGCCAGCACCGCCGCATCGATCGCCGTCGCCGCGCCGTCGAGCGCATAGACATCGGCAAAGGGCACACCGGTCGCGGTCACGCTCTCGATGCTCAGGCTGCGCGCGGTGCGCATCGCGGCGATGATCGCGCGGTCGGTCGCGGCATCGGGTGCCCAGGCGTCGGTCGGTCCCGCAAGCAGGGCAAAGCGGCGCTCGCCGACCGCCAGTGTGACGCGCGCGCGGCGGTCGACCGCACGGCTCAGCCGGACATGCAGCTGGCCGCGCGCGCCGGTGCCGGGCCAGCGCGCGATGCTCAGGAACGGGCGCCATGCACGGCTGCGCGGCGATCGCACCGGCCGGCTGATCGCAAAGCATCGGCGCGGCGCGTCGTCGCGAAACGCGCCCCAGCGGCCGTGCACGCCGATCGTCTCGCGCGCCGCCTGCGCCGGCATTGCGGTCAGCAACGCGGGAGCGATCAGCAACGCGGGGGCGATCATCAGCGCGCGACCCCTCATGCGTGCCCGCCGCCATCGCCGCGATGGATGACATGCTCGACGCCGCGCGCGATCCGCACGATCGATCCCTGCGGCAATCCGGGGGCGACGGGCGCGCCCAGCGTGGTCGCCGGGGCCAGTCCCGTCATCACGCCGCGCAGCACGCGGCTGGACACGCCGTGCATGATGACCAGCCGGTCGCCGGGGTCGGCGTCGGTCGCCTCGAGCCACGACGTCACGCGGGCCGCGATCTCGGGATAGGTCTCGCCATCTGGCGCGGGGCGCAGCGACCGCACCTCCGGGTCGATCACCGATCCCGCCTCGGCGATCACCGCGTCATAGCTGCGCCCGCCCCAGCTGCCCATGCCGATCTCGACCAGCCGCGCATCGACCTGCGCGGCGTGCCAGTCGAGCTCGAGGTGCTCGGCGATCACCGCCAGCGTCTGCAGCGCGCGCCCGGTCGGCGACGACCACAGCGTCAATGCAGGCCTCGGCCCCAGCAGCGCGCGCAGCCGTGCGCCCATCGCGTCGGCCTGGGCAAAGCCGGCGCGGGTCAGCGGGGTGTGGAGCTGCTCGCCCTGCAACCGGCGCGTCGCGTTGAACACGGTTTCGCCATGCCGGGCGATGAAGTCGCGGCCCGGCCGGTTCCGGGTCGCCGTCGCGTGATCTGCCATCGCCGCCATTTCAACCCCCTGTGGCGCAAAAGCAACGGAAATCCTTGTTTATCTGGGGTTCATGCAACGCCTTCGCGCGCTCCCTAGTTAGCGCCTCCCACCCCGCGATCGGGGTGTGGAAGTTCAGGAGTATCTATGCGTTACGTATTTCTCGTCGCCCTCGCCGCCACGTCGGCCTTGGCCACGCCCGCTTTTGCCCAGGACGCTGACCCGACCTTCACGGGGCCGCGGATCGCGGTGCTCGGCGGCTATGACGGCATCCGTCCCGGCAGTAGCGAGGACAGCGATCTCGAAGGCGACGACCAGACGGTCGACGGCTTCCTCTATGGGGTCGAGGCCGGCTACGACATCGCGATCGGCTCGCGTGCCGTGATCGGCGCCGACCTGGAATATTCGGATTCGACCGGCAAGGTCGAAACCGACACCGCCGATCCCGAATTTTTCGGCTTCGGCCGGGTCAGCACCGGCCGCGACCTCTATGTCGGCCTGCGCGCCGGCCTGCGCGCGGCGCCCAACACGCTGGTCTATGCCAAGGGCGGCTACACCAATGCCCGCCTGAACGTGCGCGCCAATGACGGCACCACCGAATTCCGCGAGAATTTCGAGGTGGACGGCTGGCGTCTGGGTGCGGGGCTGGAGCAGGCGCTGGGCCCCAACGCGTTTGCAAAGGTCGAATACCGCTATTCGAACTACTCGAACGCGAATTTCGAATTTGCCGACGGCGCGGTCAGCGGCGACTTCGACATCGATACCGACCGGCACCAGGTCGTCGCCGGGCTCGGCTGGCGGTTCTGAGGACCGATGCACCGCCCCGGGGAACCATGCCCCGGGGCGGCGTCACAAAATCGTCGGGAAGGGCCGGGGCCGCTTGCTCCGGCCCTTTTTCACGTTAGAGATGAACGGGTGGCGAAGCGCCACGCCCGCGGGCCCACGCCCGCTGGGACAGGAAGAATAGGGCGCGCACCGGGGGTTTTGGGACAATGAAGGCGACGATCGAACGCGCAACCTTGCTCAAGGGGCTGAGCCACGTGCATTCGGTGGTCGAGCGGCGCAACACCATCCCGATCCTGTCCAACGTGCTGATCGATGCGACCGGCCAGGGCGTGATCCGCCTGATGGCGACCGACCTCGATCTCCAGATCGACGAGACGCTGCCCGCCGCGATCGACCAGGCCGGCGCGATCACCGTGCCCGCGCACATGTTGTTCGACATTGCGCGCAAGCTGCCCGAGGGCGCACAGGTTCAGCTGTCCGCCGCGGAGGGCCGGCTGACCGTCGTTGCCGGGCGCGCGCGCTTCAACCTCTCGACGCTGCCGCGCGACGATTTCCCGGTGATCGCCGAGGGTGAGCTGCCGACCAGCTTCGAGCTGTCGGCGGAACTGCTCAAGCAGATCATCGACAAGACGCGCTTCGCGATCTCGACCGAGGAGACGCGCTATTATCTGAACGGTATCTTCCTGCACGTCAGCGAGGATGGCGGCGCGGCCGGCCAGCCGGTGCTGAAGGCGGCGGCGACCGACGGCCACCGGCTTGCCCGCGTCACCGTGCCGCGTCCGGACGGCGCGGATGCGATGCCCGACGTCATCGTGCCGCGCAAATGCGTGAACGAACTCAGGAAGCTGCTCGACGAGGTCGACGGCTCGGTCGGCGTGTCGCTGTCGGGATCGAAGATCCGCTTCGATCTCGGCCAGGCGATCCTGACCTCGAAGCTGATCGACGGCACCTTTCCGGACTATAACCGCGTCATCCCGACCGGCAACGACAAGCTGCTCAAGCTCGATCCCAAGAGCTTCATGGCCGGGGTCGACCGCGTGTCGACGATCGCCACCGAAAAGGCGCGCGCGGTCAAGATGGCGCTCGACCGCGACAAGGTGACGCTGTCGGTGACCAGCCCCGAACATGGCGCCGCGGCGGAGGAAGTCCCCGGCGACTATGCGTCGGAATCGTTCGAGATCGGCTTCAACAGCAAATATCTGATGGACATTCTCGGCCAGATCGAAGGTGACACGGTCGAGGTGCACCTGGCCGATGCGGGATCGCCGACGCTGATCCGCGAGAATGACAAGTCCGCCGCGCTCTATGTGCTCATGCCCATGCGGGTGTGACGACGCCGATTCGGGGCGTGATGACCTATGATTGACCCGCTCTTTCTGAGCGGCTGACCGAATGCAGATCGTCTCGAAACGGAGTCTGTTTTTTTCGCGTCACCCCGGCCTTGCGCCGCGGTCCCGCTGCCTGATCCAGCGCAGAAGATAGCGGCTCCCGGCGCAATGCCGGGGCGACGCGCAAATCCGCGTATCGCCTCGACCGATATGCATATCGGGTCAGACCCGCGCCAGGCCGAGCCGCACGCCGACGACCATCGACGCGACCAGATAGACCGCCATGGTCACGATCGCGGCGATCCAGGTGCCGAAATCGGGCAGCAGGCCGATCCGCGCCAGCGCTGCCCAGGTGAACAGGGCGAGCTGCAGGCCCCAGAAGCACGCGGCCCCCGTCTGGACGATCATGGTCCGGGTCAGTTCATCGCTCATCCGCCACAGCCGCCCGTTCAGCCAGGTCTGTGCGACGATCAGGGCGAGCAGCGCGATCGCGGTCAGGCTGCGCGCGGTGTCGGTCAGTTCGGCCGCCACCGCCAGCGGAGGCACCGCGAGGACTGCGCCGGCGATGACGCACACCACCGCCTGGATGCGTGCAGACCGGATCGCGGCCGGATCGACCGGATCGGTATCGCCGGGTTCGCGCTGTTCGACCGCGCGCGCGAACCAGGCGCTGCGCGTCGAGACGATCGCGACCCAGACGCCCATCAGGACCAGCAGGAACGCCAGCGCCAGCGCCATCACGTCCGCCGGCGGTATCGGCTCGACCCCGTCGAACAGGCCGTTCTGCGCGATCAGTCGACCGACCGCATAGCCGGCGGCACCGCCCAGCGCGGCGAGCAGGGCGATGCGCAGCAGCTTCGCGCGCAGGCTCAATTCACGCATCGGGAGCCCCGACAGGTTCCCATTCGTCAAGGAAGATCGCATCGACAGGCACTCCGAAAATCTTGGCCATGCGCAGCGCGAGCGGCAGGCTCGGGTCGTATTTGTCGGTCTCGACGGCGTTGATCGTCTGACGCGACACGCCCAGCCGCTGGGCAAGATCGCCCTGACTGATCGCCATCTCCGCCCGCAACACCCGCAACCGGTTCTTCACCCGTCCCTCACCGCATCGATCCGCGCCGAAGGTGACAACCATTGCCGACCTTCTGACAAGAGTTCTTTACATGATTCGCATGAAATGTCCAGAGCTCTTGTCACCCTTTCGACTTGTGTCGGTCGCCATGATCTATTAACAGTTATGTCAGTAACGGGGACGACATGGCAACGACCTTCGATACGAACGTGAATCCCGGCATTCCGACGCGGCGCGACTGGGGGGCGGCGTGGCGCGCGCTGCGCCGGCTGCTCGCCGACGGCAACGACACGGTTCAGGTGTTCCGCATCATGCGCGCGCTCAACGGCGACACCTCGCACCGCAATTATCGCCGGCTGCTGTCGACGCCGCAGGGCGGGCGGATCGCCTATGCCCGGGTCGAACTCGCCCGGCGCTTCGCCGACCGCGAATGGCTCGCGTCGCTGCCTGCGGACAGCGTCGGCGCGGCCTATCTCGCCTTTCTCGACCGCACCGGCTTTTCCCCGGATGGCCTCGCCGATATCGCCAATGCCGACAATGAAGGCTGGCGCGACGCGCCGCATCCCTATGCGTGGTTCGGACGGCGCGAGCGCGACATCCACGACATCTGGCACGTGCTGACCGGCTATACCGCCGAGGAGCATCTGGGCGAAGCCTGCCTGGTCGCGTTCAGCTATGCGCAGACCGGCGGTCTCGGCTGGGCGTTCATCGGCGCGGGCGCGGCGCTCAAGAGCCTGCGCGTCACCGGCGAACGCCATTTCGCCGCCGCGGTGTGGGAAGGCTATCGCCATGGCAGGCGCGCCGCCTGGCTCCATGCCCAGGATTACGAGGCACTGCTCGCCGAACCCCTTGCCGCCGCGCGCCGACGTCTCGACATCGCCGAACCCGTCAAATACCGGGCCGCCCAGGCGCGGCTGGCCGAACAGGGCACGCCGGGCATCTGAGCCTTCCGCGCGGGCCGGCCGCGCGATCCAGGCTCAGCGTTGCTGATAGATGATCGTATTGCCGCTCGGGTCGTCGATATAGACCTCGCGCGTGCCCCAGCTCTGGTCCAGCGGACCTGCATGGACCGGCGAATCCGCGCGCGTCGGCACCGCCAGCCCGCGATCGACGAACGCGGCGAACCGCGCGTCGATATCGTCGCAGATGACGATGAACGACGCGCCGCCCGCCGCGCGGTCGCCATGCGCCAGGTTCAGCTGCACCTCGTCGGAACCCCTGCGCAGCACCGCATGGAATGGCGCGTCATCCGGTGTGGCCACGACCAGCGCGAAGTCGAGCAGGTGCGTGAAGAAGGCGATCGCCTCCGGCACGTCGCGGACGATCAGCACGGGGATCATCATCGCAGGCTCCGAAATCGACCGACCGGGAATTGCACGCCCGCCAATGGCCCAAGGCTCAGCGCGCGTCGCCGTTCGCAGTCTTCTGTTCCCAGAATTTCTGGACGATCGCCCAGCCTTCCTCGGCGGTTTCGACAAAGGTGATGAGGTCGAGGTCGCGCGGGCTGATCACGCCCTCCTCGCACAGCGCCTCGAAATTGACGACGCGCTCCCAGAATTCGCGGCCGTAGAACAGGATGGGGATGCGATCGACCTTGCCGGTCTGAATGAGCGTCAGCAGCTCGAACGATTCGTCGAACGTGCCGAAGCCGCCGGGGAACACCGCGACCGCGCGCGCGCGCAGCAGGAAGTGCATCTTGCGAAGCGCGAAATAGTGGAACTGGAATGACAGGCCCGGCGTGACATAGGGGTTGGGTGCCTGTTCATGCGGCAGGACGATGTTGAGCCCGATCGATTCGGCCCCGACATCCTGCGCGCCGCGATTGGCGGCTTCCATGATCGAAGGCCCGCCGCCCGAACAGACGACGAAATGGCGCTGGCCGGCTTCGTCGCAGGCGCACTGGCTGCTGATACGGGCAAGCTCGCGCGCGACCTCGTAATAATGCGACTTGGCGATCAATCGCTCGGCGATCCGGCGCGCGTTGTCATCGCTGGCGATGTCGCGCAGCGCCTCCGCCTTGGCCGGCTCGGGGATGCGGGCGGAGCCATAGAAGACGAAAGTCGATGCGATCTTCGCCTCGTCGAGCAGCAGCGCGGGCTTGAGCAGCTCGAGCTGAAACCGCACCGGGCGCAAATCCTCGCGCAACAGGAACTCCATGTCCTGGAACGCCAGCCGATAGGCGGGGTGCGCGGTCTGGGGCGTGTCGTGCGGGGCGGCGCGCGCGGCTTCGGCTTCTTCTTCGGCGCGGCGGAACACGCGGCTGGGAACTCGGGTCTCGGTCATGCGCGCGGCTTTATCGCCTGTTCTGGCAAAGCGAAAATGGTTTCAGCGGCAAAACGGCTTGCCGCCCAGGTCGAAATGAAAGTGGTTGTAATGCGCAGAGTTATATTCGGGGCCGAGCACGGTGGTGAAGCGCCGGCACGCCGAGCGGTGGACGATGCGCAGAAACTCCTGTTCTTGAGGGTCGTCGGCGCGCCAGCCCTGTTCGACCGAGACGCGGCGGCCATCGGCCAGCACGAAGGCGGCGACATCGACCGCGTTGGCCAGGCCGTGCTGCGAAATCTTGCCCGCCGTCGCCGGGCCGCCGCCATTGATGCCGCGGCAGGAATAGGTGCCGAACGTCTCGACGCGCACCACGTCGCTGCCCAGGATCTGGCGCGCCGCCGGGCGGACGCCGTTGAACACCCAGGCGACGAAATGCCGGGCGAGCGGGCAGCGCATCGATTTGAGCCCGACCGTCGGCGTGCCGTAATCGAGCAGCTGGATCGCGCCGGTGACGATGCAGCCGCTGCCATAATCGCGGTCGGGCAAGGGCGAATAGCGGACGCCCAGCGCGGTCAGATCGGCCATGCACGCCCGCGTCGCCGCCGGATCTGGGTCGATCGCGGGAACCGGCCCGCTGGCGCGCGGGCGGATCGCGGGGCGCGGCGGCGGCTCGGGCGAGCGTTCGCCGGCGCAACTGGCGAGGAGGATGGCGAGCGTGACGGCGACGAGGGCCCGTCGTTGCCAACGCGTTCTTGAATCGATCATGCCGCCCCGGAACCACAACTCAACACCAACCGCACTTAAACGCCATGAGACCCGTTCGTGTCGAGCGAAGTCGAGACGCATGGTGCATCGGGCACGTTTCTCGACTTCGCGCGAACCAAA
Organism: Sphingomonas sp. CCH21-G11; assembly: GCF_001555965.1. Taxonomy (GTDB): domain Bacteria; phylum Pseudomonadota; class Alphaproteobacteria; order Sphingomonadales; family Sphingomonadaceae; genus Sphingomonas. The sequence goes on from NZ_LSHX01000030.1 coordinate 11,575, forward strand.
CGATGTTGACGGGTTGAACCCAGCTCCACGCTATCCGCCACCCGAGCCGACCTCCCTGTCACCCCGGCCGCTCGCCCGCGCCCGCACCACGACAGAAAATTACCCGAAACGAGCGATTGACTTCGCCGCGCGCGGCTCTAGGGCCGTCGGCGGGCCACGCGGTCCCAACGCCGCGCGTGCTCTCTGCAAGGAGAGACTGACATGACTGACCTCGCCACCGCCGGCGCCACCCTTGCGCCTGCCAAGCCCGCCACCCGTCCGGCGCGCCCCTATTTCTCCTCCGGCCCCTGCGCCAAGCCCCCCGGCTGGGATGCCGCCAAGCTCGCCGGCGCCTCGCTCGGCCGTTCGCACCGCTCGAAAATCGGCAAGCAGCGCCTGCAATATGCCATCGACCTGATGCGCGAGCTGCTCAAGCTGCCCGACACCCACCGCATCGGCATCGTTCCCGGCTCCGATACCGGCGCCTATGAAATGGCGATGTGGACGATGCTCGGCGCGCGGCCCGTCACCGCGCTCGCCTGGGAAAGCTTCGGCGAGGGCTGGGTGACCGACGCGGTCAAGCAGCTGAAGATCGACCCCACCGTCACCCGCGCCGATTACGGCCAACTGCCCGATCTGGGCGCGGTCGACTGGACCCACGACGTCCTGTTCACCTGGAACGGCACGACCAGCGGCGTGCGGGTGCCCAATGGCGACTGGATCGCCGCCGACCGCGAGGGGCTGTCGTTCGCCGATGCGACCAGCGCGGTGTTCGCCTATGACCTGCCTTGGGAGCGGATCGATGTCGCGACCTTCAGCTGGCAGAAGGTGCTGGGCGGCGAGGGCGCGCACGGCGTCCTGATTCTCGGCCCCCGCGCGGTCGAACGGCTGGAAAGCTATACCCCCGCCTGGCCGCTGCCCAAGGTGTTCCGCCTGGTTTCCAAGGGCAAGTTGGCCGAAGGCGTGTTCAAGGGCGAGACGATCAACACCCCCTCGATGCTGGCGGTCGAGGATGCGATCTTCGCGCTCGAATGGGCAAAGTCGGTCGGCGGCGCCGACGGACTGATCGCGCGGTCGGATGCCAATGCCGCAGCACTCGACCGGATCGTCGCGGCACGCGACTGGCTCGGCCATCTCGCCGCCGATCCGGCGACCCGGTCGAAGACCAGCGTCTGCCTGACCGTTGCGGGGGCCGACGAAGCGTTCATCAAGAAGATGGCCGGTCTGCTCGAGGCCGAAGGCGCGGCGTTCGACATCGCCGGCTATCGCGATGCCCCTCCGGGCCTGCGCATCTGGTGCGGCGCGACCGTCGACACCGCCGATATCGAAGCGCTCGGCCCTTGGCTCGACTGGGCCTACGAAGCAGCGAAGGCTTCTTAAGCCCTCTCCCCATTAGGGAGAGGGTTGGGAGAGGGGCCGCGCGCCCTGACGCTCCCTCGCCTTTCCCCAACATCCCCTCTCCCCGGCCCTCTCCCCAATGGGGGAGAGGGAGATGAAGGAAGCAAACCATGCCCAAAGTCCTGATTTCCGACAAAATGTCCCCGCTCGCCGCCCAGATCTTCCGCGAACGCGGGGTCGAGGTGGACGAGATCACCGGCAAGACCCCCGATGAGCTGAAGGCGATCATCGGCGATTATGACGGGCTTGCCATCCGCAGCTCGACCAAGGTGACAAAGGACATTCTGGCGCACGCGCCGAACCTCAAGGTCATCGGCCGCGCGGGCATCGGCGTCGACAATGTCGATATCCCCGCGGCGTCTGCCCAGGGCGTGGTGGTGATGAACACGCCGTTCGGCAATTCGATCACCACCGCCGAACACGCCATTGCGCTCATGTTCGCGCTCGCGCGGCAATTGCCGGAGGCGGACGCCTCGACGCAGGCGGGCAAGTGGGAGAAGAACCGCTTCATGGGGGTCGAGCTGACCGCCAAGACGCTGGGGCTGATCGGCGCGGGCAATATCGGCTCGATCGTCGCCGATCGCGCCCAGGGGCTCAAGATGAAGGTCATCGCCTTTGACCCGTTCCTCAGCCCCGAACGTGCGGTCGAGATCGGGGTCGAAAAGGTCGAGCTCGACCAGCTGCTCGCCCGCGCCGACTTCATCACGCTGCACACGCCGCTCACAGACCAGACGCGCAACATCCTGTCGGCGGAAAATCTCGCCAAGACCAAGAAGGGCGTGCGCATCATCAATTGCGCGCGCGGCGGCCTGATCGACGAGGTCGCGCTCAAGGCGGGGCTCGATTCGGGGCATATCGCGGGTGCCGCGCTCGACGTGTTCGCGACCGAACCCGCGCACGAACATCCGCTGTTCGGCACGCCCAACTTCATCTCGACCCCGCATCTCGGCGCATCGACCAGCGAGGCGCAGGTCAATGTCGCGATTCAGGTCGCCGAGCAGATGGCCGATTTCCTGGTCTCGGGCGGCGTCACCAATGCGCTCAACATGCCCAGCCTGTCGGCGGAGGAAGCGCCGCGGCTGAAACCCTATATGGCGCTCGCCGAAAAGCTCGGCAGCCTGGTCGGGCAATTGTCGCACGGCTCGATCCCGCGCATCTCGATCCACAGCGAGGGCGCGGCCGCCGAATTGAACCAGAAGCCGATCGTCAGCGCGGTGCTCGCCGGCTATCTGCGCGTTCATTCGGACACGGTGAACATGGTCAACGCGCCCTTCCTGGCCAAGGAACGCGGCATGGAAGTGCGCGAGGTGCGCACCGAGCGCGAGGGCGATTACCACACGCTGATCCGCGTGTCGGTCAAGACCGAAGCGGGCGAACGATCGGTCGCCGGCACGCTGTTCGGCAACGAAGCGCCCCGGCTGGTCGAGCTGTTCGGGATCAAGGTCGAAGCCGACCTGGCGGGCCACATGCTCTATGTCGTCAATGAGGACGCGCCCGGTTTCATCGGCCGCATCGGCACGCTGCTCGGCGAATCGGGCGTCAACATCGGCACTTTCCACCTCGGCCGCCGCGATACCGGTGGCGAAGCGGTGCTGCTGCTCTCGGTCGACGATCCCGTCACCCCCGACCTCATCACCCGCGTCCGCGCGCTGCCCGGCGTGAAGACGGTCATGGCGCTGAAGTTCTGATCAATACCCAAAAGCCCTCTCCCCATTGGGGAGAGGGTTGGGAGAGGGGCCGTGCGGCAAAAAACCAACGAAGCCATGCTGGCCCACGCCCGCGCGATGCGAAGCGCACCAACGCCGTTCGAGCAGAAGCTATGGTTCGCCCTCCGCGCCAAACGCTTCAACGGCGTGAAGTTCGGTCGGCAGGTCGTTATCGGGCCCTATATCGTCGATTTCGTCCCCCGCTCGCGCAAACTGGTTATTGAGGTTGATGGCGACACGCACGATAGCGACAACGCCCGGGGCGAACGCCGGACGGCATGGCTGAACGAACAGGGATATCAGGTGATACGTCTTACCAACCGGGATGTGGCAGGGAATTTGGAGGGCGTGCTGACCGCGATCGAGCTTGCGCGGGCGGCACGGCCCCTCTCCCAACCCTCTCCCCAAGGGGGAGAGGGCTTGAGCCGATGACCGGTCTGCTGCCCGAGGGATTTCACGATCGCCTGCCCCCCGTCGCCGACGCGGCGGCGCGGCTGGCGCGGCGCATCCTCGATACCGCGCATGGCCATGGCTATGAACAGGTCGACGCACCGCTTGTCGAGTTCGAGGACGCGCTGGCCGGACGATTGAAGGCCGCGTCGGCCAAGGACGCGGTGCGCTTCGTCGATCCGGTGTCGCAGCGCACGCTGGCGATCCGCCCCGACCTGACCGCGCAAGTGGGGCGGATCGCGGCGACGCGCATGGCGCATCATCCGCGCCCTGTGCGGCTCTCCTATGCCGGCCCGGTCATCAAGCTGCGCGCGGGCGAGCTCGACCCGGCGCGCGAGCGGATGCAGATCGGTGCCGAGCTGATCGGCCTCGACAGCGTCGCCGCCGCGCGCGAGGTCGTGGGCCTCGCGGTCGAGGCGCTGGCAGCCGCCGGCGTCACCGGCGTCTTGATCGATTTCACCCTTCCCGACCTGATCGACACGATCGCCGGCGACCGACTGAGCCCGGCGGCGCTGGCAAAGCTGCGCGAGCGGCTGGATGCCAAGGATGCGGCCGGGGTGGCACAGATCGATGCCGGTTTCCTCCCGCTCATCGAGGCCGCCGGGCCGTTTGACGCGGCGATCGCGCGGTTGCGCGCTTCGCCGCACGGCGCGATCCTTGCCACCCGGCTCGACGGGCTGGCGGAGATCGCCGCCGAACTGAACGGCGGCGTCGCGCTGACGCTCGATCCGACCGAGCGCCACGGCTTCGAATATCAGAGCTGGCTGGGTTTCTCGCTGTTCGCCGGCGGCGTGCGCGGCGAGATCGGGCGTGGCGGCACCTATATGATCGTTCACCCCTCGGGCGTCGAGGAACCCGCGATCGGCTTTTCGCTCTATGCCGATCCGGTGCTCGATGCCGGCCTCGGCCCTGTCGAGCGGCGGCGGCTGTTCCTCCCGGTGGGAAGCGATCCAGCAGCCGCCCGTGATCTGCGCGCGCAGGGCTGGGTAACGGTCGCCGCACTTACCCCTGACGACACGCCCGCGGCACAACTCTGCACCCACCAGCTGACAGCGCACGGCCCGGAACCCCTGTAACCGGCGGTTACACGGGCACGCTCATCCCCTCATCGTCATCCCGGCCTTGTGCCGGGGGATCAGGGGAAACTAGCCGATTTGCGTCCCCTGTCCCGTTTGCTTCGAGCGAAGTCGAAAAGCGTGTCTCGACTTTGACTTTCAAGTCAAAGTTTATCCTGAGCGCCTGCCTTGGCAGGCAGTCGAAGGGCTCGACACGAACGGGTTGATGCGCCGTCGAAGCCCCGCTCACGCCCGCTTGTCGATCGCCTCCGCCGCTTCGGTCATCAGCGTCGCGATGATATCCGCGACGGGTTCCTCGCGCGTCACCATGCCGACCGACTGGCCGGCCATCAGGCTGCCATGTTCGATGTCGCCGTCGATCACCGCGCGGCGCAGCGCGCCCGCCCAGTAATGCTCGATCTGCAGCTGCGCCTCCGCCATCGCCACCTGGCCCTCGTCCAGCAGGGCGGCGACCTCGCGCTGCTTGGCGGTGAACAGCTCGGTCCCCGCGTTCTTGAGCGCGCGCACCGGAATGACCGGCAGGCGGGGATCGACCTGGACGCTGGCGATCGCGTCGCGGGCGGAGGCACGAAAGAACGCCTTCTTGAAATTGGGGTGCGCGATGGACTCGGTCGCGCAGGCAAAGCGCGTGCCGAGCTGGACCCCCGCGGCCCCCATGTCGAGATAGCTCGCGATCGCCTCGCCCCGGCCGATCCCGCCGGCGACGAACACGGGCAGCTCGCCCGCGACCACCGGCAGAATTTCCTGCGCCAGCACGCTGGTCGAAACCGGGCCGATGTGACCACCGGCCTCCATCCCCTCGATCACCAGCGCGTCGACCCCCGACCGCATCAGCTTCTTGGCGAGGCTCACGGCGGGGGCGAAGCAGATCACCTTGGCCCCCGTCGCCTTGATCGCGTCGAGCGACCCCGCCGGCGGCAGTCCGCCCGCCAGCACGATATGGCCGACACCGTGCCGGCCGCACACCGCGATCAGGTCCTGCAGCTGCGGATGCATGGTGATCAGGTTGACGCCGAACGGCCGGTCGGTCAGCGCGCGCGTCGCCGCGATCTCGGCGTCGAGCAAGTCGGGCGACATCGCACCGCAAGCGATGACGCCGAAGCCGCCGGCATTGGACATCGCTGCGACCAGGTTGCGTTCGCTGACCCACGACATCGCGCCGCACAGGATCGCGACGTCGCTGCCCAGAAATTCGGTGCCGCGCGCCATGCGACGGTGGAGGCGCGCCTGCGCGGAGGTGAGGTCGGTCATCCCCGCCGCCTAGACGCGGCTCCGCGCCCGCGCAAGCGGGCCGCAACCGGCGGACGGCTCAGCGCGCGGGTGCCGCTTGCGCTGCCGCCGCCAGCACCGCTTCGTCGGGCAGCACCACCAGGCTCCAGTCGCGTTCGGGGCGCAGGTAGCGCGCCGCCAGCGCCTGCAGCGCCTCGGGCGTCACGTCGCGCAGGTCGGTGCCGAGCGTGCCGATCGCCGCCAGCCGCTTCGGATCGCCCGTTCCGCCCGCGGTCTGCTGCATCCAGAACTGGTTGCCGGTCGCGCTGCGCTGATAGAATTGCAGCACCGGGGCCTGGGCGCGGCGCAATTCGTCCATCTCGACCGGCCGCGCGACCAGGTCGGCCGCGATCTCGCGCGCCAGCGTGAAGAAGTCGCGGGTGCGGTCGGGGGGGATCATGCCGATCGCCAGCATCGTGCCGCCCGCCGACATGCCGACCGGCCATTGGTTGACCACGTTGGGGGTGTAGGACAAGCCCGCCTGCGACCGCAGCCGGTCGAGCAGCCGGTCGCGGAAGATCGCAGCCAGGATCTCGAGCCTGCGGCTCTCGCCCAGCGCGTCGCTGCCGCCCCCGGTCGGCCACGCAATGACCGCGGCGGCCTGGTTGGGCTGGCCGGTGTGGCGGCGCACGACGGGCTCGGCGACATGATCGGGAAAGCGGACCGGCGGCGGCGCCAGTGCCACGGGCGCGCGGGGCTTCATCGCGCCGATCGTCGCCGCCACCGCCTGCACCGCTGCGTCGGGCGCGACGTCGCCGAACACCTGGACCTCGATCGGCCCGCTCGCCAGCAACGGCGCCCACAGGTCGCGAAAGGTCTTCGCGTCGAGCGCCTCGATCTGCGCGCGGGTCGGCGCGCCCCAGCGCGGGTCGCCGTCATGGAGCAGGCGCTCCAGGTCGCGGCTCAGCACCGCGTCGGGCGACGCCGACAGGCTGTCATAGCTGGCCAAGAGCACCGCCTTCACCCGCGCGACCGGCTTCGGATCCCAGGCGGGATAGTCGAGCTTGGTCGCGATCAGCCGCAGCTGATCCTTCAGGTCATCCGCGGTCGTCAGCCCGCCCAGCACGAACGCATCGTCGTCGATCGCGAAGTCGAGGCCCAGCCGCCGCCCCGCGGTGATGCGGTCGAGCTCCTCCTGACCCAGCTTGCCGATGCCGCCCGCGATCAGCGCGAGGTCGGCGGCATAGGCGGGCACCGCGCGGTCGGCGGGCAGCGCGTTGAGCCCGTTGCCAAAACGTACGCGGACATAGACCTTGCCCGTTTCCCCCGCATTGGGGAACAGCAACAGCTTGGCGCCATTGGCGAAATCGATCTGCTCGATTGCCGGGCTGGTGAGCGCGGTGGTGCGCGCGACCACCTTGCCGGGCCGGCCCAGCCGGGGCAGGTCGTCGATCGACACGTCGCGCACCTTGCCCCGTGTCGCCGCCACGGCGGACACATCGGCGTCGAGCGCGGCGGCAAGCCGGGTGGCGGCGGTGGCGTCCGGCGCGGGCGTGCTGACGATCGCGCGCGTCGCGACGCCGGTAAACGCCTTTTTCGCGGCGGCCTGCACGCGCGCCGGGGTGAAGAAGTTCTGGGCGACCGCGCCCTCGAAGATCTGCAGCGACGTCTGCGGCCCCGCCACGGTTTCGCGGATGTCGACCGCGCTGACCAGATTGTCCGCGATCCGCGCGCCCGCCTCGACCGGCGCGGTGGCGACCGCGTTCTTCATCGCCGATTCGATCACCGCCAGCTCGCGCGCGATCTCGCTCGGGGCGATCGGAGTGCGCACCGCCTCGTCGATCGTCGCGCGCACGTCGCGCAACGCCGCCTCCCAATCGTTGCCGAGCGGCAGGATCGACAGCGAGGTGACATTGGCGGAGCGCGAGATGTCGTCCAGCTCCGCCCCCGCGCTGATGTAACTGGCGCCGCCGCGCGCGCGGCTTTCCAGCCGCCGGTTGACCACCTGCACCGCGACCAGCTCGACCATGCGCTCCTGGTTGAACAGGATGGTGTCGTCGCCGACCGTCCATGGCCGCACGATCGCGGCGGACACCAGGGTCGGCAGCGCCGGCTCGACGATCGCGGCGGTCGCCGGCCCGTCGGGGGTCGGCGTGCCGAAATCGGGCTGCGGCACCGCCGCGCCCTCGCCCCGCCAATCCGAGAAATGCTTGATCACCGCGGCTTCGAGCAGCTTGGGATCGGCGTCGCCGACCACGACGACGACCGCACGCTCCGGCCGGTACCAGCGGCGATGGAATTCCCGCACGCTTTCGGGGGTCGCGGCCTCCAGCGTCGCGACATTGCCGATCGGCGACCGGTCGGCGATCAGCTGGCCGCGAAAGAACAGCGCGCGGCTGGCATCGCCCAGCCGCACCTGCGGGCCCGGCTGCTCGCGCTGCTCGGCCAGCACGACGGGCCGCTCGGCGTTGAGCGCGGTCGCGTCGATCGTCGGCTGCGCCATCATGCCGGCCAGGATCTTCAGGCTGGTGTCCAGCCCCTCCGCGGTCGCCGACGGCAGGTCGAGCTTGTAGCTCGTCTGGGTGAAGCTGGTCGATGCGTTGGTGTCCGACCCGAAGGTGACGCCCAGGCGCTGCCACACCCGCTTCGATTCGCCGTCGGGCACATGCACCGATCCGCGAAACGCCAGATGCTCGATCAGGTGCGCGAAGCCGCGCTCGTTTTCGCGTTCCATCAGCGACCCGGCGTCGATCGCGACGCGGATCGCGACCTGCCCGGGCGGTACGCCGTTGGCCCGCACCGCATAGCGCACGCCGTTGGGCAGCACGCCGAAGGTCCATGCCCGGTCGGGCGGGATGTCGCTGCCCTTGAACAGCCACGGCGTATCCGCGGTCTGCGGGACGGGGACCAGCGCGGTCGGTGCGCTCTGCGTCGATGGCGCAGGCGCGGGGGTCGCCTGCGGGCGGCTGAGCGCGGGCATGATGGGGAGGAGGGCGATGAGGGCGCCGGCAAGGGCGGCAGCGCGGGGGAAACTGGACATAAGGTCTCAGCGTAACCGCAATCGCGCGCAGCGGCTAGCCGCAAGCCCTGCGCATTTCCGGCGATTTTTGACAAAGGGCGTCACCGGCCTGTCATCGTCGCGTCCGAAGGGCGGCGCGGCATGTCAGCTGAGTGATTGCGTGATGCACAGCCGATCCGATTCGCGGGTCACCCCGCTCCCCGCCGGTCGCCCCGCCAATCGCGCGGGCCCGCTGCCCGATCTGGGACGGGTGTCCGGTCTGCCATCTCCCGCACCGGCGCTGCGCGCCGACCCGCATCGTCCGTGGCTGGTGCGATACGGCAAGCATCTGCGCGGGGCTTTCGACTGGGTGATCGCGCGCTCGTCGCGCGTGCCGAACGGTCCGGTGCTGCCCGCCGACCTGTTCGACTGGACCCGGCGATTGCGCGACGAATGGCGGTCGGTCCGTGACGAAGCGGTCGCGGTCGCGCTGAACGGCGATGCCGCGCCGCCGCTCGCCACCATCTCGCCCGACCATCGTGCGATTGCGGAGCCGGGCAAGTGGCGGTCCTTCTTCCTGTGGGGCTATGGCTACCGGATCGACGACAATGCGAATCTGTGCCCACGCACCACCGCGCTGGTCGAATCCATTCCCGGGCTCAACACCGCCTTCTTCTCGATCCTGGCGCCCGGCACCCGCATTCCGCCGCATCGTGGCGTCAGCAAGGGGCTGATCACCTGTCATCTGGGCCTCGTCGTGCCCGATGACGGCGATGTCCGGATGCGCGTCGGCGACCGGATCGTGCGCTGGAGCGAGGGCGAGACGTTGGTTTTCGACGACAGCTATGACCATGAAGTGTGGAATGACAGCGCGCGGACCCGCGTTGTCCTGCTCATCCAGTTCGCGCGCCCGCTGCGCCAGCCGGGGCGGATGTTCGCCGACCTGTTCCTGGGCATTGTGCGCCGTTCGGCCTTCGTCCAGGAAGCGCGCAGCAACCTGGCGCGGTGGAATGCCGCGCTGGGTGCGCTGGACCGGCGCTGATCGCGCCGGTGCGCGGCCCTTGATCCCGGTGCGTGCGCGCGCCACATGTCGGCCATGCTGATCGAAACCGAAGCGACACCGAATCCCGCCACGCTCAAATTCCTGCCGGGCCGCACCGTCATGCCCAGCGGCACGCGCGACTTCGCGTCGCCCGAGGAGGCGGAGGCCTCGCCGCTCGCCGCCGCGCTGTTCGCGCTGGGCGATGTAACCGGCGTTTTCTTCGGCTATAACTTCGTGTCGGTGTCCGCCGCGCCCGGCGTCGACTGGGCCGCGCTCAAGCCCGACGTGCTTGCGGTGCTGCTCGATCATTTCAGCGCCGACATGCCGCTGTTCGCCCCCGCCAGCGCCGCCGGGATCCAAGTGCCCGCAGCCGACACCGCCTTTGCCGAGAATCCCGAGGATGCGGAGATCGTCGCGCAGATCAAGGAACTGATCGACACGCGCGTGCGCCCCGCGGTCGCCAATGACGGCGGCGACATCGTCTATCGCGGGTTCGACCAGGGCAAGGTCTATCTCCAGATGCAGGGGGCGTGTTCGGGGTGCCCGTCGTCGAGCGCGACGCTCAAGAACGGGATCGAACAGCTGCTGCGCTATTATGTGCCCGAAGTGACCGAGGTTCGCGCGGTCTGACCGGCCGGCGCACCGTTGTTCCACATTGCTGACAAAAGAGGAAAAGCATGGCCGATCCGCTGGGCGCCGACGCGCTCGACACGCTGTTCCGCGAGGCGCGGACCTATAACGGGTATCACGACACGCCGGTCGGCGCGGACGATGTCCGCGCGATCTACGACCTGATCAAGATGGGGCCGACCTCGGCCAACCAGCAGCCCGCCCGTTTCGTCTGGTGCCTCAGCCCCGAATCGCGCGAGCTGCTCGCCTCGTGCGTCTCGGCCGGCAATGCGGACAAGGTACGCAAGGCGCCCGCCGCGGTCGTGATCGGCATGGACCTCGATTTCCATGAACAGCTTCCCTGGCTGTTCCCGCACACCGACGCGCGCAGCTGGTTCACGGGCGACGACAAGGCCGAACTGCGCCGCGAAAGCGCGTTCCGCAACTCGACGCTGCAGGGCGGGTGGTTCATCATGGCGGCGCGCGCGCTGGGCTTCGACACCGGGCCGATGTCGGGTTTCGACGCGGACAAGGTCAACGCCGCCTTCTTCGCCGGCCAGCCGCAGGTGCGTGTCAACTTCGTGTCAACTTTCGGCAAGGGCGATCCCGCCACCATCTTCGACCGCAGTCCGCGCCCGGCGTTCGAACGGTTCAACCGGATCGACTGAGCGCCCGGCGTTGCGCACCCTGGTCATCGATACCGCCACCGCCGCCTGTTCGGTCGCGTTGTTCGATGGCCTGACCTGTGTCGATGCCCGGCACGAGGTGGTCGGGCGTGGCCATGCCGAACGGCTGCTGCCGATGATCGCCGAGCTACCGGGACAGGGGCGCGCGCCGCATATCCTGGTCGATTGCGGGCCGGGCAGCTTCACCGGGGTGCGGGTCGGGCTTGCCGCCGCGCTCGGCCTGGCGATCGGCTGGGGCGCGGATGTCGCCGGCTTCTCCTCGCTCGCGCTCGTCGCCGCGATGGCGCAGCGCGGCCGTGGCACGCGCGACGGGCTGGTCGTCGTGCTGGAGGGCGGGCATGGCGAGGTGTTTGCGCAAAGCTTTGGCCCCGCGCCGCTGACCGCGATCTCGCAACCCATGTCGGTCAAGCCGGCGGAGGCGTTCGCGATGCTCAATGGCAAGCCGGCCTATGGTTCGGGCGTGCGCTATCTGGTCGCGCTCGACGATCGGGTCCGCGCGACCGAGCTGCTGCCCGACGCGCGTGAGGCGATGCGCATGCCCGAAGAGTTTCGCCAGCGCCCCGCCAAGCCGGTCTATGGCCGCGCGCCCGACGCAAAGCCCGCGGCGACATGAGCACGACGCTCCACCGCATCGACCTGCGCGCCGGCACCGCGCGCGACCTGAACGTGATCGACCGGATCATGCACGACGCCTTCGACCCGCGCTACGGCGAGGCATGGTCGCTTGCTCAGGCGGGGGGAATGCTGATCCTGCCGGGCATCTGGCTGACGATCGCGGCGGTCGATGGCGAGGATGCGGGGTTCGCGCTGGCGCGCGCGGTGATCGACGATTGCGAGCTGCTGCTGATCGCGACACGCCCCGCCTGGCAGGGTTGCGGCGTCGGCGGCGCGTTGCTGCGTTCGGTGATCGCGGACGCGCGCGCGCGCGGCGTGACCCGACTGCATCTCGAAGTCCGCGCCGGCAACGATGCGGTCCGGCTCTATGAGCGCCATGGCTTCGTCAAGATCGGCGAGCGTCGCGATTATTACAGCGGCAATAACCGCCAGATGTTCGACGCCCACACCTATACTCGCACGATTGAGCAGGAATAGAACGGTTACTCGATTTTTCGATCTTGATCCGCACCGATCATCGTTCGATAGGGACATCGAAAATCACGGCCGAATAGGCCGGACATGTTTCGGAAAGGATCGAAATGGACAACTCGACCGATATTCAGGAAACCCTGATCACGCTGACTGCCGATATCGTCGCCGCGCATGTCAGCAACAATAGTGTGGCGGTGTCTGATTTACCCATTCTCATTCAGAATGTGCACGGCGCGCTCGCCAATCTTGGCACGCCGGTGCCGGAGCCCGAGGTCAAGCAGGAGCCGGCGGTTTCGGTGCGCGCGTCGATCCGGCCCGACTATCTGGTTTGTCTGGAGGACGGCAAGAAGCTCAAGATGCTGAAGCGGCACCTGATGACGCATTACCAGATGACGCCCGAACAGTACCGCGCCAAGTGGAACCTGCCCGCCGACTATCCGATGGTCGCGCCCAATTATGCCGAGCAGCGTCGCTCGCTCGCCAAGAAGATCGGGCTGGGCACCAAGCGCCGTCGCCGCTGACCGGCGCGATCGCGCGCTGCGCCCTTCCCCCGCGGCCGGCTTGGCGATAGACCGGACCGGTCGAAGCAAGGGAGTGAGCGGCGATGGCGCGCAAGATCGATCTCGAAGCCCTTTGTCAGGAAAAGGGCCTGCGCATCACCGACCAGCGCCGCATCATCGCGCGCGTGCTGTCGGAGGCGGACGATCACCCCGACGTCGAAAAGGTCTATGCGCGTGCCTCCGCCATCGACCCGGGCATCTCGATTGCGACCGTCTATCGGACGGTGCGGCTGTTCGAGGAAGCGGGCATCCTCGACCGCCACGATTTCGGCGACGGACGTGCGCGCTATGAGCCCGCGCCCGAAGCGCATCACGATCACCTGATCGACGTCGAATCCGGACGGGTGATCGAGTTCGTCGATCCCGAGCTCGAACTGCTGCAGAAGCAGATCGCCGAACGGCTCGGCTTTCGCCTGGTCGACCATCGCATGGAGCTTTATGGCGTTGCCCTCGACCGAAAGGGCTGATCCGCCGGTTCCCGCCGATCCCGGTACGGACGGCACCCCGCCGCCTGCCTTTCCGCTGCCCGTCCTGTCGACCGATCCGCGCGTGCGCGCCGCGATGGGCGAGCCGCCACGTCCCGGAGCGGCGGGCTGGCTGCGGCTGGGCGCACGCGCGCTGCTGCTGGTCCTCGCGCTCTTCCTGTTCGTGCCGCTCCATTATCTGTTCCGCCTGGTCCGCGCCCCGTCGCCCTGGCCGCGACTGTTCCTGGGCACCGCGGCGCGCATTGCCGGCGCGCGGGTCGAGGTGGTCGGCGTGCCGCTGAAGCGCGATGTCTTCTACGTCTCCAACCATTTGAGCTGGATCGACATCCTCGCACTCGGAGGGGCCAGCGGCACCGCCTTCGTCGCCAAGGCCGAGATCGGTACCGCGCCGATCGTCGGCTGGCTGTCGCGGATGAACCGGACCGTCTTCGTCAAGCGCGAGGACCGGATGGGCGTCGCCGAACAGATCAACCAGCTGCGCGACGCGCTCGCCGACAACTGGGCGATCACGGTCTTCCCCGAGGGGACGACGACCGACGGCCGCTCGCTGCTGCCGTTCAAGACGCCGATGCTGCGCGTGCTCGAGCCCCCGCCGCCGGGCGTCCTCGTCCAGCCGGTGCTGCTCGAATATGACCGCCCTCATGGCGAGGACATCGCGTGGGTCGGCGTGGAGTCGGGCAAGGACAATGGCATCCGCGTCCTGTCGCGCCCGGGCAGCTTTCGCCTGCGTTGCCACTTCCTCGAACCCTTCAACCCGCGCGATTTTCCGGGACGCAAGGCGATCGCCGCCGAAAGCCGCCGCCGGATCGAGGCGGCGCTGGTCCGTGCATTGGGCGAGCCGCTGCGCCCCTTTACCTGGCATTGACCTGCGATGGACGCCGATAAAGCCCCTCCCCTTCAGGGGGAGGGGTCGGGGTGAGGCCTGTCCACCCCCACGCCGCGCAATTGTCCAATCCGCCCCGTTCGGCTATGCGCCCGCCGATGAACGCGCCCCCCAAAACCTTTCACGTCAAATCGTTCGGTTGCCAGATGAACGTCTATGACGGCGAGCGCATGGGCGAGCTGATGACCGCGCAGGGCCTCGCGGTCGCCCCCGATGCCGCGTCGGCGGACCTCGTCATCCTCAACACCTGCCACATCCGTGAGCGCGCGACCGAAAAGGTCTATTCGGACATCGGCCGGCTGAGGCGCGACGACGGCACGCGGCCCATGATTGCAGTCGCGGGCTGCGTCGCCCAGGCCGAGGGCGCAGAGATCGCGCGGCGGACCAAGGTGGACGTCGTCGTCGGCCCGCAGGCCTATCACCGCCTGCCCGAACTGGTCGCCGATGCAGCACGGGGCGGCCTCGCGGTCGATACCGACATGCCCGTCGAATCGAAGTTCGGCCGGCTGCCCGCCCGCCGCCGCGTCGGGCCCAGCGCCTTCCTGACCGTACAGGAGGGTTGCGACAAATTCTGCACCTATTGCGTCGTGCCCTATACCCGCGGGGCCGAAGTCAGCCGGCCGTTCGCGGCGATCGTCGACGAGGCCAACGCACTGGTCGATGCCGGCGCGCGCGAGATCACGCTGCTGGGCCAGAACGTCAACGCCTGGACCGACGGCGACGGGCGCGGGCTCCACGACCTGATCCGCGCGCTCGACCGGATCGCGGGACTGGCGCGCATCCGCTACACCACCAGCCATCCCAACGACATGGCCCAGGGGCTGATCGACGCGCACGCGGAGGTCGAAAAGCTGATGCCCTTCCTGCATCTGCCGGTGCAGTCGGGCAATGACCGGGTGCTCAGGGCGATGAACCGCGCGCATAGCCGCGACGGCTATCTGCGCCTGCTCGACCGGGTGCGCGCGGCGCGGCCCGACATTGCGCTGTCGGGCGATTTCATCGTCGGCTTTCCCGGCGAAACCGATGCCGAGTTCGCCGACACGCTCAGCCTGATCGACGCGGTCGGCTATGCCCAGGCGTTCAGCTTCAAATATTCGGCGCGCCCCGGCACGCCGGCGGCCGACATGGCGGGCGCGATCCCCGCCGACGTGATCGACGACCGGCTCCAGCAATTGCAGGCCGCGCTCAACCGCGATCAGGCCGCGTTCAACGCCGCCAGCGTCGGGCGACGTTGCGACGTGCTGCTCGAACGCCCGGGCAAGCGCGCCTGCCAGCTGATCGGCAAATCGCCCTGGCTGCAATCCGTCCACGTCATCGCCGACGCGAGCATCGGCGACCTGGTGACGGTCGACCTGGTCCATGCCGGCCCCAATTCACTGGCTGGCGAAGCGGTCGCGCGGGCGGCGGCCTGATTTTTCCGCGTGGCGGGGATGTAACCCAAGCGATCCGCGCTATGTTGCGCATGACCGGTATCCGCCGACGTCGCAGTCCCACCGCCCAACCGACAGGATCGCCATGCCCAGCCCAGCGAAAGCCTATGCCGCGCAAGCCGCCGACGCGCCGTTTGCCCCCTTCGATTTCCAGCGTCGCGACCCCGGCCCGCGCGATGTCGCGATCGACATCCTCTATTGCGGCGTGTGCCATTCCGACCTGCACACTGCGCGCGGCGAATGGGGCGGCACGCTCTATCCGTGCGTGCCCGGGCACGAGATTGTCGGGCGCGTGACGGCGGTGGGATCGGACGTCGACGATTTCGCGGTCGGCGACCTCGCAGGCGTCGGCTGCATGGTCGACAGCTGCCGAACCTGCGCCAGCTGCCAGGCGGGCGAGGAGCAATATTGCGAAGGCACGGGTTTCGTCGGCACCTATAACGGCCCTGATCCGCAGATGGGTGGCCATACCTTCGGCGGCTATTCCGACCATATCGTCGTCGATCGCGATTTCGTGCTGCGCATCGGCCATGGCGAGGACCAGCTGGCGGCGGTCGCCCCGCTGCTCTGCGCGGGCATCACCACCTATTCGCCGCTCAAGCATTGGGGCGTCGGCCCGGGTCAGAAGGTCGGCATCGTCGGCCTGGGCGGGCTGGGCCATATGGGGGTCAAGATCGCTGCCGCGATGGGTGCCGACGTCTATGTCTTCTCCACCTCGCCCGGCAAGCGCGACGACGCGAAACAGCTGGGCGCGACCGACCTGATCGTCTCGCGCGACGCGGACGCGATGGCGGCGCACGCCAACAGCTTCGACTTCATCCTGAACACCGTCGCGGCCAGCCACGACCTCGACCAGTTCACCGCGTTGCTGAAGCGCGACGGCACGATGACGCTGGTCGGCGTGCCCGAGCATCCCCACCCCAGCCCCAGCATCGCCAATCTGGTGTTCCGCCGCCGCACGATCGCCGGCTCGCTGATCGGCGGCATCCGCGAGACGCAGGAGATGCTCGATTTCTGCCGCGACCATGGCCTCGTCTCCGACGTCGAGATGATCGACATCCAGGACATCGACGCCGCCTATGACCGGATGGTGAAAAGCGACGTCAAATATCGCTTCGTCATCGATATGGCGTCGCTGAATCAGGCGGGGTGAGCGCGGCGTCGGGCGCGTCGCGTTTTAGGGCTGGCGGGAACCCATCGCCTCTGCCACGCTTGCCTTGCATGATCCTGACTCCGGGAGCCCGATGAGCCGCAAGCCTGTTCCCGCCCAGCCCGGCGACCGTTCGCGCGTCGAGGTCAATTTCGACAAGCCGCAACTGCTGCCCCAGCTATTCGGTGAGTTCGACAGCAACATCCTCGCGCTCGAGGAGCGGCTGGGCGTCTATATCCACGCGCGCGGCCAGCGGGTGCAGATCGAGGGCACGGCGGAGGCAGTCGCGCATGCGCGCGAAGTGCTGCAGGAGCTGCACACGCGGGTCATCCGGGGCGAGGAGATCGACACCGGCCTGATCGATGCGGTGATCGCGATGTCGGCCGAGCCGACCTTTGCCGGCATCATCCGCACCGAACCGGGCAATGGCGCGCCGCCGCCGTCGATCATGATCCGAACCCGCCGCAAGACGATCGTGCCGCGATCGGTGGCGCAGACGCATTACATGCGCCAGCTGGTGTCGAACGACATCATCTTCGCGCTCGGCCCGGCAGGCACCGGCAAGACCTATCTGGCGGTAGCCCAGGCCGTCGCGCAGCTGATCACCGGCAGCGTCCAGCGCCTCATCCTGTCGCGCCCGGCGGTGGAGGCGGGCGAGCGGCTCGGCTTCCTGCCCGGCGACATGAAGGAAAAGGTCGATCCCTATCTGCGCCCGATCTATGACGCGCTCTATGACTGCCTGCCCGCCGAACAGGTCGAACGGCGGATCAGTTCGGGCGAGATCGAGATCGCGCCCATTGCCTTCATGCGTGGCCGCACCCTTGCCGATGCCTTCGTCATCCTCGACGAGGCGCAGAACACGACGCCTGGGCAGATGAAGATGTTCCTCACCCGTTTCGGCCAGAACAGCCGCATGGTGGTGTGCGGCGACCCCAACCAGACCGACCTGCCCGGCGGGGTCAACGCATCGGGCCTGAACGACGCGGTCGCGCGGCTGGAGGGGATCGAGGGGATGTCGGTCGTCCGCTTCGGCGCGGGCGACGTGGTGCGCCACCCGATCGTCGGGCGCATCGTCCAGGCCTATGAGGGCCCCGACGCCTGACGCGACCAGCGCGCCGGGCATCGGGGTCAGGCGCGGTTGTCGTCCGTCCGCCCCGGCTCAGGCCCCGGCGCGGCGGAGTGCGGCCTCGACATCCTTCCAGCTGATAGCGTTTTCCAGCTTGTTGCCGTTGAGCAGGAAGGTCGGCGTGCCCTGGACGACGGTGGCGTTTTCCAGGATCTTGGCGACCTTGTCGATCCGCGCCATGTCGGCGAGGCATGCCTTGGCCTGCCCCTCCGAAATGCCGCGCTGCTTGACGAAGTCGATATAGCCGGCCTGTTCAGCCCATAGCGTGACCTGAGCGGCCGGGCTCGCGCCCTGCGCCTGTTGCTGGACGGCGGGCGCGACCTGCTGGATGCGATCGAGCGTCGCCGGCTGATTGGCGTACATCTGTTCCAGGATCGGGAAGAACGGGCCCGGCCCGGCGCAGCTGCCGACGACGGCGGCGGCGATGTCCGGCGGGCCGTGCAGCACATAATCGCGGAATTCGAAGCTCACCTTGCCCGTCTCGACCAGCTTGGTCAGCGGCTCGAAGCCGTCGCGCGCGAACGCACCGCACGCCGGGCAGGTGCGCGAGCCATATTCGACCAGCTTGATCGGCGCGTTGGGATTGCCCATGCGGAATCCGCCCTCGGCGGTTTCGCTGACCGTTTCGGTCCAGGTGGTGCCCGCCGGCGGCGCGGCGGCGGCGACCGGTGCGGCGGCGGGGCCGCTGTCATTGCCCGTCCCGTCGGCGCCACAGGCGGCGAGGGCGAGGGGAAGCAGGAAAAGGGCTGCACGCATGGTTCGGGTTCACTCCATCGCAAGATCGGGATTGGGCGGGATCAGGCGCCGGCGGCGCGCAACTGCGGTTCGAGCGAGGACCAGCTGCCCGACCCGACGAAATTGCCGTTGATCGCAAAGCTGGGCGTGCCTTCGAGCTGCGCGGCGACGGCCTCGGTCATCTTGATGAGCCGTTCGGTCTCGGCCTGGTTGTTGAGGCACGCGCGCGCCTTGGCACCGCTCAGCCCGAGCGGGCGAAGCAGCGCGATCAGCCCCGATCCCTCGCCCAGCCGGATGAGCTGATCGCCCAGCGTCGCCGCGCCCTTGTACGCGTCCGGCCTCGCCTGGAACGCCTGGGTTCTGGCGAAGGTCGCGGGCTGCGCGGCAAAGATCGCCTTGTTCGCCGCCGCAAAGCCGACCGGGCCCTGGCACCGCGCGAGCAGCGCGGAGGCGAGGTCGAGCCGGTCGCGCACGAAATGGCGATATTCCACCTGGACGCGGCCCGTCCGGACCATCTGATCCTTCAGCACGGGTTCGGACTGCGTGACGAAATCGGCGCAATGCGGGCAGGTGTAGCTCAGATATTCGGCCAGCTTGACCTTCGCCTGCGGGCTGCCGATCCGCACCGCGCCGTCGGGCGACAGCGTCGCGGTCGCGCGCCAGTCGCGCTGCGCCGCACTGCGCGGTGCCGATGCCTCCTGGGCAGCACCGGGCGGGGTCGCCGCGATGGCAACCCATGCGATCAGCCCAACATGTCGCCACCGCATCAACGCACCTTGCCCATCACCGGCACGATGACCGGGGGTTGTTCGACGATGCCCGCCGCCAGCGCCGCCAGCACCTCACGCAGTTCGGGATCGGCGATCGCGCGGACGCTGTCGCCCAGGTCGATCGTTGCCGCTGCAGGCCGCACCGGTGCGGCAGCGGCTGCGCGCGCGGCGAACTGGCCGGGCCTGAACGCGATCCGCGCGACCGCGGCATAGCCGAAGAAGCGGTTCACCCGCTCCATGATCTCGGGCCCGATATGCTGCATCATCGTCGCATGGGCGGGAGCGACCGCCAGCGTCAACAGCCCGCCGCTGCGCGCACCCTGGGGAAAGCGGATCGATTCGGGCGCGGAGACACGCGCGTAACGTTCGCCGACGATTTCGGGCCAGCGACTGACGATCGAGCTTTGCACGAAGCCGAATTTGCGGAACGCGGCGCGGCCGATATCGGGCAGCAGGTCGGCGACGGGCCGGGCCCTGCCGCCGCGCGGCCGATCGCTATCGACGGCCTGGGGCGTACGCGTGGATTTCGTCATCGCGTCTCCCATGCCATAGCCGCCCCGTGTCTGCCAACGTCCCATCTGACATCGCGCCCGCGCTGCTCGCCTGGTACGAGGCCCACGCGCGCGTCCTGCCGTGGCGCGCGCCGCCGGGCGCGCCGCCGCCCGACCCCTATCGCGTCTGGCTGTCGGAGGTCATGCTTCAGCAGACTCAGGTCGTGACGGTCATTCCCTATTTCGAACATTTCACCACCCGCTGGCCCGATTTCGCCAGCCTGGCGGCGGCGGATGAGGGTGAGCTGATGGCGGCATGGGCCGGGCTCGGCTATTATGCGCGGGCACGCAACCTGATCGCCTGTGCGCGCGCGGTGGTGCGCGATCATGGCGGACGCTTGCCGTCGGACGAGGCAGCGTTGCGCCGGTTGCCCGGCTTCGGCCCCTATACCGCCGCGGCGGTCGCGGCGATCGCCTTTGGCCGGCGCGCGGTCGTCGTCGACGGCAATGTCGAGCGCGTGGTCAGCCGCCTGTTCGCGGTCGAAACGCCGCTTCCCATGGCGCGGGGCGAGCTTCGCGCGCTGGCCGACGCGATGACGCCCGCGACGCGCGCGGGGGACTTCGCCCAGGCGATGATGGATCTGGGCGCAACAATCTGTACCCCGCGCCGCGCCGATTGCGCGTCCTGCCCCATTGCCGTCCATTGTCGCGCTTACGCGCAGGGGGCAGTCGCCACCTATCCGCGCAAGCTGGCCAAGGCGGCCAGACCGGTGCGCCATGGCACGATCTTCTGGCTTACCCGCGAAGATGCGGTGCTGCTGGTCCGGCGCCCGCCGCGCGGATTGCTCGGCGGCATGCGCGCGCTGCCGACCGGGCCATGGGCGGATGCGCCGCCGGGACTGACCGATGCGCCCGTCGCAGCCGAGTGGCGGCGGCACAATGCCGAGCTGCGCCACGTCTTCACCCATTTCGAATTGCGATGCGGCCTTGCGAGCGCGCGGCTGGCGGGGCACATCGCGGTCGAAGGCGAATGGTGGCCGGTCGACCGGCTGGCCGATGCCGGCCTGCCCAGCCTGTTCGCGAAGGCGGCGGCGATAATGGAGGATGCGCGATGAAAACTCTGGGTCTGGCCGCCGGGATCGGCGCCGCGCTGATCGGGATCGGCGGCATCGCGCTCGCCATGCCCCAGGCCGAACGCCGCGCGGCTTCGACGCCAGTCGCTCCGGCGCTGCCCGCGGTCGCACAGGTCGCGGCGTCCTATGTCGAACAGAACCGCACGCCGGGCATCGTCGTCGCGATCGGGCAGGGCGACCAGCCGACCCGCTTCATCGCGGAGGGGCGGCTGGGCCAGGAACCGGGGGCGGGCGCGGCTTCGCCCGACAGCCTGTGGCGCGTCTATTCGATGACCAAGCCGGTGACCGGCATGGCGGCGATGATGCTGATCGAGGACGGCAAGCTGAGCCTTGACCAGCCGATCCATGAGATCATCCCCGCCTTTCGCGAGATGAAGGTGCTGACCGACCCCGACGCCAGCCTGGCGTCGCGCCCGGCGGCGCGGCCGATCACGATCCGCCATCTGCTGACCCACACCGCCGGATTCGGCTATTCGATCGTGACAAAGGGCCCGCTGCTCAAGGAATATGAGCGGCTCGGCATCCTGCCCGCCGCAGTCAACGTCCAGATGGAGGCGCAGATGGCGGCGGTGCGGCCGAAATCGCTCGCCGAATTCGCCGACCGCGTCGCCACGCTGCCGCTGATCGCCGATCCGGGCACGAAATGGAGCTATTCGATCAGCCTAGATGTCCTCGCCGCGGTGATCGAGAAGGCATCGGGCATGCCCTATGAACAGTTCCTGCGCACGCGGATGTTCGAACCGCTCGGCATGACCTCGACCTACTTCACCGTGCCGGGATCGGAAGCGGCGCGGCTCGCGAACAATTACATCTTTGTCGGCGACAATCGCGTGCCGGTCGACCCGGCCGCGACCTCGGTCTACCTCCAGCCGCCCAGCTTTCCCTATGGCGGGGCGGGGCTCGTCACCTCGGCGCGCGATTACGACCGTTTCCTCCACATGCTGCAAAATGGCGGCGAGCTCGACGGCAAGCGGGTGATGAAGGCGCAGACGGTGCGCCTCGCCATGTCCAACCTGCTGCCCGACGGCGTGTTCTTCCTGAACGTCGATGCGTCGACCGGGGGTGCGGGCCGCAAGCTCGGCTTTGGGGCCGGGGGGTCGGTCTATCTCGACGACCTGCCCGGCGGCGGTGCGGCGGGCACCTATGGCTGGGGCGGGGCGGCCGGCACCATCGCCTGGGTCGACCCGAAGAATCGGGTGCGCGGCACCGCGATGGTTAATTATTTTCCCGACGACAAATGGCCGCTGCGCACGGATGTGACCCGCGCGGTGTATCGCGACCTCGCGCCGGCGAAGTAACCTGTGACCGGCTTCACTGGCGGCTGGCTCGACCGGGCGGACCGCATCCGTCACGACCAGGCCGCCCTGACCGCGGCGTTCAGCGACCCGCGCGCGCGGCTGCTGCGGCTCGACGCGCTCGATCCCCAGCTGGATGCGGACGGGCGGCTGGTGTGGGGGGCGCTGACCGATGCGCCCGACGACGCCGATTTCCTGTTCCTCGGTTTTCGTGGGCAGGTGCCGCATTTTGCCGCGCTGATTACCGGCACGAGTCCGCCGGCCGGCCGGTCGCCCGCCCTGTTCCAGATGCTGGGGTTGATGCCCGATGCCGAGGCCGCGACCTATGCCTGCGCGCGCAGCCTGGTCGACTGGCATTTGCGCCACGGTTTCTGCGCCAATTGCGGCCATGCCACGACGATCTTCCGCGCCGGATGGGCACGGCGGTGCGGCCATTGTGGCGCGGAGCATTTCCCGCGCACCGACCCGGTCGTCATCATGCTGGCCGAACGCGGCGACCGCGTCGTGCTGGGCCGCCAGCCCGTTTGGCCCGCCGGGCGCTATTCGGCCCTGGCCGGGTTCGTCGAGGTCGGCGAATCGATCGAGGAAGCAGTGGCGCGCGAGACGCTGGAGGAAGTCGGCATCGCGGTCACCGATATCCGCTACGTCGCCAGCCAGCCCTGGCCTTTTGCATCGTCGCTGATGATCGCCGCGATCGGCACCGCGCAGTCGGATGACATCGCGATCGACCCGCACGAGCTGGAGGACGCGCAATGGTTCTCCCGCGCCGACGTGCAGGCTGCGCTGGCCGGCGACCCCGCCGCGCCGTTCATCGCGCCCCCGCGCTATGCGATTGCCCACACGCTGCTCGGCCATTGGGCCGCGCAGGGATAGGCAACCGAAAGCCCCGTCTCCCCGTCGCCCCGGGCTTGACCCGGAGCCCCGCTGCCTGTGCTCCGCGCGATCAAGCGGGACCCCGGGTCAAGCCCGGGGTGACGATCTTACGTTTCGGGAGGGCACCCACCGATCCGCTGGCGCGATTGCTGACACGAATGTAAGCTCGGCCGATGCCCAGCCTGCCCAACCCCGTCGACCTGGCGATTCCGGCCTTCGTCCTGCTGGTGCTGGCGGAAATGTTCGTGGCGCGGTTGCGCGACCGCAGCCGCTATTGCCCGCGCGACACGCTGACTTCGCTCGCGCTTGGCTTGGGCAGTACCGTCGCGGGGCTGCTGACCGGCGGGCTGGTCGTCGCGATCGCCCTGTGGGTGTATCAGTTCCGCTGGTTCGACATTGGCTGGCAATGGTATTGGTTCGTCGTCGCCTTCGTGCTCGACGACCTGGCCTATTACGTGTTCCACCGCAGCGCCCACCGCGTCCGCTGGTTCTGGGCCAGCCACGTCATCCACCACAGCTCGCAGCACTACAACCTGTCGACCGCGCTTCGCCAGACCTGGACCGGGTTCATCTCCGCCGGTTTCATCTTCCGGCTGCCGCTGTTCCTGATCGGCTTTCCGCCAGCGATGGTGCTGTTCGTCGCGGGGCTCAACCTGGTCTATCAGTTCTGGATCCACACCGAAGTGATCGGGCGCATGCCGCGCTGGTTCGAAGCGGTGATGAACACGCCGTCGCATCATCGCGTCCATCACGCGACCAATCCGCGCTATCTCGACCGCAACTATGCCGGGGTCTTCATTATCTGGGACAAGATGTTCGGCACGTTCGAGCGCGAGCGCGACGACGATCGCCCGCGCTATGGCCTGATCCGCGATCTCGGCAGCTTCAACCTGATCTGGGCGGCGTTTCACGAATGGGTCGGCATCGCGCGCGACCTTTGGCACGCGCCGGGCTGGCGTGCGCGGCTGGGCTATGCCTTCGGCCCGCCGGGATGGAGCCATGACGCCAGCCGCGCGACATCCGACAGCATCCGCGCGCGTTGGCTTGACATAGAGCGGTGTCGGCCCTCTCCCCCACCCGGCCACCCACGAGCGTATCCTGACGGGTGGCCGGGTGGGGGAGAGGGCCGACACCGCGACGTCGGCAAAGCCGACACCGAACAAAAAAACGAGGAGAGCGAAGCGTGGAGGAAGCCGACATCGTCGTCATCGGCGCCGGATCGGGCGGGAGCGCCGTCGCCGGCCGGCTGAGCGAGGATTCACGCCTCAAGGTCGCGGTGCTCGAAGCCGGCGGGCGCAATGACAAGGCGCTGACCCTGATGCCGGCGATGCTGGCCAAGCAGACCGACAAGACCAACTGGAAATACGAAACCGTGCCGCAGCCGGGGCTTGGCGGGCGGCGGGGCTATCAGCCGCGCGGGCGGGGGCTTGGCGGATCGAGCGCGATCAACGCGATGCTCTATGTGCGCGGCAATGCCTGGGACTATGACAATTGGGCGGCGATGGGCTGCACCGGCTGGTCTCACGCCGACGTGCTCCCCTATTTCAAACGCGCCGAGCGCAACGTGCGTGGCGCGGACACCTGGCATGGCGACGACGGCCCGCTCTGGGTCAGCGAACAGGTTGCACCCCACCCCGCCAGCCGTGATTTCGTCGAGGCCGCCGCCCAGCTTCAGATTCCCGCCAATCCCGATTTCAACGGCGCGCGCCAGGACGGCGCGGGAATGTATCAGGTGACGCAGCGTGGCGGCGAGCGCTGGTCGTCGGCGCGCGCCTATCTCGACACCTCGCGCGCCAATCTCAACGTGCTGACCGGGTGCGTGGTCGAGCGGGTGCTGTTCGAGGACGGGCGCGCGTGCGGCGTCGCCTATCGGCGCGGCGGTCAGCGCCGGGTGATCCGGGCACGCGCGGGCGTGGTGCTCGCGGGCGGGGTGTTCGCGACTCCGCAGCTGCTCATGCTGTCGGGCATCGGTGAGGGCGCGCATCTTCGCGACAAGGGCGTGGAGGTCCGCGTCGACCGGCCGGTGGTCGGCACCAACCTGCAGGACCATCTCGATTACACCGCGATCTACGAAAGCGCGGCGCCGGGGTTTCTGGGTCAGTCGCTGCTCGGCAATCTGCGCGCGCTGGGCGCGGTGATCGAATGGCACCGGCGGCGCACCGGCGCGATGACGACGCCCCTCGCCGAAAGCGGTGCGTTCGTTACGGTCGATCCGGCCGCACCCGCCCCCGACATCCAATATCATTTCGTCATCGCGCCGGTCGACGATCACGGCCGATCGACCCGGCGCGGCCATGGCTATTCCTGTCATGCCTGCGTGTTGCGGCCCGAAAGCACGGGCACGGTGCGCCTCGCCTCGGGCGATGTCACCGACATGCCGGTGATCGACCCGGCCTTCCTATCCGACCCGCGCGACCTCGACCTGCTGAAGCGCGGCGTGCGGTTGATGTACCGCATCATGGCGGTGCCGGCGATGACGGCGTGGGGCGGGCGCGAACGCTATCCGGTCGATCCCGACGACGATGCCGCGCTCGAAGCCGCGATCCGGGCGCGTTCGGACACCATCTATCACCCGGTCGGCACCGCGCGGATGGGCGCGGATGCGGATGCGGTTTGCGATCCGCAACTGCGCGTGCGTGGGGTGGACGGGCTGTGGGTGGCGGATGCGTCGATCATGCCCAAGCTGGTCAGCGGCAACACCAACGCGCCCTCGATCATGATCGGCGAACGCTGCGCCGATTTTGTTCGCGCGCATCTGGCCGCGTGATAGGGTGGTCGCGATCCCGGGGCTGACGGGCCGATGATAAAAAATGGCCCGGTGCTTTCACACCGGGCCAGGGGTCCGCAGGAGGAACTCGGGACCGGGGCGGGCGGCGGACACCGCCCGCCCCGGCAAACTCAGTAGTTGTAGGCGCGCTCGCCATGTTCGTTGATGTCGAGACCCTCGACTTCGACGTCCTTGGTCGGGCGCAGGCCGATCGTATATTTGAGCGCGAGGAACAGCGCGGCGCTGACCACGCCGGTCCACACGATCGTCGTGCCGACCGCCCAGATCTGCGTCATGATCTGCGCGCCCATGTCATAGACGCCCGCCTTGGCGACCGGCGCGGTGTAGTCGATCCAGCCCTGTCCGCCGAAGTCGGGGTTGGCGACGATGCCGGTCCCGACCGCGCCGACGATGCCGCCCACCGCGTGGATGCCGAATACATCCAGCGTGTCGTCATAGTTCAGCTTGTTCTTCACCGTGGTGACGAAGAAGAAGCAGACGACCGAGGCGACCGCGCCGAGCAGGATCGCGGTGCCGGGATGGGCAAAGCCCGCCGCCGGGGTGATCGCGACCAGACCGGCGACGACGCCCGAGGCCGCACCCAGCAGCGACGGCTTCTTGTGGACGATCTGTTCGATGATCGCCCAGGTCGCGCCCGCTGCCGCCGTGGCGGTGAAGGTGTTGATGAAGGCCAGCGCGCCGAACGCATTTGCTTCCAGGCCCGACCCGGCGTTGAAGCCGAACCAGCCGATCCACAGCAGCGACGCGCCGATCATCGTCATCACCAGGCTGTGCGGGGGCATCGGCTCGCTCTTGTAGCCAACGCGCGGGCCGATGATGATGCAGCCGATCAGCCCGGCGACGCCCGCATTGATGTGCACCACGGTGCCCCCTGCGAAATCGAGCGCGCCCCAGCCCCACAGCAGACCGCTGTCATCGGGGGCGGCGTGCAGGAAATCCGGGCCCGCCCAGTACCAAACCATGTGCGCGATCGGGAAATAGGCGAGCGTCAGCCATGCGACCGTGAACAGGATCAGCGGCGTGAACTTCACCCGCTCGGCGAACGCGCCGACGATCAGCGCGGGCGTGATGCAGGCAAAGGTCATCTGAAAGATGACGAAGACATATTCGGGCAGGTAGACGCTGTTGGAGAAGGTCGCCGCCAGCGTGGTCGGATCAACGCCGGCCAGGAAAACCTTGGAGAAGCCGCCGACATATTTGTTCAGGTCGCCGCCATTGGTGAAGGCCATCGAATAGCCCCAGCTGAACCACACCATCGCGGCCACGCAGACGATCGTCAGCACCTGCATCAGCACGCTCAGCATGTTCTTGGTGCGCACCAGGCCGCCATAGAACAGCGCCAGCGCCGGCACCGACATCATCAGCACCAGTGCGGAGGCGACCAGCATCCAGGCGACATCGCCCTTGTTGACCATTTCGGCGGTCGGCGTGAATGGCGTCGCCGGTGCGGCCGCAGCCGCTTCCTGCGCCCAGGCGGGCAGGGCGGCGAACAGCGTCAGGCCGGCCGCGCCGGCATATTTCGTCAATTGCTTCATGGAACCCCCCTGGCTCACAGCGCGGTCTCGTTGGTTTCGCCGGTGCGGATGCGCACCGCCTGGCCGACGTCGAGGACGAAGATCTTGCCGTCACCGATCGCGCCGGTGTTGGCAGCGGCCTGGATCGCCTCCACCGCACGGCTGGCGAGATCGTCGGCACAGACCAGCTCGATCTTGATCTTGGGCACCATGTTGGTGCTGTACTCGGCGCCGCGATAGATTTCGGTCTGGCCCTTCTGGCGGCCGAACCCCTTGACCTCGGTGACGGTCATGCCCGCGACGCCGATCGCCATCAGGGCTTCGCGGACGTCATCGAGCTTGAACGGCTTGATGATGGCGATGACGAGTTTCATTCGACCCCCTTATCGTGCTCCCGTCGTGCTGCAGTGCAAAAGACATGCCAAGGCTCGTACGCCCGCGGTTCCGCGCTAGCCGGGGCGATCGACACGTTACAAATGTGTTAAAATTGTGCAGCTGCTAAAGCGTGCTCAAAAACAAGGCAGTGCCGCGTGGCTTCAGCGTGCCGCGACGATGCGGCGCGCGGCCATCATGTCATCGGCATCGATCATCACGCGCGCCGGGATCAGCAGCGCGCTGCCATCGCCCAGGCTCATTTCGCCGTCGAACGTCACCGCCGGAATGCCTTCCGCCTCCAGCCGGCCGATGATGATATGCGCCTCCATGCGGTCATACCGCCCCAGTTCGGCCAGGCGGGGCGGCTCGTCGCCGGGGGGTGGTGCGGCGCGGCGGCCCAGCGTCTCGATCCAGCGAATGATGCGGGGGATCAGCCCGGTCAACGCACCGGGGCGGGGGGTTGCGGGCACGTTCACGCGATGGGGTCGGCGGCGGGCATGACCGTCTGCACCCGCACCGGCAGGCCATCGATGCTGTGCGTGCGGTCGGCAATCCGGGCCAGCCTTACCCCGGCATCCTGGGTCGCGTGGTATTTGACCAGCGTCTTGCGCTCGCGTTCCAACGCCATATGCGGCACGCCCCAGCCGCAGCTCGTCTGTATGCTGTCGACCGCAATCTCGAAAATCTGCCGCGCGCCGGGCAGGCGCGAGAAATGCGCCGCCAGCGCGTCATAGCCGGGGTCGCCCGCCACGGTGCAGCTGCCTCGGCCATAGATGCGCAGGATCAGCGCGGGATTGTCGAACGCGCAGAACATGATGGTGATGCGCCCGTCGGCGTTCAGATGCGCCTGCGTCTCGTTGCCCGATCCGCCCAGGTCGAGATAGGCGACGCGGCGGTCGTCGAGCACCCGGAAACTGTCCATGCCCTTGGGACTCAAATTGATCCGCGCGCCCTCTGCCGCGGTCGCGACGAAGAACACCGGCTGCCGCGCGATGAAGGCCCGGTGATCGTCGTTCACGCTGTCGAAGAACTCGGCCATTCGCTTTTTCTCCCGCCGTCCGGCAGCGATCATGTTGACGCTATCATCTCGTGCGCATATTCTTTGCGCATGAAGCCTGATCCAGTCTCTTCAGGCAAGCGCAAACCCGTCAACCTGTCGCTTGATACCGGAGTCGTGGCCGCCGCGCGCGAGGTTGGGCTAAATCTGTCACAGGTTTGCGAGGCTGCGCTTCGCGTTGCAAGCCACGAGGAACGTCAGAAGCGCTGGCGCGATGACAACCGGGAATGGGCGGAAAGTGTCAATACGTGGGTCGAACAGAACGGCCTGCCGCTTGAGCGCTATCGCCTCTTTTGATGGCGCAATTCGACGTCTACGCAAATCGCGACGGGCAGCTCCTGCTTGATTGCCAGGCCGACGCGCTCGCCAACCTCTCCACCAGACTCGTCGCGCCGCTGGTGCCGGTCGAGGACCCTCCGGCGTTACGACCGCGCCTGAACCCGGTTTTCGACCTGGATGGTCGCAACTACGCGCTGATCACCCAGTTTGCTGCGGCGGTTAGTCGGACTGAGCTTCAAGCCCATGTCGCATCGCTTGCTCGGCACCGGTATCAGATCATCTCTGCATACGACATGATGCTGACGGGCGTGTAGTCGCTCACACCGCCGTCCCGCCGACCGTCAGCCCATCGACCAGCAAGGTCGGCTGGCCCACGCCCGCCGGTACGCTCTGCCCGCCCTTGCCGCACATGCCGATGCCTTCGTCGAGCGCGAAATCGTGGCCGATGCCCGACACCTTGGTCAGCACGGTCGGACCGTCGCCGATCAGCGTCGCGCCCTTGATCGGCGCGCCCAGCCGGCCGTCCTCGATTTTATAGGCTTCGGTGCAGGAGAACACGAACTTGCCCGACACGATGTCGACCTGGCCGCCGCCGAACGACTTGGCATAGATGCCCTTCTTCACCCGCGTCATCAGCTCGGCCGGGTCGTCGCGCCCGGCGCGCATGAAGGTGTTGGTCATGCGCGGCATCGGCGCATGGGCAAAGCTTTCGCGCCGGCCGTTGCCGGTCGGCTCGACCCCCATCAACCGCGCGTTGAGCCGGTCGTGGATATAGCCCTTTAGGATGCCGTCCTCGATCAGGATGTTCTCGCGCGTCGGCGTGCCTTCATCGTCGATGGTCAGTGACCCGCGCCGGTCGAGGATCGATCCGTCATCGACCACGGTCACGCCCGGCGCGGCGACGCGCTGGCCGATACGGCCGGAAAAGGCGCTCGTCCCCTTGCGATTGAAATCGCCCTCCAGCCCGTGGCCGACCGCTTCGTGGAGCAGCACGCCGCACCAGCCGGGGCCGAGCAGCACCGGCATGTCGCCCGCCGGCGCATCGACCGCTTCCAGGTTGACCAGCGCCTGGGCCAGCGCCTCGTCGATCGCGCGGTTCCAGGTCTCCGGCGTCAGCAGCCGGTCATACAGCGCGCGGCCGCCGGTGCCGAAGCTGCCGGTTTCGCGCCGGCCATTCTGCTCGACGACGATCGAGACGTTGAGGCGGGTGAGCGGGCGGATGTCGGTGGCGGTGAAGCCGTCGGGGCGGACGATCTCGACCACGCTCCAGCTGCCGAGCAGGCTGACCGAGACCTGGACGACGCGCGGGTCGCGGGCGCGGGCCGCCGCGTCGATCGTCTGGCAGATCGCGACCTTGTCGGCAAACGGGATCAGGTCGATCGGATCGGCATCGGTATAGAGGTGCCGGTTGGTGCGCGGCGGCGGCGCGGCGCGCGGGCCGCTCGCGGGATCGATCAGCGCCATGGTCTCGCCCGCGCGCGCGATCGCGGCGGCCGACAGCTCGTTGGCATGGGCAAATGCGGTGGTTTCGCCCGACACCGCGCGCAGCCCGAACCCGGCATCGGTATTGTAAGACGCGGTCTTCAGCCGCCCATCGTCGAACCCGAATGCTTCGGACTTGCGATATTGCAGGTACAGCTCGCCATCATCGGCGCGCGCCAGCAACTGGGCGGTCAGTTTCTGCGCGGTGTCGGGGTCAAGGCCGTCGCGGTACAGGAAGGCACGGGGGTCGGGGGCGTGGATCATCGCCCGAATATAGGCAGCAATCGCGCCCTGTCATCCGGGCTGTCATCCGCAGCAGCGGCTAGAGGCTTGCACCCGATGAGATATCGGGCAGCTTGCCCTGGTCCGCGCCGTCGGCGGGGCCGCCGATCAGCACGAAGCGCCGGTCGCAATAGCCGCAATCGACATAGCCATGCTCGTCGATCTGCAGGAACACGCGGGGATGGCCGAGCGCGGGCGCGATGTCGCCAGCGCCGTCACAGCTGACGCGGGGGGTGGTGACGCGGATCACTTCGGGCGGCGGGATCATGGCTCGCGGCGTTAGCAAGCCAAAAGCCGCGCGACAATTGCCGAATCGATTCCGCTTGGCTCGGGCGGGACGGCGGCTTAGGTCGCGGAGCATGCAGGACGCGGCAATCGAAATCGACGGTCTGTCCAAGACCTACAAGGGCGGCAAGCAGGCGCTGAGCGATGTCAGCTTCAGCGTCCGGCGCGGGTCGATCTTCGGCCTGCTCGGCCCAAATGGCGCGGGCAAGTCGACGTTGATCAATGTGCTGGCGGGGCTGGTCAACAAGACCGCCGGGCGCGCCTCGATCTGGGGCTTCGACATCGACCAGCACCCCCGCAATGCCAAGGCGTCGATCGGCATCGTCAATCAGGAAATCACCTTCGACCCCTTCTTCACCCCGGCCGAAACGCTGGAGAACCAGGCCGGCCTCTATGGCGTGCCCAAGGGCAGGCGCCGCACGATGGAGCTGCTGCGCGCGATGCGGCTGGAGGACAAGGCCAACGCCTATTCGCGCACGCTGTCGGGCGGGATGAAGCGGCGGCTGATGGTGGCCAAGGCAATGGTGCATTCGCCGCCCGTGCTGGTGCTCGACGAGCCGACCGCGGGCGTCGATATCGAGCTTCGCCAGCAGCTCTGGGCATTCGTGCGCGAGTTGAACCAGGGCGGGGTGACGGTGGTGCTGACCACGCATTACCTCGAGGAGGCCGAGGAGCTGTGCGACCGCATCGCCATCATCAACCATGGCCGGCTGATCGCCAATGAACCGACCCGCGCGCTGGTCGGCATGGCGCGCGAAAAGCAGGTCGAGGTGACCGTCGACCGCGACGTCGCTGCGCCGCCCGAGGCCGCATGCTTCCAGAAGATCACGCTGAAGGGCGACCGGGTGCTGGCGATCACTTATTCAAAGGACGAAGTGAACGCCGGCGACGTCCTCGCCGCCGTCCAGGCCAGCGGCTACGGCATCGTCGACGTGGTGACCCGCGATCCGGACCTGGAGGACGTGTTCCTTAATCTGACGCGGGCGACGACGTCTTGAGAGCGGCGGTGCCATGCCTGTGCGCGGTGGCGCTCGCTGGATGCGTGCAATCGACTTTGGGTCCGCCGACCGATCTCGACGCTTTCCTGTCCTTTACAAACCCGACGATCTGCGAGGCCGCACCCGCACATGATCGCTTCATTCGAGCAATGGTCGGCGGCGATGCCAATGCCGGTTTTCGCCCGGGTCGACTCGTTGTGCCTGATCGACTCCGAAGTGCGTTCGGATCGATCCGAGTAGAACAGCACGATGGCTATTGGACCATTGGTCTGCCCGTCTCGGGCACCATGTTCGGCCTGCCGCTGCGTCGTATCGTTCAGTGGTCGCCTGAAGGCGGAGATCCTGGAGGAGTGGCGTACCATTTCAATGTTCCGGCGGAGGAACTCGCGGGCGCACTACGCGCACGTGGATTTCCCGCGAAAGTAGGGGAGGCAGTGCAATTGGGGCCGCCGGATGGCTACGAATACACGCTCGAGGTCCGGCCCGATCCCGATCAACAGGGCGGTGCGCTGTTCAGTTGCGACTATTCGTGACTTGGCTCTGCAGACACCTGAAAGCCCTCTCCCGCAAGCGGGAGAGGGTTGGGTGAGGGGCCTTCTTGAGGGTTGGGTGCGAGCCTTCGTTACGCTACGCAGCCCAAATGCCCGCGATTGGCCGCACCAACCCGTATGCACGGTCACTGCGCCACAACGCGACCGAAGTTGAGAAGCGTCTCTGGCAATCCCTGCGCAATCGTCAGCTCGGCGGGTACAAGTTCCGGCGACAGGCGACGGTCGGCCGCTACATCGCCGATTTCCTGTGCGTCGAGGCGCGTCTCATTGTCGAACTCGATGGCGGCCAGCATGGGACCGAAGCCGATCGGCGGCGCACGGCCGACTTGAACGACGCGGGCTATCACGTCCTTCGCTTCTGGAATCACGAGGTGATGGAAAACGAGCAGGGCGTGCTGCAGTCGATCCTCGATCAGCTTGTGATCCTCTGCGCGGTGCGCGACAAGCCCTCACCCAACCCTCTCCCGCGTGCGGGAGAGGGTTCATCCGAAGAGACGGCTCCACCTTGACCCACGACCCGCATTCTACCGACATCCTGGTCATCGGCTCGGGCGCGGCCGGGCTTACCGCGGCGCTCAACCTGGCCGGCCGGTTCCGCGTCACCGTGCTGGCGAAGGGGGCGATGAACGAAGGGTCGACTGCCTGGGCACAGGGCGGGATCGCCGCGGTGCTCGAACCCGGCGACACGTTCGACAATCATGTCGAGGACACGATGATCGCCGGCGCGGGCCTAAACGATCGCGCCACCGTCGAGTTCGTGGTCGAGGGCGCGCCCGCCGCCATCGCGCGGCTCGTCGAGCTGGGCGTGCCGTTCAACATGGACGGCAACACGCTGCACCTGACGCGCGAGGGCGGGCACAGCCACCGCCGCATCGTTCATGTCGACGACGCGACGGGCTGGGCGGTGCAGGAAGCGTTGCTGAAGGCCGCGCATGCCAATCCCAACATCACGCTTGTCCCCGACATGATCTGCATCGACCTGGCGACCAGCCGGCACGAGCTGCGCTATTCGGGCGCGGGGCATGTCCATGGCGTCTATGCGGTCAACCGCGCAACCGGGCGGGTCGAGCTGTTCACCGCGCGCGCGACGGTGCTGGCGACCGGCGGGGCGGGGCGCACTTATCAGTTCTCCACCGCGCCCCGCGGCGCGACCGGTGACGGCATCGCCATGGCGTGGCGGGCGGGGGCGCGCGTTTCCAACATGGAGTTCATGCAGTTCCACCCGACCTGCCTGTTCCACCTCGAGGTCAAGAATTTCCTGATCACCGAAGCGGTGCGGGGTGAGGGCGGGCATTTGATCAACCCGGTCACGCATAAGCGCTTCATGGCCTATTACGATCCCGAGCGGCTGGAACTGGCACCCCGCGATGTGGTGGCGCGCGCGATCGACGCGGAGATCAAGCGGTTCGGGCTCGATTACGTCCATCTCGACATCAGCCATCGCGGGGCGGACTTCGTCGCCGCGCATTTCCCGACCATCCATGCCAAGCTGACCGGACTTGGCATCGACATGACGCACGAGCCGATCCCGGTGGTGCCGGCCCAGCATTATACCTGTGGCGGCGTCGTCGTCGACCGCGACGGGCGCACCGACCTGCCCGGGCTGTATGCGGCGGGCGAAGTCACGCAGTCCGGCCTGCACGGCGCCAATCGCCTGGCGTCGAACAGCCTGCTCGAATGCTTCGTGTTCGGGGAAGCCGCCGCCGCGCACATCGCGGCCAACTGGGACGCCCTGCCGCCGCCGCCCGCCATTCGCCCCTGGGACGAGAGCCGCGTGACCGATTCGGACGAGGAAGTCGTCATCAAGCAGAACTGGACCGAAATCCGCCGCTTCATGTGGAATTATGTCGGCATCGTGCGCACCACCAAGCGACTGGAGCGCGCGGCGCACCGCATCCGCCTGCTGACCGAGGAAGTGAACGACTATTACGGCCATTTCCGCGTCACGCCCGACCTGATCGAGCTGCGCAACCTGCTGCAATCGGCCGAACTGATCGTCCGCTGCGCGCTCCAGCGGCGCGAAAGCCGGGGCCTCCACTACACGCTCGACTACCCCGATCGGCTTGAAACCGCCGTCGATACCGTCCTCCTCCCCTGAACGGCCGAAGGTTCCGCGGCTCGACTCGCCGAAAACACGGCTCGTCGCTGCTTTCTTGCGGCCTGTCGCAAGCTGTGTCTGCCTACATTTGGTGTTCACGCGGAAGCAGGCATGGTCCTGGCAATGAGCGAGCGAGGGAAATGACGGGGTTTCAGCCCTTTACGAAACGCCAGCGCGCGACGACGGTGGCAGGGCTCGCGCCGTTCATTCTGCTCAGCTGCGTCGCTCCCTCCACCCC
>NZ_LSHX01000031.1 GCF_001555965.1 Sphingomonas sp. CCH21-G11
CCGGTCGCCGACCGCATCCGCGATCGTCGGCAGCGCGCGTGCCGACGACATCACCCCGTCGAGCTGGCGTCCGCCATGGTTCGACACGACGATCGCGTCGGCACCCAGCGCCGCGGCTTCGCGTGCATCGTCGGGGTCCAATATGCCCTTGATGACCAGCGGGCCGTCCCACAGCTCGCGGATCCAGCCGAGATCGCGCCACTGGATCGACGGATCGAAATTGGCCCCCAGCCAGCCGATATAGTCGTTGAGCCCGCTGTTGCGGCCAAGCACCGCCGCCAGGTTGCCCAGCGTATGCGGCCGCCCCATGACGCCCACGTCCCAGGCCCAGCCGGGCTTGCCCATCGCCTGCGCGACGCGCCGAACCGCTGCGTTCGGGCCCGACATGCCCGAATGCGCGTCGCGATAGCGCGCGCCGGGCACCGGCATGTCGACGGTGAACACCAGCGCCTTCGCGCCCGCCGCCTTGGCGCGCGCGATCAGGTCGCGCATGAAGCCACGGTCGCGGATCACGTAGAGCTGGAACCAGAAGCGGTCGGGCGCGGCGGCGGCGACGTCCTCGATCCCGCAGATCGACACGGTCGACAGGCACGTCGGGATGCCCGCACGCGTGGCGGCGCGCGCGGCCTGCACCTCGCCCCGCCGGGCATACATGCCGCTGATGCCGACGGGGCCGAGCATGACGGGCAGGTCCTGCTGCATGCCCAGGATCTGTGTCGTCAGGTCGATCGTCGCGACGTCCTTCAGCACCCGCTGGCGCAGCGCGATCGCCGACAGGTCGCTGACGTTGCGGCGCATCGTGTCCTCGGCATAGGCACCGCCATCCGCATAATCGAACAGGAAACGGGGCACACGGCGGCGGGCCGCCTCACGGAAATCAGCAGTGGACGAAATGATCATCCGGCAGGTCGCGAGGTCAGGCCCGGCGCGCCGCCAGGTGGAGGCACCTGCAGTGAATGGCGCACGGGATCAGGGCGCACTGAGCGGCTCGTCGCCAGTTCTGAGCGGAGCCGCCGCGCCACGTCTCTATTCACTCCGAAGGCGCGCCAGGCGTCGGCGTGCCGAGCGCCCGGCCATCCTTGCGCAAGGCCATAGCTGGTACCTCGGTGACTTCCACGCCAATGCGGCGCGTTTCGCCACCCCGGCCCAGGATCACATAGGATGGCCCGATCCGCTCGAGGCGCGTGCCGTCAGGCAGTTGCACCCCCGCCCGCCATGTCGCCACCGTGCCGTCCGGCGCCTGGAGCGACGCTGAGGGATCACTCGAGCTCATGTCGACATGTTTGAGCACATATCCCTCGCCGATGGGCCGAATGACGTTGCGCAATTCAACCGCAGGTGCCGCCGACCCGCCGGCTGCAGGCGCGCGTTCGACCTTGATCTCGCCCGCCGCGCCCGACGGTCCGTTGTCCCGCGCGGCGCCGAACAGGAGCAGCCACGTCGCCGCCGTCACGACCGCCGCGACGCCGATGATGATGAGACACAGGGCGCCCAGGCCGAGCTTTCCGCCTGCCTGGGTGTCCCGTTGTCCTGGTGCCGATCCATTCAGTCGATCGGCCACGCTAGTTCAGTCGAATGATCGTGGCTGTCGCCGGCTGCGATGTGATCGCGATGCTGGAGTTCGAGCCACCCACCGGCGTGACGGGGACGTTGGTCCAGGTCGCGCCGCTGAACACCCCGGTCGTCGATACGCTGCCACCGCCCAGGGTGATCCCGGCGGTCGTTGTCGCCGACAGATCGCTGGCGGATGATGTCTGCAGCACGATGCTGCTGGCGCTGGCGTAAAGGCGCCCGAGATCGACATTTACCACACGGCTCGACGACGAGTCCGGATCGCTATAGTTGACGACGACGACGGTCAGCCCGTTGCCACTTGCGGCACGGAGCGCATAGACGCGCGTCTGGTTGAGATCGTCGCTGTTGGCAAAGGTGACCGGCAGGAAATGACCCGAGCCGACCAGCCGTGCCGCGAGCGCGCCGTAAAAGGGCACGGCCGCCTGGACGGCGCCGGCGTTGCGCGCGGCGTCATCGGGCGAGCAGAACAGCGAGTACCAGCCATATTCCGGCGCGATGTCGCCGCAGCGGCCGAACATCGAATGCAGGTAATGGCGCTGGATTCCTTCGCGCGCGAACAACAGGCTGCTGTCCAGCGTCCAGAGCGCCGCGGCGAAGCTGTTGCTGACCGCCGGCCGACCGGCACAAGAATAGGAATTGCGCTCGTCCAGAACCGCCGGGACGTTCAGGTCGGGATTTGCGGCACGGCTGACGATAAATTGCGCGGCATTGATCTGCCCGTCATACACCCCTCTGCTCGTCAGGTTGCTGATCGAGCCGAAGTTGGTGGCACATCCATTATAGTGATGGGCGGTCAGCGCGTTGATGTCCGGCGACGGCAGGGCCAGCTCGTTCTGGACGAATGCGTCGAGAAACCCGCCAATACTTGCCGTCGCGGCCATGTAATAGCGCGTGTTCGGCGCAGCCTGCTCGATCGCCGTACGATACTGACGCCAGTGCGAAAAATACGTCCCCGGACCGCTTCCGCCCCCATAGACGCCATAGAGGTCGGGTTCGTTGCCGACCTGGACGGCCGCGAGGCCGGATCCGAGCTGCGCGCGAGCCGCAGCGACGAAATTCGCCGCTCGGGCCGCGTCGGACGCTGGCGACGCGACCCGTTGACGCAGGTTGACCGTGAGGACGATGCCCCAACCGGTACGATTGACGAAGTTCCGGAGCGCCGTAAGGCTCGCGGGCGTGATCCGGCCGCGACCATCTTGCGTCGTCGATCCAGGGACATAGGTTGCCCATGCCGGGGTCGGCTCGTTCGTGCTCGTCCAGAACGTGGTGTCGCCGCCCGATCCACCGATGCGCAGGCGCCGCACGGCGTCTGACCCGCCGAGGGTATTGAAGAGCTGCGCCACCGTGGTCGAATTGAAGAAGATCGCGGCGTTCTGATCGTTCAACCAGTAGGAGTTGATCGAGACGTTCGGCCGCACGGCGTCGGTGAAGGGACCCGGCTGGCTCTGGCTCAACGTCACATTCACCGGCGCGGGGGTTTGTGCGAAGGTCACCGGCCCTAGAGCGCAGGTGACGATGAGCGCACTGAACGATGTGGCTGCTCGCAATACGAATTTCTGGACAGCGTTTCGTTCAAACCTTTGCAGGTCGACGCCATGCCTCCGTGGAGCCAGTCGAAACGATCTAATCGTGCCGTTCATAATCCATCCTCCGTAAGCCCGGCACGACAATATAATATATAGTATATCAGGGCAATGCCGGAATCTGGTCGCGGTGGCAAGTGGCGTGAGCGGCGAGCACCGCCAGGCCGCGACCTGGCCAGCGTTGCGCCCCGGAAACGTCACGCCATTGGCCCACTTGCGCGGATGGCCCGGATAATCGTCCCATCCCCGAGACCCTAACTTCAGGCCGTGCACATCGCGATGATTTTGCCGCGGAGCGGGTCGCCAGCGCGGCGTCCCAAGCACGGTGAGACGCTGGAACGATAGCCCTGAGAGAACCGGACTTCGTCATCACGCCCGGAACGACCGTTCCGACGCCTTAGCTCCGGAACGACTTGGTGCGAACGGGAGCCTCGCCGCACGCACATTTTAGACGACACCTGGTCAAGTGTTCGCCCCCCGGAAGCGACGCGCTCCTTACTCGTTGAGCGGCGGCGTGCCCTTCAACCATCGACCGGTGTTTTTGACTCGGCCTGGGAACAGCGCGTCCATGGTGTCGCCATAGTTGCTCAGTGCATCCTTCTGGCCTGCCAGGTAAGACTTGGCATGATTGTAGTCGGTCTTGGTCATGGACGGGCCCGCAGTCGACTTCCGCATCCGCAGATCCATTTCATCCCATTCGGCCAACGCCATGCCAATTCGCGTGCTCGAGACCTTGGTGTGCATCACGCCGGATTCGTCAAACATGTAAGTGGTGTCGACGTCAGGCGCGGTCGCGCAGATGGCGACAAGCGTGACCGTCTTGAGCTTGTAGGCACCGATCTCGTTCGCGAACTGCATCTCGAGGTTCTTGTCCTTGTAATCAGCTCGCGGCTTGAAAAGGCCATAGCTGCCGCGCGCAACCTGCATGTACAGCGCGCCCCGCGCGCTGACCGTAAAGCGGACGGCATCGCAATATCGGCGGATCGAGCTACGGCCGCCGAACAGATAGACTGAGCGCGTCCCGTCGACGGTCTCGTCGCCCAGCATTTGCGGGCGGACGAAGTTGGAAAGCATGGTGGTCGCATTCACGCCCAGCGTGTTCAGATACAATGGCCTGTCGATGAACGTCCGTACCTGCATTTTTCCGCCCCCGCGCTTCGCGTTCGGAGGATAATCCACATCAGGCGGCGCCAGCGCTAATCCTGGTGTCGCAATCGAGACGTCGCGTTGTCGCAGGGCGGGTCGGCGCGTTCGTCGCTCGGCGTACAGCCGAAACGCGACCGATAGCGCCGGCTGAAATTGATCGTGTCATAGATGCCGCAGCGGGTTGCGATCTCGCTCACGGCTACGCTGGCAGGGAGGGTACGCAACAACCGCCTGGCGCGCTCGAACCGACGCTGATGGATGACGGCGGCAATCGATGTGCCTTGATCGGCAAAGGCGCGATAGAGTGTCGCACGCGAACAGTTGAGGCGATTGGCCAGCAAATCGGGGCTCAGGCCCGGTGATGAAAGATGCCGGTCGATCACCATCATGGCGACCGAATAAAGCGCCCGCCTTCGCGTCGCATCACCCTCAATCGGCCCAGCTTCGATCCGCATGAGGGCGAAGCTGATCGTCTGCACAAGTTGGTCGAGCATCAACGCAGCGGCGTGCGGCTCAACCATCGGCAGCAGGTCCAAGACCATTTCGAACTGGCGGCGAAGCAGCGTGATCGACGACGTCCGGTTAAGTTGATCGATCAGCACGCTGGGGCGCGGCACATCATGGCCCAGCGCCCGAACCACGGTGCGGCGTGGCAATCCGACGTGCATGCCCCGGTGCGCCGTCCAGCCCAATTCGCATGGGCGCGCCGCATCGTAGACGAAGAGATTTCCGGGCCCCGCGCGCGTGATGCGATCGCCTTGCTGGGTGGCCTGGCGCTCGCCTTCGATTACGAACCCGATGCTGATCATATCGCCGCCATCGCGCTCGATCTGGCGGGTGGTGCGCACCCCGCGCACCGCATCCGACCGGTAGCGATAAATTTCGACGGTTCGCATCAACGCACCATGCACCTCCGCCGAGAATAGCGGCGCGTCGACCGGTCGCGGCATAGCTTCGAAGTGATAGTACGCGATGTTGCACCAGTATGCGAAGCGATCGGCTGGTGGCACTGCATCGGTCGAGACATTGACCAATATGGGTGTCTCGGGATGGACGATCGCCGGGGTCCAGCGCGCTTCGCCGGGTGCCCAATCTGCGGCGGTCGACGCCGTTCGTGACTTCGACCGGGAAGCGGGCTGGTCCATCGCAAGTTGAAATAGCATCCCGAAGCCTCTGGTTGAAGTGCGGGCACGTTTTTCAGCGCGGCAATTAACGCTGTATCCGGTCGCCACAGAGCCGGCACAGGGCAAGCCGGTTAACAGATCGAGGGTCAAAAACCGCTTTGGTTGAGCCCTCGTCAACGAACGCCACGTGCGACGCGCTAACAACGGACATGAGACGTGGAGACGTGCGCGCTGATTGACGGGAATCGCGCCACCTTGGCAATGCCGGGTCGATGCGGAGCGGGCGTTATCACGGACGCGCGCGGATATGCGACCCAGGGGAAGCGCAGCACATGGCGATCTTCATCGGCACCGATGGCCCGGACACGATCAGGGGCACAAGTAGTCTGGCGGAGACCATCTTCGGCAATGGTGGCGACGATCGTCTGGTTGCCGAGGGTGCCGACAGCGTGGTCGGCGGCGCCGGCGATGACCTTTTATTCGCCCATAACGGCGCCACCCTGGTCGGCGGAGACGGCGAAGACCGATACTTCGTGAACTTTCCAGTCTCGGGCCTGTTGATCGTTGAGGATCGACCCGGCGAAGTCGATCGGCTCAACGCCCTTGCTTCCCATGCGTTGAGCCCGGGCGCCCGGATCGAGATCATCTCGATATTCAATGCCGGTGTGTCGTTCGTCGGCAACGACTTTGCCCAGCAAATCGAAGGCAGCCTGTTCGATGGCCTGCTCGACGGCGGTCGCAACACGTCGGAGCCGGGTCGGGGCGATACGCTGATCGGCAACGGCGGCAACGACATTTTCGTCGTGCGCAACCCCAATGATGTGCTGGTCGACTCCGATGGCGGTGCCGACATCGCCTTTATCGACGCAGCGTCGCTGCAGGCGGCGGGCCAGGCCGTCGCCACCTTCACCCTCGCCGCCGGGGTCATCATTGAAACGCTGTCGGCGGCGACGCACAGCGGCACCGAAGCGCTGGTGCCGACCGGTAACGGCAGCACCCAGACGATCATCGGCAATTTCGGCAACAACACATTGAACGGCGGCGGCGACGGCGACGACACGCTGATCGGCCTGGACGGCGACGACACCTATGTCATCGGCGGCCTGGGCAACATCACCATCATCGATTCGGCCGGCACCGACACGATCAATTTCGCGCTGGGGGTCGCCCCGACCTTCATCCTGAACGCGGGGGCGTCGATCGACGTCATCAACCTGAGCGCCAACGTCAACCAGGTCTTCGGCAACGAATTCGCCCAGCGGATCAATGGTGCCGCCGGTGATTTCGACGAAACGCTGGACGGCGGCGGCGGCGCCGACACGCTGGCCGGCGGTGGCGGCGAAGATGACTATTTCGTCGATTCCGCCGACGACGTGATCATCGAAAGCGGCTTTGCGGCTAATGGCGTGACCCCGACCGTCGACGTGGTGCAGTTCAACGGCACGACCGGCGGCTATGCCCTGGCCGACGGAGTCAATGTCGACCGGCTGCTCGCCGGTGCCGCCGGCAACGTCTTCCTGGTCGGCAACAGCTTAAGTCAGCAGATCGTCGGCAACAACGGCAAGAACATCCTGAACGGCGCGGCCGGCGCGAGCGGTGCGGGCGACACGCTCTATGGCGGCGGCGGCGGCGACATCTATCGCGCCTACAGCGCCGCCGATGTGGTGAGCGAGGAGATTTACGACTTCGCTACCAGATCAGGGATCGCCGGAACCGACGCGGGCGGGGTCGATACGATATTCACCAGCTCCAGCTATTCGCTGGCGACGGCATTCGGCGTGGTCGAAACCCTGTCGGTCGCCGACCACAGCAGCACGACCACCGGCATCGTGCTGACCGGCAATGTCGCCGACAACCAGATCATCGGCAATATGGCGGCGAACACGCTCGTGGGCGGCGGCGGCGCGGACACGTTGATCGGCCTCGGTGGGGATGATTTTTACATTCTGGAAAGCATCGACGACCTCCTCGGCCAGGCCGATATCGTACTGGAAGCGGTCGGTGGCGGGTTTGACACGATCACCTTCGCCGGTGCGGCCGGCGAACCGTTCGTCCTTGGCG
Organism: Sphingomonas sp. CCH21-G11; assembly: GCF_001555965.1. Classification (GTDB taxonomy): domain Bacteria; phylum Pseudomonadota; class Alphaproteobacteria; order Sphingomonadales; family Sphingomonadaceae; genus Sphingomonas. The sequence goes on from NZ_LSHX01000031.1 coordinate 7,490, forward strand.
CAGGCAGCGAGGTGGAAGTCCTGCGGCTTGGTGGCGGGCCAGCATTGATCACCGGCAATGAGTTTGGCCAAACGATTTACGGCACGGATCGGCCGCTTTCAGAGACGTTGATCGGCGGGGGTGGGGCCGACACGCTGGTGGGCGGTGCCGGCAGCGACGTCTATCGCGTCGACAGCGCGGACGATGTCATCATCGAAACCGGATTGGCACCCAACGGCTTCACGCAGACCTTCGACCTTGTCGTCTTCGAAGGCACGATCGGCGGCTACGCGTTGGCCGAAGACGTCGCGATCGATGATCTGCGGGCGGATGCGGCGACCGGCGACGTCTATCTGATCGGCAATTCGGGCGCGCAACTCATCATCGGGAACAACGGCAACAATATTCTCGACGGCGGCGGTGCCCCGGCCGGCCTAGGCGACACGTTGCGCGGCGGCGTTGGTGACGACATTTATCGGGTCTATTCTGCCGACGACCGCGCCGAGGAGTTCCCGAATGCCGGCACGGACACGGTGTTCACCAGCAGCAATTTCAATCTGGGTCTGTTCGGCGCAAACATCGAAAATCTCATTGCCGCCGACGCGCGCGCGCTCGACAATCTGGTGCTGCAGGGCAATGCCGGGAACAACAGCATCAGCGGCAATTTCGGGCGCAACGTGCTGGCGGGTGGCGCGGGGGTCGATACGCTGACCGGGCTGGGCGGCGCGGACACCTTTCACTTTGCCGACGTGGGTATAGGCAATGCCGACGTGATCGCCGACTTCAGCGCGGCGCAAGGCGACCGGATCTCGCTGAGCGAGGGTACCTTCACCGGCTTTACCGGCGCGACCATCACCGCGGCGCAGTTCGTGCTAGGCGTCGCCGCCACCGCTGCGGGTCCGCAGCTCCTGTACGATCAGGCGACCGGTCGCCTGTTCTACGACGCGGACGGCACCAGTTCGGGAGCGGCACAGATCATCGCCACGCTGATCCCTGGCACCGCGCTCACCAACAACGACATCGTCATCACGCCGGGAAGCACCGTTCCGACACCGTGAGGTCGGTGGTGGCAAGGCGCGTGTGAGTCGCGCTGCACCCGTTCCTTCGCGCGCTCGGTCGCGTCCGGGGGCCACTTTCCGCTTTCCTTCACCAGCCTTGATATCATCGCGCGCAAACCATGGGCCGTCATTTCATGGCTGGCATGGCCCGGCCGGGCGGTTTCAGTCAGCTAAGCAAACGTCCGCTTTCGACCATTGTCGTCCAGAACCTGCTCCACTTTTCTGTTGAGTGCGCCGTGCAGCTCGAAAGACGCTGCCCGTATCGCTCGCCACGCTTGCTTCCTCGGCCGCACGCTGGCCGAACGGGTTATCCCCGGCCCGTCCGACCCCACCCGCGGCTAGACATTATCCTCAAGCGCGCGCGGGACATTATCCGCGACTTCGTCGTCATGCTTTCCGGAGTCAGTCGATTGGCGGCAACAGCCGATCGGCACGCAGGCGCGAGAACCATTTGTCGAACATCTCCTCGGTATCAATCGCGCCGCTGAATCCGGCGCGGCGCAGTTTCACCGTCGAGACAATCGAGTCCTCCCATGCGACCGTGCGTCCATAGCCGAGCGCGAAATCGGCATATTGGAAGGAGGAGCCGACGAACTTGCCGATATCCGGCGCGGCCAGGCCGTGGCGCTCGCGGATCGCATCCCATTCGGACGCAGCAGCAGGCATGGCGGTTGCCAGCTCCATCGCCCGGTCCTCGCCCGGTTTCATGCCGAGCGAGCGAGCCAGCGCGGGCCAGATGTTCTTCCACAGGAAGATGTCGCCATTGGTGATGTTGAAGACCGCGTTCCGGGCCGTTTCCGCGCCATGCGACCAGTCGATCGCCTCGGCGATCAGGTCGGCGTCCACCGCCTCCAATATGCCCATGGGACCGCCGGGATAATGAAGCGGCTCGCCCCGCGCCTTGAGGATCGCCGCATAGACGCCGAGCGCCGGGATCAGGTTCATCGGCGCGCCCAGCGAATGGCCGAACACGAATTGCGGCCGCAGCACGGTGAAGTGCCAGCCGTGCATCCCGGCGAGCTCGGTCAGATAATCCTGCTGCTCCCAATAGAAATTGGGGTGCTCGCGCATTTCCGAGCGATTCTCGCGCGCGGGCAGCACCATCGGCCGGATATGGACGCCATACGCCTTTGTCCCCTGGAGCAGGGTGACATGGGCGAGGGCCGCATGATCGGTGATGCCGATCTCCATCAGGTTGCGAAGCATCTCCGCATTGACGCGGATCTGCTCCTGATCCGACCAGCCCGCGACGAGGCTGGGCGCCTCATAGAGCGCCGCATAGACAAGGTGGGTCACGCCCTTCAGCGCATCCGCCGCCGCCGCGACCGATTTGGGATCGCGCAGGTCGGTGGCGACAAACTGGGCGCCGTGCAGGTGGAACGGCGCGCGACGCGACACGCCGATCACTTCTGTATCCGGCTGGGCCGCGAAATGGGCGATGCAGGATTGGCCGATCAGGCCGGACGCGCCGATGACGGCGACCTTGCGCTTCATGATCTTCCTCCCGCGGCCGGGCCGATATCGATCGCGACCGTGCCGATGCCGTCGACGGTGCAAACGACGTGATCGCCGGGCACCAGCGGCCCGACTCCCTCCGGCGTGCCGGTGAAGATCAGGTCGCCAGCGCTCAGCGCCATCCCGTGCGAGATCAGCGACACAATGTCTCGCACGCCCCAGATCATGTCGGCAAGATCGGCAGACTGCCGCGTCTCTCCATTGACCGACAGGTGAATGTGGCCCGCATCCGGCACCCCGCCCACGCGGCTGGCCTGAAGGATCGGGCCACAGGGGGCGGAGTGATCAAACGCCTTGCCCCAGTCCCAGGGGCGGCCCATGTCGCGCGCCTGGAGCTGGAGGTCGCGGCGGGTGAGATCGATCCCGGCGGCATAGCCGAAGATCACATCCTCCACCGAATCGGCCGCGATGTCCCGGGCGGCTGCGCCGATGGCGACGACCAGCTCGGCTTCGTAGTGCAGGTTGCTGGTCAGCGGCGGATAGGAAATGGACGCGCCGTCATCGACCACGGCATCCGCCGGCTTGGTGAAGAAGAATGGAGGATCCTTGACCGGGTCCATGCCCATTTCCCGTGCATGCGCGGCATAGTTGCGCCCGACGCAAAAGATGCGGCGAACCGGAAAGCGCCGGACATCGCCCGCCACCGCGACCGAAGCGACAGGAAGATCGAACAGCAGCGACATGGGGCAGCTCACCGACAAGGCACGTCCGGCACAGGGCCCGGACGCCAGGGAGGATATCAGAAATCGTAGTTCAGCCGCACGCCATAGGTGGCCGGACGGCCGACATAGGCCTTGATCGTGTCGAACTGCGGCAGGACATTGTTGAAGTAATAGCTGTTGGTGACATTCTCGCCCCAGAAGGTGAGCCGCCATCCCGCCGCTTCGTTGCCAAAGCCGGCGCGCAATCCGAGCAGGTCGTAGGAGGGCAGGTCAAGCCGCGGGTCCTCTCCGAACACCGCCGACGCGGTCGCGCGATAGGACCAGCTGCCCCCGACAAAGAAGCCCAGATTACCGACATCCCAGTCATATTGGCCGTCGAAATCGAGCGACCATTTTGGCGCGAAGCTGAGCACGCCGCCCTCGTAATCCGTCAGCACGCCGTTGACGTCCAGGCCGACATATTCGTCGATGCGCGTGTCGAGATATGCGGCAGCGCCGGTCAGCTTCAGACCCGGCGTGGGGATCACGGTCGTATCCACCTCGAACCCGACGATATGCGATTTGGGGATGTTGATCAGAAGGCTCAGCGGGCCGAACACCTCGTCCAGGAACGTCCCGCGCAGCTGCTTGTCGGTATAGTCATAGTAGAACACCGCGGCATTCGCCTGCGCCGTGCGGCCGAAACTCGCCTTTACGCCCGCTTCATAGGCGATCAGCTTTTCCTGGGTCGCCGGTTCATATTGGCGGAAACCGGTGGCGGCGACATTGGGGAAGCTGCCCGATTTATAGCCCTGGCTTGCGGACACGTAGAAGAGAAGATCGTCGACCGGCTTGTAGTTGAGCGCGACGCGCCAGGACACATTGTCCTCCGCCAGCGTGTTGACGCTGAGGCCCGGCGTGGCGGTCAGGCTGACGTCGCCGCGCGGATCGACAAAGGTTGTGCAGTTGCCGTTGCTGAGCAGGCCCGGCTGGAACTGGCTGGCGGGCAGCGGGGCCAGGCCCGCGCCGGTGCGGATCAGACCGCTGACGAATTGGATGATCGGGCTCAGCGTATTGTCGCCCGTGTCGCCGCTGCAGCCGCGGAAATCGACCTTGAAATCGGTGTAGCGCGCCGCCGTGGTCAGGGTCAGCTTGTCGGTCAGCTGCCAGTCGATCGAGGCGAAAGCGGCAAAGGACTTGAGTGTCTGGTCGGTGAAATTTTCCGCCGACTGCACGCCGGAGATGCGGTTGGCGCTGGTCTGGCCGGTGCGATAGGTCTGTTCGGCATAGACGGTCGAGCGGGCGTAATTGCCACCGACCACCCAGTCGGCCAGCCCTTCGAACGAGCCAGTCAGGCGGAGCTCTTGCTGAAAGGAATTGATCCGGCCGAATGTGGTGAAATCGAACACGGTGACGGGCGTGCCGTCATATTCGTTGAAGCTCTCATCCTTGAACCGCGCATAGGCGGTTATGGACGACAGGGTGATGTCCGGGCTGAGATCCCAGTCAACGCGGCCAGAGGCCTGCCAGAACCAGTTGTCGCGCGCGAAGTCAGATCCCTCATCCCAGTCGGCGGCGCGCACATCGCCCTCCGGCGCGATCGGATATGCGGCAAGATCGGGATTGACCGCCTCGGGAAACACGGGGTCGACCTGACGGATCTGCGGCACCTGAGTGTCGCTGCGGTCGCGCCAGCCGCTCATCACGAGGGTGGTGCGCAGCGTCGGCGCAGGTTCCCATTCGAGGGTCAGGCGACCACTCTGGCGATTGACCTGGCCCGCGCCGTCGCCGGGGCGCAGCTGGCTGCGCTGCCAGTCATCGGCATTGTCGGTGCGCACGGCCAGCCGCGCCTTGAGGGTGTCGGTGATCGGCCCACTGAGGTAGCCCGCCGTTTCCACGGCGTTGAAGCGCCCGAAGCCGAAGGTGACGCCGCCCTCGACCATGTCGGTCGGCTTGGCGGCGATATAGTTGATCGCACCGCCAGTCGTATTCTGCCCATAGAGCGTGCCCTGCGGCCCCTTCACCACCTCGACCCGCTCGAGGTCGAGCGTCGCGCCCAGCGTCATCGCGGGAAAGGGGATGGCAACTTCGTCGACATAGATGCTTACCGTGCTTGTCGCCGACAGGCTGGATTCGTTGAAGCCGATGCCGCGCAGCGTGTAGATCGGCGTATTGAGGCCTGATTCCGCTGCCTGGAACCCCGGGACGACGCGGGCCAGATCGCTGACGCTGGTGATGCCACGCGTTTGCAGAGTCTCGGTGCCGAACGCGGTGATCGAGATGGGAACGTCCTGAAGGCTTTCGGACCGGCGCTGGGCAGTGACGATGATGTCACCGAGGCCATCCTGCGCACTCGCTTCCGTCGTCTGCTCGGCGTCTGCCGTCGCATCCTGTGCCTGTGCGGTGCCGATCCCGGCGACCATCAACGCAGGTATCGCGGCGCATTGATGCAGCGAACGGATCACGCTCTTGTTCATGGACTTCCCCTCTCTCGTGCACGGTCGGCTATCCTGCCGATCCGTCGCATAATATGAACGTTCGTTAGTTTATAAAGCAAGCGCAATGCGGCCGCAATAGGCTTACAAACGTTCGTATAGTTTTTGGTCTCCCGGAGTAGGAAGTTGAAAAGCCTCAGGATTCCTGGGGGATGCCGGCCATTCGATGGATCAGGTCGACAAAACCCTGCGCAACGGCATCGCTCTTCATCGGTCCCTTGCGGCTGTACCAGCTGGCGACTCCGTTCATCATTGAAAAAGCCGCGCGGGTCATGAACCGGACGTCATCGATGCCGACGCCGTGATGGCGGGCGGCATCGAGCAAGGCGTCGCTGAACCGCGCTTCATAGGCGCGGCGCATGTCGAGGATCTGGTCGAGATGTTCCGGCTCCAGGTTCCGCAGCTCCATATTGCCGATGAAAACGGCTTCCTTGTTGATCGCATGAAAATGGACATGGGTGCGGATGAACGCATCCAGCCGCTCCGGGGCGGTCTGTGCCCGATCGACAGCCGACTGCACCTCCGCTTGCAGATCTTCCATGATGGAACGCAGCAGAAGGAACAGGAATTCCTGCTTGTTGGTGATGTGATTGTAAATCGAGCCGGCCTGGATCCCGATATGCTGGGCCAGCATCCTCAGGCTGACATTTTGATAGCCATGTTTGGCAAACAGCGTAATTGCAGCGTGCCGCAGCATTTCGCGGGTTTCACGACCCTTTTCGCGCGAAGGTCGGTCCGTCGATTTGAAGATGATGTCGCTTTTCGTGGCGGGCATGGACCTTGCGCTACCTTGTAGTTGTAAAAGCCGGGGTGACCGGATTGCCCCAACCCGGTCTAGTTTTCCAGCCCCGCGTCGCTGGCGATCGTGCGGGCGGCGATGTAGCCAAAGGTCATGGCCGGGCCCAGGGTGATGCCGCCGCCGGGATAGGCGCCGCCCATCACGCTGGCCGCGTCATTGCCGACCGCATAGAGGCCGGGGATCGGGGCGCCGGCCGCATTCAGCACCCGCGCCCGCGCATCGGTGGCAAGGCCGGCAAAGGTGCCGAGATCGCCCATCTCGAGCTTCACCGCGAAGAAGGGCGCCTGATCGAGCGGCGCAATACAGGCATTGGGCAGATGCCCAGGATCGCCCAGATAGCGGTTATAGGGCGTCGATCCCTTGCCGTATTGAGTGTCCTCGCCCTTCGCCGCGTCGAGGTTGAAGCGGGCCAGCGTGGCGTCCAGCGATTCGGGCTCGCACGCGATCGCCCGCGCGAGCTCAGCAACCGTGCGGCCCCGCCTCAGATAACCGGAACGGATCCAGCCGCCATAGGGCACCGGGAAAGGCTTGACGATGCCCAGACCATAGCGGCGCAACGCACGGTGATCGGCGATCAGCCAGGCATAGACGCGCCCGTCCCGGCGGCAACGCTCCAGCATTGCCTGTCCGAAATCGTGATAGCTGTTCGCCTCGTTCACGAAACGGCGGCCCCACGGATCGACCGCGATGATGCCGGGCTTGTACCGGTCGATCAGGTGCGGAAAGACGCCGTGCGGCCCCTTGCCGCGGGGCACGGCAGAGACCGGGATCCAGGCGGCCGCGTTGGGCAGGTCATCGCGAACCCGCGCGCCGATCGACTCGCCGGCCGTCAACGTATCGCCCTGGTTGCTGTCCGGCGCGGGCGACAAATGCTGCCCGCCCGCCGCCACATGCGGAAACAGGCGCTGTTGCCGCGCGATGCCGCGCGGAAAGCCGCCCGCTGCCAGGACGACGGCATGGCGGGCGAAAAGGCGTTCGCCACCATCGGTCAGGACGCCGACAGCGCGCCCGCCCCGTTCGATCAGTTCAACCAGCCCGGTGCCCGTGCGTATCTGAACCCCGAGATCCAGCGCGCTGGCGAAAAGGCGTGCGGCCAGGGCATTGCCGTTGGTCAGCCGCATCGCCCGGCCATGGCGCAACATTTCCCAGCCATGGACGGCCAGCCGCCGGGCGACGTAAAGGGCGCTGGTCAGAGACCGCGTCGCGCGAAAGAAATGCTGCACTTCCTGACTGGCGTTGAACATCATGCCGACAAAGGTGATTTCGCGAAGCGGCGGGCGCAGGCGGCGGATTTCGCGCCCAAGTTCGCGACCGTCCATTGGCGCGGCGACGATGGAGCGCCCGCCCGCCGATGCGCCGGGCCTGTCGGCATTATAATCGGGGAAACCTGGCTGGGCGACGAACGCGACGCGCGTTTCCCGTTCGAAGAAGTCGACCATTTCCGGACCATTGGACAGAAATGAATCCACCCGTTCGGCGTCGAAGCAGTTGCCGGCCATCGCGTGCATATAGCTGCGCGCCGCCGGCACATCGTCCGTCACCCCCGCCCGTGCGGCAACCGGATTGCCCGGCAGCCACAGGACGCCGCCCGACCGCGCGGTCGTCCCGCCGACAAGTCCCGATTTTTCGATGACGAGGACGGACAGGCCGAGGCGTGCGGCCGTGACCGCTGCCGACAGGCCGCCTGCCCCCGATCCGACGACGATGACGTCGGCTTCGGCGTCGCTCACTTCAGCTCCAGGCCGTCAAATTCCCCGCCGATGAAGCGATTGGGCTTGAGGAAGAAGCTGAGGACCAGTGCGCCGTCCGGCGACCTCGCCAAATGCCTGTTGCCGCGGGGCCGCCAGACAAAATCGCCCGCGCGCACCTCGCCCTCGTCATCGACGATGCTGCCTTCAAGCACATAGGTCTGCTCGACCTCGACATGCTCGTGCAGCGGCAGTGCGGTGCCCGGCTGCCAGCGGAACAGGGCCGTCAATAGCCCGGTTTCGGGAAAGGACATCAGCACCTTCATGTCGATGCCCGGCGTCGGCGTCGGTTTCCAGGGCAGCGACGCGACATCTATGTAGCGCGAGGCGAGCGGGCCAAGGCCGTCGGCGGCCTGTTCGATTCCGGTGGCAGTCATCACGGTTTCCCCTGTTCAGCCTTCCAGCATTCGGTGCGCGGCATCGCGCGCACTCATGCCCGGTGCGATGCCCATCGCGGCGGCAGTGGCATTCGCGGCGGAGATCACGCCATGCTCGTAGGTGCTGAGCGGGTCGCCGATCCGAGCGCTGTCGGTATCGACCGAGGCGGCCGCGATGCCTTCGGGGTCAAGCATCGCCAGCCCCTCGATCCCCAGATCGTCCAGGCCACGCCCGGCATCATTGCAGATCAGCCCCTTCGGCCGAATGCGCAGGGCGTAGAGTGCCATCAATCGCGCGCCGTGTGAGGCGACGCAGAACACGTCATCGGGCGTCGATTCGCCGACGCGCGAAAAGGACCAGCAGGAAAAAATGCGCCCGCCATTGGGTGCGCGGTGGACGATCCGGGTTTCCTCGTCCACGAGCGCATCGACATCCGCCGGTGCGCCCTCTGGCCCATTTGCGAGCATGACGCGCGCGGCCTCCAGCCCGGTCATGCCGGGCACCACACCGATCGCGTTGGCGGCGGCGTTGGCGCGTGAAACCCGCCCGGTCAGCAGCGAGTCGCCGTCGGACAGCCGCGCCTCCATGGTGGCGATGGCGGCGGCCGGAACACCAAACCGGTCCGACAGCGGAAGGCCGGCGACCCCCGCCTCGTCCTTGCCCGGCCCGCCTTCGTGCGCGATCCAGCCCCGCGCACCCCGCCGCAGCGGAATAGCGCCGGTCGGTGCGCCGGCAAAGGACGCGCCCAACAGCACGTCGCCCTGCCAATCGCCCTCGTCAAACGACGTCAGGGAATTGCCGACGACGATGCGCCCGCGGGCCTCCTGGCTTTCCAGGATATAGGGATGAAGGTCGCTGTCGCTGACCGTGATTGCTGACATCGCATCCTCCTTTTATACGAACGTATGTTTGTATAAAGATCCACGAACTGTCAATTGCGGAGCGGACGCATGATCGTCGAGGAACGTACCTATCGCCTGTCGCCGGTTCATTCGCTGGCGGCGTATCTCGAACCCTATGAGCGGATCGGGCTGCCGGTGCAGCGCTCGATCCTTGGCGGCCTTGTCGGCGCTTACACGGTGGAGGTGGGCGGGCTGCACAGCCTGGTGCACCTATGGGCCTATCCCTCGTTCGAGGAGCGGCTGGCGCGGCGCGCGCGCTTGGCGGCAGACAGTCGGTGGCAGGAATGCCTGGCGATCATCCGCCCGATGATCGCTAGCATGGACAGTCGTCTGCTGGTGCCGACCGGCTATTCGCCGCTGCCCCCCGGCAGCGCATAGGCGATCAGATAATCGCCCTTCACCGGCGAACGCCGCGCCCCGCCTGCCGACACGACCACATATTGGCGACGGGATTTGGGAGACACATAGGTCATCGGCGTCGCTTGCGACCCCACCGGCAGGCGACCGCGCCACAATTCCCGCCCGTCCGCCACGGACAGCGCGCGCAGGTAGAAATCCTGGGTTCCGGCAAAGAAGACCAGCCCCGACCCGGTCGTCACGGATCCGCCGATCGACGGCATTCCCACCGGCACGTCCAGCCCCGTGGCGATCCCCAGCGGCCCGGTGTCGCGCAGCGTGCCCAGCGGCTTCTGCCAGACGATCTGGCGCGTCTTGAGGTCGATGGCGGTCATCGTGCCGAAGGGCGGCTCCTGGCACGGCACGGCCAATGGCGAGACAAAGCTCTCGCGGTTGATGGCATAGGGCGCGCCGGTCTGTGGCCCGATCCCGTCATGGTCGCCCTGGCGCGGGGTCACGCGGTCGACGTCCTTTTGCGGCACCAGCTTCAGCAAGATGCCCATCCGGATGTCATTGACGATCAGCGTGTCGTTCGCCTTGTTGATCGCAGCACTGCCCCAGTTCATGCCGCCATAATAACCGGGGAATTGCAGCGTCCATTCGCGGGTCGTGATCGGCGTGAACAGCCCCTGATAGCGCGCCCGGCGAAACGCGAGGCGGCAGGCCAGCTGATCCAGCGGGGTCGCGCCCCACATGTCGCGCTCGGTCAACGTCGCATTGCCGATGCGTGGCATCGCGAGCGATCGCGGCTGTACCGGCGACAGCGTCTCGCCCGCCTGCGCGCCCTGCGGCACGGGCTGCATCGTCACCGGCGCGACGGGCCGGCCCGTTCTCCGGTCGAGCATGAAGATGTCGCCCTGCTTCGTCACCTGGACCAGCACGGGGATCGTCCCGCCCTTGCCGTCGGGCAGGTCGTGCAGCACCGGCTGGGCGGGCACGTCATAGTCCCACACGTCGTGGATCACGGTGCGATAGACCCAGCGCGGGCGGCCGTCAGCGATGTTCAGCGCGACGACGGCAGCCGCGTATTTCTCCGCAGCTTCCGTCCGGTCCGCACCCCAGAAATCGGGGGTCTGGTTGCCCATCGGCAAATAGACCAGGCCGAGTGCCGCATCGAAGCTGGGCACCGACCACATGTTCGGCGTGCCGGGGGTGTAGGTCTGCCCTTCCGGCGGTGCGCCGATGCGGTCGGGTGCACCCATGTCCCACGCCCAGGCGAGCGCGCCGGTGCGGACATCATAGGCGCGCACCACGCCCGAGGGCTCGTTCACCTCCTGATTGTCGAACACCCAGGCACCGACGATGGCGATGTCGCCGACGATGGTGGGGCCTGACGACGGGATCAGATAGCCGGGCTTGAGCGGCCCCATCTGATCGGCGAGATCGACGGTGCCGTCCTTGCCGAACCCCGCACACGGGCGGCCATTGGCGGCATCGAGCGCGATCAGCCGGTTGTCGATGGTGGTCAGCAGGATACGGCGCTGGCACTCGCCAGCCGGATCGCCAGCCGGCCCCGGTGTTGCGGTCTCGTGATAGCCCAGACTGCGGCAGCGACGCCACAGCGGCGGCGGCACCGGCTTGGGATCGAACGACCACCGCACCGCGCCGCTATCGGCATCCAGCGCATAGACACGGTTGTTGCGCGTGCACGCATAAAGCGTGTCGCCAATCTGCAGCGGGGTATTCTGGTCCTCGGACAAAAGTTCGCCCGCCCCGCTGTCGCCCGTGCGGAACGTCCATGCCACCTTCAGCCCCGCGACGTTTTCCGGCGTGATCTGTCCTGCCGGAGCATAGCGGCTGCCATCGCCGGATCGCCCATAGAAGCGCCAGTCGCCCGGCGCCTCGGTCGATGCGACGAAGGGCGCGCGGCTGGCTGGCCGGATGCCGCCATGTTCCCAGAACATCCCCCCGAACAGTGCGGCCGCGCCTGCTCCGCCAATCAGGGCGGACGCGACGGCGCCTGTCCGGCTGCGGCTAGGCAGCGCGAGCGCGGCCAGTCCGCCCAGCGTCAACAGCACCAGCGGGGCGAACATCCGGGCAAACAGCGGCCAGAAATCCCACCCCCCTTCCCAGATTGCCCAGGGCAGCGTCAGCGCCACTACTGCCGCCAGTAGCTGCAAGCCGGCACAGCGGCGCAGGCCGAACAGGATGCCTGCGACCAGCAATCCAGCTCCTGCCAGCAGGTAATAGGGCGAGCCGCCCGCCGCGATCAGCAGCGTGCCGCCCCATATCAGCAGCGCGCCCACCACCAAAAGCACCAGCCCAAACAGCCCGGACGGAACCCACCGCAATTTTGACACGGGACTCAGGCCTCCGCCCGTTCGACCAGGGTGTCGCGCAATTCCCGCTTCAAGAGCTTGCCGTTGGAATTGCGGGGCAACGGATCGATGCCGATGGTCCAGCCTTCCGGGCATTTATAGTCGGACAGGCGCTCGCGGGCGAAGGCGGCGATTGCGTCCGCATCCGCCGACATGTCCGCCTTCAGACAGACAAAGGCATGCGCGCGCTCGCCCAGCACCGGGTCTGGGCGGCCGACCACCGCCACCTCCGCCACGGCGGGATGCTCGGCGAGGGCGGCCTCCACCTCGGCGCTGTAGATCTTGTACCCGCCACGATTGACGACGTCCTTCTTCCGGTCGTGCAGCCGGACCAGCCCGTCCGCGCCCATCGTGACGACATCACCGGAACGCCAGTATCCGCCGACGAATGCCGCGCGCGTCGCGTCGGCATTGTTCCAGTAGCCGCGCGCGACCATCGGCCCGGCCACCCACAGCTCGCCCGGCGTGCCCGGCGGAACCTCCCGACCATCCTCATCGACCACGATCACATCGGCACAAGGCACCGGCGCGCCGACCGCATCGGGATGATCCGGCGTCAGTGCGGCAGGCAGCAACGCGACGGGCGATGCCGTCTCCGTCGCGCCATAGCCGTTGGAAAGGCTGAGGGCCGGCAACCGCTCGCGCAGTTCGGCGATGAAGGCCGCGGGCATCGGCGCACCGCCGAAAGATCCCAGCTTCCATGACGACAGGTCATGCGCGGCCAGCGCATCGTTCATCAGGCACAGCTTGTATTGCGCAGGCACCATGAAGGCATGGTCGATCCGGTGCCGCGCCGCTTCTTCGATGAATGTTGCCGCGCGGAACGGCGGCATGAGCACGACCGCGCCGCCCAGCCTGAAAAAGGTCAGAAACTCGGTGATCAGTCCGGTGACGTTGCAGCCGGGGATCGCCAGCAGGGTGCGGCTGCCGCGCGGCAAGCCCCAGCTCCCCTCGAAGTGCAGCACCGAATGGACGATGTTGACATGGGCCAGCATCACGCCCTTTGGCGCGCCGGTCGTACCGCTGGTGTAGAGGATCGCGGCCAGAGCCTCCTCGTCCGCCTCATGCGGGGGAAGGACGGGGCGCGGGCCGCCATCGATCCAGTCCGTCATCTCCTCCGCCAGCACAACATGGCGCAGGTCGGGCAAGTCGTCCGATGCGGGCAGCTTGTCCACCATCGCCGCTTCGCTCAACAGCATCGCAGCGCCCGAATGACGAAGCAGGTACGCCGCCTCCTTCATGCTCAGTCGCGTGTCCATCGGCACCAGCACCGCACCCAGCCGCCAGCAGGCAAGGAACCAGATCGGATATTCCGCGCGGTTGGACAGCCAGGTCGCCAGCCGGTCGCCGCGTCGAACGCCCTCGGCGACCAACCGCTGCGCCAGCGCCTCCGCCCGACCGAGCAGGTCGGCATAGGCGAGGCAACCTTCATCGCCCCACAGCAGCGCCGGTGCGGCTTCTGAGCCGGCCGCACTCTCCGTCACCATCGACCAGATGTCGGCCGGGCGATCGGCGAAACAGCGCACCATGCGATCGCCGAAAAGCAGTTCGTGGCGCAAAGCGGGCTTGGCCCTCTCCATTGTCCGTCCCCTCTTCGCTTTGCTCTTTGGAGGCTCTGTCATTCGTGGTCCGACGCGATCTTCGGTGTATTGCGCCTGTCGTTCAATCCGTAGCTGCTGCAGCCTTCATCGTGCGTTCGGCGACATAGTTGACCTCGTCGCCTGCACTTTCGAACAGGACGGGATCGGACAGGTCGCCAATCCGGTCCCACGCGTCCAGCACCTGTTCCGGGCTGACCGCGTCTGCCGTAAACTGGGCCCCGCGGGCGCTGACGATGCGGACCTTGGCATAGTGACCTGCCGCCGCGGACAGAATGGTCCCGCTTTCGGCAAAGCCCTCGCTGGCCAGCACCGCCATGCCGGCAGAGGCAAAGGCGGGATCGAAGCGGGCAAGCATTTCCGGGGACATCGTGGCTTCGGTCATCGCCGTCGCTGCCATCGGGGCGAGCGCGTTGACGAGGATGCCGTATTTTCGTCCCTCGATCTTCAGCACGTTCATCAGGCCGATCAGGCCGGCCTTTGCGGCGCCGTAATTGGCCTGCCCGAAATTGCCGTACAGCCCGGTGTTGGAAAGCGTCATCACGATCCTGCCATATCCGGCCTGCTGCATGATCGGCCAGGCGGCGCGCGTGCAGTAAGCGGAGCCCAGAAGATGCACCGCCACCACCAGATCGAAATCCGCCATATCGCTTTTCACGAAGCTGCGATCGCGCAGAATGCCGGCGTTGTTGATGAGGATGTCCAGCCCGCCAAAGGCATCAACCGCCTGTTCGACCAGCCGCTGCGCGCCCTCGACTGAAGCGACCGATTCGTGGTTCGCCGCCGCCTGTCCCCCGGCCGCGACAATTTCTGCCACGACCGCATCCGCAAGCCATTCGCCGCCCGCCGACTTGCCCGGATCGTTCACGACCACCCGTGCGCCACGGCTGGCCAGCATCAGCGCATGCGCGCGGCCAAGCCCGCTGCCGGCTCCGGTCACGATCGCCGTCCGGTCGTCAAAACGGATCGCCACGCGCACTCTCCTCCCTTGCAAACTAACGTTCGTTTGTTTAAGTCGGATGCACGAGGCCCGTCAAGAGCCGTCGAAGCATTTCAAAGGGAGCAGGTCATGGCGGCGCAGACGCCCACTTCACCGATCAGCCGCGACGATTTCAATTTCCAGATTTTCGAGGTGCTACCGACGCTGGGGCTTTCGGATCGTCCGCTGTTTGCTGATCACGATCGCGCGACCCTGGATGCGACGCTGGATCTGGCCGAGCGGGTGGCCGTGGATCACTTCCTGCCGGGATATCGCAAGAGCGACGCTAACGAACCCTATGTCGAGGACGGCAAAGTCGTGCTGGTGCCTGAAATCGGCGAGGCGATCCGCGCCTTTACGGAAGCGGGGTTCATGTCGGCCCACCTGCCGTATGAGGAGGGTGGGCAGCAATTGCCTTGGACGGTGCTGCAAAGCTGCTACGCCATGTTCCAGGGCTGCAACATCGGCGCGACCATCTATTATTTCCTGACCGTTTCCGCGGCCAATGTGCTGCGCGCGCACGGGTCGCAGGAGCAGAAGGAACTGTACATGCGCCCGATGCTGGAGGGGCGCTTCCACGGCACCATGTGCCTGTCCGAACCGCACGCCGGATCGAGCCTGGCGGACCTGCGCACCCGCGCCATTCCCAATGGCGATGGCACCTATCGCATCCAGGGCACCAAGATGTGGATTTCCGGCGGGGAGCATGAGCTGGGCGAGAACATCGTCCATCTCGTCCTGGCGCGGATCGACGGTGCACCGGCCGGCACGCGGGGCATTTCGCTGTTCGTCGTGCCCAAGCGGCGGCTGAACAGCGACGGTTCGGTGGGCGAGCACAACGACATCAGCCTCGCCGGCCTCAATCACAAGATGGGTTATCGCGCCGCGACCAACACCGTGTTGAACTTCGGCGACAATGGGGACTGTGTCGGCTATCTGGTCGGCGAGCCGCATCGCGGCCTGGCGCCCATGTTCCTGATGATGAACGAGGCGCGAATTTCGGTCGGCGCCGGGGCGACCATGCTCGGTTATGCCGGCTATCGCTATAGCTTGGACTATGCACGCGAGCGGCTGCAGGGGCGGCCGCCGGAGAACAAGGATCCGGCTGCGCCGCCCGTGCCGCTGACCGACCATGCCGATGTCCGCCGCATGCTGCTGATGCAGAAGACGTTCGTCGAGGGCGCGCTCGCGCTCTGCCTCTATGCCGCCTATCTAGTGGACGAGGAACACACCGCACCTGAGGAAGAGGCGCGCGAGACGGCCCGCCGCCTGCTCGCGATCCTGACGCCGGTAGTCAAAAGTTGGCCATCGGAATTCTGCCTCGAAGCGAACAAGCAGGCGATGCAGGTGCTCGGCGGCTACGGCTACACGCTCGATTATCCGGTCGAGCAATATTATCGCGACAACCGGCTGAACCTGATCCACGAAGGGACGAACGGAATCCAGGCCATCGATCTGATCGGCAGGAAACTGTCGGCGGAGGACGGTGCCTATTGGTCGGAACTGACTGGCGCGATCCGGACGACATTGGCCGAGGCGCGTGGCCATCCCGCGCTAGCCGACCATGCAGATGCGCTGGACGCCAAGCTGTCCCATGCCGAACGAACTGTCGCCGCCGTGCTCGCCGCGACCGCCGATCAGCCCAGCCTGCGCATCGCCAACGCCACTGCCTTTCAGGATGCACTGGGCCATATCTGCATCGGCTGGATGTGGCTGCGTCAATCGATCGTGGCGCTGAATGCGCTCGACGAGACGCCGGGTGCGGAAGCGAAACGCTTTTACGAGGGCAAGCTGGCCGCGACGCGTTTCTTCTTCGCCTATGAGCTGGGCCGGGTCGGCCCGTGGCTCGATATTGTCGAGCGGCTGGATCGCACCTTGCTGGATGTCGATCCCGCATGCCTTTGACGCTCGAGGCGCTGGCCGCGCCGTTCCCTGAACGGACATTCCAATACGACGCTGAGCGGACACGGCTCTACGCGCTCGGCATCGGCTTGGGGCAGGACGGCGCCGCTGCCGATCTTCCCTATCTGATCGGTCCGGCGCCGCGGGTCGTGCCTTCCATGGCGACCGTTGTGGCCTGGGACGATAGCTGGATCGGCCGGCTCAGCCTCGACGCCACGCGCATCGTCCATGGCGAACAGCGGATCACGCTGCACCGTCCCCTGCCCGCGACGGCGACCCTGCGCTCCAGCGTCCGGATCGTCGAGGCGGTGGACAAGGGGCCCGGCAAGGGCGCGCTGCTTTACGTGGAGACCAGGCTGCAAGAGGAAGGTCGGCCGGAGCCGCTGGCCACCCTCCTGTCCACGGTCTTCGCCCGCGGCGATGGCGGCTTTGGCGGGCCAGCAAAGGGCGGACCCACGCCGCATGCGATTCCCGATCGACCATGGGACCACCAGCGCCGCTGGCGGGTCGCGCCCAACCAGGCGCATCTCTATCGTCTGTCCGGCGACCATAACCCGCTGCACGTCGATCCCGATTTTGCCCGTGCTGCCGGATTTCCCGCACCGATCCTGCACGGCCTGTGCAGCTATGGCATGGTGCTGCGTGCCGTGATCGGAGAAGCGGTGGGCGATCAGCCGGAGCGCGTCGCCCATGTCGCGGGCCGATTCACCTCCCCCATTTTCATGAATGAGACGCTTGAGGCGCGCATCTGGGTGGAAGGCGACACGCTGTCGTTCCAGCTCATCGTGGTAGAGCGAGACGTGGTGGCGATCGACCAGGGCTTAGTGCTGCTGCGTTAGGCCCACCCAGAATCCCATTCCATCCGCGTCAAGCGAGGTCGAGACACCTGGCATCAAGTGTCTCGCCTTCGCTCGACGCTAAGGGCTTCCCTTACGCCACTAACCTGAACACCGGCACCTTCGGCCCATCCCCTTCCGTCGGGGCGAAATCCACGGTCACGCGCTGGCCGATGCGGATAGCGTCGAAATCCGCGCCGACGATGTGCGTCAGCATCGTCACGCCCTCGTCCAGCTTCACATAGGCGATGGCATAGGGTGTCGCGGCGCGACGCATCACGCTGAAGGAATAGATGGTTCCCGTCCCCGCCGCCTCGCGCCAGTCGAGCTGGTCGGAATGGCAAAAGGGACAGATGGCACGTGGATAATGGTGCAGTTCCCCGCAGCTATTGCAGGTGCGGATGGCGAGCTTCCCCGCGCCCGCCGCCGCCCAGTAATGGGCGACCTCGGCGCTGATCGCGGGGGCGGGCAGGGTCGGCAGAGCTTCAATCATCGGTTCATTCCCTTTCGAGGATCAGCGTGCCGCTGGCATTGCGGCTACCCAGCCAGCCGCCCATGCCCTGGGCCAGCGCCAGATCGCAGTTCGGCACCTGCACCGCCGGATGCGCCTCCCCCCGCAGCTGGCGAACCGCCTCCAGGATCTTGGTCATCCCGCCGCGGTTATTGGGGTGATTGCTGCACAGGCCCCCGCCATCGGTGTTGAACGGCAGCTTGCCGACGCCGGAGATCAGGTTGCCGTCGGCGACGAAGCGCCCGCCCCCGCCCGGCGGACAGAAGCCTAGATCCTCCAGCTGCTGCACGACGGTGATCGTGAAGCTGTCATAGATGGAGGCGTATTTGATATCGGCCGGGGTCACGCCGGCTTGTTCGAACGCGATGCGCCCGGCCTCCCGCGCCGAACTATAGGTCAGGTCGATGCGACCACCGTTCAGATGTTTCACTGCCTCACCGGCACCGCGAATGGCGATCAGCGGCCGGTTCAGCGATCTGGCGATTTCCGGCGAAACGACGACGATTGCACCGCCGCCATCGCTGACCACACAGCAATCCAGCCGATGGAGCGGATCGGCGATCATCGGCGATTCGACGACTTCCTCCACCGTCACGACATTCTTCAGCATGGCGTGGGGATTGTGCTGGGCGTGGTGCGACGCGGCGACCTTGACCCAGGCGAGCTGTTCGCTGGTCAAGCCGTATTCGTGCATGTGCCGCTGCGCGACCATCGCATATTGATTGAGCACCATCGAGCCATAGGGATGTTCGAACGCCAGTTCCGGCACGTTGAAATCGGGCTTGGGATCCGCACCCGCGCCCGCCGCGCGCGGACGGCCGGCCAGTACGACGATGGCGACGTTGCACTTGCCCGCCGCAATCGCCTCCGCCGCATGCGCGACATGCATCTGGTAGGCCGAACCGCCGGGGTCGGTATTGTCCATATAGGTCAGGCGCAGACCGAGATATTCCGCGATCGACAGGACGCCGAGGCCCGGCATCTCCGCATCGCACAGGAAACCATCGACCGCGTGATGATCCAGCCCCGCATCGGCCAGGGCCCAGCGGACCACGTCCGCGACGATCTGAGCCGTGGACAGATCGGTCGCCTTGCGGACGGGGTGTTCCGATATGCCGGCGATATAGGCCTTTGGTCGGGCGCTCAAATCCCCTCTCCCCAAAACAATTATTGATACGAACGTTTGTTCGTATAGGATGGGGAGACCGAATTGGTCAATGCTGGATCGCAACGGCGAAACGCCGCATGATCCCGCCAGACAGACCGACAGGGAGAGGAACCGTAAGCATGTGCGACACTCACGCCCCCGCCAAGCCAAGTGCCAAGGCATTGCTGGCCGGCCTGCCCACCAACTGGGGCCGTTGGGGCAGCGCGGATGAAGTCGGCGCGTTGAATTTCCTCGACGCCGCTCAGGTGCTGCGCGGAATTGCCGCCGTGCGATCGGGAAAGACATTCACGCTCCAGATTCCGATGGGTCACGAACGGGGCGATCCCGTCTGGCCGGGCCGGAAGCAGGCGCACCGGGTGAACGTGCTGGACAAGGGCGATTTCCTGTCCGGCAAAATGGACGAGATTCCCGGCGGCACCGAATATTCGGACGATATGATGATCCTGTATCTACAAGGATCGACCCAATATGACGCGCTCGGCCATGTCTGGCACGACGACAAGCTGTACAACGGCTATGACGCGCGTTCGACCATCGGCGCGATGGCGAAGGCCAGCGTGCTGCCGATCGCCGAACGCGGCATCGCGGGCCGCGCGGTGCTGATTGATATCGCGCGGCATCGCGGCAAGGCATGGCTGGACCGCGGCGAGAGCTTTGGTCTGGAAGATGTGCTGGCCGCCGCCGCCGCCCAGGACGTGACCATTGAGAAGCATGACATCCTCATCCTGCGCACGGGATGGATCGGCTCCTACTACCACCGCGACCAGCAGGAATTTTACGCCGACTATGCCGAGCCGGGCCTGTGTTTCAGCCGCGAACTGGTCGAGTGGTTCCACGCCATGGAAATTCCCAATCTGGTGACAGACACCATCGCCAACGAACTGGCGATCCATCCCGAGTCCGGCGTATCGTTCGCCTTGCACCATTCGCTCATGCGCAATCTGGGCGTCACCTTTACCGAGATCGCGCAACTCGATCCGCTGGCCGAGGACTGTGCCGGGGACGGCCAATGGACCTTCCTCTATGTGGCTGCGCCCCTGAAGGTCGTCGGAGGCACGGGCGCGCCCGTGAACCCGATCGTCATCAAGTAACGGCGATGATCGACAAGCGAGTCAGTCGAGCCATGTCATTGTCGCTGCCGCGCCTGGTCAGGCAACGCGATGACACCAGACCAGGGCAGCGCCAGCCGACCCGGGCTTCGCCCGATGAAGGCCCCGTTGCGAATTCCATCTGGGATATGCTTGTCCCGCTGTAGGGCCGAAGGTCGGATATCCCTCAAAAATCCGCGTTTCGCGATTCCCCTGCCCCCACGTGCCCGCCATATTCATGGCGGGGTCGTGGTCAGGTGCGGCCTGGTGGCTCGGCGGGGTCGAGCCGATGTGCGGCGTGACGATATTGCCGAGGCGACGTCCCGAACGCGCGCCGGAAGCGGGTCGAGAAATAAAAGGAACTGGCGAAACCGGATCGTGCCGCGACGACCGCAAGCGGCGCGCGGGTGGATTGCAGCAGTCCGGCCGCGTGCATCAGGCGGGCGCGCTCGACAAAGGCCTGCGGGGTCGTGCCAAGCTGCGCCTGGAACATCGCGCTCAGCCGCGACCGCGACAGCCCCGCCAGCGCGGCCAGTGCCGGGCCGTCGAGCCGCGCGGCCGGGCTGGCCTGGACATGGTCGATGACGCGGCGCAGCCGCGGATCGACCGTCGCCTCGGCCGTGCGATCGGCGGCGTCGATCAGGACGCGTTCGAGCCGGTTCATCGCGTCGAGCCGGCCAAGCGCCGTGCCGTCGAGCGCGCGCGCCAGCCCCGACAGCTGCGGCCGCAGCCGCGCGAGCAGATCAGGCCGCCGCAGCCGCATGATTCCTGGGGCAAGCGCCGGCCAGGCCAGCCAGCGCAACCAGTCCTCGCGCGGCTGGAAATGAACCCACACGTTGCGCCACGTTCCGGAATCGTCGCGATGGCCGTAATCCTGCGGCGACCCCGGACGGAACAGCAGAAGGTCCCCCGGTTCCAGGGCATGGCGCACCCCGCCTGCGCGGACGAAGCCAGCGCCCGCCAGCGTCGCCACGAGCAACCAGTCGCGGGTGCCCGTCGGCCGCACCGCGCGCGAGACGACACCGGGGCGCTGGCGCTGATCCCCCGCCAGGATCGGCGCGGCGGGCGGATTCGCCGGCTCTGCCGTCACACGCAGGCACTCATTCGGCGGCCACCGCGCGCGCCTCGCCATAGCCAGGGGTCACGCCCGGAATGCGCGGCGGGATCGGTTGAAGGATTCGGCGCCGCGCCGGCGTCAATCGCTCGAGCAGGTCGTCGCTGTATCGGAAGCCGTGCCGCGTCGCGCCCCAGGCCGGGCCGTAGCGATAAATGACCGCGCGGCGGTCGCCAGCGTTGATGCGCCGCGCCGCGCCATGCGCGATCGCATCGACGAACAGCAGCGCATCGCCAGCATTCAGATGGACCTCGATCGCGCCCTCAACCGTCTCGTCCTCGTCCTCGCGACGCGAATCGAACGTGCGGGCGAAGACGGGGTGGGCGATATTGCTCTTGTGGCTGCCCGGCAGCACGCGGGTCGCGCCGTCGCCCGGCCCGATGTCGGTCAATGCCAGCAGGATATTGACCTGTGCACAACGGAACTGCCCGTTCACGAAGCGGAACTGGTTGCGCACCACGCCGTCCTGTCCGCCCGAATGCAGCGGAAAGAAGCCGCCGGTCCGCCGGACCGATGCGAAACATTCGTCGATGAACAGCCCTTCGACATAGCTGCCCTGTTCCCCGCAATAGCGCGCGACCCGGTCGATCCAGGCGGGGTGATCGATCAGCGCCTCGAACGGCGACCCGGCTTCGACGATGTTGTGCAGCTCGACCCCGGCATGGCCCGAATTGTCGAGCCGCTGGACATTGCCCCACCAGTCGCCGCTGGCCAGCTGCGGAAACGCGTCGAACGCGCGGTTCAACTCGCCCAGCAGATCCGGCGCGATCGCGTTGCGCAGCACCAGATAGCCCTGCAGGTCGAACGCGAAATCCTGAGCATCGTGCGCGGTCGGTATCATCGGAGCATCCTTGTCGATTGTCGCCAGTCTAAACCAGGGTGGTCCCGGCGAAAATCGAGCGTTGACGCAAAGACCTTCGATATTGTCGCATGACTTAGCGGATGTGGAATGCGGCCTGTACGAGCCGGGCGGTATAATCGGTCGAGGGTCGCTCCAGCACGTCGCGTGTCGTCCCCTCCTCGACGATCCGGCCGTCGCGCATCACGATCACCCGCTGGCACAGCGCGCGTACCACCCGAAGGTCGTGCGAGATGAAGAGGTAGCTCAGCCCGCGCTCGCGCTGGAGCGTCCGCAGCGTGTCCAGAATCTGGGCCTGGACCGACAGGTCGAGCGCCGCTGTCGGCTCGTCGAGCACGAGCAGTTCGGGCTCGACCGCGATCGCGCGCGCGATCGACAGCCGCTGGCGCTGGCCACCCGAAAATTCGTGGGGGAAGCGGTTGAGGATATCGGTCGGCAACCCGGCGGCGACCAGCGCGGCCCTGACCCGATCGAGCCGATCGGCGGCACTGTTGCCGATCCGGTTGACGATCAGCCCCTCCTCGACCAGCGCGCGCACCGACATGCGCGGGTTGAGCGAGGCGAACGGGTCCTGCAGCACGATCTGCATCCGGGTGCGCAGCGGCCGCATCCGCCGGCGGTCGTGCCGGTGGATCGCTTCGCCCGCAAAACGGATTTCGCCGCCGCTGGCCTCGATCAGGCGGGTCAGCGCCAATGCCAGCGTCGTCTTGCCGGACCCCGATTCCCCGACGATGCCGACCGCCTCGCCACGCGCGACCTGAAGGTCGGCGCCATGGACCGCGATCGTTGGCGCGGACTTGCCCCGGCCGGGAAAGGCGATGCGCACCGCCGCCGCCTCGATCAACGGCGCCCCGGGGGCGACGGGGTCGGCAAAGCCGGTCGGCTCGGCTGCGAGCAGCTGGCGCGTATAGGGGTGCTGCGGGTTGGCGAACAGCGTGGCGGTGTGTCCCTGCTCGACCAGCGCGCCGCGCTGCATCACCGCCACGCGGTCGGCATAGTTGCGCACCACGGTCAGGTCGTGAGTGATGAGGAGTACCGCAATGTCGTGTTCGACCTGAAGCGCGCGGATCAGCTCGAGAATCTCGGCCTGGACGCGGACGTCCAGCGCAGTGGTCGGCTCATCGGCGATCAGCAGGCGCGGATGATTGGCCAGCGCCATCGCGATCATCACGCGCTGGCGCTGGCCGCCCGACAGTTCGTGGGGATAGCGGCGCAGCATCGCGGACGGATCGGGCAGCTGCACCTGCGCCAGCAGCTCGGCGGCGCGCGCCAGGGCGGCGGCTTTGCGCAGCGGCTGATGCGCACGGATCGCTTCGACGATCTGGTCGCCGACCCGATAGACCGGGTTGAGCGAACTCATCGGTTCCTGAAACACCATCGCGATCGAGCGCCCGCGCTCACGGCGCATCCGGCGATCGTCGGCGATGTCGAGCGGCTGGCCCTCCAGCATGATGCGCGTGTCGGGCGAGATGCGCGCATTGCGGCCGTGCAGGCCCATCAGCACGCGGGCGGTCACCGACTTGCCCGACCCCGATTCGCCGACCAGCGCCAGCATCTCGCCGCGGCGGATGTCGAGGTCGACACCGCGCACCGCCGCCACCTCGCCCCCTTCGACGCGAAAGGTCACGCCGATGTCGCGCGCGCTCAGCAGCGGCGGGGGATCAATAGGGATCGACGGCATCGCGCAGCGCATCCCCGACAGCATTGAAGGCAAAGACGGCGACGAAGACGAACACCACCGGAAACAGGATGAAGGGGTATGAGCCGATCGCGGCATAGCCGCTGACATCCTGGAGCATCAGTCCCCAGGAAATCATCGGCGGCTTCACCGCCAGGCCCAGAAAGCCCAGGAAGCTCTCCAGCAGGACGACCGCAGGCAGGGTGAGCGTGAAGCTGACCAGCAGATGCGACATCAGATTGGGCGCGATGTGGCGCAGGATGATCCGCCGGTCGCCGGCCCCGAGCGCGACCGCGGCGCGGACATAGTCCATCCGCGCCAGAGTGAGCGTCTTGCCGCGGATCTCGCGGCTCAACCCCGCCCAGCCGAGCACCGACAAGGTCAGGATGAGGATGGCGACGAACAGCCCGGACGATACGGTCACCGGGATGAGTGCCCCGAGCGTGAGGTAGAGCGGCAGCTGGGGGAAGGCGAGCAGGAAGTCGACGCCGCGCTGGATCCAGCGATCGACCGCGCCGCCGATATAGCCGGAGGTCGCGCCGACGATCAGCCCGGCGAGCGTGGTCAGCCCGCCGACCGCCAGCGCGATGAGCATCGAGACACGCGCAGCGACCAGTCCGCGCGAAAAGATGTCGCGCCCGAAGCGGTCCGCCCCCATCAGGTGAAGGCGCCCGCCCGGGGCGATCGGGGCGACCAGTCGCCGGTTCGCCATGACCGGCCCGATCAGCCGGTAGCGCGGGACCCGAACGAACAGGCCCAGGCGCTCGCGCGGCGCGCCGTCGCGGCTCAGCACCGGCTGGAACGTGACCGGATCGATCGCACCGGTCGGCCGCGCATTGACCGCGTAGAGCCCCGACGAATCGATTCCGATCCGGCTCGGCGGTTGATAGGAGGCGAAACGCTGGTCCGGGTCATGCGGCGCAAGGAACGGCCCGATCAGCAGCACCACGCCGATCAGCGCGAGCGCGATCAGCCCCGCCATCCCCAGCCGCGACCGGCGAAAGCGCCGCCAGACCAGCCGGGCATAGCTGTCACCGCCGGCAGCGGGCGCGCCGCTCACGATTTGCGCCCTTCCAGCCGGATGCGCGGATCAAGCAGCGCCAGCCCGAGATCGGCGAGGATATTGCCGATGATCAGCGTCACCGCCAGCACCAGCATGAAGGTCGCAGCGACGAACACGTCGCCGACCGCCATCGCGCCGACGATCGCGGGTCCGACGGTCGCCAGCCCGAACACGATCGCCACCTCGATCTCGCCCGTCACCATATAGGGCAGCGCCACGCCCTGGTGCGCAACCAGCGGGTGCAGTGCATTGGGGACGGCATGACGCCAGATCACCCGGGCGGGGGACAGCCCCTTGGCACGCGCGGTCTCGACATATTGCGCGTTGAGCACGTCGAGCAAATTGCCGCGCATCACCCGCATCGAATAGGCGATGCCGCCCCATGCCGCGATCAGGATCGCGGGCCACACGTGCGCGACCAGGTCGGCGAATTTGCCCCACGACCACGGCGCGCCGACATAGGCCGCCGACTGGAAACTGCCGACCTGAGCCAGGTCGAACTGGAATACGAGGACGTAGAGCGCGATCAACGCCAACAGGAAGCGCGGCGTCGTCATGCCGACAAAGGCGAACAGGTTGAGCGCGGCGTCGGTCCAGCGCCCCGCGCGCGTCGCCGCCAGCACGCCGAGCGCGATGCCGATCGCGGTCGCCAGCAGGTGACTGGTCAGCGCCAGCAGCAGCGTCGGCCACAAGCGCTCGCCGACGATGTCCGCAACCGGCCGGTTGGCCGCGTAGGAAAAGCCGAAATCGCCGCGGGTCACGATCCCGCCCGCCCAGCGCGCATATTGGACCAGCAGCGGATCGTTGAGGCCGTTCTCGGCACGAAACCGCGCGGCCTGGGCCTCGGCCTCCGCGGCCGATGCACCACCCTGATTGATCAGCTGAGTGCGCAGCGAATCGGCGTAGTCACCGGGCGGTGCCTGAATGATCAGGAAGGTGACGAGGCTGAGCAGCACCACCGTCGGGATCGCGGCCGCCAGCCGGCGGATCAGGAACCAGATCACCGTCACCGCCGCGCACCGCCGCAATCGAAGCAGCCCGGCAGCGTGCCGGGACGCAATTCATACCTGCTGCGGCGCGCGCGCGGCACCCACAGCCGTTCGCGCATGATCGCATCCTCCGCCCAGTTGAACATGATGACGGGGGTGCCGGCGGGCACGTTGGCGAACCGCTTGTCGATCAGCACCCCGCCCGAATATTGGATCAGCCCGAGCGCGTTGACGTTGGCGGTCGACACGCGTTGATACAGCCGCATCAGCCGCCGCCGTTCGGCCGCGTCCGGGCTCGCGATGAACGCGCGGACCAGGCCCACGAGCTGCCGTTCGTGCGGCAGCAGGTCGAGCCGGCCGTCGGGGCCGGCGCGGTGAAAGGCATGGGTGTAGGGCCCGGTGGGCGCAAGCGCGTCCGCGCCCTGGACCACGGTGTTGAGCTCGGTCGTCTCGTTGCGCTGGAGCACCCAGTCGAACTGGCCGCTCGCGCGCAGCGCGTCGCGCTGCGGCCCGCTGGCAAAGCGCAGCACCACGCGCAGACCGGCGTCGCGGGCAAACATCTGAATCCCCTCGGCAAAAGAGCGTTCGATCACGCTGTCGGGGCTGGCGGTCAGCACGATCGTGACGTTGGCACCGTCCTGCGTGTCGCGGGGATAATTGACGAACCCGTCGCCGTCGCGGTCGACCAGCCCGATCGAGGCGAGCAGCGCGCGCGCGGTCGCGGGATCGTGCGGATATTCGATCGTGTCGCGCGCATCGTAAAGGGGCGCACTTTCAAGCAGGCCTCCGGGATAGGGATGGATGAACGGCCCGCGCGTCTGAGTCTCGCCCAGCCGTACGCGATCGATCGCCATGCTGACCGCCTGGCGGAAACGGGTGGTGCGGTTGAGGCGCCGGACCGCCCGGCCGCGCGCGTCTGGTTCGCCCCAGCCATTGCCGGACAGGTTGAAATGCACGGAATAGGCGATGGTGCGCGGGCCGAAGATCGCACGAAAGCTCGCCTGCGGCCGGGCAGCACTGCGCAGCACCTCAACGAAGCTTGCCGGGCCTTCGATATTCGCCATGTCGCTGCCGCCGGCGATCGCCTGCACCTCGCGGTCGCCCCAGGACAGCAGGCGATATTGCACTTCGTCCAGATAGGGCAGCTGGCGGCCGCGCGCATCGACCTTCCAGTAATAGGGGTTGCGGCGCAGGATCAGGATATCGTCGGGGCGATATTCGGTGACGACCCACGCCCCCATCACCGGAAAGTTCACCCGGCTGGCGGGAAAGGCGAGCTTGTACGCCTGGTAGCTGCTGCGCGGATTGTAGCGCGGATGGTGGGGACGCAGCACATGTGCGGGCCCCGGGCAGAATTTGCCGTACGCCATCTGGTACAGATAATCGCGCGGGAACGGCCGCCGGAACGTCCAGCGGATCGTGTAGGGGCCGAGCGCCTCCAGCCGCGTTCCCGGCCCGAAGCTGTCGGGTGAGGCGCCGTTGAGCGGGCTGACATTGGGGTCGAGGACATTGTCGTTCCAGTAGAACATCACGTCCGCGCTGCTGAACGGGTGGCCGTCCGACCATTTCGCCCCCTCGATCAGCTGCATGGTCAATTGCCGCCCGTCCGCCGACCAGCGCCAGCTTTTCGCCAGATTCGGCAGCGGCTCGAGCCGCGCCGGATCGACCAGGAACAGCGGGCCGGTGCGGGTGAGGCATTCCATCGTCGCCAGGTCGATCCCGCCCCAGCCCTGCGATTGCCCCGCGCTGTAATTCCAGCCCTCGGGCCGGCCGCCGGTCACCTGACGCAGTGCATCGCCATAGGTCCCCGGCCCGTCGGGCATGGCGGCCGGACCGTAGACCAAAGGCTCGCGCGGCAGGCGGCGCTCGACCGGCGGCAGCTTGCCCTTGCGGACGAAATCGCGCGTGACCCAGGCGGGCTCGGCATAGGCGGGCAGTCGACGATAGCTGACAAGGTCCGCAGGCCCGACGCCAGCGCCGGCGCCGACTTCGCCGGGGCCTGGCGTGGCGATGGCGGGGGACGACACCGGGGCGGCGGGCTGACCGCAACCGCCCGACACGAGCATGCCGGCCGCCACCGCCAGCATCGGGGCGGTACGGCGCGATGCGCGTGATCGCCAGCATGTATCAGCCTTGTCGACGGCGCTGTCCTCTCGGCCATGAAGGCTAACCATCGCCGGGCGCGAGTTCAATCATCATATTAATCGCTCATGACGCGAGCGTGCGTTACCCGCCTCCGCCGGTTTGACACCATCGCATTGATAAGATAATTAAGAGAATAACCGGGAAGATGTCCGGGAGCCGGATCGATTGCGATCCTTTAGGGAGGTATGAGGCCGATGCGCACTCATGAATCACGTTTTCGCACGCGTCTGCTCGCCGGCGCGTGCGCCGCGGTCGCGGCAGCCACGCCATTTTCAGCTTATGCCCAGGACGCCACGCCCGCCGCGGCCCCGGCGGACGACGACATCGTCGTCACCGGCATCCGCGCCAGCCTTGAGCGCGCGATCGACATCAAGCGAAATGCCGACGTCATCGTCGATTCGATCGCGTCGGAAGACCTCGGCAAGTTCCCCGATTCAAACGTTGCGGAATCGCTCCAGCGCATCACCGGCGTCTCGATCGACCGCAACGCGGGCGAGGGCCAGTTCGTCACCGTGCGCGGCTTCGGCCCGTCGTTCAACACCGTGCTGCTGAACGGCCGGACGCTCGCGACCGAAAACGACAATCGCGCATTCAGCTTCGACCTGCTCGCCGCCGAGCTGATCTCCGGCGCGGATGTCTACAAGAGCAGCAACGCCAAGCTGCAGGACGGCGGCATCGGCGCGACGATCAACGTCAAGACGCTGCGCCCGTTCGATCTGGGCGGCCAGAAGATCGTCGTGTCGGGCAAGGCGAATTACGAAGACCTCGCCGACAAATTCGCCGGCTCGGCATTCGGCCTGTTCAGCACGACCACCGCCGACGACCGGCTCGGCGCGCTGGTGTCCGTGTCGTATCAGCGGCGCAAGGCGCTGGTGAACACGCTGGCGACCAACGGCTATTTCCTGACCCGCGACGTGCCGAGCGCCCCGGGCGGCGTGTTGTTCCCGCAGAATTACGACCAGATTTCCGACCAGCAGGACCGCGAGCGCATCGGCGTGACCGGCACCGTCCAGTTCCGCGCGACCGACAAGCTGACGCTGTCCTTCGACGGCCTGTACAACAAATTCACCGTCGACAGCGAAGCGGCCAGCATCGGTCACTTCTTTTCGCCGAGCCAGGCGCGCAACCTGACCGTCAACGGCGATAACCAGATCACGGCGATGACCGTGAGCGGCAACACCGACTATATCGGTCGCACCTTCAACCGTCCGACCGAAGTGCTCGCCTTTGGCTTCAATGCCGAATGGAATCCGACCGACCTGATCACGGTCACCTCGGACAGCAGCTATTCGCGCGCCGAATCCAACAATGGCGGCAACGAAGTCTTTGCGGTGGTCGGCTTCAACAACGTCATCACCTTCGACAACCGCACCGGCAGCGTGCCGAGCGTCGCGGGCCAGCGCAGCTTCACCGAAAATGTCGTCGGTCGCGCGCACTTCGCCACGCGCGAGGGGTTCAACATCGCCGAGGATGTGTACGAACAGCGGCTCGACGCCACGTTCCGTACGGAGAGCGGCATCCTCAAGGCGTTCAAGGTCGGCGGCTATTTCCTCGATCGCACCAAGTCGAACGAGCTGCTGCGCAGCCAGAACGACGTCGGCTGCGCCTATTGCGGCTATGCGATCGACGTGCCGGCCGGGTTGCTCACGCCCTACAACCCGCCCAATTTCTTTTCGGGCACATCGGGCAACTTCCCGCGCCAGTGGCTCGCGTTCGATCAGGAGGAATATTTCGCGTTCCTCGAATCCACCGCTGCCGCCAATGCACAGGATGCAGCGGTCGGGCGCCCGATCGGCTCGCTGGCCGCATTCCTGGCCGCCAACAACGGTTATGCGCCGATCCGCTATCCGGTCAGCTATCGCATCGGCGAACGGATTATCGGCGGCTATGTCCAGACCGATTTCGAGGGCACGCTGGCCGGGCTGAACTGGTCGGGCACGCTGGGCTTCCGCTATGTCCACACCGACGTCACGTCGGACGGGTCGCAGCAGGCGCTGCTCGACCTGTTGACCATCCCGAGCGATCCGACCTCCTACACCACGGTGTTCGAGCCCGGATCGACCGCGATCTCGCGGAAGAACTCCTATGACGACTTCCTCCCCAGCCTGAACCTCAAGGTCGACTTCACCGACGACATCGTCGGCCGGTTCGCGGCGTCGCGGACGGTGACCCGGCCCGACCTGCCGCTGCTGGCACCGCGCGTGACGGTGACCAATGCCCGTCCCGGCAACCTTCAGGCGTCGGGCGGCAACCCGGACCTGCGGCCGTACAAGTCGACCAATTTCGACGTGTCGTTCGAATGGTATTACGAACGCGGCGGCTATTTCACCGTCGCCGCCTTCTACAAGCGCGTCGACGACTTCATCGCGACCAACGGCGCGATCGAGCCGTTCCCGATCGCGAATGCCAGCAACGCGCCCGAATTTGCCGGCGGGGTGGCCAATTTCAACGTCCAGCGTCCCCGCAACCTCGACGCGATCGACGTCTACGGGCTCGAAATCGGCCTGCAGCACACCTTCACCTATCTGCCGTCGCCGCTCGACGGGCTGGGCATCACCGCCAACGCGACCTTTGTCGGCAGCAGCGGTGAATTCGACGCCAGCGATCCGACGCAGAACGTCGCGCTGACCGGGCTCGGCGACAGTCAGAACGTGACCGTCTTCTACGAAAAGGGTCCGGTTCAGGCGCGCATCGCGTACAACCGGCGCGACGAGTTCCTTCAGGCGCTGTCGGCCGCCCCGGGCAACCGGCCGGTGTTCGTCCGCCCGCTGGGACAGTTCGACGCGCAGGCGAGCTATCAGGTCACGAAGAATGTCCGCGTGTTCGCGGAAGGGGTCAACCTGACCGGCGCCAAGACCCGCCGCCAGGGCGTGCTCGAACGCGAATTCATCGCACTGGTCGACACCGGTCCCCGCTACGCGCTGGGTGCCCGGCTCGACTTCTAGCCTCCGGCGCGGGCGATCACCCTCGCCGCCCGCGCTTTTCCTCCCCCGACCGGAGGTCAACTGGGCGCGGCGTTATCGCCGCGCCCTTTTTGTCAGGCGGCCGTGAGATGCAGGACGAAACCCGTCTGGGGATACGCGCGCGGCGGCTGGAGACCGTGCAGCATCAGCGCCTCGCCGGTCACCTCGATTCCCTCGATCAGCGCCGCTGTCAGCGCCGAGCGCGCGGGGATCGCTTGCGGCCAGACCAGCTGCACGCGATAGCGCCGGGCGGGGTCGAGCCCGGCGAGGCGGAGCGGATCGGGATAATAGCCGGTCGCCTCGGTGATCCGGGTGACGCTGAACAGCGCCTCCGCGCGATCGGCGGCGACGATGCCGAACGCGTTGACCCCGCGGCCCGCATCCAGCCGGACGAGGTCGCCGTGATGGATGAGCGCACGGTGCCGCTTGTGCAGCGCGATCCCCGCCTGAAGCTCGGCGAACGCCGCGTCGTCGAGCGTCCGCAGGTCGAGCTCCATCCCCATATGCCCGAACATCGCGGTCTGGATGCGCAGCGCGAGCGACAGGGTGCGGCCGGTGATGTGGCATGGATCGGGCCCGACATGCGCCCCCATCAGTTCGGCGGGAAAGAAGTGCGAGAAGCCGCGCTGGATCGCCAGCCGGTCGATCGCGTCGTTGCTGTCCGACGTCCAGATCCGGTCGGTGCGCGCCAGGATGCCGTAGTCCGCGCGCCCGCCACCCGAGGCGCAGCTCTCGATCTCCACATGCGGCCACGCCGCGCGCAGCCGGTCGAGCACGTCATACACGCCGCGCACATGCGCGTCGGCGGCCGGCCTGCCATCGCCGCCGCCGGGCTGAGGCAGGTCGCTGTTCATGTCCCATTTGAGGTAGCCGATGCGATATTCGCGCAGCAGCGCGTCGATGCAGCCAAACAGATGGTCGCGTACCTCCGCTCGCCCGAAATCGAGGACGAGCTGGTTGCGATAGGTGACGGCGGGCGCGGGCGGCGTGGCGAGCACCCAGTCGGGATGCGCGCGATAGAGGTCGCTGTCGGGATTGACCATTTCGGGCTCGACCCACAGGCCGAATTCCATGCCGCGCGCCGCGACCCGGTCGATCAGCGGTGCAAGGCCGTCGGGATAGACCGCCGGATCGACCCGCCAGTCGCCCAGCCCCGCCCGGTCGCTGCGCCGGCCCATGAACCAGCCATCGTCGAGCACGAAACGTTCCGCCCCGACCGCTGCCGCGCGATCCGCGAGCGCCAGCAGGGTGTCGAGCCGGTGGTCGAAATAGATCGCCTCCCAGCAATTATAGTGCACCGGCCGCGGCCGGTCGCGCAGCCGCTGATGCTCGGGGCGCGCGCGGAGATAGCGGTGAAAGGCGCGCGACAACGCCGACAGGCCCTGGCGCGTCACGCTGGCGAACAGGGGCGGGGTTGCATAGCGGTCGCCGGGTGCCAGCCGGATTTCGCCGGGAAACAGCAGCGCCTCCATCATCACCTGACCGCGCGCATCGGCGGTCGTCTCCACGACGCTGCGGTGATTGCCGCTCCAGCCCAGATGCAAACCATAGGCCAGCCCGTCGGCCTCGCCAGTGCCGGGATCGGTCAGGATCAGTGCGGGAAACGCGTCATGGCTGGTCCGCCCGCGCCGGTTCTCGCGCAGCCAGCTGCCGACGCCGCGCTCGCGCGAATGAAGCTGGAACTCGTTGGACCAGCGACCCTCAAAGCCAAGGATCCGGGTTGCCTGCGCGGGGATGGGCAGGACCGGTGCCGACAGATGCGCGAGGTCGATCGCTGCGTCACCTTCGTTGACCAGCGCCGTCGTCGCGATCAGGACATCGCCGTCGATCGCCAGCGCATGCTCGATCGCGATCCCGCACGCCGGATCGCGGCTGGTCAGCCGGATCGCCCGCGCATCGGCCTCGACCGCGACGACCCGCGCCATCACTGCCCAGTCGCGGCCGTCGCGATGGATGGCAACGCCGGGACGGCCGACATGCCCGTGGCCCGGCATCGGCGTCAGCGCGACCGGAATCTGCTGCGCGGGCGATGCCGGTGCTTCCTCGCGCAGCGCGAGTCGGGCGAGCATCGCGCCGTCCGTCTCGGCCGACAGCCGCTCGCCCCAGTAGAGGACGTGCGGCACGCCATCGGTGATCGCCAGGATCAGGGTGACGGCGTCGCCGTCGAGACGGATGTAGCGGTCAGGGTAAAGGTGCGACATGATGGTCCCGAAGCTGGTGATCTGGCGGCGGTAATGCTGCTGGCGGATTGACCGGCATTGTTTGTCTGATAAATATGTTCAGTATCCAAGTCTAATCCTCCCCGCGCCGATCGTCGACGGGGCGGCTGGTTTTTCGGGAGGATGAAGCACAGCGTGCTGGGTGTCTGCTACTATCCCGAACATTGGCCCGAATCGTGGTGGGCCGACGACGCCCGCCGCATGAAGGGGCTCGGCCTCACCTATGTCCGCATCGGCGAGTTCGCCTGGTCACGGTTCGAGCCCGATCCGGGCCGTTACAGCTTCGACTGGTTCGATCGCGCGATCGATACGCTGGCGGCCGCCGGCCTGCGCGTCGTGCTGTGCACGCCGACGGCGACCCCGCCCAAATGGTTGATCGACCGTCATCCCGACATCCTGCCCGTCGACCCCGACACCGGCCGGACCCGCGGTTTCGGGTCGCGGCGGCATTATGACTTTTCGAGCGCGACCTATCGCCGCGAAGCGATGCGGATCACGCGCGCACTCGCCGCGCGCTATGGCCGCAACGACGCGGTCGCCGGGTGGCAGACCGACAACGAGATCAGCTGTCACGACACGACGCTCAGCGCGTCGCCGGTCGCGCGCGATGCCTTTCGTCAGTGGTGCGCGGAACGCTACGGCACGATCGACGCGCTCAACACGGCATGGGGCAATGTCTTCTGGTCGATGGAATATCGCAGCTTCGACGAGATCGAGGTCCCGTTCGGCGCGGTGACGGAGACCAGCCCGGCGCATCGCATGGCGTTCAAACGCTTCGCCTCCGACCAGGTCGTCGCCTTTCACGACGAAATGGTCGCGATCCTGCGCGAACATTCGCCGGGGCGGTTCATCACCCACAATTTCATCCCGATGGACGAAACCGGGGTCGACAATCACGCGCTCGCCCGCCCGCTCGATTTCGCGAGCTATGACAATTATCCGCTCGGGCGCACCGACCTGACCATGCGCCGCGCGGCGGCGGAAGAATTCCGCCCATTCATGCGCACCGGGCACCCCGATTTCGGCGCCTTCTATTTCGACCAGACGCGCTGCCTGACCGGCACGTCGTTCTGGGTGATGGAGCAGCAGCCCGGACCGGTGAACTGGGCGGGCCACAACCCGCGCCCGGCCCCCGGCATGGTCCGGCTGTGGAGCTGGGAAGCGTTCGCGCATGGTGCCGATGTCGTCAGCTATTTCCGCTGGCGCCAGGTGCCGTTCGCGCAGGAACAGATGCATGCCGGGCTGCTGCGCCCCGACAGCAGCGAGGCCGAGGCCTGGCCGGAGGTCGAGCGGGTCGCCGCCGAACTGGCGCGGACCGGGATCGCGCAGGCCGCGGCCGCGCGCGCGCCCGTCGCGCTGATGGTCGATATCGACGCGCAGTGGCTGGCCGAGGTCGAGCGCCAGGGCGACAGCTATGATTACACCGGCGTGCTGCTCGAATGGTATCAGGCGCTGCGCACATTGGGCCTCGACGTCGATTTCGTCGCGCCCCATGCGGACCTGTCGGGTTACCGGCTGATCGCCGCACCCTGCCTGGCGATGCCCGATGCGGAGGTCGTCGACCGGCTGCGCGCGAGCGGCGCGACGCTGGTGTTCGGCCCGCGATCCGGGGCCAAGACGCGCGACGTCACGATCGTGACCGGCCTGCCGCCCGGGGAATTGCGCGAACTGGTCCCGGTCCGCATGCTCGCGACCGAAACGATCCGGCCGGATTGTCCGGGCGAACTGCATTTCGCCGGGCGCAGCTATGCGAGCGACCGGTGGCGCGAGACGATCGATCCCGGCAGCGCCGAGGTGGTTGCGACCTATGAGGACGGCGCCCCCGCGCTCGTCCGCGCCGGCAGCGCACATTATCTCGCGACGCTGACCGACGCGGCGTTTCTCACCGATTTCTTCGCATCGCTCTGCGCCGATGCCGGGATCGCGACGATGCGATTGGCGACGACGCTGCGCCTGCGCCGGCGCGGACCGGTGACTTTCGCCTTCAACTATGGCGCGGACCCGGTCGCCTGCCCGGCACCGGCGGACGCCGAATTCCTGATCGGCGGGCCGCAGATCGGTCCGCGCGACCTGGCGGCTTGGAGGATTCCCGAATGATGCGCATGCTCGCCCTGTCGCTGTTGATTGCCGCCCCGGTCGCGGCGCGCGCAGACACCCCGATTTCCATCGCGGCCGACGCGCCGGAACTGGCGCCGCGCGGCGCGTTTCAGGCCGGCACCCGCCAGATTACCGTCACCCTGCCCGACCGCCCCGACCTGCGGGCGAGCAATTTCGTCACCGGGGCGATGGCGCGCGGGCCGCGCGAGCTGCCGGTCGTGCTGTGGTATCCTGCGCCGACCACGGCCAAGCCCGCCGCGACCGAATATGAAATGCCGACCCCGATCGTCGGGGGCGACGGACCCGCCGTGCCCGCGACGGTCAGCTTTGCAGGTGCTGCGGTCAGGGACGCCGCGCCCGCGCCGGGCCGATTTCCACTGGTCGTCCTGTCGCACGGCTTCGGCAACCGCGCGGTGATGTTTAGCGAGCTTGCGGAAAATCTGGCGTCCAAGGGGTATATCGTCGCCGCGATCGAGCATGGCGATGCGACGCTGCAAGGTGACCGCACCCCGCGCGAGCTCGCCGCGCTCGAGGCCATCGTCCAGCGTGGCGCCGACCAGCGCGGCGTGATCGCCGAGCTGATCGCACGCGCCGCCGCCGGCCGCGACCCGGTATTGGCGCATGCCGATCCCGATCGAATGGCGCTCGGCGGCTTTTCGATGGGCGCGTTCGGTGCGCTGTCGACTGCGGGCGCGGGCTATGACCCCAAATCGCCGCTGGCCAGCCGGATCCCGGGGGGACTGCTGACCCCGCTGACCGAGGGCAATGCCCGGCCGATCCCCGGCATCAAGGCGCTGATCCTGTTCGGGCCATGGGGCGGGGGGCCGGGCGTGCGGATGTGGACGCCCGCATCGCTCGGCAGCGTGCAGGCGCCCACGCTGATCGTCGACGGCGATCAGGACGATGTCGCCGATTTCGCCGGCGGCGTGCGCTGGATGTTCGACACGCTGGTCAACAGCGAACGCTACCTGCTCGTCTATCGCGAGGCGCGCCACAATATCGCGATGAACGCCGCCCCCGCGACGCTGCGTGGCGATCACCGCTTTCTTGACCGCTATGACGAACCAGTATGGCGCAAGGACCGAATCCTGGCGGTCAACGCCCATTTCGTCACTGCGTTTCTCGACTGGAAGCTGAAGGACGAGGCGGACCGCGCGGGCTATCTGAACGTGCCAACCCCGGTGTCGGACGCGGGCGAATGGCTGCTCGCGCCCAACGAAGCGACCGGCGGGCGCGTCGCGAGCGGCACGGGCGCGTCGGCCAGCTATTGGCGCGGGTTCCAGCGCCGCTGGGCGGTCGGGCTGGAACTGCATCGCCGCGCGCCGCAGGATTGATCGACGCGCGCAACGACCATCGGGAGAGACGTTGATGGAGCTGGGTAACAGCCAGGTCTGGATCGCGGTGCTGCTGACCCTGGGGGTAGCGGCAGCGACGGTGTGGCAGGTCCGGCGCGAGGGCGGACGCCGCGCGAACACCAGTCGCGACTATTTCCTGGCGGACAAGGGGCTGAGCTGGTTCTTCGTCGCCGGGTCGATCACCATCACCAACCTGTCGACCGAACAGCTGGTCGGCATGAACGGCAACCAGATGGCACTGCTCGCCTGGTGGGAACTCTCCGCGGTGGCGGGGCTGCTGATGCTCGCCTTCGTCTTCCTGCCCATCTATTACCGCTATGACTGCACGACCGTCACCGAGCTGCTGGAGAAGCGCTATCGCAACGTGCATGTCCGTGCCGCGATCGGCGGTCTGTTCCTGGTCGGCAATTGCCTGATCTACCAGCCAATCATGCTCTATACCGGCGCGCTGTTGATGAAGACGCTGTTCGGGCTGGACGCGCCGATCCTGCTGATCGCCGCGCTGCTGGGCGTGGCGGGGGCGGCCTATGCCATTCTGGGCGGCTTGCGCGCGGTGGCGATCACCGACACCTATAGCGGCGTGCTGCTGCTCGGCATGGGCACGCTGGTCGTCTATCTCTCGCTCGCCGCGATCGGCTTCGATTTCAGCGGCATCCCCCCCGAGCGGCTGTCGCTGATCGGCGGGCCCGACAGCCCGATCCCGTGGCCGACGCTGTTCACCGGCATGATCTTCATCCAGATGTTCTACTGGTCAACCAACCAGACCATCACCCAGAAGGCGATGGGATCGCCGTCGCTGCGCGAGGCGCAGAAGGGGCTGCTCGCGGCCACGCTCGTGCGGGTGCTGATCATCCCGCCGATGGTCGTGATCCCGGGCATCGTGTCGTACAAGCTGTTCGGGCCGATCGGCGATGCCGCCTATGGCCGGGTGGTCGCAGCCGTCCTGCCGAACTGGCTGACCGGCGTGTTCGCCGCTGCAATCGCGTCGGCGGTGCTCGCGCATTTCGCCAGCATCATCAATTCGTCCGCCGCGCTCTATGTCTGCGACCTGCATGAACCCTATGTCGACCGCAATCCCAATGTCGTACGGCTGGGCGCGGCGATCAGCGCCGCCTTCGTCGTCCTCGCGGTCGCGCTGGTGCCGGTCTATGACGGCGCGGACAGCATCATCAACCTGGTCCAGCAGCTTAACGGGCTGACCAGCATGCCGGTCCTGTCGGTGTTCGTCGTCGGGCTGCTGTTCCGCGGCGTCGACTGGCGCGCGGCGATCGCGGGCTTCCTGTTCGGGATCGGGCTCTACGCGATCTTCACCTTCGCGTGGACCCCGACCCATTACATCCACCTGATGCCGGTCACGCTGTTCAGCTCGATCCTTGTCGCCTTGGCGGTCAACCGCTTCGTTCTGGGCGCGACCGCCACGCCGATCTGGCGACGCGACCGGACGCGCGACTGGCTGGCGCAGGAAGCGGGCTGAGACGCCGCGGCATCGAAATGCTGCACGCCGGCCGCATCAATGGCTGTCGCGCGGCAAGCCCCGTTGCGCGACGCGCTGGAACGCGTCGGCGCCGCCCAGGATCGCACCGTCGCCCAGCTGGGTGACGCAGGCGCGCTGGATCGCCTGCCACGGTGTCTGCGATGCGGGGTAGCGATAGCCCCCGTCCGCCTCCAGCGCGGCGCGCCGCCGGTCCAGTTCGGCATCGTCGACCATGATATCGACGCGTCGGCGGCGCAGGTCGACGCGCAGCCGATCGCCCGTGCGCAGGATGGCAAGGTTGCCGCCCGCCGCCGCTTCGGGCGAGGCATTGAGGATCGACGGACTGCCGCTGGTGCCCGACTGGCGGCCGTCGCCGATGCACGGCAGTTCGGTCACGCCCTGCTGGATCAGGTAGGCGGGCGGGCGCATGTTCACGACCTCGGCGGCGCCGGGATAGCCGATCGGCCCCGCGCCGCGGATCACGAGGACGCAGCGGGCATCGATGGCCAGTGCGGGATCGTCGATCCGCGCGTGATAATCCTCCGGCCCGTCGAACACGATCGCCCGCCCCTCGAACGCGTCGGGATCGGCGGGATCGGACAGATAGCGCGCGCGAAACGCGTCGGAGATCACGCTCGTCTTCATGATCGCGGTGTCGAACAGGTTGCCGGTCAGCACCGCAAAGCCCGCCTGCGCCATCAGCGGCCGGTCGATCGGGCGGATGACGGCTTCGTCCGCGATTGCCGCGTCGCGGCAATTGTCGCCGATGCTGCGGCCACTGACGGTCAGCGCGCCCTCGCGGATCAGCCCGTGGCGCATCAGCTGGGCGACCACGGCCGGCACGCCGCCGGCGCGATAATAGTCCTCGCCCAGATATTCCCCAGCGGGCTGCAGGTTGACGAGCAACGGCACGTCGTGACCGACCTGCTCCCAGTCGGCGAGCGACAGCTCCACCCCCATGTGCCGGGCGATTGCGGCAAGGTGGATCGGTGCATTGGTCGACCCGCCGATCGCCGAATTGACGACGATCGCGTTGAGGAACGCGTCACGCGTCATGATGTCCGACGGCTTCACGTCCTCGCGCGCGAGTTCGACGATGCGCAGGCCGGTGCGATACGCCATTTCCTGGCGGTCGCGATAGGGTGCCGGGATCGCCGCCGAACCCGGCAGCTGCATGCCCAGTGCCTCGGCCAGGCTGTTCATTGTCGTGGCGGTGCCCATCGTGTTGCAATAGCCCGTCGAGGGCGCGGAGCTGGCGACCAGTTTGATGAACCCCGCTGCGTCGATCTCGCCTGCCGCCATCAGCTCGCGGGCCTTCCACACGATCGTCCCCGATCCCGTCCGCTTGCCCTCGTGCCAGCCGTTGAGCATCGGCCCGACCGACAGCGCGATCGCCGGGATGTTGACCGTCGCCGCCGCCATCAGGCACGCCGGTGTCGTCTTGTCGCAACCGATGGTCAGCACCACCGCATCGATCGGATAGCCGTGCAGCACCTCGACCAGCGACAGATAGGCGAGGTTGCGGTCCAGCCCCGGCGTCGGGCGCTTGCCCGTTTCCTGGATGGGATGGACGGGAAATTCGATCGCAACGCCACCGGCATCGCGAATCCCC
This sequence comes from Sphingomonas sp. CCH21-G11, assembly GCF_001555965.1. GTDB lineage: Bacteria > Pseudomonadota > Alphaproteobacteria > Sphingomonadales > Sphingomonadaceae > Sphingomonas. The sequence continues at coordinate 47,369 of NZ_LSHX01000031.1, forward strand.
TCGCGCACGCGTTCGGCAAGGACCAGATGATGGCGGTTGCAGGGGCTGAGGTCGCTGCCGGTCTGTGCGATGCCGATGATCGGCCGGTTGCCCTGCAGTTCAGACTGGCTCAGCCCGAAATTCAGGTAGCGTTCGATATAGAGCGCGGTCATGTCGACATTCTCGGGATTGTCGAACCACGCGCGCGATCGAAATTTCCGGCCGGTGTCGTCGGCTCCGCTCATTTGATATCCCGTTCTCCCGACCAGGCGGGTCAGGTCACCATCTTGCGTGTGATATATATTACTAATAAGTTCGCGGAAACAACATTGGACGTGAGATGATAAGGTTGGCGATCATCGGTCTGGGCAAAATCGCCCGCGACCAGCATTTGCCGGCGGTTGCCGCCAATCCCGGCTTCGAGCTTGCCGCAATCGTCAGCCGCAGCGCAAGTATGTCCAATGTCCCGGTCTTCGACACCATCGATGCGATGATCGCGGCGGGGGCGGATGTGGACGCGGTCGCGATCTGCACCCCGCCCCAGGTGCGCGGACCGATCGCGCGCGCGGCGATCGACGCGGGGATGGCCGTCATGCTCGAAAAGCCGCCAGCCGCGACGCTGGCCGAGTTCGAGGACCTGCGCCGGCGCGCCGAGCAAGCCGGCACCGTCCTGTTCGCCACCTGGCACAGCCGCCATGCGGCGATGGTCTCGGCGGCGCGCGACTGGATCGCGGCGAACCCCGTTGCCGACGTAACGGTGCGATGGCGCGAGGACGTGCGCAAATGGCATCCCGGCCAGCAATGGCTGTGGCAACCGGGCGGGCTGGGCGTGTTCGATCCCGGCATCAACGCGCTGTCGATCCTGACCGCGATCCTGCCCGATCCGGTGTGGGTCGAGGGCGCGGTGCTGAGCCGACCCGAAAACTGCCAGACGCCGATCGCGGCCGCGCTCGATCTGCGTAGCGGCGCGACGCGCATCTCGGCCGATTTCGACTTTCGCGAACAGGGCGACGAATGCTGGTCGATCACGGCGCACGCCGCCCATGGCGGCCGCATGGTGCTCGACCAGGGCGGCGCGCGACTAGCCATCGATGGCGGGGCACCACGCTCCGGGGCGGAGGCCGAATATCCCGGGCTCTACGCACGCTTTGCCGAGCTGGTCGCGAACGGCGTGAGCGACGCCGACCCCGCACCGTTAAGGCTGGTGGCGGATGCGTTCATGGTCGCCCGCACCGAGCGCGTCGAGGCGTTCATCGAATGACCGACCTCGCGGCACCCGCGCTCGCCTGGCGGCTCGATGCCGAACTGGGCGAAGGTCCGGTCTGGATCGAGGCGGACCGCGCGCTGTGGTTCGTCGACATCGTGCGGGGGCGGCTGCATCGCTACGACCCGGCGACCGGGGACAAAAGGATCATCGAGACGGGCGGCTCGCCCAGCTTCGTCGCCGCGCTGGCGGACGGCGACCTGCTGGTCGGCGACGGTCACCGCCTGATGCGCTTTGCCGACAGCGCCTTTGGCGAGGCCATCGCAACGCTGAAGATGGCGGCCAACAACCGCACCAACGACGCGACCGTCGATGCCGGGGGCCGCCTGTGGTTCGGCACGATGGACCGCGACACCCATCGCCCGACCGGACATTTCCATTGCTTCGACGGCGGCTCCATCCGCGATTTCGGCGAGGCTATCGCGATCACCAACGGTCCGGCGGTCAGCCCCGACGGGCAATGGCTCTACACCGTCGATACGCTGGGGCGCATCATCCGCCGCCACCGGCTGAACGACGACGGCATCGACGCGGGCACGACCTTCGTGACGATCGATCCCGCGAAGGGCACGCCCGATGGCGTCAGCACCGATGCCGAGGGTTGCGTGTGGCTGGCCGTCTGGGGCGGCGGCTGCATCCAGCGTTATTCGCCCGACGGCGTGCTGCTCCTGGAACTGCCCCTGCCATGCACCAACGTGACCAAGGTCGCGTTCGGCGGGCCGGACCTGCGCACCGGCTTCGTCACCACCGCCCGGATCGAGCTCGACCCCGCGACGCTCGCGCGCGAGCCGCTGGCCGGGTCGCTGTTCACCTTTGCCGCGCCTGCACCCGGACATCCCGTCCCTCCCGTTCGGCTGGCGCGATGACCGTGGCAACACGCGAACGGCTGGTCGGTGACTGGGGGACGACCCGGCTGCGGCTGTTCCACCTGCGCGGCGACGCGATCGTCGACCGGGTCGAGGGGCCCGGCATCGGGGTGGCGGACGCCCCGCCGACGGACGTGCTCGCCACCGTGCTGACACGCTGGAGCAGCGCGGAACGTGTAAGGGATGTGACCCTGTGCGGCATGGTCGGGTCGCGCAACGGATTGGTGGAAACCGGCTATGCCGACGCGCCCGCCGGCACCGCGGACTGGGCGGCGGCGGCGCAGCGGATCGTGCTTGACGGTTTCCGCATCACCATCGCGCCCGGTGTCGCCTGCCGCCGCGACGATGGCGCCGCCGACGTGATGCGCGGCGAGGAGACGCAGATCTTCGGCGCGATGGCGCTCGATCCGGCGCTGTCGCATGGACGCCATCTGATCGCGCTGCCCGGCACGCATGGCAAATGGGCGCGGGTGGCGGACGGCCGCATCGTGTCGTTTCGCACCTACCTGACCGGCGAATTGTTCGCGCTGCTGCGCGATCGGTCGACGCTGTTGCGGATCGGCGACGATCCTGCCGGCGAAGCGGAAGGCTTTGCCGCCGGCCTGGCGCGGATCGGCGGCGGCGACTTGGCGGGGTCATTGTTCGAAGCGCGCGCCGCGCAGCTGCGCGATGGGCGCAGCGCCGGATGGGCCGCGGGATTCCTGTCCGGGCTGCTGATCGGCACGGAGGTGCAGGGCGGCGTCGGCGATGCGCGTGCGGTCGTGCTGGTCGGGGCGCCCGCGCTGGTCGCGCGGTATCGCAGCGTCCTGGACGGCATGGCGATCGCGACGACGGTACTGGACGGCGATGCCTGTGCGATTGCCGGACTTGCGCGGCTGGGCGCGCTGGATGAGGAACGGGCACGATGATGAGCGTCGACAGCATCCTGGCGGCGGGCGCGCCGCCGATCGTCGCGATCCTGCGCGGCATCACGCCCGCTGAGGCGGTCGCCACCGCTGCCGCCCTGGTCGAAGCGGGCATCCGCCTGATCGAGGTGCCGTTCAACTCGCCCGACCCCGCGGCCAGCATCGCCGCAATCCAGGCCGAGTTCGGCGACCGCGCGCTGATCGGCGGCGGCACGGTGGTGACGGCAGACCTGGTCGATCAGCTCGCCGCGACGGGCGCGCGGCTGATGGTCACGCCCAACACCGATCCTCAGCTGATCGCGCGTGGCATGGGCCTCGGATTGGAGCCGATGCCGGGGTTCGTCACGCCCACCGAGGCTTTTGCCGCCATCGCCGCGGGCGCGCGTCACCTGAAGCTGTTTCCGGCGAGTGCCCTGGCCCCGGGCTATGCGCGCGCGCTGGTCGAGGTGCTGCCGCGCGACGTGCGCCTCTGGGCGGTCGGCGGCACCGGGCCGGACACGCTGGCACAATGGCTCAGCGGACCGTTCGCGGGGATCGGGGTCGGCGGCGCGCTCTATCGGCCCGGGCAGCCGGCGGCAACGACCCGCGCCAATGCCGACGCGCTCGTCGACGCTTGGCGTTCGGCCGGTTTCGCGCCATCACGTTGACCCGGGGGAACGAATGGCGCGACTCATGATGGACGGGGACAACGGACTTGACCGGCGGATGTCGCTCGGCCGCAACCTGACGCATGGCATGCTCGACCGGCTGGGGCGCGAAATCGTGACCGGCGCATTCGACGACGCACCCTTTCCGACCGAATCCGACCTCGCGAAACGCTACGGTGTCAGCCGCTCGGTCACGCGCGAGGCGGTCAAGATGCTGACGGCGAAGGGGCTTTTGTCCGCGCGCCCGCGCCAGGGCACCGTGATCCGGCCCAGCTCGGCGTGGAACCTGCTCGATCCCGACGTGCTCGACTGGCTGCTCGATCGCAAATTGTCGCTGACGCTGTTGCGCCAGTTCAGCGAGCTGCGCGTCGCGATCGAGCCGGCGGCGGCGGCGCTGGCGGCGCAGGCGGCGGGCGCGGCCGAGCTTGAGCGGATCAACCGGGGAATCGCACGGATGGAAGCCGCCGAACGCGGCGAGGACGATACGCTCGATGCCGACATCGCCTTTCACATCGCGGTGCTGAACGCGTCGGGCAATCCGTTTTTCGCGCAGTTCCGCCGGCTGGTCGAGACCGCGCTGCGCACCTCGATCCGCTTCACCAACCGGATCAAGGGGCGCACCGCCAGCGTGCCCGCGCATGCCGCGGTGCGCGACGCCATCGTCGCGCGCGACCCGCGGGAGGCGGCGGAACGGATGCGCACGATCATCACCGACGTCGTCGACCTGATCGACGGCGCGCCAGCCTGACGGGCCACCCCGACCGCACCAATCCGGCATTGATCGACGCGATCGACTCCGATAATACCACCCTAATACCAATTTGGCGATTTGGCCGGTTGGTCGGGCAGCGGAGTGACCTGCATGAAGCCATTCTATCTGGGCATCGACGCGGGCGGCACGCGCTGTCGCGCCCGGCTGTGCGACGCCGATGGCCGGGTGCTGGGCAATGGCACGGGCGGACCAGCCAACACGCATGTCGGGATCGACCGGCTGTTCGCCGCGATCAGCGACGCGACCGGACAGGCGATCGCCGAAGCGGGGCTGGACGGTGCCGCGGTTGCCGCAATCCGCGCCGGCATGGGCATCGCCGGCATCACGCGCGCGGGCATGAAGCCGCGCATCCAGGCGCTCGACTGGCCGTTCGCCAGCGTCGCGCTGACCAGCGATTCGGTGATCGCCAATCTGGGCGCGCATCGCGGCGGCGACGGGGCCATCCTGATCCTGGGCACGGGCAGCGTGGCGATGATCCGTCGGGGCGAGGACATGTATTCGATCGGCGGCTACGGCTTCCCGATCTCCGACGAGGGCAGCGGTGCCGCGCTGGGGCTGAGCGCGATCCGCCACGCGCTGCGCGCGCTCGACGGGCGCACCCGCCCCACCCCGCTCAGCCAGGCAGTGACCCAACAGTTCGGCAATGCCATTCCCAACGTGATCGCCTGGATGGACGATGCGACGCCGGGCGATTACGCGCAGCTGGCACCGATGGTGTTCGACTTCGCCGAAAATGGCGACGAGATCGCGCTGTCGATCATTCGCGATGCTGCGCAGCATGTCGAACGGTTCATCGAGACGATCGTCGCCGAAGGCGCGATCCGCTGCGCGCTGATGGGCGGCGTTGCCCAGCGGATCAAGCCGTGGCTGCGCGCGCGCGTCGTCGACCGGCTGGTCGAACCGATGGGCGATGCGGTGGACGGCGCGATCATCTTTGCCGGCGGACCCGTCGCGCTGCACGCCTGAAGCCCGCTGCGCCGACGCAGCATCGACACCGTTTTCCCGCCCCGCGCCTCAGTCCATGCCGGTCTCGCCGCCGATCCATGTCGCGCGGACGGTCAGCTCCTCGTCGAGATGCACCAGGTCGGCGACCATTCCCGGCGCGATCCGGCCATGGCTGCGGCCCAGCCCGATCAGCTCGGCGGGCGTCGCCGATGCCATCGCACACGCATCCGCCAGCGGCACGCCGAGCATCGCGGCTGCATTGCGCACCGCCCCCGCCATGTCGAGATGCGATCCCGCCAAGGTCCCCGCGGCGTCGCGCAGCGCGCCGTCGCGCGCGATGATCTCGGTTTCGCCCAGCCGGAAGCGGTCGCGGTCCCACCCGACCGTCGGCATCGCGTCGGTGACGAGCAGCATCCGTTCGCAGCCCAGCACCCGATGCGCGACGCGCAGCGCGGCGGGGTGGACATGGTGGCCGTCGGCGATCACCCCGGCGTGGAGCCCGAGGTCGAGCGTCGCGCCGACGATCCCGGGCTCGCGCGACTGAAGCTGGCTCATTGCGTTGAACAGATGCGTGACACCGCGCAGCCCGGCCTGCTTCGCCGCCTGCATCGTCGCATAGTCGGCGGCGCTGTGCCCCGCCATGACGATCACGGCGCGTTCGCAAAGTGCCGCGATCGCGCCCGGCGGGGCGCGTTCGGGCGCGATTGTGACCATCGTCACCCCGCGTTCGAGCGAGGCGAGCAACGCGATCGCATCAGCATCGAGGGTACGGAAATGCGCGGGGTCGTGAATTCCGTGCCGCTCGGGGTTGAGGAACGGGCCTTCGATATGGATGCCGAGTACGCCCGGCACCCCCCGCGCCATCGCGGCATCGACCGCGGCAATCGCGCGCGCGACGGTGTCCAGCGTATCGCTGATCAGCGTCGGCAGGAACCCGGTCGTGCCGAAGGCGCGATGCGCCGCGCCGATCGCCGCCACACCCTCGACCGTTGGCTGGTCGTTGAACAGGACCCCGCCGCCGCCATTGACCTGGACATCGATGAAGCCCGGCACGAGCAGGCCACCGTCGAGCCGCACCTCCCGCCCGTCCCGCGCCACCGTCGCGGGCAGCAGCGCGGTGATCCGGCCACCATCGATCACCACCGCATGATCATCCAGCCAGCCGCGCGGCGTCAGGATGCGCGCGCCGGTCAGTCGCGTCCGCCCGTTCATCGCGTCAGCGTCACCTTGTTGAGCAGCGGCGGCTGATCGGGGTTGCGCCCGCGCGCCAGTGCGACGGCATTGGCCAGCCGGTAAAAGCTCTGGATCATCACGATCGGGGCAAGCGCGGGATGCGGATCGCCCGTCATCGGCAGCGCGCCCTCGCCCGCGATCAGCAGCCGCGCCCCCGCCGCCTCGAGCGTGTCGAGCACCGGGCGGATCAGCGCACGGTCGACATCGTGCGGGGGAAAGACCAGCACTGGAAAGCCCGGCTCGACCAGCGTCATCGGGCCGTGCGCAACCTCCGCGATGCTGAACGCCTCGGCATGGAGGGCACAGGTCTCCTTGAGCTTGAGCGCGGCTTCCTGCGCGATGGCGAGCGTCGAGCCGCGGCCGAGCACGAACAGGCTGCGTGCGCCCGCGAGCGGGGCCAGCGCCTCGCTCCAGTCGGCCTGCCACGCGACGGCCAGCGCGTCGGGCAGCGCCGCGAGCGCATCCGTCAGCTCGCGGTCCGCCGTCCACGCCGCGACCAGTCGCGCGATGAGCGCCAGCGTGGCGATATAGCTCTTGGTCGCGGCGACGCTGCGCTCCGGCCCGGCGGTGAGCGGCATCACGCTGTCCGCCTCGTCGGCGAGCGGCGCGGCGGGATCATTGACCAAAGCGGTCACCAGCGCACCCGCGCGGTGCGCCGCGCGCGTCGCCGCGATCAGGTCGGGACTGCGCCCCGATTGCGAGATCGCAAAAAAGGCGGAGCCACGCGCGCCCTTCGCCGGATCGCCGTAGACCGACGCCAGCGAGGGGTGCTGCGACACCGTCGGCAATCCCAGCCGGGTTTCGAACATGAACTTGGCATAGGTGGCGGCATGGTCCGAACTGCCGCGCGCGCAGGTGAAGGCCAGCGGCGGATCGAGCGCGCGCAGCCGGTCGACCAGCGCGGCCAGTGCCGGCTCAACCGCCTCGCCCTGGCGCGCAACGGCCGCACCGGCGGCGGCGGCTTCGGCGAACATCAGGGTCTCGGCAGGCAGGGGCATGAGAAACTCGCGGGGAGGGTACGGAGGCAATACCTGTTTAATACCAGTTTCGGCAAGCGCGATTCACACCCGCAGCGTCCAGCCGCGCCGCGCCAGCGCCGCGGTGATTGCGAGGCTCAGGATCGTGCCCGCCAGCGCGAAGACCAGCGAGGCGTTGGCCGCGCCGAGGCCGGTGCCGACCAGCGCGTCGCCGGCCAGCTCCCACAGCCGCGCCTCCCCCGCCAGGCGGCGCACGAACAGCGCGATCAGCAGGGTGTGGACGACATAGACGGTCAGCGCAGCGCGGCCGGCGAGCGCCAGCACGCGGCCAACCCCCGTGTTACCGATCCAGCGCCATCCGGCCCGCAACGCGCGCCAGACCAGCAGGCCCAGTCCGGCCGTCACCAGGACGAAGGCGGGGGTCCAGAGCGGCTTGTTGACTGGCTGGCCGCTCAGCCATGCGACTGCACCGCCCGCAAGCAGCATCAGCACGCCGATCGTCGCTGCCCGGCCGGTCCGTGACGCCAGCCCCGGCCCCCGCATCACTGCCGCGCCGATCAGCCCGGTCGCGATCGCGCCCAGCGTCGACAGCACGCCTTCGGGATCGAAGCCGGGGGGATAGAGCCGACCAGGAAGGACGGCGCGATCGAGCCACCCGGCCATTCCCATCCCGCGCGCGAGCGATGCCGCGCCGCCCGGCGGCGGTAGGCCCAGCAGCACCGCGTGCCCGATCAGGCACAGCGCCGCGACGATCGCCGGCGCGCGCCGGCCGGCTGTGCCGCGGACGATCAGCGCGCAGGCGAGATAGACGATCGCGATGCGCTGCAGCACCCCCATCCAGCGAAACTGCGCGGGATCGAGGGTCGGCCGGATCAGCCAGGCGAGCGCCAGCCCGATCACGAACAACAGCAGCGCACGCCGCCCGATCGCGCCGAACCCCACTGCGCGACCATCGAGTGCGAGCGGCAGCGACATCCCCACGATCAGCAGGAACCAGGGAAAGACGAGGTCGGCAAAGGTCAGGCCATGCCAGGGCGCGTGGACGAGCAGCGGCCAGGCGCCCATCCCCGGCACCTGCAGGTTGACGAGGATCATGAGCAGGACGGTCAGGCCGCGGAACGCGTCGATCGACGGATCGCGCGGCCGGGGCTGCGCATCGGTCACAGCAGCGCGTAGGGTCCGCGCAGCTCGCTGACGAATTCGTAGCGGTCGCCGCGATAGGCGGAGCGGGTGAATTCGACCGCGCGGCCATCGGCCAGCCGCGTCAGCCGCTCGATCCTCAGGATCTCGGCGCCCTCCTGCATCGACAGCAGCCCCGCTTCGGTCGAGGTGGCGAGCGATGCGCGGATGCGCTGGGTCCCGCTGACCGGGCGGAAACCGCCGCGTTCGAGCGTTTCATAAAGCGAATCGCCCAGCTGCTCGAGGTCGGGCAGGAACAGCGCCGGGACGATCGCATTCTCGATCGCCAGCGGCTCGCCAGCGGCCAGACGGACGCGCCCCAGCCGGATCACCGCCGCGCCCGCCGCGACCTCCAGTATCGCGGCTTCCTCCGCCGACGCGCTGGCGCGCGTCTTCATCATCCAGATGGTCTGCGTCTTCTCGCCCCGCGCGCGGGCGTCCTGGCTGAAGCTGCTGAGATAGGAATTGGGGGCCTGGATGCGCGGGGCGACATAAGTTCCCGAACCCTGGCGGCGGACGATCAGCCCCTCGTCGATCAGCGTCTCGATCGCCCGGCGCACGGTTACGCGCGATGCGCCCATCAGGTCGCACAGGTCGCGTTCGGACGGGAGCGCATCGCCGATCGCGATCTCGCCGGTGACGATGCGGTCGCGCAGGTCGGCGGCGAGCCGCAGATAGATGGGGGTGTTGGCCGGCGCGGAGAAATCGGCGCGCGCGCTCACCGCCCCGGCTCCATGTCGAGCAACGCCATCGCGTCGCGCAACTGGCCGCCGGCGCGGGCGAGCAATGCGCGCGCGGCATCGGTGTCCAGCCCGCGCGCGACGAGCACGCCGAGCTTGATGTCGTTGTCCGCCCTGTCGAGCGCGGCCGCCGCGCGATCGACAGGTACATCGGCCAGGTCGCCGACCATGCGCTCGGCACGATCGCGCAGCTTGGCGTTGGAGATCACCATGTCGACCATCCGGCCGCGATAGACCCGGCCGAGCCGGAGCATGATCGCGGTCGATAGCAGGTTGAGCGCGATCTTCTGCGCGGTCCCGGCCTTCATCCGCGTCGACCCCGCGATCGTCTCCGCGCCGGTATCGAGCGTGATGGCAAGCTCGGCAGCGGCCAGTAGCGGTGTCGCCGGATTGTTGGCGATCGCGATCGTCAGCGCGCCGGCCGTGCGCGCCGCCTCGATCGCGGCGATGGTGAAGGGGGTGCGCCCGCTCGCGGCGACGCCGACCATCACGTCGTTCGCGCCGATGCGGTGCGCGGCGACATCGGCGCGCGCCCGGGGGCCATCGTCCTCCGCGCCCTCCGCGCTTTGCGCCAGCGCATCCATCCCCCCGGCGAGCAGGAAGACCGTGCGCGCGGCCGGCCAGCCAAAGGTCGGGCCGAGCTCCACCCCGTCCTGCACCGCGATGCGGCCGGAGGTCCCCGCGCCGGCGAAAACCAGCCGGCCGTCACTGCCCAGCCGTTCGGCGGCGCGGTCCGCGGCGGCGGCGATCGCGCCGACCTGCCCCTGCACGGCCGCCGCCGCGCTCAGCTGGCCCTCCAGCATCGCCTCCACCGCGGTCGCGGTCGGCCAGCTGTCGAGTTCGACGAAACGGGGGTCGATGCCTTCGGTCTTACGCATGAACGGTCGTTTCCCTGGTCGTGGCGACAGCGGGGCTGCCGCACAGACAGACGATGAACGCGACGCCGGTACCGATCAAAAGCTGCCACGGAAACGCGATCTGCGCGAGTGCGGCGGGCAGGCCGATCGACTCAGCGATCGCCGGCTGGAGCGCGAGCACGGTGACGAACCCGGCGACCAGCGCGAGCCGGACCGACAGGCTGGACCCGCGCGTGGTGAATACCGCGGTGAAATAGACGCCGAGCAGCCCGGCATAGGCGAACGCCATCACCCCCAGCACGAATTCGAGCAGCGGCGCATCGGTGGCGCGCTGCCAGTAGGAGCACGCGATTGCGGTCACGAACAGCGCGAAGCCGAGCAGCACGGTCGTCCAGCGCCCGGCGCGGACGAGATGCGCCTCGTCCACCCGCCCGTTCCGCTCGGCCCAGGGGCGGTAGAAATCGTTGATCGCGACCGACGACATGCTGATCAGCCCCGAATTGATCGCGGCGGCGGCGATCACCCCCACCGTCACCAGCCCGCGTACGCCGGGCGGGATTTCGCTGAGGATGAACGCCATGAACACGGTGATCCGCTCGCCCTGAAACGTCCCGGCCAGCGCACCGGCGGGCGCGCCCATCAGGTCCGGACGCTCGTAGAAGACATGGAGCAGCGCGCCGATTGCCAGGAACAGCGCGATGACCGGCACCGAGGCATAGATCGACCCGTAGAGCGCGCGCGCGCCCTCGCCCGAATTGCGGCAGGCAAGCAGCCGCTGGGTCGTATCCTGGTCGAGCCCCGAATTGCCGATGTTGAGCAGCACCAGGCCCGTGAGGATCGCCCAGATCGAGAAGGGCGCCGAAAGATCGAACCGCCAGTCGACCAGCCGCAGCTTGTCGACCCCGCCGGGCGCGTCGTGGAGCGCGGCGACGATCTGGTCGATCGGGGCCGGGATCTTGATCAGCAGGATGACGAGGACCGTGATCGCCGCGCCGATATAGAGCACGACCTGGACAAGGTCGCTCCAGATAACCGCGTTGAGCCCACCGAAAAAGGTGAAGACCAGCCCGAAGACCAGCAGCACGAACGCCGCGATCACGATGTGGTGCGGCGCGATATCGAGGAACATGATCATCGAGACCGCGATCGCGGCGAGATAGAGCCGCGCGCCGCTCGCCAGCGTGCGCCCGACCAGATACATCGCCGCCGCCGCCCGCCGCGCCGCCGCGTCGTAGCGACGCTCCAGCAACTCGTAGACCGTCGCCACGTCGAGCCGGTAGAAGCGCGGGATCAGCACCCGGCCGACGAACACCGCCGCCAGCCACGCCGCGATCGTCACCGCCAGATAGGCGAAATCCCCGCGAAAGCTGTAGTCCGGCACCCCCAGAAAGGTCGCGGCGGACTGGACCGTCGACAACACCGACACCGCGACCAGCCACACCGGCGCCGAATGCCCCGCCAGGAAATAGTCGTCCGCCGTGCCGACGCCCCGCCGCGTGCCGAGATAGCCGGCCAGCGCGAGCAGGCCGACATATCCTCCCAGGATCGCCCAGTCGATCGGCGCAAACTGCAACGGCATGTCAGTCACTTTCCGGCCTTGGCGATCGATTGGCGTTCCGGCGTGACCGGACGGTTACAGCGTCAGCGTCAACGACCCGCCGACGGTGCGGCCCAGAATGTCGTAGGTGTCGGGATAGGTGTTGAACGCACCTGCGTTGCGCGGCGTCGGCGGCCGCTTGTCGAACAGGTTGTCGACACCGATCGTGATCGTCAGCCCAGTGGTCGGCGGACGGATCGCGACGTTCAGGTCGAAATAGTCGAACGCATCGATCGTGTCCGTGCTGCCCACGGTGCTGTCGCGAACCTCGCCGATCCGTTTCCACCCGAACTGGACGGTCAATGGCTTGGCATCCCAGGTCACCGTCGCGCGGTGGCGATAATCGGGCGAAACGAGCGTGACCAGGTCGGATGAGCAGCGCGCGCCATAGCTGCCCTTGCAATTCACCGGGGTCAGCGCGGCGTTGCGCTGGATGCTGTATGACGTGACGAAATTGGCCTGATAGCCGAACGCCAGCTGGCGGCCCGGCAGGCTGGCCGGAAGCGCAAAGGCATAGCGGAAATCGACGTCGACGCCCTGCTGCTTGATCCGCGCCAGGTTGCGGTCATCGACGAACGCATCGCGCAGAAAGCCGGTGACCGGATCGCGCGACACCGCCTGACACAGCGGATTGTCGGCGCTAGGATCGGTGATGTAGCAGCTAGTCAGCGCATCGACCGGCTGGATCTGGCCGACCGCATCGCGGATCGAGATGCTGTAATAATCGACCGCAAGCGACAGGCCGGGCAGGAAGCGCGGGGTCAGCACGCCGCCGACCGTGTAGGTCCGGCCGGTTTCCGCGCGGATATTGGCGTTGCCGCCAAAGAAATAGCCGCCGGTCAGATTGGCCGCCGCCCGCGAGTCATATGGCCCGCGATAGCCCTGGCGCGTGCACTGTTCGACATTGCCGGTGCCCAGCGCGCAAGGATCGCCGCCATAGCGCGGGAACAGGCGCGCGACGGTGACCAGGCTGGAAAACGGGATCGAGAAGACTGGATTGGCGAACTCGCCGATATTCGCGTCGCGGATGACCGTCTGGCGCGTTCCGCGCAGACGCAGATCGTCGCTGACCACCCAGTTCAGGCCGAGCTTGTCGGTGTCGTAGGACCGGTCCTCGCCGACCGAGCGGGTATACCATGACCGGCGATAGGCCCCCTCGACCGTCAGCGACTTGACCAGCGGGAAGTCGCGCAAGAGCGGCACGACCAGTTCGCCGAACAGCTCGTGCACCCGGATGAAGGGCGGCACCGGCGGCGCCGATTCCGCACCCTGGTTGAACGACTGGCTGAGGTCGGGCGAATAGCTGAAGCGCCCCTTTTCGTGCCGATATTCATAGCCGGCGGTGAAGCCGAACGGACCGGCCCAGCCGTTGAAGAAATCGCCGGTGTCGCCCGAGACATAGGCCGACCCGACCTGTTGGCGGCGCACGCGCGAGCCATAGTCGAAGTCGCGCAGCACCGAGGTGAAGTCACCCCCCGGCCCGAAAATGTCAGTCGTGTTGACCAGCCCGGCAAAGCTGGCACGCAGGCCGTCGCCGACGACGGTGATGTTCTCGCGCGTCTCGCCGATCTGGTAGTAGGCGTCCCAGCGGATGGCGGGGGTCAGGTCGCCGCGCAGCCCGATCTGGCCCTGCCACGTATCGCGGTCGTTGATTGCCGCCGTGGTACCGAGCTCGCCCAGCGAACGCTGGACGTTGACCGTCGCAAAGCCGTTGACGAAGGTCAGCTGCGACCGGATCTGCGGGGTCAGGAACGGATTGTTCTGAGCGATCTGGACGTTGACGCCCGCGCCGCCGATCGTCGCGGGATTCTGGCCCGTGCGCGTGCCGCCGCGCGTGTCGACGCCCGAATAAAGGAAGCGGCCATAGGCCTGGATCGCGTCGGTCAGATCGTATTTGAAGAACGCGCTGGCGTTGATCCGCTCCAGCGGCTGCACCAGCAGGAATTGCGAGGTGTAGTCGGTCGTCTGCGGGGTCAGCGTGAAATTGCCCGCGGCGTCGAACGAAAAGGTCCGGCCGCTGGCGACATCGCGGAAATTGCCGCCGATCGGCGCGGTCGCAGGGCCGGTGCGGGTTTCCAGCCGCTCACCGGCGAGCAGCGGATCGCGATCGGTGTATTCGAAATAGGCGACGATGCTGCCGCGCCCGCCCAGGTCGAGCCCGCCGCTCACATAGACGCTGGCCTGCGACGCGCCGTCGCTGACCGCGCGGTAATTGCCGCTCGCCTGAAGCCCGCGGATATCATCATTGATGATGAAGTTGACGACGCCGGCCACCGCGTCGGCGCCATAGACGGCGGCAGCGCCGCCGGTCAGGACGTCGACCCGCTTGAGCAAAGGTGCCGGAATCGCGTTCACATCAACGGCGTTGCGGAACGAGAACGGCACCGCGCGCGTGCCGTTGATCAGCACCAGCGTGCGGTTCTGGCCCAGGCTGCGCAGATCGAGCGTCTGTGCGCCAAAAGCGTCGCTGCCGACCGAGGTCGAGTTCACGCCGCCGGCGAGCTGGGGCAGCTTGGTCGAGAAGTCCTCGATCGTCACCGCTCGCAGCAGCTGGATCTGTTCGGCGTCGACCGTGTTGATCGGACTGGTCGATGCCAGCCCGGCGCTGCGGATGCGGGTGCCGGTGACGACGATGTCGCCGTCGCGATCATCGGCTTCGGCAGCGGGCGCCGCCGGGTCCGGCGCGTCCTGCGCCATGGCCGAGGATGCGCTGAACAGGGCGATGCCGATCGCGCCGACAGCGGCGGACAGACGGAGTGCGGGCCGGGCTTTGGTCATATGTTCCTCCCCTAGTGGTTACATACCACCTTAGTACCATTTGCCTGTCAAGGGGGAATGCATGCGCGGTCTTATTGCGGCAGCAGCGCGCGGACGAGTGGGTTCGGAAAGCGCCGCGCTGCCGTCACCGCGTAAAAGCTTTCGTTGATCCCGGGCAGCGCGTCGGCCTCGACCAGCATGCCCGCGTCCAGCTCGTCGCGCACGGCGATCGGCGGCAGCACGGCGAGTGCGAAGCCTTCGCGCGCAAGCAGACGCATCATCGCGATATCGTCGACTTCGGCCGCAATCTGGAGCCGCAAGCCGAGCCGGTCGGCGAGCGCGTCGACATGGCTGCGCACCGCGCTGTCGAGCGTCGGCAGGATGACGGGATGGCGGCGCAGCAGCCGTTCGACGACGCGCTCGCCACCCAGCAGCGCAGGCGCACCGACCAGGCTCACCGGCTGCTCGGCGACCTTGTGCGCGATGAAGGGGGTCAGCGCGTCCGATGCCGGCGGCAGGTTGGTCAGCACCATGTCGAGATTGAGCGATTGCAGCGCCACGAGCAGCTCGGACATGCTGCCCGATCGCAACACGATTTCGATGTCGCTGCGCCCCAGCAGCGGCTTCAGGAAACTGATCTGGAAATTGCGCGACAAGGTGGCGAGCGCGCCGACCCGCAGCGCGTGGCGGGTGCGCCCGGCTTCGCGCAGCGTCCCCACCAGCTCCTCGCCCGTCGCAAAGATCGCGTCGGCATGGTCGAGCGCGATCCGCCCCGCCTCGGTCAGGACGAGCTGGCGCCCGCGCCGCTCGAACAGCGCATGACCCAGCCGCGCCTCGAGCTTGCGAATCTGCACCGACAATGCGGACTGCGACACGTTCAGCCGCTCGGCCGACCGCGTCAGGTTCCCGTCGCGCGCCACAGCCCAGAAATAGCGCAGATGGTTGTAGTTCAGCTCCGCCATATCGTTCGCTTTTATCGAACGATATGGCGCTTACAATGAATTTTTATCATCGACATGCCCGCGCTAGGTCGCCGCCAGCAATTTGTCGGAGACGATCATGGCGGCATCTTCCTTCTTCCTTCTCGGCGCACCGCTGCTGACCCTCGCTGCGGCGGCGTTCGGCTTCGCGGCGCGCGGCCGGCCCTCGCGGCTGGTGCTGGGGATGATCGAAGCCGCCGCGCTGGCGACGATCGCGATCGCCGCCGCGGCCATTTTCATGCTGGCACGCGACGGCGCAACGACCGGCACGCTCGGCGCGCTGACCGGCGCTCAGGGCATCGGCCTGTCGGCGCGGCTCGACGTGGTCAGCGCGACGATGCTGATGCTGGTCAGCTTCATCGGCTGGGTCGTGCTGCGTTACGCGGCGACCTATCTCGACGGCGAGTCCGGGCATGGCCGTTTCATGGGCTGGCTGGGCGTCACGCTGGCGATGGTCATGCTGCTCGTGACCGCGGGCAATCTGGTCCAGCTCGTGCTCGCGTGGATCGCGACCAGCCTGGCGCTGCATCGCCTGTTGCTGTTCTACCCCGATCGCATCGCCGCGCGCCGCGCGGCGCGCAAGAAGTTCGTGACCGCGCGCGCCGCCGACGTCGCACTGATCGGCGCGGCGGCGCTGCTCATCCGCGCCTATGCCGAAACCGACATCGGCGCGATCGCGGCGGCCGCGGCGCGCGGCGAAGGCGGCGGCTGGGCGATCGCGGCCGCCGGGCTGATCGCGCTCGCCGCGATGCTCAAATCGGCGCAGTTCCCGTTGCACGGCTGGCTGACCGAAGTGATGGAGGCGCCGACGCCGGTTTCCGCGCTGCTCCACGCCGGCGTGATCAATGCCGGCGGCTTCCTGCTGATCCGCTTCGCCGACGTCATGCTGCTGGCCCCCGGCGTGCTTGCCATTCTGGTCATGGTCGGCGGCTTCACCGCGCTGTTCGGCGGGCTGGTGATGCTCACCCAGCCGGCGGTCAAGACGTCGCTGGCCTGGTCGACCGTCGCGCAAATGGGTTTCATGATCATGCAATGCGGCCTGGCGCTGTTCCCGCTCGCGCTGCTGCACATCGTCGCGCATTCGCTGTACAAGGCGCATTCGTTCCTGGCGTCCGGCGGCGCGGTCCACCGGATTGCGGCGGCGCGCCGACCCGGCCCGGTGGCAGTCCCGCGCCCGCGCGCGGTCGGCCGCGCCTTTCTGGCCGCGCTCGCCATTTATGCCGCGATCGGCGCGCTCTTCGGCTTTGCCGACAAATCCCCCCAGGCGCTGGCGCTCGGCGCGATCCTGATCTTCGGCGTCGCCTATCTGCTCGCGCAGGGGCTGGCCGATGCGGCACCGCGTCCGCTGACCCGCCGGATGATCGGCTATGCGCTGATCGCCTCGCTCGCCTATTTCGGGCTGCACGCGCTGGCGCTCGACCTGACGGCGGGCACCCTGCCCGCCGCCCCGCCGCCGGGCGCGCTCGAATGGACGCTGATCGTGCTCGCGGTGGCGAGCTTCGGGCTGGTCGCGGTCGCCCAGGCGATGTTCCCGCTCTGGGCGCATCACCCGGCCGCTGCGGGGCTGCGCGTGCACCTGGCCAACGGTCTTTACGCCAATGCGGTCCACGACCGGCTGCTCGGCGGCTGGCGGCTGCGCATGCGCGCCGCCGAATGACGATGGAGGATAAGGAGATGTCGATGTCGATCGCCGATCAGGTGCACGATCTGGACCGGCTGTTCGCCAGTGCGGATGCGGCCGCGCGCGCCATCCCGCCGGCCTGGCCGCTGGCCGCCAGCGTCGCGGTCAACCCGTTCCTGGGTCAGGCCGACCGGTCGCTGGCGGACACGGCGGCGCTGCTGGCGCGGGTCGCCGGTGCCCGAATCACGATGCCGCGCGCCTGGTATCGCGCGCGCATCGCCAGCGGCGCGATCCGCGATGTCGATCTGGCGGCCGCGATCGACGCCGCCGCAGCCGGCGACAGCCCGCCGCCGACGCTCGCGCGGCTCCGGGCCGCCGTCGCCGTCGACACGCCCGCACCCGCGGCCTTGCCCACCGTCGCCGACCTGGCGGCGCGGGTGTCGGGCATCGACTGGCCAGCGGTGATCGCGGAGCGGTTCGGGGCATGGGCCGGCGCCTATTTCGACGAAGGCCAGGCGCTGTGGGCGGCCCCGCGCGGCAAGAGCGCCTATGCCGCCTGGCGCGCGGTCGCCACCCACGACCTGACGCCCGAGATCGTCGGCTTGCGCGGCTTCGCGGCCTTCGTCGCCGACCTGCCCGACGCGTCGACCGACGCGATGATCAGCGCCGCCGCCCGGCTGGGCCTGGGGGGCGCGGCGATGCCGACCTATTTCCACCGTCTGCTGACGACGCTCGGCGGCTGGGCGCACACCGCGCGCTACCGATTGTGGCAGGCGCAGCTCGCGGGCAGCGGCGACGATACGATCACCGACTTCCTGTGCATCCGTATGCTGTGGGAGGACGCGCTGCTCGAACATTATGCGCCACGGATCGCGGCCGACTGGACGGCCGCACTGGCGGACTATGCGCGCCCGGTCGCGCCCGACATGGATCAGCGGATCGACGCCATTCTTCAGGACGCCAGCGAACGTGCGGCGCAGCGCCGGCTGGCCGAAACGCTGGCGGCGCCGGCGGCACCGCGCACCGCGGTCGCACCCGCGATGCAGGCGGCGTTCTGCATCGACGTGCGATCGGAGGTGTTTCGCCGCGCGCTCGAATCGATTGACCCGGCGATCCGCACGCTGGGCTTTGCCGGCTTTTTCGGGCTGACCGCATCGCATCGCCGCTTCGGCTCCGATGT
The DNA here is from genome assembly GCF_001555965.1 of Sphingomonas sp. CCH21-G11. Classification (GTDB taxonomy): domain Bacteria; phylum Pseudomonadota; class Alphaproteobacteria; order Sphingomonadales; family Sphingomonadaceae; genus Sphingomonas. Next base: position 65,868 of record NZ_LSHX01000031.1, read on the forward strand.
CGCCGAACATCGCCTGCCGGTGCTGCTCAACCCGGGGCTGGCATCGACCACCACCGACACCGCGCTGATCGACGCGGACCGGACGGCCCGCTTCCGTCACCGGGCGGCGCGCGCCTGGGGCCGGTTCAAGCTCGCCGCGGTCTCGTCCTTCGCCTTTGTCGAAGCCGCGGGCCCGGCCTATGTCGTCAAGCTGGTCCGCGACGCGATCGGCGTTCGGGGCGGTGCTGGCGTGGATGCGCCCGCGCCCCGGCTCGACCCCATGCCCGATCCGGCCGACCGCGTCACCATGGCGGCGACGGTGCTGCGCGCGATGTCGTTGACCGACGGCTTTGCCCCGCTGGTGCTGCTGGTCGGGCACGGTGCGAATGTCGTCAACAATCCGCACGCAAGCGCGCTGCATTGCGGAGCGTGCGGGGGCTATCCCGGCGACGTGAATGCGCGTTTGCTGGCGGCGCTGCTCAACGACCCGGTGGTGCGCGACGGACTGGCCGACCAGGGGATCGCGATCCCGGCGGACACGCGCTTCGTCGCCGCATTGCACGACACGACGACCGATGCGGTGCAGCTATTCGCCGACGACGAGCCGGCAACCCCGCATTCCGACCGGATCGACCAGGCGCGCGCCTGGCTCGCTCGCGCGGGCGCGCTGGCGCGTGGCGAGCGTGCGCTGCGCTTGCCCGGCGCACGCCATGCCGACGCGGTCAGCCGCCGCAGCCGCGACTGGGCACAGACGCGACCCGAATGGGCGCTGGCCGGGTGCCAGGCGTTCATCGCCGCCCCGCGCGAGCGCACCGCCGGCCGCGACCTTGCCGGCCGGGCCTTTCTCCACGACTATGACTGGCACCAGGATACCGGCTTCAAGGTGCTGGAGCTGATCCTGACCGCGCCGGTGGTGGTCGCCAGCTGGATCAGCCTGCAATATTACGGGTCGGCGGTTGCGCCCGCCCTGTTCGGCGGCGGAAACAAGCTGCTGCACAATGTGATCGGCGGCATGGGCGTGGTCGAGGGCAATGGCGGCGTGCTGCGCGCCGGGCTGCCCTGGCAGTCGGTGCATGACGGCACCGCGTTGATGCACGAGCCGCTGCGGCTCACCGTCTGCATCGCCGCGCCCATCGACGCGATCACTGCGGTCCTCGAGCGCCATCCCGATGTCCGCGCCCTGTTTGACAATGGCTGGCTGCATCTGTTCGCGCTCGACGACCAGGGGCGGATGACCGCGCGCTATCGCCCCGGACTGGCATGGGAGGCAGCAGTTGATGCCCCCGCAACCCCCGCGCGCGAAACGGAGCTCGCCTGACATGGCCGGTCATGATGCGATCGGGCGGCGGCCGCACCTCGCCCAGCTCCGCCCCGAGCCCGAGCTGGCGCTCGCCCGCGCGGACGCACATATTGGCTGGGCGCTGGCGCAGCCGCAGGTGAGCGACTGGCTGAAGGCAGCGCTGCATTCCGCGCGCGGACACGATCCGGTGGCGCTGGAAAACGATGTCGAGCTGCTGCGCCAGCTGATCCTGCCGCGCACCCGCGCCGCGCTTGCGCTCGCAATGGCCCCGGCAACCCCGATCGACGACGCGTAGGACGCCGCTTCGCGACGTCAGACGGCGCGGATCTGCTCGGCGAAATGCGCGCTTTCGGCCGCGAGCTGGCGGGCACCAGCAAAGACGCGCTTGGCGATCAACAGCATCGCCTGCGCTTTTTCCGCCGCGCTGCGGGCGGTCGCGTTGATCGCCTCGGCGTCGTTGCCGATGGCGCGGCTGGCATCGTTGGTCTGGTCGGCGTTGAACGCGATCGTGCGGGTGGCGGCCCGTTGCTGTTCGACCGCCTGCTCGATCTCGATCGAGTGGCCGGCGATCTGTCCGATCGCGGTCTCGAAGCGGGCATGGCTTTTGGCGACTTCGTCGACCGCGCGCGTGATCTCGGCGATATAGCTGCCGACCCGTTCGGCGGCGATCGCGGTCTGGTTGGACAGCGATTTCACCTCGTTCGCCACGACGGTGAAGCCCCGCCCGGCCTCGCCCGCGCGCGCGGCCTCGATCGTTGCGTTGAGTGCAAGCAGGTTCACCTGGCGGGAAATCTCGCCGATCAGCAGGATCACCGAGCCGATCGACTGGGCGGACACCCTGAGTTCCGCGGTCTGCGCGCTGCCTGCGGCGACCAGCGCCACCGCCTCGCCGGCCGTCCGCCGTGCCTCACCCGTCCGCGCCGCGATCGATTCGAGCGCCTGCGCAAGGTCGTGGCCGCGCCCCGCAATCTCCTCCATATGGACGCTGGTCTGCGCGGCGGCGGCGGCGACCGCGGCCGCGCGCGTGCTGGCGGTTGCGGCGCCGTCCGCCACGCGTGCGGCCTCGCGCTCGAGCATTTCGGACTGCATATCCATCGTGTCGCCCAGCGCCGCGACCTCGCGGTCGAAACGGTCGGCCGCGGCCTCGATCTGCTCGGCCCTTGCGATCCGCCCTGCGGCGCGGTGGACTTCCCACTCCGCGGCGAGCAGCGCGAGCCGGCGATTGGTGAGGATGCCGAACAGCCGGTCGCCGCGCAGGATCACCATCCCTTCGCTGCCACGCCCGACGCGATATTGCTCCAGCGCTTCGCCGATCGACACGTCATGCTGGACCGCCGGGCACTCGCGGACGTGCGGCGTGAGATCGCCGCCATAGGCCGGATTGCGCAGCAGCGCGTGGCCAAAGGGGTTGAGCAGCAGGCGGCGGACATCGCGCTCGAAAATCGCGCCGCGCGGCCGCCCCAGCGGGTCGAGCACGGGCAGCAGCCGCAGGTCGGGATTGGCCTGGAACCGGTCGATGACGCTGATCAGCGTATCCGCGGTCGTCGCGTGCGCCGGGCTGCGCTCGGCCGGGGACATCCAGTCGGAAATCCGGTCGGATCGCGATGGTGCCGGGGGGATCCGGGCGGGGGCGGGAAGCGTCGACATGCGCGGCAGGCTTAGGGTTTGGATCGTAAACGACAGTTTAGGATTATGTTACGGTTCAGCGACAAACGGCAGTTTCTTGCGGGTTTTTGCGCTTCATTCGCGGGGCGTGCCCGATCGGGACTCGATTAACCCTCCTTCGCACTTTCGCGGCACCCGCGCGCGAGGGATGGGTGACGGCGAAGGAGCGAAGATGCGACACGCCTTGATCCCGATGCTGGCCGTGATGCTGGCCGCCCCCGGCATCGCGCAACCGCGCGCCGCCGGTCCGTTCACCATCGCGGAAACGGGCGAATCCTTCCGCACGCTCGACGATGCGGTCGGCGCGGTCCGCGACGGGCGCGCGACGATCCTGATCGCGCCCGGCGTCTATCGCGAGTGCACCGTCCAGAGCGGCGGGCACATCACCTATCGCGCGGTCGAGCCGGGCACCGCGATCTTCGATGGCGTGGCGTGCGAGGACAAGGCCGCGTTCGTCCTGCGCGGTCGCGGGTCGGTCGTCGACGGCATCGTCTTTCGCAACCTGCGCGTGCCCGACGGCAACGGCGCGGGCATCCGGACCGAGATCGGTGACCTGACCGTCGTCAATTCGATGTTTCTCGACAGCCAGGAAGGCATTCTCGGCGGGCATCCGAGCGGCCAGAAGATCGTGATCGACCAGTCGACCTTTGCCGGGCTGGGCCAGTGCCACGAAACCGAGGACTGCGCCCATTCGATCTATCTCGGCAACGAAGGCAGCGTCACGATCACGCGGTCGCGGTTCGAGCGCGGACGCGGCGGCCATTACGTCAAGATGCGCGTGCCCAACGTCACGATCCGCGATTCGAGCTTCGACGACAGCCGCGGGCGCGCGACCAATTACGCGATCGACCTGTCCGAGGGCGCGCGCGGCATCATCGCGGGCAATCATTTCGTCCAGGGCCGCAACAAGGAAAACTGGACCGGCTTCATCGTCGTCGGTGCGGAAAAGCACACGCATTCGTCCGCGGGCCTGCGCGTCGAGGGCAATGTCGCGACGCTCGCCCCCGGCGAGACGCGCAGCCCTGCCTTCGTCGCGATCTATGGCAATGAACCGGTGGTGCTGGCCAACAACCGGCTGGCACCCGGCATCCGCGCGCTGGAACGACGCTAGCGCCGCGCGTCGGCCCGGTCGGGCTGGCGCACGGGCGGTGCGAACGCAGCGATCAATTGCGCCGCCGCACGTTCGTCCCGACGGGGCCTGCCGTTCATCGCCACCACCGCCACCCGGTCCCCGTCGCGGACGACAAGGGCGAAGGCACCCTCGATCGCACCGAAGTGACTGAGCACGCCGCCGCGCCACACGCGCCAGCCCAGCCCGTAATAGCTGGCATCGCCCGGCGCGGCATAGGCCGGACGGGTCCGGACATAGGGGTCGACCGGCCCGGCGGCGAATCGCCAATAGTCGCCCGCGCTGCCGCTCCAGCCACCCCCCGGACCCAGTGCCCGAAAATTCGCCGCGGTCCAGGACGAGGGATGCCTGACGCTCGGCACGCCGCCATAGCGAAGCGCCGCACCGCGCGGCGCAAGCACCGTGCGATGCACCTGGTCGGCATAGGATCGTCCCGAAACGCGCGCGATCACCTGGCCGAGCCGGCAATAGCCCAGATTGGAATAGGCATAGCGCGTGCCGGGCGCGAACTGCGCGGGCGGCATCCGGTCGGCGATGGCTTCGCAACGGTCCGCAGCGGTCAGGCCGATGCGCGTCAACGACGCGGGATCGCCGATCGGGTCGAAAGTCGACGCGCGGTCCCATCCGCCGCTGTGCTGGAGCAAGTGGCGCACCGTGATGCCGGGGCCTGCCTCCGCAACCAGGGTGTCGAGGGTGAGGCGGCCTGCGCGCACCAGCCCCGACACCGCCGACGCGGTGACTGGCTTCGCTAGGCTGGCGAGGCGAAACCGGTCATCGGGGCGCATCGGCCGATCGGGCGTCGCCATGCCGATCGCGGTCAGTTCGGGCTGTCCGCCGACCCGGCCGGTTGCCACCACCGCGCCGGCAATGCCCTCGCGCGCAAGCAACCCGCGTACCTCCTCGATCAGCGCGCGCTCCGGGCTCCGGGTCATCCCATGCATGGTCAACGCCCCGATCAGGGCGAGGATCGCCAGCAGGACGACCAATCCGGCGCGCCGCCGCAGGCCGAACGAAAGGAGGGACGATGCGCGTGCCACCCCGCCGGTCTAGCGCCGAACGGCTAAGGTCCGGTGAAAGCGCCGACCCAAGTCAGGGACAGGTGCTCGCCGTCGTCACGTCGAGGTCGCGGCACTGACCGTCGATCTCGTTCGCAGGCAGCGGCAGCTTCAGCACCCCGGCCAGTGTCGGCGCGATGTCGGTCGTGCTGATCGCCAGCGGCTGTTCAAAGCCGGCCATCCCCTTGCGCCAGAACAGGATGGGCACGCGGCGGTCATAGTCCCAGATGCTGCCATGCGTGGCGACATAGCCGCGCGAGGCGTCGGGGATCGGCGTCACCCGCTGCTTGAGCACGACGACGAAATCGCCCGCCCGGGCCGGATCGAACGCGGCGCGCGCCCGCTCGATCAGTGTCCAGGCGTCGGGCGAACGCTGGCGGGGCAGCGCGGTCGCCAGAATCTGGGCGCGGGTGAACACGGTCTCGACCTGTTCGTGCGCGGCATAGCGACGCACGGCGGCATCGACGACACGGCGGCGGTCGGCCGGGCTCAGCGCGGGGTCGATCCAGACATCGCCGCCCGCGCCGCCCCACATCAGCTGGCCGGTCAGGCCCAGCTCGCCGGCAATTGCCTTGCCCATCGTCGCCGGCGCCAGCGCCGGGTCCAGGCGGGTCGCGTCGGCCGCGCCCTGGATCCGGATGCGTTCGGGCAGGTCGTGCCCGCCATGATCGGCGGTCAGCACCGCCAGATAGTCGATGCCCGCCGCATCGAGCACCGCGAAGAACTGGCCGAGATCCTCGTCGAGCGACATGAGCTGCAGGCACATCTCGGTGCCCTGGTTGCCGAATGTATGGCCGACATAGTCGGTCGCCGACACGCCGACCGCCAGGATGTCGGTCGCCTCGCCTTTGCCCAGCCCCATGTCCTGGACCAGCCCCGCCGCCAGCGCGAGCGTTGCGCCGTCGAGCGCGGGCGACGCACGAAAGCCGCGCGCGTCGCCCGGCGCGCGCTGGAACCGGCCCGTACCGACGCTGTTGCCGCCACCGATCGCGATCGGCTGATCGACGCGCGCACATGCCGGCGGCAGGTCAAGCGGCGGCTGGCCCTGCGCGATCAGGCGCGCGACGGCGGCGTTCGTGCGATCGACCACGGGCAGCGTGGCGCGGCCTTTGAACGTCGCGAACTGCTTGCCGTCCCACCACCAGCTCTGGTCGGTGCGGCCGCCGCCCATCATTACCGCGGCGCGATCCTTGCCCGCGACGGCGACGTTGCGCGATCGCGGGTTCGCCGCCTTCAGCCGCTCGCCGAGCACCGGCACCTTCAGATGCACGGCGGAAACCGTATAGTCGGACGACGTGCTGCCCGGCGCGGTTTCGTCCTCCGCGCAATAGACGCTCTTGTCGGCACGCGCGGCGTTCAGGTCAGTCCAGTTGTTCGCGATGATGCCGCTGCGATAAGGCAGCGCGCCGGTCAGGATCGTCGAATGGCCGGGACAAGTTTCCGTCGCCGCATGCGCCTGGTAGCCGGAGGGAAACACCACCCCACTCGCCATGCGCGCCAGCCCGCCGGTAAAATGCGGCCGATATTGCGCGAACAGGTCGGCGGCGAACTGGTCGACCGAGATCGCGACGATCAGCCTGGGCGGGGCGGCGGGCGCAGCCGCGGGTCGATCGGCCGCCGGTGCGCGGGCGGGCTCGGCCGCGGGCGCATCGCTTTTTTGCGGCGCGGTCTGTGCATGTGCAACCATCGGTGCCGCGAGCGCGAACAACAGGGCGGGAGCATGGTGACGAAGGACGCGCATCGAATATCCCAACTGCTTTTTCGGATCGCCCGCGCTATGTTCCAACGCGTCGGGCTGGGCAAGGATGACGCATGGGTTCTGGATATTTCGGCGCGATGACAAAGGCCGCCTTGCGCCGGCTTTCAATCGTCACGCTGCTGCTCGTCACGCCGTTCGCATCGGCGCTGGCGCAGGAGGAGCTGCCCGGCCCGCATATCGCCATCGACCTGATCGCCGAAACCGATCGTCCCGCCCCGGGGCAGGAGGTGACGCTCGCATTCGCCTCCACCCCGCAGCCCGGCTGGCACGGTTACTGGAAAAATCCGGGCGAGGCCGGCATCGAGACCCAGCTCGCCTGGACGCTGCCCACCGGGGTCGCGGTCGGCCCGCTGGCCTATCCGGTGCCCCAGAAGCTGCTGATCGCGGGCATCATGAACTATGTCTATGAAGGGCCGTTCACGCAATTCGCGACGGTCCGGATTCCCGCCGACGCGGCGGTCGGCACGCGCCTGCCGCTGCGGGTGCGCACCGATTACCTGGTCTGCACCGACGAGATCTGCGTCCCCGAAAGCGCCGAACTGTCGACCGTCCTGACCGTCGGCGACGGCGCGATCGATCCCGCGCGCCGCGCGCAATTCGACCGCTGGCGTCGCGCCCTGCCCAGGCCGATCGGATCACCCGCGACCTTCGCGGTCACCGGCAGCGGCGCCGACGCGCGCGTCCGCATCGCCATCCCCTACCCGGCCGACGCGCCGCTGGGCGACCCCGCCGCCGCCTATTTCTTTCCGCTGACCGCCGGCGCGATCGATTATGGCGCGGCCCAGACCGTGACGCGCGACGGCGACAGGCTGCTGATCGACACCGTCGCGGCGGGCAGTCCAACGGCGATCGAAGGCGTGCTTAAGCTCGGCGAAGGCGACGGGTTCCAGGTGCGCGCAGCCCCCGGCGCGGTGCCGACGACCGCGGGCGGCGGCGGTGCGGTCGACTGGCAGCTCGCCGCGCTTGCCCTGCTCGGCGCGATCGCCGGCGGGCTGATCCTCAACATCATGCCATGCGTCTTTCCGATCCTCAGCCTGAAGGCGCTCAGCCTGGCAAAGGCGGGCGAGAGCGACGCGCATGCCCGGGCGGAGGGCCTGGCCTATACCGCCGGCGTCGTGCTGGTCTGCGCCGCGCTGGGCGCGATGCTGCTGGGGCTGCGCGCGGCCGGCGCCACCGTCGGCTGGGCCTTCCAGCTTCAGGACCCGCGCGTCATCCTCGTCCTGCTGCTGCTGGTCAGCGCGATCGCGCTCAACTTGGCGGGGCTGTTCGAGCTGCCGACCCCGCAATTCGCGGCGCGCGCCACGGGCGGCGGGACAAAGGGCGCGTTCGCCACCGGCGCGCTTGCCGCCTTCATCGCGACACCGTGCACCGGCCCGTTCATGGGCGCGGCGCTCGGCGCGGCGCTGATCCTGCCCTGGTGGGCGGCGATGCTGATCTTCATCGGGCTGGGACTCGGGCTGGCGCTCCCCTTCCTGCTGCTCGGCTTCGTCCCCGCGCTCCGGCGGCGGCTGCCGCGACCGGGACCGTGGATGGACAATTTCCGCAAGGCGCTGTCGGTGCCGATGTTTCTGACCGCGCTCGCGCTCGCCTGGATCCTCGGGCGACAGGCGGGGGTCGACGGCATGGCGCTCGGGCTGGGCGCGGTGCTGGTCGCCGCGATCGGACTGTGGTGGACCGGGCGACGACAGGCGGGCGGCAAGGGGCGGCAATGGCTGCCCGCGCTTCCCGCGCTCGCCCTCGCGCTTGCCGCGACCGCGCTTGTCCAGCGTGCGCCCGCCCAGGCGACCGATGCGGTCGCCGCGCTGCCGGACGCACAGGCGTTCAGCGAGACGAAGCTGGCCACCTTGCGCGCCGAAAACCGGCCCGTTTTCGCCTATTTCACCGCTGACTGGTGCGTGACGTGCAAGGTCAATGAAAAGGCCGCGATCGAAACCGCGGCGGTAGCGAGGGCGTTCGGCGACGGCAGGGTCGCGGTGCTGGTCGGCGACTGGACCAATGGCGACCCCGCGCTCGGCCGCTTCATCGAACGCCACAACCGCGCCGGCGTGCCGCTCTACCTATGGTACGCGCCGGGCAGTGATGAACCCAAGGTGCTGCCGCAAGTGCTGACTCAGGCGATGCTGACCGATCTGGCCGGCGGAGGAAAAGCCGGGGGGTGAGCGTCGTGTCGGCCGCGCGCCGGCTCAGCCGCCCAGTTCGGCAAAGGTCGCGGTGCCGACCGGATAGTCGCGCCAGGTTGCGTGGTCGAAATGCCACCATTCCTCCGGGATGACCGCAAAGCCCTCCGCTTCCATCGCGCGCCGCAGCAGGTCGCGGTTCGCGCGCGCCTCGGTGGTGCCGCCGCGAAAGTCGGCCGCCGCGCGGTGCGAGAATTCGTCATAGCGGCTCGGCATCGGCACGATGCGCCCGGTCGCCAGCTCGGTCAGGCCCAGATCGACCGCGCAACCGCGATTGTGGCGCGACCCCTGCGCGGGATCGGCCACGAATTCGCGGCTTTCGGGCGGCGTCGCTTCCCAGAACATCCAGGTCGCGTACCAGGGTCGATACGCGTCATAGATGACCAGCCCGAAGCCCTGCGCACGCAGCGCCGCCAGCACGCGGCCCAGCGCCTCGGCCGCCGGCCGCTGCAAAAATGCGCCCGGGCGGTCATAGACCGGCAGCCCCATGAAATTGTCCGCGGTCGCATAGCGGATGTCGAGGCGCAGCCCCACGCCGGTCAGCGCGACAAGGTCGGCCGCACGCGCGCCGGGCTGCGGCGCGGGCGGGGTGGCGGCGAGCGCCCGCTGGCGCAGCGCCGCCGGGTCGGCGCGCACCGCGGCACGGATGCGCGCCTGCGCCTCCGCCCCGAAATCGCGGCGCGGGTTAAGCAGGCCATTGATCACCACCGACTGTCCGCCCTCGCTGAAATACAGCCTCCGCCCGTCGGCCGCGCGCCACACGCCGGGTTCGGCCGGGGTCAGCATGCCGTCCAGCCCCATACCGATCGCGAACAGCGCGCCATCCGCCTCGCCGATCGTCACGAACCGTTCGGGTTCGCCATAATCGCCGATCAGGTCCATGCCGTAAAAGCACCGGTCCTGCGCCCAGCCCGGCGTGGCCAGCATCAGCGCCGCCCCCGCCCCCAGCCCGCCACGCAACACTGTCCGCCGCGCAATCATCGTGCGATCCGTCGGTTGAGCCATGTCGCCACCTCGCCTGCACCCTGCTTGTCGGTATCGCGGTCGACCCGGTAATTCGCCTCGCGCATCGCTTCGACCGGAATCGCGCCGACCAGCGGGCGCAGCGCCGCCAGAAAACGTTCGTCCTGCGTCCGCTTGGGCGCGACCAGCAGGATCGCGTCATAGCCGGGGATCGCGCCCTTGGGATCGCTGAGCACCGTCAGCCCCTGCGCCGCGATCCGCCCGTCGGAGGAAAAGGCGGAGATGACGTCCGCTTCGCCGCTGTCGATCGCGCGATACATGAAGGTCGGGTTGTACGCCCGCGCCGAGGCGAAACGCAGCCCGTAGGCGTCGCGGATCGCCCGCCATTCGCCGCGCTCCAGGAATTCGAGGTCTGCGCCCAGCTTCAGCCCCGGCGCGGCGCGCGTCAGGTCATCGAGCGAGGCGATATCGCGCGCCTTTGCATCGTCACCGCGCATCGCGAAGGCATAGGCATTCTCGAACCCCAGCGTGCCGACCAGCCCGACACCGTGCCGCTTCCGCGCCCATGTCGCCACGCCCGCGACGATCGCCGCGCGGCCGGGTACATCCGTGCGCCGCATCTGGTTGGTCCAGAGCGTCCCCGAATAGTCGACATAGACATCGATGTCCCCGCCGGCGAGCGCGGCAAAGGCGACGCCCGATCCCAGCCCCTCGCGATAACTGACCCGGTATCCCGCCGCTTCGAGCCGCTGGCCGATGACGCGCGCCAGGATATATTGCTCGGAAAAGCCCTTGGCCCCGACTACGACGTCGCGCGGGGGCGTGACGAGCAGCGGTGCGACCGCAACCGCCAGGCCCGCGCCGAGCAGCGCCACGCTCGCCCATAATTGTCCGCGCCGCCGCGCCCGGATTGCCCCTTCGGCCAGCCCCAGCAGCGCGTCGACCGCGATCGCCAGCGCCGCGGCGGCAATGCACCCGGCCAGCACCAGCGACCAGTTCTGCGTCTGCAGCCCGGCGAAGATCAGGTCGCCCAGGCTCGGCTGGCCGACCGTCGTCGACAGCGTCGCCGCCCCGATCGTCCAAACGGCCGCGGTGCGGATGCCGGCCATCAGCACCGGCGCGACCAGCGGCAGCTCGACCAGGCGCAATTTCTGTCCCGCCGTCATGCCGACGCCATCCGCCGCCTCCAGCACTGCGGGGTCGAGATGGGTCAGCCCGGTCACGCCGTTGCGGACGACCGGCAGCAGCGCATAGAGGCTGAGCGCGAGCAGCGACGGCAGGAAGCCGAGCGCCGGGATGCCGCCCCCCACCAGCCCCGACAGCCACAGCAGCACGGGATAGAACAACGCAAGCAACGCAAGCGCGGGCACGGTCTGGATCAAGCTCGCCAGCGCCAGCACGATGCGCGCCACCGCCGGCCGCCGCGCCGACCACAGGATCAACGGCGCACTGACCACCAGCGCCAGCATGAGCGCGGCCGCCGCGAGCAGCAGGTGGCGGGCCGCAAGCTCGGGCACGCGCGCGAATGCCTCGATCATCCGCGCGCCTCGATCTCGGCCAACCGGTGCGCCTGGTCGCGCGGTACCGCCACCAGCGCGTCGGCGGCGGAACCCGCGCGGCCGGCCAGCAGCTCGGCGGGCGTCGCATCGGCGACAATCGCACCATCCGCCATCACCAGCACGCGGTCGGCGAGCAGCAGCGCCTCGGCCATGTCGTGCGTGACCATCAAGGTCGTCAGCCGCATCCGATCGTGCAGCGCGCGGATCGCCTTGCCCAGCCCGTCGCGCGTCACCGGATCGAGCGCGCCGAACGGCTCGTCCATCAGCATCAGACGCGGCTCGCAAGCGATTGCACGCGCGACGCCGACGCGCTGGCGCTGGCCTCCCGACAGCGCATCGGGCATCCGCGTGGCGAGGTCGGGGCTGAGTTCGACCAGCTCGAGCAGTTCGGCGACGCGTGCCGCATGATTGCGATCACCGCTCAGCCGGAGGCCGATCGCGATATTTTCCCCGACGCTCAGATGCGGGAACAGCCCGACATTCTGAAACACATAGCCGATCCGTCGGCGCAACAAATGCGCGGGTTCGGCATCGACCGCGCGCCCATCGATCCGGACCGCTCCCGCGCTCGGCTCGACCAGCCGATTGACCATCTTGAGCAGCGTCGACTTGCCCGACCCCGACGTGCCGACCAGCGCGACGAAGCTGCCGCCGGCAATGTCCAGCGTGACACCGCGCACCGCCGTCACCCCGCCCGGATAGGTCTTGGCCGCGCCGTCGAATTGCACCGCCGGGCCGGGATCGTGGTTTTGCGCTGGCATTGAAGCGGGTTGTGCGGGAAGGATGACGGAAAATCAAAGGGGAGAGCATCGCGTGGCGGCAAGCGTCGGCAAATCGGCATTCATCACCGGCGGCGGGTCGGGCATCGGCCGCGCGGTCGCCCGCCATTTCGCCGCGCAGGGCTGGCGGATCGGCGTCGCCGACATCAATGCGGCGGCGGCGGCAGAAACCGTCGCGCTGTTGCCCGAGGGCCGGGCAAGCGCCTTTACGATGGACGTGCGCGATCGCGACCAGTGGCGCGCCTGCCTCGAATCCTTCACTGGCGGCGCGGGGCTCGATGTTCTGTTCAACAACGCCGGCATCTCGATGGGCGGGCCGTTCGCCGACACCGGCGCCGCCGACCTGGAGCGCACGATCGCGATCAATTTCACCGGCGTCGTCCATGGCGCGCATATCGGCTATCATTATCTCAGGCTGTCGCCCGGATCCTGTCTGCTCAACACCGCGTCGGCGGCCGGGATCTACGGCACCGCCGGCGCGGCGATCTATTCGGCGACCAAGTTCGCGGTGCGCGGACTGACCGAATCGCTCGAGGCCGAGTGGCGGCGCGAGGGAATCAAGGTGCGCTCGCTGATGCCCAGCTTCATCGAAACCCCGCTGCTCGACGGCGGCATCGTCGGATCGAACCTCAACATCCGCGAGCGGGTGACGTCGGCGGGGCTCGAGCTCACCCCGGTCGAGGAAGTGGCCCAGGCCGCGTGGCGCGCGGTGCATGGCGACGACGTGCACACCGTCGTTGGCAAGACCGCGAAGCGGATGCGGTTCGCCGCGCGCTGGATGCCCAAGCAATTGCGCCGCCAGGCCTCGCGCGGCCTGTGAGCCGGGACCGATGAGCGACCGCGCCACCCCCAACCTGCCGTCGCGCGACTTCGACGCGACCGAAGCCTTCTACGCCGCGATCGGCTTTGCGACGCAGTTCCGCGCGTCGCACTGGATGATCCTGACGCGCGGCGATCTCATGCTCGAATTCTTTCCCTATCCCGACCTCGATCCGTCCGGCAGTTCATTCGGCTGCTGCCTGCGCGTGGACGACGTCGACGGGCTCCATGCCGCCTGTGTCGCGGCGGGGATCCCACACGCCCGCACCGGCATGCCGCGCGTCAGCCCGCCCGTGCGCGATCCGGTGGCCGGGCTGCGCATCGGCTATCTGGTTGATCCCGACGGCACGCTGCTGCGGCTGGTGGCCAACGCCTGACCGGGCCGCGTCCCCTCTGGCCGCGCGCGCAAATCGCGCTATGGTCGCCGCGCACGCGGGCCGGGGCACGCGCGCTTTCGTCACGCCAGGGGACAATTTCACCCGAATGACCAGGTTCCTGATCGGCATCGCCGGCATCATCGTCATCCTCGCCATCGCCTATGCCCTGTCCGCCAACCGCCGTGCGATCCGCCTGCGCGTCGTCGGCGCGGCCTTCGCGCTCCAGGCCGGCATCGCGCTGCTCGTCCTCTACGTGCCCGCCGGCAAGGCGGTGATCGCGGGAATGGCCGGCGGCGTGTCGGCGCTGCTCGGCTATGCGAGCGAGGGGACCAAGGTCATTTTCGGCCCGATCGCCACCGACGCGACCTTCGGCACCGCCTTCGCCGTCTCCGCCCTGCCGGTCATCATCTTCTTCGCCGCGCTGGTGGCCGTGCTTTATCATGTCGGCATCATGCAGATGGTCGTGCGCTGGATCGGCGGTGCGATCGAAAAGGTGATCGGCGTATCGAAGGTCGAATCGCTGTGCGCGGCCGCCAATATCTTCGTCGGACAATCCGAATCGCCGCTGGTGATCCGCCCCTATCTCGCCTCGCTCACCCAGCCGCAGATGTTCGCGGTGATGTCGGTCGGCATGGCGGGTGTCGCGGGCACCATCCTGGCGGCCTATGCCGCGCTGCTGGGCCCCACCGCGCTGCCCTATCTGCTCGCGGCGTCGTTCATGTCGGCGCCGGGCGGGCTGCTGATGGCCAAGATGCTGATGCCCGACGATCCGCTCGCGCCGACCGGCGAGCTGCCGCTGGGCGACGACCGCGAGGCGCAGGTGATCGTGGCGGCCGAACATGTCGCGGAGGAAGAGCGCGCCGCCAACATCATCATGGCCGCCGCGATCGGCGCGCAGACCGGCGTCAAGATCGCGGTCGCGGTCGCCGCGATGGTGCTTGCCTTCGTCTCGCTCGTCGCGCTCGCCAACGGGCTGCTCGGCGCGGTCGGCGGCTGGTTCGGCCAGCCCGATCTCACCTTTCAGGCGATCCTGGGCGTCATCCTGTCGCCCGTGACCTTCCTCCTCAACATCCCCTGGAGCGAGGCGCAGGCAGCGGGCGGCCTGCTCGGTACCAAGGTCGTGCTCAACGAGTTCGTCGCCTTCGCCCAGCTCGGAGCGACCGAGGGGCTGAGCCCACGCACCGCCGGCATCATTACCTTTGCGCTGTGCGGCTTCGCCAATTTCAGTTCGATCGCGATCCAGATGGCGTCCGCGGGCAGCCTGGCCCCCAATCAACGCCCCGTGATCGCAAAGCTAGGCATCCGCGCGCTGATCGCGGGCACGCTCGCCAACCTGATGTCGGCGGCGCTCGCCGGGATGCTGCTGCCGGGCTGACCGCCGCGCTTTACCCGGTCAGCGCGTCGGCACCGGCTCCGCGCCCGAATAGTCATAGAAGCCGCGCCCGGTCTTGCGCCCGTACCAGCCGGCCTCGACATATTTGACGAGCAGCGGTGCCGGGCGGAACTTGGGATCGCCCGTGCCCTCGAACAGCACGCGGGTGATTTCGAGGCAGGTGTCGAGCCCGATGAAATCGGCCAGCGTGAACGGCCCCATCGGGTGATTGAGCCCCAGCTTGCACGCGGTATCGATGTCGGGGATCGTCGCCACGCCTTCGCCCAGCGCGAAGCACGCTTCGTTGAGCATCGGCATCAGCACGCGGTTGACGATGAAACCCGGCGCGTCGTTGGCATGGACGATCGCCTTGCCAAGCGACGTGCCGAACGCCTCGACCGCCGCGACCGTCGCGTCGCTGGTCGCGAGGCCCCGGATCACCTCGATCAGCCCCATGACCGGCACGGGGTTGAAGAAATGTACGCCGATGAACCGCGCCGGATCGGGCGAGGCCTGCGCCAGCCGCGTGATCGGGATCGACGATGTGTTGCTGGCCAGGATCGCGTCCGCGCCCAGCACCTTGCCGACGCTTTCGAAGATTCGGCGCTTGATCTCCTCGCGCTCGGTCGCCGCTTCGATCACCAGATCGGCGGGGGCCATCGCGTCGGCGCTGGCGACCGGCTCGATCCGGGCGAGCAGCGCCTGTGCATCGGCACTCGTCAGCTTCTCCTTCGCCACCAGCCGGTCGAGCGATTTGGCGATCCCCGCCTTCCCCGCTTCCGCACGGTCGAGCGCGACATCCGACAACAGCGTGCGATAACCCGCCGCCGCCGATACCTGGGCGATCCCCGCCCCCATCTGGCCCGCGCCGATCACGCCGATGGTCTTCATGTCCGTCTCTCCCGTTCGCTTCGCGGCCCTCCTATCGCGGCGGATGCGCTTCGGCTAGGATCGAAGCCATGATCGCGCTCTTGCTGATGCTGCTCGCCGCCGGTCCCACGCCCGGCGACCTCAAGACATTCGGCGACTGGGTCGTCGGCTGCGACAATGCGAAGCGATGTGCGGCGGTATCGCTGACCGTCGACAACGGCGTTGGCGACGCGACGATGCGGATCGAGCGCGAGCCCGGCCCCTTGGGCGATTGGACCGTGACGCTGACCCCGGACGCGGCAAAGATCGGCCGCGTCGCGGTGCGGCTGGACGGCGCGACGCTGGCCCGCGGCGAGGTCGCCGATGCCGGGCTGACGATTACCGGGGCGAGCGCCGACGCGATCGTCCGGCGCATGGTCAATGGCAAGCAGCTGACCGTCGAGCGCCTGGTCGATGGTCGGGTGTTCACCCGCGTCTCGCTGACCGGCGCGTCGGCGACGCTGCGCTATATCGACGCCGAACAGAGCCGGGTGGGCACGGTGACCGCGGTCGTGGCGCGCGGCAGTCGCCCGGCCAGCAATGTACCCAGCTCACGCCCGCTGCCGGTGGTCGTTCAGGTACGCGCGCCCCGCAGGCCGCCCGAGGCGATCGGCCCGACGCTGCGCCGCGCGATCGAGGCGCAGACCGGCTGTGCCGACGAACAGGGCGGGCCCGACCTCACCCCCGATCCTGTCCGGCTCGACGCGCGGACCACGCTGGTCCTCATCCCCTGCGGCGCGGGCGCCTATAATTTCAGCGCGGTGCCCGTGCTGGTACGCAACGGCAAGTTCAGCGTCGCGCCGTTCGACGTGCAGGTCGGTTTCAGCCCCGATGCCACGCTGCTGGTCAACGCCGACTGGGACGCCGATCGCGCCCGTCTGACCGAATATTCCAAGGGCCGCGGGCTCGGCGATTGCGGCACGTCGAGCGAATATGCCTGGGACGGCGACCGTTTCCGCCTGGTCGAGCAGGCCGCGATGAGCGAATGCCGCGGGTCGATCGACTGGATCACAGTGTGGCGCGCAGCGACGATCCGGTGAACGGGTCGCGCGGTTTGAACGCCTAACCCCTCACGGCGCCATCGGGCGCGGTTGCGCTTCGGCCAGGATCAGCCCGAACCAGTCGCGCGCGTCGGTCCATTCGGCAACCGGGGTCCAGCCCCCTGCACGCAGCAGCGCGCGGGCATCGCGCGGACCGTATTTGTGGCTGTTTTCGGTGTGGATCGTCTCGCCCGCAGCGATGCTGAACGCCCGGCCATCGACGTGGAACGACACGTCGCGCAGCGCCTCCAGATGCATCTCGATGCGTGCGGCATCGTCATTCCAGATCGCGCGATGGCGAAACGCGTCGACGGGCAGGTCGCCGTCGAGTTCGCGGTTGATCCGCTCGATCAGGTTGAGGTTGAACGCCGCCGTCACCCCGCGCGCATCGTCATAGGCCGGGACCAGTATGTCGGCGGGCTTGATCCGGTCGATCCCGATCAGCAGCATCGACCCCTCGCCCAGCGAGGCGCGCATCGTGCGCAACAGGTCGACCGCGCCGAACGCGGTCAGGTTGCCGATCGTCGAACCGGGAAAGAAGCCGAGCTTGGGCAGGTCGGCGACCGGGGCGGGCAGCCGCACCGGCTGCATGAAGTTCGCCTCGACCGGATAGACTTCGATCGCCGGAAACGCGTCGGCGAGGCCGGCGGCCGATTCACGCAGGAAGTCGCCCGAAATGTCGATCGGGACATAGGCCGCGGGAGCGATGCAGCGCAGCAGGATCGGCGTCTTGGTCGACGATCCCGAGCCGAATTCGATCACGGCGCGCCCGGTGCCGACGCGGTCGCCGATGTCGGCGCACGCCGCGTCCAGGATCGCCGTTTCGGTCCGGGTCGGATAATATTCGTCGAGCGTCGTGATTGCCTCGAACAGTTCCGAACCCCGCCGGTCGTAGAACCAGCGGGCGGGAATGGCGCGCGGGCGCGCCGCCAGTCCATTGAGCACGTCGGCGCGAAAGGCGGGATCGGCGAGCGAGGCCTGACCGTCCTCGATTTCGGGCTTCAGCATGTCACAGGTCCCTGGCGAGCCGCACGCCGGTGAACTGCCAGCGTTGGTGGGGGTAGAAGAAATTGCGGTAGCTGGCGCGCAGGTGCCCCCGCGGCGTCGCGCACGATCCGCCCTTCAGCACGAACTGCCCGCTCATGAACTTGCCGTTATATTCGCCGACTGCCCCCGCCGCCGCCGTGAAGCCGGGATAGGGGCGAAAGGCACTGCCGGTCCATTCCCAGACATCGCCGAAAAATGCCGGTCCGCCGGTCGACGGCCGCGGTTCGACCGGCCCGGCCGTATCGAGCTGATTGCCGCCCAGCGGGTCCTCGTCGGCGACGGCGGCTTCCCATTCCGCCTCGGTCGGCAGCCGCGCGCCGGCCCAGCGCGCATAGGCATCGGCTTCGTAGAAGCTGACATGCGTGACCGGGGCCGCCGGGTCGATCGCGCGCCGCCCGTCCAGCCCGAAACGCGTCCACGCGTCGTCGCGCCGTTCCCAATAGAGCGGCGCCTCAACGCCCTCCGCGCGCACCCACGCCCAGCCGTCGGACAGCCAGTGCCGGGGGTCGGCATAGCCGCCATCGGCGATGAATGCCGCCCATTCGCCGTTGGTGACCGTGCGGTCGGCGATCGCATGCGCGTGGAGGAGCACCGGATGGCGCGGGCCTTCGCAATCAAAGCTGAAACCATCGCCGCCGTGCCCGACCGACGCGATGCCCGCCGGCCCCTCGATCCAGCGGATCGGCCCCGGCATCGCCACCGGAACCTTGCGCGCGCCCGGCCACACTGCCGGCTCGATCGGATTGCGCGCGAACAGGTGGAGAAGATCGGTGACCAGCAGCTCCTGATGCTGCTGCTCGTGATGGCAGCCGAGCTCGACCAGGTCGCGCGCCGCCGGCGGCAGGTCGGGAAGCGCGGCGACCAGCGCCGCATCCACCGCGGCACGATAGGCCTTGACCTCGTCCAGCGTCGGGCGCGTCAACAGGCCCCTGGACGGCCGGGCATGGCGCGCGCCCTCTGCATCGTAATAGCTGTTGAACAGATAGGGGAAGCGATCGTCGTGCAGGCGATAGCCCGTGACGAAATCACGCAGCACAAAGGTTTCGAAGAACCAGGTGGTATGCGCGAGGTGCCATTTGGCGGGTGACGCGTCGTCCATCGACTGGGCGGTGGCATCCGCATCGCTCAACGGCGCGACCAGCTGGTCGCTCAGCCGCCGCACCGCCAGATAGCGTTCCGCGATCGGGGCGGCCCGTGGCCTGGCTATGGTCTTGGCCATTCACGCCTCCTTCGCTCCGCGTGTTCACTGTCTGTGTGTCAATCCGGGCGGCGGAAATCTGTCGCTACATTGCTATTGTGACGCCCCGGGCACCCACAGAACGTCGCCGTCCGCCAATTGGTTCACATGACGGGCGAAAACGAACAGAAAGTCGGACAGCCGGTTGAGATAGGTCAGCGCCAGCGGATTGAGCGGGACCGTCGCCGACGCGGCGACCGCCGTACGCTCGGCCCGTCGCGCCGTCGCCCGCGCGACATGCAGCGCCGCCGCCGCCGGGCTTCCGCCGGGCAGGATGAAGCTGGTCAGCGGGGCCAGGCCGCCATTGACGCGATCGATCGTCGACTCCAGCCACGCGATCTGGCCCGCCACGATCCGCAGCACCATGTCGCCGGGGGTGTAATCGTCGCCCGGCGTCGCCAGATCCGCGCCCAGATCGAACAGGTCGTTCTGGATGCGGCGGAGCAGCGCGAGGTCGTCCCCGGCCAGCAGGGTCGACGCGACGCCGATCAGCGAATTGACCTCGTCGACATCGCCGATCACCGCAATGCGCGGATCCGCCTTCGACACGCGGCTGCCGTCGACCAGACCGGTCGAGCCGTCGTCGCCGGTGCGCGTATAGATGCGGTTCAGCCTGACCATGCGCGCCCGGGCCGATCAGCTCCGGCCGCTGGCGAACAGGATCAGCACGACGACGACAATCGCCAGCGCCTGAAAAAAGATGCGCTGCTGCATCATCTTGTTCGACTGGATGCTCGAGCGCGCCGGGCCCTCGCCCTTCAGCTCCGCCTCGGTGGTGCGCAGGAACGAGATGATGCCGCGCACCAGCGCCACCACCGTCGCGAGCATCGCTGCAATCAGCAGGATGATGAGGAAGGTCTGCATGCCCCCTATCTAGGCCGTCGCCAGCGCGAAACCAAGCGGAAGTCGCCCCGCGCGCAGCTTTTGGGCAAGATCGTCCAAGCGACCGTCCGCATCGCTGAAGCGGTCGAGCGTCGGCGCGCCGTCGCGCTTGGCGAGCCGCCGACCGTCGGCCGAGA
The DNA here is from genome assembly GCF_001555965.1 of Sphingomonas sp. CCH21-G11. Lineage (GTDB taxonomy): Bacteria > Pseudomonadota > Alphaproteobacteria > Sphingomonadales > Sphingomonadaceae > Sphingomonas. Next base: position 86,053 of record NZ_LSHX01000031.1, read on the forward strand.
CGATCAGCGGGTGATGGTGATAGCGCGGCACGGCCAGCCCGAGCAGCGCCTGGAGCAGGCGGTGGACATGCGTGGCGGCGAACAGGTCACGCCCGCGCACCACGTCGCTCACGCCCTGTGCGGCATCGTCGACGGTTACCGCCAGGTGGTAGCTGGCGGGTGCGTCCTTGCGCGCCAGCACCACGTCGCCATGCCCGAGCGGATCGGCGCGGATCGTGCCGGCAGTCGCGTCGTGCCAGTCGAGCGGCCCCACGCGGGCGACCGCGGCCGCCATGTCCAGCCGCCAGCTATGCGGATCGCGCGCCAGCCGTTCGGCGCGCAATCCGGGCGGCAGCGCGCGGCAGGTGCCGGGATAGACCGGTCCGTCGGGCCCGTGCGGCGCGCTCAGGCTGGCCGCCACCTCGCGCGCGATGTCGGCGCGGGTGCAGAAACAGGGATAGAGCAGCCCCGCATCGCGCAGCTGGTCGAGCGCGGCCGCATAGGCATCAAGCCGCTGCGACTGATACCAGACCGGCCCGTCCCAGCCGAGCCCGAGCGCGGCAAGGTCGGCGAGGATCGCGTCGACATGTTCCGGCCGGCTGCGCGTCGCGTCGATATCCTCGATCCGGACAAGGAAGCGCCCCCCCGCCGCGCGCGCCAGATCGTGCGCGCGCACCGCCGACAAGGCGTGGCCAAGATGCAGCCGCCCGGTCGGCGACGGCGCGAAGCGGCTGACGATCGGTTCGCTCATCTGTCGCTCAACATGGCCCTTGACCGCGAGTCGCTGCACATGCTGTCATACGCGCGTCATCCTTCTTGGCGAAAGGCGGGGAGGATAAGGGAAGGGAGCCCGATGTATCATCCCGATCTGATCCGGCACCCCGACGGGTGCCCCGCGCTCGTCCTGAACGCGGACTATACACCGCTCAGCTACTATCCGCTGAGCGTGTGGCCGTGGCAGACCGCGATCAAGGCGGTGTTCCTGGATCGTGTCGACATCGTGTCCTACTATGAACGCGAGGTCCGAAGTCCCACCGCGAGGCTGAAGCTGCCTTCAGTCATCGCGCTCAAGCAATATGTCAAACCTTCCCAATTCCCCGCCTTCACCCGCTTCAACCTGTTCCTTCGCGACAAGTTCGCCTGCCAATATTGTGGCCATCCCAAGGAACTGACCTTCGACCACGTCGTCCCGCGCGCCCAGGGGGGCCGCACCACCTGGGAAAACGTCGTCACCGCCTGCGCGCCGTGCAACCTGAAGAAGGGCGGCCGCACCCCCAAACAGGCCGCCATGCCGCTCCACATCGCGCCCATCCGCCCGACCAGCTGGCAGCTTCAGGAACATGGCCGGCGCTTCCCGCCCAACCACCTCCACGAAACCTGGCGCGACTGGCTCTACTGGGACGTCGAGCTGGAGGCTTGAAACCGGCTGTCGGGCGCGCCTGCCGGCATTTGCGATGCGGGCACGCTGATCCCGTTCAACGCGCGAGGCCACGGTGCTTGTCGGCACTGTCCTATCGGGTTAATACAGCAGCCCGATGAAAGCGACGCTGGATCACCCGTTGGACAATGTGAAGGGCGCGCGCGAGGGCGTCGCGAAGATCCTGCGCACGCTGGGCGACGAGCGTCCCGAAGCGCCGCCGCCGTCCGCGCCGCCGCCCCCGTCGCCACCTCGTTCCGGCGGGACACGGATGCGCTGGATCGCGCGCGGGCTGGGCGCGGTGGCGGTGCTGTTCGTCGTGCTGGTCGCGTGGCTGGCGCTGACCGCTCCGCTTTCCAAGTCGCTCGAGCCGCCGGCATCGCCGTCCATCACGCTCGTATCAGCCGAAGGCACGCCGATCGCGCGCAACGGCGCGATCATCGGCGATCCCGTCGACGCCGAAACCCTGCCCGCGCATGTCCGCGATGCCTTTCTGGCGATCGAGGACCGCCGCTTCTACGGACATTGGGGGGTCGACCCACGCGGCATCGCGCGCGCCGCCTTTCACAACATGGTCAGCGACGGACGTTCGCAGGGCGGCAGTACCATCACCCAGCAGCTGGCGAAGAACGCGTTCCTCAATTCCGACCGCACCTTCGGCCGCAAGCTGCGCGAAGTGGCGATCGCCTTCTGGCTGGAGGCGTGGCTGAGCAAGAACGCGATCCTGTCGCGCTATCTGTCGAACGTCTATTTCGGCGACAATGTCTATGGCCTCGATGCCGCCGCCGACCATTATTTCAGCCGCGATCCCGAAGAGCTGACGATCGCGCAGGCGGCGATGCTCGCCGGGCTGGTGAAGGCGCCGTCGCGGCTCGCCCCGACCGGCAACCTGAAGGGCGCGCGCGACCGCCAGAAGCTGGTCGTCGCCGCAATGGTCGATGCCGGTTTCCTGGGCGCGGACGAGGCCGAGGATGTCCGCCCCGCCCGGCTGAAGGTCAACCGGATCAAGGCGCTGCCGTCGGGCACCTATTTCGCCGACTGGGTGATGCCCGCCGCGCGCGACCGCGCGGGCGGCATCGACAATGACGGGCGCATCGAAACCACTTTGGAGATCAAGGCGCAGCGCGCCGCCGAGCGCGCGGTGCGCGGTGCGGGCCTGCGCGAGGCACAGGTCGCGATCGTCGCGATGCGCCCCGACGGGCGGGTGATCGCCATGGTCGGCGGCAAGGATTATGCGAAGAACCAGTTCAACCGCGCGACGTCGGCCTCGCGTCAGCCGGGATCGACCTTCAAGCTGTTCGTCTATCTGGCCGCCCTGCGCGCAGGCATGACGCCCGATACGATCGTCGACGATTCGCCGGTCGAGATCGCGGGCTGGGCACCGCGCAACAATGACGGGCGCTATCGCGGCGACATCACCCTGCGCACCGCCTTCGCGGTGTCGAGCAATGTCGTCGCCGCGCGCCTGACCCAGCAGGTCGGCCCGCGCGCGGTGATCCGCGCCGCGCGCGACCTGGGCATCTCGACCCCGATCGATCCGGAGGCGTCGATCGCGCTTGGCACGCCGTCGGTGTCGCTGCTCGAGCTGACCGCCGCCTATGCCGCGATTGCCGCGGGCGAGGCGCCGGTCCGCCCGCGCGGGTTGAAACAGGTCGACGAACCGGGCTGGCTGGAGCGGCTGGGCGGCGGCACCCGGCGGTTGGGCGAACGCGAGCTGGCGCAGATGCGCGAGCTGCTCGCCGCATCGGTGTCCGGCGGGACGAGCCGCCAGGCGGCGCTGCCCATCCAGGTCTATGGCAAGACCGGCACGACCCAGGACAGTCGCGACGCGCTGTTCGTCGGCTATGCCGGCGGCATCGTCACCGGCGTTTGGCTGGGGAATGACGACAACACCCCCAATGCCGGGCTGACCGGCGGCGGCCTGCCTGCGCGCATCTGGCGGGCATTCATGTCCGACGTGATCGATGTCGGCGCGTATCCCGAGGAGGCGATCGAGGTCGACGAGGCGATCGAAAATGCGATCGACGCGGGCATCGACAACGACACGCTGTTCGACGCCGAACTGGACGACGGCACCGGGGTCACGATCACCAGCGAAGGCGGCGTGACGCTGCGCAACGGCGACGGGGAAATCCCGATCGTGCCGCCATCGCGCGAAGGCAATCCATTGCGTCTCGAGCGTTTTTCCGGACCCGGCGAGCGGCGCGGCGATCCACCGCCCGAACCCGACGACAGCAACCCGCCGCAATAGCGCAACCCGCCAGCATTGACGCTGCGCGCGCAGGGCGTAAGGCGGCGGCCGATGCGCTTCTTTTCAGATAATGCTGCGCCGGTGTCACCGCAGGTGATGGCGGCACTGGCCGATGCCGACCGGCTCGACACCGCCTATGACGGTGACGGCTGGAGCCGCCAGCTCGACCATCGCTTTTCCGAACTGTTCGAAACGCGGGTCGAGGTGCTGTGGGTGGCCACCGGCACCGCTGCCAACGCACTCGCGCTCGCCGCATTGTGCCCGCCCCACGGCGCGGTTCTGTGCCACCACGACGCGCATATCCAGAACGACGAATGCGGCGCGCCCGAATTCTACATGCACGGCGCGAAGCTGATGCTGGTCGACGGGGTCGGTGCCAAGATGACCGCGGCGACGCTGGCCGACCGGCTGGCGACGATCCGCGACGACGTGCATCAGGTTCAGCCGCACGCGGTGTCGATCACCAACGCGACCGAATATGGCCTGACCTATCGCCCCGATGAAGTGGCCGCGATCGGCACGCTCGCCCGCGCGCGCGGCCTGTCGCTGCACATGGACGGTGCGCGCTTCGCCAATGCGCTCGCCTTTGCCGGCTGCACGCCCGCGGAAATGACATGGAAAAGCGGCGTCGACGCGCTCAGCTTCGGCTTCGTCAAGAATGGCGGCATGTCGGCGGAGGCGCTGGTCTTCTTTCGCGAGGGCCTCGCCGACGCGACGCGCTATCGCCGCAAGCGCGCCGGGCACCTGTTGTCCAAGGGCCGCTATCTGGCCGCGCAGATCCTGGCGCTGCTCGACGACGATCTGTGGCTCGCCAACGCGCGCACCGCCAATGCCGCCGCGGCGATGCTGGCGACCGCGGTTCCCGACCGCCTGGTCCACCCGGTCGAGGCGAACGAGGTGTTCGTGCGGATGACGCCCGACGAAGCGGCCGCGCTGCGCCGCGACGGTTTCGATTTCTACGACTGGGGACCGGACGAGGCACGCTTCGTGTTCAGCTGGCACCATCGCGAAGACGCCATCCGGCCGCTCGCCGACGCGCTGGCGCGATTATGACCGCGCCCGGGCCGCCGGTCGCGCCGCCGCCGCAATCGACGCGGCTGGCGGTCCTGATCCCGTTCGCGGTCATCACGCTGATCTGGGGTTCGACCTGGATCGTCATCCGCGACCAGCTCGGCACCGTGCCGCCCAGCTGGTCGGTCGCGTATCGCTTCGGCATCGGCGGCGCGGTGATGCTGGTCTGGGCGGCGTGGCGCGGCGAGCTCGTGCGGCTCGACGCCCGCGGCTGGGCGTTCGCGTCGACGCTGGGCACCGCGCAGTTCGTGCTCAATTTCAACTTCGTCTACCGCGCCGAACAATATGTCACCTCGGGACTGGTCGCGGTGGTGTTCGCGCTGCTGCTCGTCCCCAATGCCATCCTGGCGCGACTCTTTCTGGGTCAGCGCATGGGCGGGCAGCTGCTCGCCGGCTCGGTCGTCGCGATGGCGGGCGTCGCCCTGCTGTTCATCCATGAAGCGCGCGTCGATCCGACCGCGACCGGCGCGGTCGTGACCGGGGTCGGCTTGACGCTGATGGGCGTCCTGTCCGCCTCGACCGCCAATGTGATGCAGGCCACCCGGCTGTCGCGCGCCTATCCAATGTCGCTGATCGTCAGCGTCGCGATGCTGGTGGGCGCGGGGGTCAATGTGCTCTTCGCGCTGATGACCGTCGGCGCGCCTGTATTCGACTGGCGGCCCAGCTACATCCTCGGCGTGCTCTATCTCGGCATCGTCGCCTCGGCGCTGGCCTTTACCCTCTATTTCGGCCTCATCCGCACGATCGGCCCGGCCAAGGCGGCCTATTCGAGCGTGATCATCCCGGTGATCGCGATGCTGCTGTCGACCGTGTTCGAGGGCTATCGCTGGTCGGCGCTTGCCGTCGCGGGCGGCGCGCTGGCGATGATCGGGCTGGTCATTGCGTTGAGGGCGCGCAGGCCGAACCGGTAGTCCGGGTAAAGCGGCCGCCAGCCCAGCACCCGCCGTGCACGCCCGTTTGCGATCCGGCGATTCTCGGCATAGAAATCGCGTGCCATCGGCCCGAGCTGCGCCGCCTCCAGCGTCTGGAGCGGCGGCAACGGCGCGCCCAGCAGGCGACAGGCATAGGCGATCACGTCGTTCTGGCTGGCGGGCAGGTCGTCCGCGAGGTTGTAGACGCCGGCGGGTGCAGCGAACCCGGCGACCACGCCGCGCGCGATATCGTCGACATGGATGCGGCTGAACACCTGTCCGGGCAGGTCGATGCGCGTCGCCCGGCCGTCGCGCACCCGGTCGAGCGCGGAGCGGCCGGGGCCATAGATGCCGGGCAGCCGGAACACCCGCGCCCCGATCGCGCGCCACGCCGCGTCGGCCGCCGCGCGCTCGGTCCGCCGCCCGCCGCCGGTCGGCGCGGTCTCGTCGACCCAGGCACCGCCGGTGTCGCCATAAACGCCCGTCGCCGACAGATAGCCGACCCAGCCCGGATGCACGCGCAGCGCGTCGCCATGGCGCGTCAGCACGGGATCGTCGCCCTCCGGAGGTACCGAAGAAAGGACGTGCGTCGCATTCCCCAGTTCAAAGGCGACCCGGTCGCGATCGTCGAACGCGATCGTGCCGTCGCGCCGCGAGCGGCTCGTCCCGACGACGCGCGCGCCTTGGGCTTCGGCCAGGGCGGCGATACGCTTCGCCGCATAGCCGAGCCCGAAGATCAGCAGCCGCACGACGCGCCCGCCCCGACGCGGCTATTGCGCGCCGTAACCGCCGTAGAGCATGCCGAAAAAGTCGCCCTTGTTCCAGGCCGGGCGCTGATCGGCATCGGCGATCGCGCGCGCAATCGCGTAGTTCGCCTCGATGAAGCGAACGCCCGACTGCCAGTTGATCGGCAGCGAGACCTCGTCCGACGCCTGGTGGTAATGCTTGGCAAAGAACTCCTCGACCGCCGCCTTGCCGGCGCCCTTCTGCCCCGGCCACAGGAAGACCGACGGCACGCCCTGCTGGACGAAGCGATAATGGTCCGAACGCGTGAAGATGCCCTGGTCGGGCATCGGATCGGGCGAGAAGGGCACGCCCAGATCGCCGACTGCCTTGCGCACGATCGGCCCCAGCGTCGAACGGTCCGCGCCGAACGCGATCATATCCTCGAACGCATAGGTCAGGATCGGCATGTCAAGATTGACGTCGGCGACGATGTTCTCCTTGGGCACCGACGGATTGCGCGCGAAATAGTCGGAGCCGACCAGCCCCTTTTCCTCGGCGGTCACCGCCAGGAACAGGATCGAGCGCCGTGGCGGCGTGCCCGACATCTTGAACCGTCGCGCTTCCTCGATCAGCGAAGCGATGCCGACCGAATTGTCCATCGCGCCGTTATAGATGGTGTCGCCATCCTTGCCCTTGCCGATGCCGACATGGTCGAGATGCGCGGACAGGACGACGATTTCGTCCTTCACCGCGGGGTCGCTGCCCGGCAGCAGCGCGGCGACATTATAGCTCGTGATCGGCTTGCGCGCCGTCTTGAGCGTCACGGCAAGGCGCGTCGGCAGCTCGACCGGCGTGAACTTGGCCCCGTCGGTCTCGGCACGCTTGGCGAGGTCGGCCCATTTGACCTTGGCACCGGCGAACAGCTTCTCCGCACCCGCCAGGCTGAGCGCCCCGACTCCCGGGGTGCCGGGCGCGGGCACGTAGCCCGTGCCATCCGGGTGCGCCCAGGTCATGCGCGCGCTGTCCCAGCTGTCGACCGAGCGGCTGAACGGGCGCACCTTCGCGGTGATCGGCGACTCGAGGATGATGACGCCAACCGCCCCCTTGGTCGCGGCATAGGCGATCTTGTTGCCGTTGTTGCCGAAATGGGCGCGCTCCTCGCCGGGAAAGGCCCGCGGCGCGCCACCGAAAAAGGCGACGATCTTGCCCTTCACGTCGACCGATCCATAATCCTTGCGGCCGAACTGCGGCGCGTCGATGCCGTAACCGACAAAGACGACCGGCGCGTCGACGCGGGTCACGTCGCGGCTGGGGTCGGCACCCGGCAGGTAATCGGTGCCGAACTCAAGGGTCTCGCTCTTCCCCCCACGGGTCAGGACAAAGCTGCCCTTGTCGACCGGCGTGTAGCTGAGCAGCGGCACCTTTTGCAGGAAGCTGCCCTTGTCGCCCGCGGGCTTCAGCCCCTGGGCATAGAATTGCGATGCGACATATTCGGCCGCGATCTCATATTCGGGCGTCCCCGCTTCGCGGCCCTTGAGCGCGTCGGACGCCAGGAACATCACATGGCTGCGCATCAGCGCCTGTTCGGGCGTCAGCTCGGCCTCCGCCGCGGCGGTCGCGGCCGGCGCAGGCGCCGTTTCCTGGGCAAGCAGCGGCGCGGACGACGCGAGCAACACGGCAGCAATCGAGAAACGGAACATTGGCATCCTCATCAAAGCGGGCATAAAGGACTGCTAGCAGCGTCCGGCCGGTTTTCGCAAACGGTCGAACGCAAATTCATGCATTCCGCACTATCGGCCCAGTGCTGTTCGATCCGGACCCCAGATCATGCTCGATGTCCAATATGCCGCAACGCCCCCCGAAGTGACGCGGCTCGATGCCTATCGCCCGCCCGACTGGCAGGTGACCATGGTCGATCTGGCGTTCGAGCTGGCCGCCGATCGCACCGTCGTCACCGCACGGCTTTCGGTCGAGCGCGCGGGCACGCACGACCGGCCGCTGCGCCTCGACCATGACGGCCTGACGCCGCTTGCGATCGCGGTCGACGGCGTGGCGTGCGACGCGGCGGCGTGGACGCTGGACGCGACTCAGCTGACCATCCGCCTGCCGGGCGCGGCGCACGTCGTCGAAACCCGTGTCGAACTGGCCCCGGGGCGCAACACCCAGTTGATGGGCCTCTATGCCTCGGGCGGGATCCTGTGCACGCAATGCGAGGCCGAGGGGTTCCGCCGCATCACCTTCTTCTCCGATCGGCCCGACGTGCTCAGCCGCTACCGCGTGCGGATGGAAGCCGACAAGCGCCGCTACCCGATCCTGCTCGCCAACGGCGATCCGGTCGCGGCGGGCGACCTGCCCGACGGTCGCCACTTCGCCGAATGGAACGACCCCTTCCCCAAGCCGAGCTATCTGTTCGCGATGGTCGCCGGCGACCTTGCCGCCAACCGGGCGACGTTCACGACGATGCGCGGGCGCGAGGTCCAGCTCGCCATCTGGGTGCGCGAAAAGGACCTGGGCAAGACCGATCACGCGCTCCACGCGCTCAGGACTGCGATGGCGTGGGACGAGCGCGTCTATGGCCGCGAATACGACCTGGACGTGTTCAACATCGTCGCGGTCGACGACTTCAATTTCGGGGCGATGGAGAACAAGGGGCTGAATATCTTCAACAGCCGCTACATCCTCGCCGATCCCGACACCGCGACCGATTACGATTATGACGCGGTGTCGGCGGTGGTCGCGCACGAATATTTCCACAACTGGTCGGGCAACCGGGTCACCTGCCGCGACTGGTTCCAGCTCAGCCTCAAGGAAGGCTTCACCGTCTTTCGCGACCAGAGCTTTTCCGCCGACCAGGGTTCGGCCGCAGTGAAGCGGATCGAGGATGTCCGATCGTTGCGGGCGGCGCAGTTTCCCGAGGATGCCGGGCCGCTCGCCCATCCGGTGCGCCCGGAATCCTATATCGAGATCTCGAATTTCTACACCGCGACGATCTATGGCAAGGGCGCGGAAGTCATCCGGATGATGGCGACCATCCTGGGACCGGAGAAATTCCGTGCCGCCACCGACCTGTATTTCGACCGTTTCGACGGCACCGCCGCGACGTGCGAGGATTTCGTCGCCTGCATGGAGGAAGCGAGCGGCATCGACCTGAGCCGCTTTCGCCTGTGGTATTCGCAGGCCGGGACCCCGCGGCTGAAGGCACGGATCGCGCATGATCCCGACGCCCGACGCGCGACGTTGACGCTTGAACAGACGGTGTCGCCGACACCGGGCCAGCCGGTCAAGCAACCCATGCTGCTGCCGCTCCGGCTGAAGCTGTTCGGGGCCCGGAGCGGCGCGACGCTGGCCGACGAGCAGCTGATGCTGATGGACGAAGCCACGCTCGATCTCGCCTTCGACGACGTCGGCGAGCCGCCGGTGCTGTCGATCAATCGTGGCTTTTCCGCGCCGATCATCGTCGAGACCAATCGCACCGCCGACGACCTGGTGTTCCTGTCCGCGCACGACGACGATCCGTTCGCCCGCTATGAAGCGATGCAGCAGCTGATGCTCGACACGCTGGTTGCTGCAGTGACGCGCGGCCAGGCCGGGCATCAGCCGGTGATCGACGCGATCGCCAAGACGCTGGCCGACCCCGCGCTCGACCCGGCCTTCATCGCGGAGGCGGTGCTGCTGCCGTCGGACAGCTTTATCGGCGATCAGCTGGAGGTGGTCGATCCAGATGCGATCTTTCGCGCGCGCGAGGCGTTGCGGCGCGATATCGGTCGCCAGCTCGAGGGCCAGTGGCGCGACGCCTATGCCGCAACGCGCGCCGATCGCTTCGAATATTCGCCCGCGGCCAAGGGCGCACGGCGGCTGCGCTCGGTGGCGCTCGGCTATATCAGCGCCGCGGGCGCGCCCGACGCCGCCAGCCTGGCCTTTGTGCAGTTCGAGCAGGCGGACAACATGACCGACCGCCAGGGCGCGCTGACCACGCTGGCGAGCAGCCTGTCGGACAAGCGCGTCGCCGCGCTCGACATCTTCTACCAGCGCTATCGCGACAATGCGCTGGTGCTCGACAAATGGTTCTCGACCCAGGCGCTGTCGACGCGCGACGACACGCTCGACCTGGTGCTCGAACTCGCCCGCCACCGCGATTTCACGCTGGCCAACCCCAATCGCGCCCGCGCACTGGTCGGCGCGTTCGGGGTCAATCAGCGCGCCTTCCATGCGGCCGACGGGCGCGGCTATCGCTTCGTCGCCGACCAGCTGCTCGCGCTCGACAAGCTCAATCCCCAGACCGCGGCCAAGCTGCTGCCCCCGCTCGGCCGGTGGCGGCGCTTCGATCCCGCGCGCGCGCAGCTGATGCGCGCGGAACTGGCACGCATTCTGGCGACGCCGGGGCTGAGCAAGGACATGATCGAGCAGGCGAGCAAGAGCCTCGCCGACTGACGCGGGGTGCTGGACGGCTGCGGGCCGTTACAGCGCCGCCAGCCCGCGCGCGACCGCGCGCAGCGTCGCCGGGTTGAACTGGACCCAGATATGGCTGCTCGCGATTTCGGCGTGCGGCTGGGCGGGATCGTGGCAGATGGCGCCGTTGACCAGGCCGTCGCGCGCGCTCCAGATCGCCAGCGTCGGCACCGGCGGCACCCGCGCGGCCTGTTCGCCGAACGCACGGACCGCCGGATCATCGATCCGTGCCCCCGACAGCATTTCATAGGCGCGCCAGACATTGGTCGCGGTCGGCGGGCCAGCGAAGGGCGCGCTGATCGTCACCACGCCGCGCACCTCGTCCGGATGCCGATGCGCGACGATCCGCGCCATGATCCCGCCGAGCGAGACGCCGATCAGGGTCACCGGCCGGCCGGTTTCACGGTGGACGTCGGCAACGCGCGCGAACAAGCGGTCACCCTGCGCGCCGATCGTGCGCTGGCCAAGGTTGCGCCCCAGCCCCCACCCGCGCGCATCATAGCCGATCGCGCACAGATAGCGCCGCAAGGCCACATTCGACCGATCGGAATTGAACAGGCCGGGCAGGATCAGCACCGGACGCCCGTCGCCCGGGGGCACGCGCTTCAGGTCGCGCCAGGCAAAGGGCAGCCGTGCCATCTGTCCCGCCGCGCGCGGCAGCTCGCCCGCCAGGAGGCGCAGCGGCGGCGGCCCTAGAACCACCACATCACCCCGAAGGAAAACGGCGTCCAGCGGCCGACGCGCACCCCCGCCCTGCGCAGCATTCCGGCCGACCAGGCGTTGCAGGTGCGGATCGCGTCATAATGGCCGCGCGCCGGGTGGAACACGTCATGGCCCGCATAGCCCGATGCCGCCGCGCCCGGCGCGAACTGGTCGCGCAGCGCCGCCTGCAAGCGGGCGAACTCGGCCGGCCGCAACGTGACCGCACGCACCGAACGCCCCGCGACCGGCGCGGCGATATGTTCGACATGGAGCACGGTGCGGTCGCTGCCGACCAGCGCCGCGAGCGCGGTTGCGGGGCTGAGATCGCGCCAGGTCGGCGTGTCGATATAGAAGGCGCGGTCGCCCCAGCCGATCGCCAGCCAGGGATGGGCGAGATGACGGCGATCGCGCACCCCCTGGCCCGCCAGGATCTCGCGCCATTCGGGGCCTAGCGCGGCCTTCGGCACCGCGATGCCGGTGTGCACGCCATTGTCCTCGATGAAGATGCGCACCCCGGTCGCGGGCGCGCGCCACCCGGCATTGGCGGGCAGGATCGATCCGCCCAGCGCGGCGATCAGATAGGCGAGCGGCAGCAGCGCGATCAGGCCGAACCCGCGCGCAAGTCCCCGCAACATCGTCCGATTTCGTTTCATCGCCCGTCATGCTATCCGGTTCGCATGGCCAGCGAAACGCATGTCTTTGCCGCGCCGCCGCCGGGCGCGGCCGCCGACTGGACGATCCCGCAGGACTGGGATCGTTTCAGCGACGCCGAACATGGCGTGTGGGACACGCTGTTCGAACGCCAATCGGCGCTGTTGCCGGGCCGTGCGTCCGACGCGTTCCTGCGCGGCATCGACGTGCTGCGCCTGTCGCGTCCGGGCATCCCGGATTTCGCCGAACTGTCCGCGCGGTTGATGGACCTGACCGGGTGGCAGGTGGTGGCGGTGCCCGGGCTCGTCCCCGATGACGTGTTTTTCGATCACCTCGCCAACCGCCGTTTCGTCGCGGGCAACTTCATCCGCCGCGCCGACCAGCTCGACTATCTCCAGGAACCGGACGTGTTCCACGACGTGTTCGGCCATGTGCCGATGCTCGCCGATCCGGTGTTCGCCGACTATATGGCGGCCTATGGGCGCGGCGGCCTGCGCGCGCTGGAATACGGGTCGCTGAAACAGCTGGCGCGGCTATACTGGTACACGGTCGAATTCGGACTGATTGAGGAGGCGGGTGCCCTGCGCATCTATGGCGCGGGTATCGTGTCGAGCGCGTCGGAAAGCCGCTTCGCGCTGGAGGATCCGAGCCCCAACCGCATCGGCTTCGACCTGAAGCGGGTGATGCGCACCGACTATCGGATCGACGATTTCCAGCAGAATTACTTCGTCATCCCCAGCTTCGACGAATTGCTCCGCGTGACGGTCGAGACCGATTTCGCGCCGCTCTATGCCGAACTCGCCACCCTGCCCGACATCGCCATCGCCGACATCCTGGCCGAAGACCGCGTCATCACCCGCGGGACCCAGGAATATGCGCTGGCCCGCGCGGCGGGATGAGCGCCTTTAGGAGCGGTCCACCTCTATCGAGCCACCCTCTCCGTCACCCCGGCCTTGCGCCGGGGTCCCGCTGCCTGCGCCGGCGCAAGAAAAAGCGGGACCCCGGGTCAAGCCCCGGGGTGACCGATAAATTGATTTGCTTATGTAACCCGATCCGCCCGCTCACCAGCTCCCATAGCCCGGCGCTTCGCTCGGCACCGCCGGCCCCAGCCGGGTCGCGGCGCGCCAGCCGTGGCGCGGGCGCTTGACCAGTCGCAGCACCGGCCAGTCGCCATCGCCGCGCCGTGCCGCCAGCCGCAGCCCCTGGCGGCGATAGGCGTGCGCCACCGCACCGGCCTGCGCATCGAGCAACCCGGCGAGGATCAGCGTCCCGCCAGGCGCCAGCGCGGCCGCCAGCGCTGGCGCAAGGTCGATCAGCGGACCCGCCAGGATATTGGCGATGATCAGGTCATAGGGCGCACGCGCCACCAGCATGGCATGGTCGATCCCCGGCGCGACGGCGAGCGCGATCCGCCCGCGCTCGCTTCCCAGCGGCACGCGGTTGATCGCGGCATTGTCGCGCACCACGCCGATCGAAACGGGATCAATGTCCGACGCCGCGACATAGGCCGCCGGCCACAAATGCCGCGCGGCAAAGGCGAGCAGGCCCGTCCCGGTGCCGACATCGACGATGTTGCGGAACACGCAGCCCCGGCGTTTGAGTCGGTCGAGCTCGGCCAGGCACCCCGCGGTCGTCGCATGCCCGCCGGTGCCGAAGGCGAGGCCGGCGTCGATGCGCAACGCGACCGCACCCGGCGGGACGGTGCCGCGATTGGTTTCGGTGTGGACATAGAATCGCCCGGTATGGACCGGTTCGATCCCCGCCTGGCTCAGCGTCACCCAGTCGGTCTCCTCGACCCGCTCCAGCGCCGGGGGCGCCGTGGCCGAACTGGGGGCGAGCGCGCGGACCGCCGCGATCGCGGTGCGGCCGGGCCTGGTCTCGAAATAGGCGTCGATCTGCCACGCCATGGGATCGTCGACGACACGCTCGCTGGTCATCAGCACGGGCACCGGGTCGATCAGCGCCACCGCCTCCAGATCGATCGCCTCCGCCTCCGCGCGCGTGCATCCCAGGGTGAGCTTCCAGCTCATCGCGCGCGCGCCTGCGCCTCGGTCGCCAGTCGCGCCGCGAGCCGCTGGCGCGCGGCGTCGGCATAGCGGGCGCATGCGCCCCGATCGACGAGCGGCGCGCTTCCCGCCAGCCGGGGGTAGAGGTCGCTTGCGCCCGGATGCGGGGTGATCAGCACGTCGCACGGCAGCCCGGCGACACGGTCGATCGCGGCACGGAACGCGGCGACCACCTCCGGATGGTCCGAATACCGGTAATCGTCGGCGGCGTAGGCGGTCAGGCTGTCGGCATAGACGAAGTCGAGGCAACGCGCACCGTCGCAGCTGCGCCACGACCAGCTCGTCGATCCCGGCGTATGCCCCGGCGTCGCGTGCGCGGTCAGCGCGATCGGGCCGACCCGGACGACATCGCCGTCAGCGACCGTGCCGTCAACCGGCGTGCCGGGAAAGGGATCGTTGAGGCCGAGCTGCGGGTCGCCCGGCTGAGCGCGCCCGGTTTCGATCGCGGCACGCGCGGGCGCGCGCACCCGCAGCTGCGCCCCGGTCAGCCGGCGCAGCTCGGCAAGCCCGCCGGCATGGTCGTTATGCTCATGGCCGTTCAGCAGGATGCGCACGTCGCCGGCGCGAAAGCCCAAACGCGCGATATTGTCGGCGATGCCAGCGGCGGCGCGATCGGTTGCCCCGTCGATCAGGACATGGCCGGCGTCGGAGGTGACGAGCAGCGCGACGATGCCGCACGTCCCGACCAGATAGACATTGGCGTGGACGCGCGCAGGGGGCGCCGGGTCGCTCCAGCCATCGCGATCCCGGCACGCGGCCGCGAGCGCGGCGCCGGTAAAGGGGCTTGCAGCCTGTGCGGGCGCGGGCGGAGAAACGGGCGCGTCCGCAGGCGCGCAGCCGGCGAGCGCCAGACCCGCCAGCAGCCCCCTAGCGAACATAGCTCGCCCCGTTGGCGTCGAGCACTGCGCCGGTCATCGACTCGGGCGCGTCGAGCGCACAGAAGCGCGCGATCGCGGCAATTTCGTCGGGGGTCGCGACGCGGCCGAGCGGGATGTCGGCGAGCAATTTGTCGCCGCCGCGGCTGGCCAGATACTCCTCGGCCATCCCCGTCATCGTGAAGCCGGGGCAGATCGCGAAGGCGAGGATGCCCTGCCCCGAATAGGCGCGGGCGATCGACTTGGTCATCGCCACCATCCCCGCTTTCGACGCCGCATAATGCCAGTGCGCCGGGCTGTCGCCGCGATAGGCGGCGCGGCTGGCGATGTTGACGATCCGCCCGCCCCGCCCGCGCGCCTGCCAGTGGCGCACCGCCAGCCGGCACAGCTCGGCCGACGCGGTCAGGTTGATCCGCATCGTGCGTTCCCACCCCGCCACCCAGGCGTCATGGTCGAGGTCGATCGGCGCGGCTTCGAACACGCCGGCGTTGTTGACCAGCACATCGATGTCGCCGCCGAGCGCGTCGATGGCACGCGCCCACAGGTCGCGGGGGGCGGCCGGGTCGGCCAGGTCGGCGGCGATGCCGCTCGCGGTGCCGTGTCCGACCACGGTCGCGCCGGCCCGGTCCAGCGCGGCAAGGATCGCGGAACCGATGCCGCGGCTGGTGCCGGTGACGAGAATCTTGAGGCTCATGCCGCGGGGCTTAGCCCGCGGCACCGCGGCGCGAAAGCCCGCTCAGGCGGCGGCGACTGCGGCGGAGAAGTTCTCGGCCGCGCGCTGCAGCGAGTTCAGGCGCTCGTCGACGTCGGTCGAATCGCGCTCGAGCGATTCGAGTTCGCTCGATACCCGGTCGGTGTCCTCGCGGATCGCGCTGATCGTCTGCGACATCGAATCGGCCGCGAGCGCGGTTTCATCGACCGCGGCGGTGATCGCGGTGACGGTGCGGGCCTGCAATTCCATGACGCTGCGGATGCGATTGGCGCTGTCCTGCACCTCGCCGACGATGTCGCGGATCGACGCGTTGATGTTGACGGTCGACTGGGTCGCGTCCTGGATCGCGGCGATCTGGGCGGCGA
This sequence comes from Sphingomonas sp. CCH21-G11, assembly GCF_001555965.1. Classification (GTDB taxonomy): domain Bacteria; phylum Pseudomonadota; class Alphaproteobacteria; order Sphingomonadales; family Sphingomonadaceae; genus Sphingomonas. The sequence continues at coordinate 102,228 of NZ_LSHX01000031.1, forward strand.
TGTCGTCGGTCGCCCGCGCGGTCTGGCTCGCCAGGCTCTTCACTTCCTGGGCGACGACGGCAAAGCCACGCCCGGCATCGCCGGCGCGCGCCGCCTCGATCGTCGCGTTGAGCGCGAGCAGATTGGTCTGGCCGGCAATGTCGCGGATGAGACCCAGGATCGATTCGATCGACTTCGCATGGACCGACAGCGTGTCCGAAATGCTGACCGCCACGCCCGCCTGGCCCGACGCGCGCGTCGCGATGTCGGCGGCGGCCTCGACCTCGATGCGCGCGTCCTCGATCGCGCGGATCAGCCCGGCGGCAGTCTGCGCGGCCTCGCGCATCGCCACGGCAGACTGTTCGGCGGCAACGGCGACTTCCGACGTCTTGCTGACCATGCCCCGCGCCGAAACCGAGGCCTCGTGCGCCTGGACCCGGATGCCGGAACCCAGCGTGGTGACGCCTTCGATCGATTCGGCGATATCGTTGCGGAACGCCTGCGCGCGCGCGAAGCGTTCGGCGTTGGCAAGTGCCGCGTCGCTTTCGCCCAGGCGCGAAGCGATCAGGTCGGCCTCCACCAGCACCAGGCGCATCAGTGCATCGCCGGCGGAACGCAGCCGCGCCGGATCGTGACCGATGCGACTCTCGATCAGCTTGAATGTCTCGCTGTGCGCCAGCGACATGGCCGCGAACAGCAGCTGCAGCGGGACGCCGGCCTGGTGCGTGTCGATCGCGTTGCGGAACGCGATCTCCATCCATGCCTCGTCATAAGGATTGCCGAACTTCAGTTTCGCAAAGCCCGCGCTACCGGCGATCCGGACCTGCAGCTGGCGCTGATCGAGATTGAGGTCCTTGCCCGCGTTCTTCATGATCGAGCCGAAATAGGCCCAGAACGCGGTGGCCAGTTGGGTCCAGTCCGCGTCCGAAACCGTTTCGGTGATGATTGCACAGCCTTCGCGGATACCGTCATCCCAATCGAACGAGCGGATACGTTCGCGTGCGGCGCGGGTGTCGCCGCCCCATCCGCCGACGTCCGCATGTCGTATCTGCGCCATCCTGTCCGCTCCCTTATGCGGCGACCTTTGCGACGAACTCGCCGGCGCCTGCCTTCAATGACCCGATTTCGTTGTCGAGCGCCTCGAATCCGCGGCCGACCTGTTCGATCTCCGAGGCGACGCTTTCGGTATCCTCGCGAATCGCCGCGATCGTGGTCGACATCGAATCGGCGGCGAGCGCGGTTTCATCGACTGCCGCGGTGATCGCGGTGACGGTCTGCGCCTGCACTTCCATCGCGCGCCGGATGCGGATCGCGCTTTCCTGAACCTCGGCCACCGTGTCACGGATCGACGCGTTGGTTTCGACCGTCGACTGGGTCGCCTGCTGGATCGTCGCGATCTTGGCGGCAATGTCGTCGGTCGCGCGCGCCGTCTGGTTGGCCAGGCTCTTCACTTCCTGCGCGACGACTGCGAAACCGCGCCCGGCATCGCCCGCGCGTGCCGCCTCGATCGTCGCGTTGAGCGCAAGCAGGTTCGTCTGGCCGGCAATGTCGCGGATCAGACCCAGGATCGATTCGATCGACTTCGCATGGTCGGACAGCGCGGCCGACATTCCGACCGCATTACCCGCCTGGCTCGAGGCGCGCGTCGCGATATCGGCGGCGGCCTCGACTTCGGAGCGCGCGTCCTCGATCGCGCGGATCAGCCCGGCAGCGGTCTGCGCGGCCTCGCGCATCGCCACGGCAGACTGTTCGGCGGCGGCCGCCACTTCGGACGCCTTGCCCAGCATCCCGCGCGCCGAAACCGACGTGTGCTCTGCCTGGCGGCGAAGCGCATCGCCCTCGCGCGACGCCCGCTCGACCGTTTGCCCGATATCGTTGCGGAACTGTGCGGCGAGCGCGTCGCGCGCCTGCGCGGCGGAATGCTCGCGATAGCAATTGTACAGCGCGACGGTGATGTCGCTTTCCAGCGCGGAGAGGCGCATCAGCGTGTCGATCATGCCGGGCAATCCCTGATCGCCGCGATCGACGCGCCGCATCAGCACTTCGAGCGCGGCGCGGTCGCTGGCGTTGATCATCGACAGCAGTGCCATCGGCGGGACGCCCGACGTATAGGCCGCCGCGACCGAGCGCTCGATCGATTCGACCCACCCCATCGCGCGGACGTTGAGAAAGCGGTTGCGCAGGAATTCGACGCCCAAGTCGATCATTTTTTCGGTTTCGTGCGGTGCCCAATCGCGCTGGTCGGCAAAACAGCGCAGCCACTGGTGCCAATAGGCCTCCGCGATCCCCCGGATTTCCGGCTCCAAAACCTGCCATACGGTGCGGCTGGCCTCGGTCATCTGGCTGTCGAAATCGAAGACGCGCAGGCGGGACGACAGGTCGATCGACGCAGCGAACCGGTTGCTCGGGGCGGAAGCGATTGAATTTGAGCCACTTGTCACGACCGGTCCTCATTCTCATTGCGGGGTCACGCACGACATTCGCCCGGCCAGAGATAGGTGGTGAATGGTTAAGGCCGGGTTAGTCCCGGGTGCCGTCGAACCAGCTTGCATCATGCTGCACCGCGACTAATTAGACCGCAGCGAAAGGATGCACCTTGGCCACCGCAAAAACGTCGACCCGCCCGCTTTCCCCCCATCTCGGCATCTGGAAATGGGGCCCGCACATGCTGGTCTCGATCCTCCACCGCGCCACCGGCGACGGGATGGCGCTGGTCGGACTGGGTCTGATCACCTGGTGGCTGGCGGCACTTGCCGGCGGGCCTGACAGCTATGCCGCGTTCGTCGACCTGTTCACGGTCAAATCGGGCGCGCTCAACATCGTCGGCTATGTCTTCGGGATCGGATTGACCCTGTCCTTCTTTCAGCACACGGCGTCGGGCATCCGTCACTTCGTGCTCGACACGGGCGCTGGCTACGAACTCAAGGGCAACAAGCGCGGCGCGATTTCGACCATGGTCTTTTCGATCGTCGCGACCCTGGCCTTCTGGGCCTGGCTGACGGTGGGGAAATAAGATGGGTAACGGAACGAGCATCGGCCGGGTCCGCGGCCTCGGCCCCGCGAACGAGGGCACGCATCACTGGTGGCATCAGCGGCTGACCGCGGGGTCGAACCTGGCGCTGATGGCGTGGTTCCTCGTCTCGATCGCGCGGCTGCCGGCCTATGACCATCAGACCCTGGTCACCTGGATGGCATCCGCTTGGGTCGCGGTGCCGCTGATCCTGCTGGTCAGCAGCCTGTTCTATCATGCGCGTCTGGGGCTTCAGGTGCTGATCGAGGATTATCAGCGCGAGGAGAGCCGCGTCGTGCTGCTCGTCCTGCTCAACGGCGCCGCGCTGCTCGGCTGGGCGATCGCCGCCTTCGCCATCTTGAAAATCGCCTTTACCGGAGCCGCCACGGCATGACCGACGCCTACAAGATCATCGACCACACCTATGACGCCGTCGTCGTCGGCGCGGGCGGGGCGGGGCTGCGCGCGACGATGGGCATCGCCGAGGCGGGGCTGAAGACCGCGTGCATCACCAAGGTGTTCCCGACGCGCAGCCACACCGTCGCCGCCCAGGGCGGGATCGCCGCCAGCCTGGGCAATATGGGCCCGGACCACTGGACCTGGCACATGTACGATACCGTCAAGGGATCGGACTGGCTGGGCGACCAGGACGCGATCGAATATCTGTGCCGCGAGGCACCGGCGGCGGTCTATGAACTCGAACATGCCGGGCTGCCGTTCAGCCGCACCGACGAAGGCAAGATCTATCAGCGCCCGTTCGGCGGCATGATGCAGAATATGGGTGCCGGCCCGCCGGCCCAGCGCACCTGCGCTGCCGCCGACCGTACCGGCCATGCGATGCTGCATACGCTGTATCAGCAGAGCCTGAAGTACGACGCGGACTTCTTCATCGAATATTTCGCGCTCGACCTGATCATGGAAAATGGCGAGTGCCGCGGCGTCGTGGCGCTGTGCATGGAGGACGGCTCGATCCATCGCTTCCGCGCCCACGCCGTCGTGCTGGCGACCGGCGGCTATGGCCGGGTCTATCAGTCGGCGACCTCGGCGCACACCTGCACCGGCGACGGCAATGCGATGGTGCTGCGCGCCGGCCTGCCGCTCCAGGACATGGAGTTCGTTCAGTTCCACCCGACCGGCATCTATGGCGCGGGCGTACTGATCACCGAGGGCGCGCGCGGCGAGGGCGGTTACCTCACCAATTCCGAGGGCGAGCGGTTCATGGAACGCTATGCCCCCTCGGCCAAGGACCTGGCGTCGCGCGACGTCGTGTCGCGGTCGATGGCGATGGAGATCCGCGAAGGCCGCGGCGTCGGCAAGGAAGCCGACCACATCTATCTCCACCTCAACCATATCGACCCCAAGGTGCTGGCCGAGCGGCTGCCCGGGATCACCGAGACCGGCAAGATCTTCGCCGGCGTCGACCTGACGCGCCAGCCGCTGCCGGTGGTGCCGACCGTCCACTACAATATGGGCGGCATCCCGACCAATTATCATGGCGAAGTCGTGCATATCCGCGACGGCAACCCCGACGCGGTTGTCCCCGGCCTGTATGCGGTGGGCGAAGCGGCGTGCGTTTCGGTGCACGGGGCCAACCGGCTGGGCTCCAACTCGCTCATCGACCTGGTGGTGTTCGGCCGCGCGACGGGGCTGCGGATCAAGGAAACGCTGAAGCCCGGCACGCCGCACAACCCGCTGCCCAAGGATTCGGCCGAACTCGCGATCGGGCGGCTCGACCATTTCCGCAATGCGAGCGGCAGCACCGCCACCGCGAAGCTGCGCACCGACATGCAGAAGACGATGCAGCGGCACGCCGCCGTGTTCCGCAACGACGAACTGCTCAATGAAGGGATTGCGGCGATGACCGCGCTCTATCAGGGGATGCAGGACGTCCGCGTCGTCGACAAGTCGCTGATCTGGAACACCGACCTGGTCGAAACGCTCGAACTCGACAATCTGATGGGCCAGGCAATGGTGACGATCCGCTCGGCGCTCAACCGCAAGGAATCGCGCGGCGCGCACGTGAACGAGGATTATCCGGAGCGCGACGACGCCAACTGGATGAAGCACACCGTCGCCACCTTCGACGGCTGGGGCGGCAAGGGCGGCACGACCGAAATCGACTATCGCCCCGTCCACGACTATACGCTGACCGACGAAATCGAGTACATCCAGCCGAAGAAGCGGGTGTATTAAGGGCCGACGGTTAACCTTCGCAGTCGCGTGGATTGGCGAAAGCGAGTGGGCTAACCCGTCGCCTCCAACCTATCCGCCAGCCACATCTTGATGAGCGCCTGTCGCGTGACGCCGCGCTTCTTTGCTTCGCGATCCAGCCGCAACACCATCAAGGCGGGAAAATCGACATTCACCCGCTTGGTCGGACCGTGAAGCGCCTCGGCGTTGTCGAAATTGAAATAGGGGCGCATGTCGGCACCCTCATCGAACAGCCGGTCCAGCTCTTCGGCGCTAATCTTCTTGCGTGCCACGTCCATATAGCTCTTCCTCATAATCGCGCGCGCGCCGGGCCGAGATGATGCGAACCTTGCCGTTCCGGTAGGTCATGATCGCCGTCCACAGCCGCGTGCCGATCCGGCCGATCACCAGCCAGCGCTCCTCATCTGTCGGCACGGCAGATCTGAGCCGCTTGGCCGATGCGTCCAGCCAGATCGCCTGCGCTTCCTCAAAATCGATCCCATGCTTGGCTCTGTTCGCCGCGCTCTTCGCCGGATCGAATTCGAACATGGCTCTTTATATACCATTTTAGTATAGAAACACACCCCCCGAAAGCGCGCACTACCCGGCGCAGGAGGACGTCCGATGGCCGAGATCAACGTCTATTTCGCGACCAATCGCAATCACCTGTCCGACAACAAGCGGGCAGTGTTCGGCGGCCGGTTCAATCCGGATGGCGTCGCCGCGTTGCGCTTTGGTCGCGCGACGTTCCGCGCGGGTGACGACGGGCCGGTGATGACCGGCATCACCGTGTTCGACGAAACGATGGCGGGCGCACCCGCGGGGGGCTTCACCAAAACGGGCAGTGCGCAGCTGATGGATGCGCTGCACGGCCGGATGGCCAAGGGCCGGGTCGATACGCTGGTTTACATCCACGGCTTCAACGTCACTTTTCTGGAGGCGCTGACCGATGGCGCGCGGATCGCGGTGACGCTGCCGCAGGACGTCAACATCATGGTGTTCAGCTGGCCGTCCGACGGCGAAGCGGTGCCCTTCATGTCCTATTACAGCGACCGCGAGGATGCCCGCGCCTCCGGCCCGGCGCTGGCGCGCACCTATCTCAAGCTGCTCGATTATGTCTGCGAGCTGCCGGCGGACGATTATTGCCTGCGCAACCTCCACATCCTGGCGCATTCGATGGGCAACTATGTGCTGCGCCAGGGCATCCAGGCGCTGCATGCCAAGCAGCCTACGCGGATGGTGCGGCTGTTCGACCAGGTGCTGATGATCGCCGCCGACGAGGATGACGACGCGTTCGAGCGCGACGACAAGCTGCGCATGCTGCCCAGCCTGTCGCGGCGCATCACCCTCTATCACAACCGTTTCGATCGTGCGCTGCTGGTGTCGGACAAGACCAAGGCCAATCCCGACCGGCTGGGGTCGGATGGCCCGCGGATGCTCGACCTGCTGCCCGCCAAGGTGAAGATCGTCGACGCGAGCAAGGTCGCGGGCATGGCCGACCGTCTGGTCATGCACAGCTATCACGTCCGCAGCGCGTCGGTCGCCGCCGACGTCGCCGCGGTGCTTGCGGGCGAGGAAGACGCGCGGATCGGCAACCGCGAGACGATCCGGCCCGAGCGCGCCTATCGCCTGATGGCGTGACCCCGCGACCACTGGACGCGGCCGCGTCGCCGCGCCATCGTGCGCTGCGGGATCAAAGGGAGACGCGCGGACGTGCGGAACAGGTGGCAGGGCGGGCGCGCGGCGGTGCTGGCGATGATGGCGCTGATGACCGCCGCCGACGCGCAACAGGCCGCCTTTGTCCCCGTCCAGCATCGCGCGCCGCCGCCCGATTTCCTCTATCGCGCCGGCGACGGGGCGGTCGCCGCCTTTGCCGATGCCGGAATGCAGGTCGAGCGGGATCGCGGCGCGCGCGACGCGCTGGCCGAACATCGCCGGCTGGCCGCAGCACTTGGGCAGCTCGAGCCGCAGCGCCCGGGCGTCGTCGACACCTATGTGCTGTCGGTGGCGCTCGACAGCGACCCCGTCTTCGGGCGTGAGGCGCGCGAGGCCGCACGCGTGCTCGCCCGCCGCTACGGGGCCGATCGCCGCACGCTGGTGCTCGCCGGTTCGGACGGCACACGCACGAGCGAATTGCCGATCGGATCGCCCCAGGCGCTTGGTGCCGCGCTCGCCGCGGTCGCCGAGCGCATGGATGTGCACGAGGACGTGCTGGTCCTGTTCACCACCAGCCATGGCGGGCCGTTCGGCATCGTCTATCACGACGGCGACAGCGGCTATGGCGGGATTTCGCCGATGAAGCTGCGCGCGATGCTGGGCGAACTTGGCTTCACGCGGCGGCTGCTGATCGTCAATGCCTGCTATTCGGGGGTGTTCATCGGCCCGCTGGCGAGCGACGACAGCGTGATCGTCACCGCCGCGGCGACCGACCGGTCGTCCTTCGGCTGCTTCGCCGAGAACGACTGGACCTTTTTCGGCGACGCCTTCGTCAATCGCGCGCTCCGGAAAGCCCAGCCGATCGAGGCGGCCTTTACCGAGGCGCGCAACCAGGTGGCCGTGTGGGAAACCGAAGCGACGCTGACCCCGTCGCGGCCCCAGGTGAGCATCGGTGCCGCCGCGCACCGCTGGCTCGCCGCGATCGACGGTGCCGTGCCGACCACGGCCAGCGCCCCGGTCGGGCGACCGACCGACATCGGCGCGCTGGTCGCGCTCCAGCGCGAGGCGCGCGCCAGGGACCCGCGCTGAGCGGCGACAACCCGCAGCGACCCTCGCAATTGTTGCGCACGCGGAACCTTGGCCGTCGTCGCGCGCTTGGGGGGCCATGACCGACAACACCGAAGCCGACGCCACCATCCACCGCTATCCGCTGCTCGCCCGGCCGCATGTCGCGCTGGCGGGGCCGGTCGATCACGCCATGTACGCGCAGTTCCGCGAACAGGTCGCCGCCGCCCCCGCCGGCGGGCCGCTGGTCATCGCGCTGTCGACGCTGGGCGGTGACCCCGAAGTCGCGCGGCTGATGGGCGACGAAGTGAGGCTGCTGCACGAATATCAGGGCCGTGAAGCGCTGTTTCTCGGCAAGGTCGCGGTCTATTCGGCCGGCGCGACCTTCATGTCGGCCTTTCCCGCCGACCGCCGCTTCCTGACGCGCGGCACGCGGATCATGGTGCATGAGCGCATCCTGGCGAAGCAGATCGACGTCAATGGCCCGCTGCGCACCTGTGTCGCCAGCCTGAAGGCGAGCCTCCACGAAATCGAGCATTCGATCCGCATCGAGGAGGAGGGGTTTCGCGATCTCGTCGCCGGCACGCGGATCGATTTCGAGGAGTTGCGCCGCCGCGCGCCCGAAAACTGGTATATCGAAGCCGAAGAGGCACGCGATCTCGGCCTCGTGCTCGACGTCATCTGAACCCCGGCGCCGCCTGCCGGCGCGGCGACGTCAGACCGAAAATCCGCCGTCGATGTCGATCGTCGTCCCGGTGATGTAGCTCGCCTCGTCACTGGCGAGGAATGCGGCCAGCGCGGCCACTTCCTCCGCCCGGCCATAACGCCCGAGCGCGACGTGCTGGGCCAGCATCGCGGCGAAATCGCCATCGGCCGGGTTCATGTCGGTATCGATCGGACCGGGCTGGATCGCGTTGACCAAGATGTTTCGCGGACCCAGGTCGCGCGCCCAGCCACGCACCATTCCGGCGACGGCGGCCTTGGTCGCGCTGTAGACCGCGGCCCCCGGTACGGGCACGGTGTGCGCATTGACGCTGCCGATCACGAGAATGCGGCCGCCGTCCGCCATATGGCCGATCGCGGCGCGCGTGCCGGCAAACACCCCGTCGACATTGACACCGAACTGGCGGCGGTAATTCTCGATCGTGTCGCTGTCGATCGTGCCCAGCCCGAACACGCCGGCATTGTGGACCAGGATGTCGAGTCCCCCCAGCTTGTCGACGGCGCGCACGACCGCCGCCTCGACCGCGGCGACATCGGCCGCGTCGGCCTGGATCGCCTCGGTGCGCCGGCCCGCGCCCGCGATTGCGGCCACGACCTGCTGGGCCGCGTCGTGATTGCCGGCATAGGTGATGACGACGTCGGCACCGTCGGCGGCCAGCCGCTTTGCGATCGCCGCACCAATGCCGCGCGAACCGCCCGTCACGATCGCCCGCTTGCCCGAAAGGTCCGCCATCTTGCCGCTCCCATGTGATCCGGCACGGCAACCCTGATCGGTTGCCGGCCCGGAACGACTATGGGCGCGCCGCACGATCATTCAACCGATTGCGGCGCGCCCGACACCGGGAGGTGAACGCTTTGCGCAAGGACGGCGTGCTCCGGCTATTGCCGGCGCTCAATCGGCGATGCGGATCGCCACCTTGCCGCGATGGCTGCCGCTGCGCAGCCGATCGAACGCAGCTTCTGCGTGGTCAAAGGCGAACACCTCGTCGATGACCGGGCGGACGCCGGATGCAAGCGCGGTCGACAAGTCGGCGACGGACCCGACATAGACGCCGCGCAGGTTGATCGCGTTCATCAGGATCGCGCCGGTGTTCACCTCACCGGCAAAGCCGGTCAGCACGCCGACCAATGCGACTTCGCCGCCCGGCCGCACCGCCGCCAGCGCCTGGTTGAGCGTGCCCGGCCCGCCGACCTCGACGACATGGTCGACGCCCGCACCGCCCGCGATCCGCGCCGCCACCGCGCCCCAATCCGGTGTTTCGCGATAGTTGATCGTCGCGTCCGCACCCAGCGCGCGGGCATGGCCGAGCTTGTCGTCGCTGCTGGAGGTCACGATCACCCGCGCGCCTGCCCGCTTGGCGAATTGCAGCGCGAAGGTAGAGACGCCGCCCGTCCCCTCAACCAGCACCCAGTCGCTCGGCCGGATGCCGCCGCCGCCGAACAGGCAGGCCCAGGCGGTAACGCCCGCGCAAGGGTAAGCCGCCCCTTCGACGAACGACCAGTCGTCAGGCAGGACCGCGACGGCGCTTGCCGGCACGACGATCCGTTCGGCGAGCACGCCATCGACAAAGCCGCCGCCCAGCGCGCTGGCCTGCTTGGCGGCGCTGAACGGCCCTTCCGTCCAGTGCGGCATGAAGCCGATCGCGACGCGTTGGCCGATCCGGTCCGCGGCCACGCGATCGCCCACTGCGGCGATGACACCCGCGCCGTCGGACAAGGGAATCAGGTCGGCGCGTTGATCGCCGCCATAGCGCCCGTCGCGGACGATCAGGTCGCGATAGTTGAGCGTCGCCGCTTTCAGGTCGATCAGGACTTCGCCGGCCCCCGGTACCGGATCGGCCTCATCGCTCAGCTTGATGGCCCCGCCGGCTGGGTCAAGTCGATATGCACGCATGGTCAAGCTCCTTTTGTGGTGGAGCACGCCAACTAATCGCTCGTCGCGCTTGATTGCAGTACGTACAAAAACAACATGTACGTACATGGATGATAGTATCAGGGGTCCGCGACGGCGCGCGACCAAGACCGGCTGCGCGGTCGAAGCGACGATGAGCGTGATGGGCGGGGTGTGGAAGCCGGTACTGGTGTTCCACCTGCTGTCGGGCCGCTTGCGCTTCAACGCGCTGTGCCGGCTGACCCCCAATGCGACGCCGCGGATGATCACGCTCCAGCTGCGCGAGCTGGAAGCCGACGGCATCATTCGCCGGATCGTCTATCCCGAAGTGCCGCCGCGCGTCGAATATGAGCTGACCGATTTCGGCCGCACGCTCGAACCCGTGCTGGTCAGCCTGCGCGACTGGGGCGAAGCGTTCCAAAGACAGGGTCACCGAGCAGGAGCGGATGACGCGCACGATCGTTGAGCTGATAGGTCGATGCGATCACGCCGCAGCAATATGGCCCTTGTTCCGTTTGCGGGCCGCGCGCGACTGCGATATCCGCCGTTCCGAACTTGATCGCAGCGCACAAAAGCGCCACATCGCGAGGCGAAGGAGTAGTGCATCGCCATGGCCGAATTCACCCTGCCCAAGAACAGCAAGATCCGGAACAACGGCAAGGTTCACAAGGCGCCCGCCGGTGCCAAGCGGGTGAAGCGCTTCAAGGTCTATCGCTATGATCCCGATGCCGGCGAGAATCCGCGCTACGACACGTTCGAGCTCGACCTGGACGATACCGGCCCGATGGTCCTGGATGCGATCATCAAGATCAAGGCGGAGCAGGACCCCTCGCTCACCTTCCGCCGCTCGTGCCGGGAGGGGATTTGCGGCTCGTGTTCGATGAACATCGACGGCAAGAACGGCCTCGCCTGCACGACCGCGATCGAGGACATCAAGGGCGACATCCGGATCACGCCGCTGCCTCACATGGACGTGATCAAGGATCTCGTCCCTGACTTCACCCATTTCTACGCGCAATATGCGTCGATCAAGCCGTGGCTGGAAACGGTGACGCCGCCGCCCTCGGGCAAGGAGCGCTTCCAGTCGCCCGAGGACCGCGCCAAGCTCGACGGCCTCTACGAGTGCATCCTGTGCGCCTGCTGCTCGACCAGCTGCCCCAGCTATTGGTGGAACAGCGACAAGTTCCTCGGCCCCGCGATCCTGCTCCAGGCCTATCGCTGGCTGGCCGACAGCCGCGACGAGACGACGGGCGAGCGGCTCGACCAGCTCGAGGATCCGTTCCGGCTCTATCGCTGCCACACGATCATGAACTGCGCCAATGTCTGCCCCAAGGGGCTGAACCCGGCCAAGGCGATCGCCGAGATCAAGAAGCTGGAAATGGACCGCGTGCTCTGATCGCGTGACGATGCGCCCCGACGCGGACGGCCCCGCGTTCCACTATCACGACGATCCCGACTGGCCGGGCTGGAAACGCTGGACGCTTAGCGACACGACGCGCTTCAACGCGACGCTGGGGCCGTTGCGTGTCAGGGTGGAGGACGGCATCGCGCGGGTCGCGATGGTGCCGGCGCACCAGCATTCCAACCTGTCGAACCATCTCCACGGCGGCGCGCTGCTCGGCTTCATCGACTGCGCGCTGTTCGGGGCGGGGCGCGCGCTGGGCGTACTGACCGCGGGCACGGCGGTCACGCTCGACCTGTCGACCCAGTTCATCGCGGCAGGACGCATGGATGTGCCCGTCGAGGCGCAGGTCGAGCTGCTTCGCGAGACCGGGCGGCTGCTGTTCATGCGCGGCTTGGTCGTCCAGGCGGCGCAGACGATCGCAAGCTTCACCGCCACGATCCGCAAGCCGAGTGCGCGATGAGCCGGGTGATCGCCGAATATCGCAGGCTGGTCGCTGCCGGGGAGCTGCGCACCGATGCGACCCAGGCAGCGGCCGCCGAACGGCTCGACGCGCTTGCCGACGCGCTGGAAGCGGTGCCGAAACGTGGCAGCATCCTGTGGCGCGCGCTGGGACGCCTGCCCGAACCGCCGCGCGGCGTCTATCTGTGGGGCGGGGTCGGACGCGGCAAGTCGATGCTGATGGACCTGTTCTTCAATCAGCTCGCGATCCGTCGGAAGCGCCGTGCGCATTTCCACGACTTCATGATCGACGTGCACGAGCGGCTGAACGATGCGCGCAAGCAGGAGGTTGACGATCCGATCCTGCCGGTTGCCGCCGCCATGAGCGAGGATGTCCGCCTGCTCGCCTTTGACGAGCTGATCGTCAACAATCCCGCGGACGCCGCGATCCTGTCGCGGCTGTTCACCGAGATGTTCCGGCGCGGGGTGACGGTCGTCGCAACCTCCAACCGCGCGCCGGACGAGCTTTACAAGGACGGGATCAATCGCCCCCTGTTCCTGCCCTTCATCGACCTGATCCGCGAACGCTGCGACGTCGTCGCGCTCAACGGCCCGGTCGATTACCGCCGCGACCGGCTGGGGCGGATCGACACCTGGCTGGTGCCCAACGGGCCGGAAGCGACGGCGGAGATGTCGGCCGCCTTCTTCCGGCTGACCGACTATCCGGTCGAGGATCGCGCGATGGTGCCGACCGAGGAATTGGCGGTGCGCGGCGGGCGGACTTTGCACGTGCCCAAGTCGCTGAAGGGTGTTGCGGTATTCAGCTTCAAGCGACTGTGCGGCGAGGCGCGCGGCGCGGCCGACTATCTGGCGATCGCGCGGCGTTTCCACACGGTGTTCCTCGTCGGCATCCCCAGGCTAGGGCCGGAGAACCGCAACGAAGCCGCGCGCTTCGTGACGCTCATCGACGCCCTGTACGAACACAAGGTCAAGCTGATCGCCGCCGCCGATGCGGTGCCGGAGGCGCTGTATGAGACAGGCGACGGCCGTTTCGAGTTCGAACGCACCGTCAGCCGGTTGAACGAGATGCGTTCGGAAGCGTATCTGGCGCTGGGGCATCATTAGCCGCAATGCCGCCTTGGTCGTCCTTCCCGCTTGTCCTGAAGGGCTGACCGGAGATCCTTAACCGAGGCGCAACCCACTGCCCCCGTCACCCCGGGCTTGACCCCGGGTCCCGCTTTTTCTCGCGCGGGATAAGGCAGCGGGACCCTGGCTCAAGGCCGGGGTGACGGAAGGAGCAGGTTGGAGAGGCACCTAACCTTGATTAGCGCAGGCCGGAGTCCACCCCCCATGTCCAAGCTCAGCATCAACCGCGACACCCAATTGTGCATGTCGCTGTCCGCGCGGCCCGGCAATTTCGGGACGCGGTTCCAGAACCATCTCTACGACGCACTGGGCCTCGACTTCGTCTATAAGTCCTTCACCACCGCGGACATCGCGGCCGCGATCGGCGGCATCCGCGCGCTGGGCGTGCGGGGCTGCGCGATCTCGATGCCGTTCAAGGAGGCGGTGATCCCGCTGATCGACGCGCTCGACCCGTCGGCGGCGGCGATCGGCGCGGTCAACACCATCGTCAATGAGGACGGAAAGCTGACCGGTTATAATACCGACTATACCGCGGTCGCGGCGTTGATGACCGAACATCGCGTGCCGCAGGATATCGACTTCGTGCTGCGCGGGTCGGGCGGCATGGGCAAGGCGGTGGCGAGTGCGCTCGCCGATCATGGCTATGCCAACGGCACGATCGTGACCCGTGACGAGGCGTCGGGCCGCGCGCTCGCCGACCGATTGGGGTATCGCTGGGCGCGCGCGGTGACGCCCGGACCCGGATTGCTGATCAACGTGACGCCGATCGGGATGGCGGGCGGGCCGGAGGCCGACGCGCTTGCCTTCGACGAAGCGGCAGTACGTGCCGCGACGATGCTGTTCGACGTCGTCGCTATTCCGGTAGAAACTCCGCTGGTGCGTCTGGCACGCCGCCTGGGCAAGCCGGTCATCACCGGCGATGAGGTGTTGGTGCGGCAGGGGCTTGAACAGTTCGTTCTCTATACCGGTTGCCGCCCGTCGGCGGATCACGCGGCACGCGCCGCGCGTTTCGCGCTGGGCTGACACGTTCTTGCACTTGCGAATGATGTGCAAAGAAACCCTTGTTTTGGCTAGGCTCCGTGCTTGTCAGCGCGCGTCAAACGGCCTAAGCCGCCACCGTTTCCCGGCCCGACGGGCCGCCTGCTGACCCATTTCGAGGGAGGTTGTATGGCTCGCAAGAAGATCGCGTTGATCGGCGCTGGCAATATCGGGGGCACGCTCGCGCATCTCGCCGCGCTCAAGGGGCTTGGCGACATTGTGCTTTTCGACGTGGTCGAGGGCGTGCCGCAGGGCAAGGCGCTGGACCTGAGCCAGTGCGGTCCGGTCGAGGGCTTCGACGCGACGATCATCGGCACCAATGACTATAAGGACATTGCCGGCGCCGACGTGATCATCGTTACCGCTGGCGTCGCGCGCAAGCCGGGGATGAGCCGCGACGACCTGCTCGGCATCAATTTGAAGGTAATGAAGGCAGTCGGCGAAGGCATTGCCACCAACGCCCCCGACGCCTTTGTCATCTGCATCACCAATCCGCTCGACGCGATGGTGTGGGCGCTGCGCGAGTTTTCCGGTCTGCCCCACCAGAAGGTGGTCGGCATGGCGGGCGTGCTCGATTCGGCGCGCTTCAGCCATTTCCTGGCGGACGAGTTCAAGGTGTCGGTCAAGGACGTGAACAGCTTCGTGCTGGGCGGCCATGGCGACACGATGGTGCCGGTGCTCGAATATTCGACGGTCAGCGGCATCCCGGTCAGCGACCTGATCGCGATGGGCTTTTCGACGAAGGAGCGCATCGACGCGATCGTGCAGCGCACCCGTTCTGGCGGCGGCGAGATCGTCGCGCTGCTCAAGACCGGCTCGGCCTTCTACGCCCCGGCGACCAGCGGCATCGCGATGGCTGAAAGCTATCTGTTCGACCAGAAGCGCGTGTTGCCGGGTGCCGCGCACCTGACCGGCCAGTATGGCGTCGACGACCTCTATGTCGGCGTGCCGATCGTCATCGGCGCGGGCGGCGTCGAGAAGATCATCGAGATCAACCTGTCGGATGAGGCCAAGGCCAACCTTCAGGTCAGCGTCGACGCGGTCAAGGAATTGCTGGTTGCGTGCAAGGCGATCGACGGGTCGCTGGTGTGAAGCGCGTCGTCCCGGCGGAGGCCGGGACCGCTTGATGCCCTTGCGCCGCCAGATGGATAGCGGTCCCGGCCTTCGCCGGGACGACGAAAGAGAGACCGAATGAGCATCCTCGTCGACAAGAATACCAAGGTCATCACCCAGGGGATGACCGGCAAGACCGGGACTTTCCATACCAAGGCGGCGCTGGATTACGGCACGCAGATGGTCGGGGGGGTAACGCCGGGCAAGGGCGGCACGGTGCATGAGGAGCTGGGCCTGCCCAATTTCGACACCGTCGCCGAAGCGGTCGAGAAGACTGGCGCGACCGCGTCCGTCATCTATGTGCCGCCGCCGTTCGCCGCCGATTCGATCCTGGAGGCGATCGACGCGGAAGTGCCGCTGATCGTGTGCATTACCGAGGGCATTCCGGTGCTCGACATGGTCAAGGTCAAGCGCGCGCTGTCGGGCAGCAAGTCGCGGCTGATCGGCCCCAATTGCCCCGGCGTGCTGACGCCCGGCGAGTGCAAGATCGGCATCATGCCGGGCAGCATTTTCTCCAAGGGCTCGGTCGGCGTCGTGTCGCGTTCGGGCACGCTCACCTATGAAGCCGTGTTCCAGACGACCAATGCGGGCCTCGGCCAGACCACCGCGGTCGGAATCGGCGGCGATCCGGTCAACGGCACCAACTTCATCGACGTGCTCGAGCTGTTCCTGGCCGATGATGCAACGACAAGCATCATCATGATCGGCGAGATCGGCGGATCGGCCGAAGAGGAAGCCGCGCAGTTCCTGAAAGACGAAGCGAAACGCGGGCGCAAGAAGCCGATGGTCGGCTTTATCGCCGGCCGCACCGCGCCGCCGGGACGCCGCATGGGCCATGCCGGCGCAATCGTCTCGGGCGGTCAGGGCGGTGCGGAAGACAAGATCGCGGCGATGGAAGAAGCCGGCATCCGCGTATCGCCCAGCCCGAGCCTGTTGGGCGAAACGCTGGTCGAGGTGTTGAAGGGGTGAAGGACGAACCCTCTCTCCTCTGCGAGGGGCGAGGGCGAACGGGTTACCTTCTCCCTTGAGGGGAGAAGGATACGCAGCCTTGGTGCCGCAAGGCACCTAGGCGGAGTTGGATGAGGGTGATTGGCCGGGCGCAGCGCCCGGTATCCGCCCCCTCACCCAGCTTCGACTAGGCAGCAAGCTGCCAAGTCTGCGCAACCCTCTCCCACAAGGGGAGAGGGGAGCGAGGATGGGACCATGGGTTACGAAGGCCAGGATTTCGACGCGGCCGCCGGGGTGAGTCCGGCATTCATCGAATCGCTCTACGCGAAGTATCGCCAGGACCCGGGCTCGGTCGAACCCGGCTGGCAGGCGTGGTTCGACGGGCTCGAAGGCGCGATGCAGGGCCCGAGCTGGCAGCGAAAGGGCTGGCCGCTCGCCGATACCGACGCGCTGACCGCAGCCCTCGACCCGACCCAGATGGAACCGGCGGCCAAGCCCGCCAAGGGCGGCGCCGCCCCCGCGCCCGCCGCCTCTGCCCCCAAGCCATCGGCGGACGAGGTCGCGCGCGCGGCCGGCGATTCGATCCGTGCGATGATGCTGATCCGCACCTATCGCGTGCGCGGGCACCTCGCCGCCAATCTCGATCCGCTCGGTCTCGCCAAGCACGAGATGCCCGAGGATCTGAAGACCGAATATCACGGCTTTCCCGACAGCGAGATCGATCGGCCGATCTATCTGGGCGGCGCGCTTGGCCTTGAGACCGCGACGGTGCGCGAACTGGTCGATGTGCTGCGCCGCAATTACTGCGGCAATGTCGGCCTGGAATATATGCACATCGCCGATGTCGAGGAGCGCCGCTTCCTCCAGGAGCGCATGGAGGGCAAGGACAAGGCGATCGAGTTCACGCCCGAGGGCAAGAAGGCGATCCTGTCCAAGGTGATCGAGGCCGAGCAGTGGGAGAAATTCCTCGGCAAGAAATATGTCGGCACCAAGCGCTTCGGCCTCGACGGCGGCGAAGCGATGATCCCGGCAATGGAATCGATCATCAAATATGGCGGCGCGATGGGCGTACGCGAGATCGTGTACGGCATGGCGCATCGCGGCCGGCTCAACATGCTCGCGAACGTGATGGCCAAGCCGTATCGCGTGATCTTCCACGAATTTTCGGGCGGATCGGCCAATCCCGACGATGTGGGCGGGTCGGGCGACGTCAAATATCACCTCGGCACCTCCACCGACCGCGAGTTTGACGGGGTCAGCGTCCACATGTCGCTGGTCGCCAATCCCAGCCACCTCGAGGCCGTCGATCCCGTAGTACTCGGCAAGGTGCGCGCGCTCCAGACCTTCCGCGACGACCTGGAGGAGCATGAGCAGGTGCTGCCGGTGCTGATCCATGGCGACGCGGCGTTCGCGGGCCAGGGGATCGTGTGGGAGTGCCTCGGTTTCTCGGGCATCCGCGGGTACAATACCGGCGGCTGCATCCATTTCGTCATCAACAACCAGATCGGCTTCACCACCAGCCCGCAATTCGCGCGCTCGTCGCCCTATCCGTCGGACGTGGCGAAGGGGGTGCAGGCACCGATCTTCCACGTCAACGGCGATGACCCCGAAGCGGTCACCTTTGCCTGCAAGATGGCGATCGAGTTCCGCCAGCGGTTCAAGCGCGACATCGTCATCGACATGTGGTGCTACCGGCGCTTTGGCCATAACGAGGGCGACGAGCCGAGCTTTACCCAGCCGCTGATGTACGCCCGGATCAAGCAGCATCCGCCGGTCAGCGAAGTCTATGGCAGGCGCCTGGTCGAACAGGGCGTGATCGCGGCCGATTTCGCCGCCGCCAAGGTCGACCAGTTCACCGCGCTGCTCGAAGGCGAGTTCGAAAGCGCCAAGAGCTACAAGCCCAACAAGGTCGACTGGTTCGCCGGGCGCTGGTCGGGGTTGCACGTTCCCGCCGACCCCGAAACCGCGCGGCGCAGCGTGCCGACGGGCATCGACCGCAAGTTGCTCGATTCGCTCGGCCGCACGCTCACGCAGGTGCCCGAGGGGTTGGCGATCCACAAGACGCTGGGCCGCGTGCTGGATGCCAAGAAGGAGATGTTCGCCAGCGGCAGCGGCTTCGACTGGGCGACCGGCGAGGCGCTGGCGTTCGGGTCGCTGCTGTCGGAGGGCTATGGCGTCCGCCTATCGGGCCAGGATTCGGGGCGCGGCACCTTCAGCCACCGTCATGCCGTCTGGGTCGACCAGGGCGACGAGCACAAGTTCGTGCCGCTCAACGAAATCCCGCATGGCCGGTTCGAGGTGCTCGACAGCCCCTTGAGCGAATATGGCGTGCTCGGCTTCGAATATGGCTATGCGCTGGCCGACCCCAAGACGCTGGTGCTCTGGGAAGCGCAGTTCGGCGATTTCGCCAATGGCGCGCAGATCATGATCGACCAGTTCATCGCGGCCGGCGAAGCCAAGTGGCTGCGCGCCAACGGCCTCGTGATGCTGCTGCCGCACGGCTATGAAGGCCAGGGGCCCGAACATTCTTCGGCACGGCCCGAACGCTTTCTGCAGCTGTGTGCGCAGGACAATATGCAGGTCGCGAACTGCACGACGCCGGCGAATTATTTCCACCTGCTGCGCCGCCAGATGCACCGCAACTTCCGCAAGCCTTTGGTGGTGATGACACCGAAATCGCTGCTGCGGCACAAGATGGCGGTGTCGCGGGTCGACGATTTCCTGGGCGAATCGCATTTCATGCGCATCCTGTCCGATCCCACCCCGCCTGCGGACACCGACGTCAAGCGGCTGGTGCTGTGCAGCGGCAAGGTCGCCTATGACCTGATCGAGGCGCGCGATGCCGCGGGCGACAAGAACACGGCGATCGTGCGGATCGAACAGCTCTATCCCTTCCCCGGCGAGCCGCTGACCGTGCGGCTGAAGCGGATGACGGGGCTCGAGGAAGTCGTCTGGGCGCAGGAAGAGCCGAAGAACAACGGCTACTGGTTCTTCGTCGAGCCGTTCATCGAGCAGGCGCTGGCCGATGCGGGCAGGGCACCGATGCGCCCGCGCTATGCCGGCCGGGGTCCCGCGGCGTCGCCCGCGACCGGGTTGATGAAGCGGCACACCGCTGAACAGGGCGCGCTGATCGCCGACGCGCTGGGACACAATGTGCGCGAGGAAATTCGCCGAACCCGCAAGGGATAAGTCCGATGTCGTCGCGCAGGCCGGGGCCGCTGGCAGCGGTGCGCGAAATGGATAGCGGCCCCGGCCTGCGCCGGGGTGACGAAATGAGAAGAAGGGCCTGAAGAGATGGCAACCGAAGTCAAAGTGCCCGTGCTGGGCGAATCGATCACCGAAGCGACGCTGGGCGAATGGCTGAAGCGGCCGGGCGAGGCGGTAAAGGCCGATGAACCGATCGCCAGCCTGGAGACCGACAAAGTGTCGGTCGAGGTGCCCGCCCCCGTCGCCGGC
>NZ_LSHX01000032.1 GCF_001555965.1 Sphingomonas sp. CCH21-G11
ATACCCGCCCCTTCGACTGCCTGCCGGGGGAGGGGCTCAGGACAGGCTTCGCCAAGCTCAGTTGCCACTCAGGATGAGCGGACACCGATAACATGTTTGCCGTCGCCCCGGGGCTTGACCCGGGGCCTCGCTGCCTGTTCCGGCGCGAGAACCAGCGGGACCCCGGGTCAAGCCCGGGGTGACGCGATGGGGGCGTGCGCCAATGATGGCGCTGTGACTGCTGCGCCGTGGACCCCGGCACGAGGCCGGGGTGACGGTTTGCGCTGATTTCCGTGGGGTTCGTCGAGTTTCGATGCAGGGCGCAAAAAACAAGATTGTTTTATCCGGATGCGCCTTGACGTGAACATTAAGGAACGAGAATGATCTTGCATCAAAAAGGAGGTGGATATGAGGCTCACATCGCTAATTTTATCTGGTTTGGCTTTAAGCGCTCCCATCCCTGCTTTTGCTCAAGATGCGGGAGCAAATGCAGCTGCCTATGCCGAGTCGGTTTGTAACGACGGAGGCTATTTTCTCTTGGGATACATTTCGTACGAATATTGCTTCGGAGGCGAGTTCGCGAAGTATATCGAGTGGTATCCACAAGATAATGGCGGAAGCGAGCCGTCACCCGACTATGATCCTGGCGTTCCTGTAGTTCGTTGTACAGGTCGTATTGACTGCAAGGGGAGTTAAGTACTGCCCTTGCGTTTTGATAGATACGATCTATCGCTGTCGACTGCATGCCTGATATAACGGTGCCCGGGCCGATATAGGCTAAACTAAGAAGTCTGCCCTTTTATGTTATACGCGAACTCTGCAAGCTTACGGGCTGCTTGAGCGTTGGTTGGAAGGCATTTTGTCTTCAAATTTGCTGGGTTTGCCTGGTATTCTGGCTTTTCGAGCAAGGCTGCCGGGCCGCAGAGGGCGCTTGATCGGTTCAGAATCGTCGGATGTATGTCCTGTGGGGTTCGTCGATCCGGACAGGCCCCACCCCAGCCCCTCCCCTGAACGGGAGGGGCTTGAGCGTCGCGTGGTCAGGCGAACAGTTTGGCCCAGCCGCGCTTGGGGCGGTTCTTCCACGCGCCGCGGTGCCAGGCGTCGCTGGCGAGGAGCGGCATGACGCTGCCGGCTTCGGCAAACACCATCTGCTCGTGCACGGTCTGGACCTTGCCCCAGCTCGCCGCTTCCTGAAGCGTCGAGGACGAGCACGCGCCGTCGCGGACGTCGGCGACCGTGATCTGCACGGCGTATTTGTGCATCTCGACATCGTCGTGACCCAGGATCTCGGCGCAGACGACGGTGTCCTGGATGAAGTTCTTGGGCACGCCGCCGCCGATCATCAGCAGGCCCGATGCGCCGGCCGCGATCTTGATGTCGGTCAGCTCGCGGAAGTCGGCGATCGCGTCGAGCATCATGTAGGGCTTGCCTTCCTTCATCCGCTCGACCTGGTGCTTGACCAGGCCGAAGCCGGCGGAGGAGTCGACGAACGCCGGGCAGAAGATCGGCACGTCATGCTCATAAGCGAGCTTGACCAGGCTGTTGTCCTTCTTGCCGTGCTCGACCAGGTACTTGCCCATCGCGGCGATGAACTCGCGGCTGGAATAGCCGCGCGGCTCCAGGCTGTCGGCGATGCGACCGATGGTGTGATCGCAGTCCTGGAGCTGCTCTTCGTCGATATAGGTGTCGTAGATGCGGTCGATGTAGAGCGAGCGCAGCGTGTTGTCGTCGGGGATCTCGCGCGCCTGATAATGCTTGTGGCCGAGCCCTTCGAAGAAATCCATGTCGACGATGCTGGCCCCGGTCGCGACCACCGCGTCGACCATGTTGGAGCGCACCAGTTCGGCATAGAGGTCCATGCAGCCGCCCGCACTGGTCGAGCCGGCGATGACCAGGAAGATGGTGCAGTCGGGATCCTCGAGCATCATGTTGTAGATGCCGGTCGCGCGCGCCAAGTCGCGGCTGGTGAAGCTCATCTTGCCCATCGATTCGATGATCGGGCGCGCGTCGAAGCTGCGGATGTCGACATGCTCGACCTGATGCGAAAGCAGTTCGGCCTTGCGCTGGTCGTTGACGGGGGCGGTGAGGGTGTCGGTCATGGTCATTCCCTATCAAACAGCGTCGCCCCGGCGCAGGCCGGGGCTGCTAAGTTCGTGGCACAGCGATCGCCAACGGTCCCGGATCGGCTGGCAATCCAGGAATGGCTAACGGCCCCGGCCTTCGCCGGGGCGACGTTGATGGATCCGCGTTACAGGCTGAAGACGTTCGACGCCACCATCGGCGCGGCTTCATCCTCGACGTAAAGGCTGGTCATCGGCTCGTCGTCGACGACCACCGTGTCGCCGGCACCGAAGCCGTTGAACGCGGTGCGCATCGCCGCGCCATACGCGCCGAGCATGCCGACCTCCAGATAGTCGCCGGCGCGCACGTCGGCGGGCAGCATGAACGGACCCGTCATGTGATCGAGATCGTCACAGGTGGGCCCGTAGAAGCTGAACGCCATGTCGCGCGCATTCGAATCCGGCTCGCGCAGCAGACGAACGGGGAAGCGCCAGCCGAGATGCGCCGCATCGAACAACGCGCCATAGGCGCCGTCGTTGATGTAGAGCTCGTCCCCGCGGCGCTGTTCGACGCGCACGACGATCGAGCTGTATTCGGCGCACAGCGCACGGCCCGGTTCCGCCCACAATTCCGCCGAGTAGCTGATCGGCAGGCTTTCAAAGGCGCGGTGGATGGTCGCGAAATAGCGGTCGAGCGGCGGCGGCTCCATGCCCGGATAGCTCGACGGGAAGCCCCCGCCGACATCGACCACGTCGACGGTGACGCCGGCATCGACGATCGCGATGCGCACACGCTCCATCGCGTTGGCATAGGCCTCCGGGCTCATCGCCTGGCTGCCGACATGGAAGCAGATGCCGAGCGCGTCCGCCGCCTGGCGCGCGGCCATCAGCAGCACGCGGGTGTCGCCCTGGCCGACGCCGAACTTCGACGCGAGGCTGAGCTTCGAATGGTCGGACGACACGCGCAGCCGGACGCACAGCGTGAGGTCGGTCGCGACGTGGCCGGCTTCATCGGTGGTCGCGCGGACGATCTTGTCCAGCTCCTCGATCGAATCGAGCGAGAAGACGCGCACGCCATGCGTGAAATAGGCTTCGCGAATCGCCTCGGGCGCCTTGACCGGGTGCATGAAGCACAGGGTCGCCTCGGGCGCGACGCCCGCGACCAGACGCACCTCACCGATCGACGCGACGTCGAAATGGGTGATGCCGGCATCGAACAGGATGCGGATCAGGTCGGGCGACGGGTTCGCCTTCACCGCATACATCGATCGGCCCGGAAACTTCTCGACGAAGTAACGGGCCGCACGACGGGCGGCGTGCGGGCGAACAAGCGTGACCGGCTGAACCGGTGCACGATTTGCGATGTCGATGCCGCGAACGGCAATCGAATGGGGAATCGCTAACCCCAGCGCGCTATGGTGCTTGGCCAATTCAAGGGACCTCCAATTGCCTTTCGGCATACGGTGACAAAAAGCTGCCTTGCGGTTGGAAGTCCCATGGGGCAGCGGAAGCGCCACATAGGGTTGACCCGGGGGTGTGTAAAGCGTTTTTGGACCCCGGAACGCCAGCCGAGGATCATTTGTGACGACTTTGCGACAGCCCACCCGCGCAGGGGTCCGCGACGCGGCGGCCAAGCTGGCGGCGGTGGTCCCGCCGACCCCGATCTTCGTCCATGAAATCAAGGGCGTGGCCGTCACGTTCAAGGCCGAATCGCTGCAGCCGATGGGGGCGTTCAAGCTGCGCGGCGCATGGCACCGGCTGACCGCGATCGAACCCGCGCAGCGCGCCCGCGGGGTCGTCGCCTTCTCCTCGGGCAATCATGCCCAGGGCGTCGCCTGGGCCGCGCGCCGGCTGGGCATGCCGGCTGTGATCGTGATGCCCGCCGATGCGCCGCGCGTGAAGCGCGAGTCGACGCTGGCGATGGGGGCCGAAGTGGTCGATTACGATCGCGCGACCGAAAGCCGCGAGAAGATCGCCGCGCACCTGGCCCATTCGCGCGGTGCGGTGCTGGTGCCGAGCTTCGACGATCCGTGGGTGATCGAGGGACAGGGCAGCGCGGGGATCGAGGCGGCGGAACAGATGCGCGCGATGGGCCTGGGCCTGCCCGCGCATGTCGTCACGCCATGCGGCGGCGGCGGGCTGGCGGCCGGGCTGGCGCTCGCGCTGCCCGACGCGCGGGTGACCGTGGTCGAGCCCGAAGGATGGGACGACATGCGCCGTTCGCTCGACGCGGGCTGGATCGAGCCGGTCGGGGCGGATGCCCCGCCGACCGCGTGCGATTCGCTCCAGACCAAGGAAGTCAGCCCGCTGACGTTCGAGGTGCTGGCCCGGCGCGGCGCGACCGGCGTCGCCGTCAGCGAAATGCAGGTCCGCGAAGCGCAACGTTGGGCAGCGCGCCACCTGCGGCTGGTGGTCGAGCCGGGTGGCGCGGTCGCGCTCGCCGCGCTGCTCGGCGGACAGGTCCCGGTCGAGCCGGGGATGCTGGTGATCCTGTCGGGCGGCAACGTCGATCCCGATGCCTATGCCGGGGTGCTGGCGGGCGAAATCATGCAGCGCGCGCACGAGACGATTTGACGGTCGTCAAAGCGGTACGGCCGCGCCGACGCTAGGCCGCTTCCAACAAGAGGAGGCGTCCCATGACCCAGCACCATCCCAAAGCCGTCTTTGCCCAGGCCGACCTGATCGTCGCGCCGCCCCAGCCGCAGGTGCCGCCGGTCCCCGATCGGGCACAGCGCAGCTTTGACCTGCACCCGGCGATCTTTGCCGGCATCTTCGGATGCTTTGCGGCCTATCTCGGCATCATGGGCGCGACCTTCATGGGGCCGGAGCTGGTGATCCCGTTCGCCATTTTCGGCGTGTTCCTGGTGATGTTCTTCGCGCTGCCGATCTGCTGGGCGCGCGTCACCGGCGACAAACCGGGCACGCCGCAGGGCTGGCACGATTTCATGCGCGAAGGCGTGATGACCGGCAGCGGCCACGCGACCGCCGGCGCGGCGCTGGCGCAGATTTTCACCCTGTTGCTGTTGATGGTCGGTTGGGGCGTCGCCGTCGCGGTGATCGTGGCGACGTTGTAAAAACGGGACGGCGTGCAGCAACCCGCGCTGCATGCGACGCCGGGCGGCTGGCCATCAACCCAGGCCAGCCGCCCGGTGCAACATGCCGACATCGCAAATGACCAGGTGCCGCAAACCGTCACGGCGGACGATGCCTTCGGCTTCGAGCGCGCCGATCTGGCGGCTGATCGTCTCGATCGTGGTGCCGAGCAGTGCGGCAATGTCGCCACGCCCGAGCGGCAGTTCGAGCCGCAGGCCGTTATCTGCCGGACCGTCGCAATGCTGATCGACGAGCAGGCACAGCAGTCCCGCCAGCCGTGCGCGCGCATCGTTGCGCCCGATCAGCTCGATCAGCGCGTGCGACTGGGCCAGCTGATCGGTCGTCGCGGCGAGCACGCGCGCCATAAACCCGGAATGCGCGTGCATTTCGCGCTCGACATCGCTGCGCGCGAACAGGCAGAGTTCGACATCGGTCAGCGCGATGGCGCTGCTGTCGAGCGTCGGCGCGAACAGCCGGGCGAGGAAGCCGGCGGGATAGACCAGCCCGAGCATCCGTTCGGTCCCCTGCGCGTCGATGCGCGCGAGCTTGAGCGTGCCGCTGACCAATGTCGCGCAGGCGATGCTGTCATCCCCGGCCGCGAATATCGTCCGCCCGCGCGCAAAGCGCCGCCGCCGGCCCAGCCGCGCCAGGTCGCGGCGCTCCGCTTCGCCCATCCCCGCGCAGACCGCGATGTCGCGGACCGGGCATTCGGCGCAGTGCAACGGGTCGTGTTCGGCCATGCGGGGGTGTTAGGACTGGCCGGTCGATGCGGCAATGGCTTCGCAAGCGGGGCGGGCTCGGCTAGTCGTGAGCCCGACGCCAAGCAATCGACAGGAACGACGCGCGATGAACGAGTTGCCCGCTGTCGCATCCGCCGCGCTGGCGGTGATGATGATCGCCGTCTTTGCGCTGACGATCGGTGCGGTGGTGCTGATCCGGCGCGGCGACTGGCGCAAGGGCGGGCTGATGCTTGCGGCGGCGGCGGTGATGCTGGGCAATGTGCTGATCTGGACGGTGTGACGAGGCGGGCACCGGCACGGGCGAAGCCCGTGCCGTCGGTCGGCGCGTTGCGCCGCCGGCCGTGATCGTCGCCGAGATGCGGATTAGCTTCTGCTAATCCGCTGCGACGATCAACGAATCGGCGAGTTCGGATCCAGCCGCATGTCGAGATATTTGTCCACGCTGCCCATCAGCTGATCCATTTCATGTTCAAAGAAATGGTTGGCGCCGGGGATGGTGTCGTGGTGGATGGTGATGTGCTTTTGCGTGCGCAGCTTGTCGACCAGCTTCTGCGTCGCGCTGGGCGTCACGACTTCGTCGGCGTCGCCCTGGATGATGATGCCCGAGCTGGGGCAGGGCGCGAGGAAGGTGAAGTCGTACATGTTGGCCGGCGGCGCGATCGAGATGAAGCCGCGGATTTCGGGCCGGCGCATCAGCAGCTGCATGCCGATCCATGCGCCGAAGCTGAAGCCCGCGACCCAGGTGGTCTGCGCCTCCGGGTGAAAGCTCTGCACCCAGTCGAGCGCGGCGGCGGCGTCCGACAGCTCGCCGATGCCGTTGTCGAACACGCCCTGGCTCTTGCCGACGCCGCGGAAGTTGAAGCGCAGCGTGGCGAAACCGCGGCGCTGGAACGTCTTGTAGAGATCCTGGACGATGCGGTTGTTCATCGTGCCCCCCGACTGGGGATGCGGGTGCAGGATCATCGCGACGGGCGCGCGCGGACGCGGGGCGGGCGCGAAACGGCCCTCGAGACGACCTTCGGGACCGGGGAAAATGACTTCGGGCATGGGGCTGGACGCTGACCTGTCTTGCAAGCGGGAACCGCGCTGGCGCGGATGGATTGCACGGCTATATAGACGCCAGGCGCAGCCGCGCAATCATTGGAGCCGAAGTTGAGCGATCGTCGATATTTCGATCATGCGGCGACCACGCCAATGGTGCCGGCGGCGCGCGACGCGGTGATCGCCGCGATCGGCGACTGGGCCAACCCGTCCTCTCCCCATGGCGAAGGCCGCGCCGCGCGCGCCGCGATCGAGGCGGCACGGGTTGCGATCGCGCGCGGCTATGGCTGGCCGGGCGAGGTGATCTTCACCAGCGGCGCGACCGAGGCGATCGCGATCGGTATCGGCCGGGCACAGGTCGCCAGCCGGATGGTCGGCGCGACCGAGCATGACGCGGTGCTGCGCGTCGCGGGCGATGCGGTGCGGCTGCGCGTCGACCCCGATGGCGAGATCGACCTGGACGTGCTGACCGAGGAACTGGCGCGCGCCACCGCGCCGGCGCTGGTGTGCGTGCAATGGGGCAACAGCGAGACCGGGGTGTTGCAGCCGATCGCGGCGATCGCCGAGCGCGTGAAGGCGGCGGGCGGCGTCCTGTTCGTCGATGCGGCGCAGATGCCGGCGCATTGGGACGACGGCGACCGGCCGCAGGACCATGCCGACCTGATCGCGGTGTCGGCGCACAAGCGCGGCGGGCCGCCCGGGGTCGGCGCGCTGCTGGTGCGCGACCTGGCGCAGCTGCTGCCGAGCGGCGGGCAGGAGCGCGGCTATCGCGGGGGAACCGAGAATGTGCCGGGCGCGGTGGGGTTCGCGGCGGCGCTGGAGGCGCCGGAGGACCTCGACACGCTGGCCGAGCTGCGCGAGCGGATGGAGGACGCGATTGTCGAGGCGGGCGGCGAGGTGATCGCCGAGGAAGCGCGGCGCAGCCCGCTGGTCGGCGCGTACCGGATGCCGGGGGCGAAGGCGGCGGTGCAGCTGATCCGATTCGACGTGGCGGGGTTTGCGGTGTCGGCGGGCAGCGCGTGCTCGTCAGGCAGCATGCGGCCCAGCCATGTGCTGGCGCATATGGGCATCGACGCCGACCTGGCGGACGAGGTGATCCGGATCAGCTTCGGCCGGTCGACGACCGCCGAGGATGTCGATGCGCTGGTCGCGACGTGGATGACGATCGCCGAGGAGATCGCGCACGGCCCGACCGCGGGCGAGATGATCGCGTGACCTATCTCGACTATCAGGCGACGACACCGCTCGCGCCCGAGGCGCTGGCGGCGATGCTGCCGTGGCTCGCGCAGCAGCACGCCAACCCGCATTCCGCGCACGCACCCGGCCGGGCGGCGAAGGCGGCGGTCGAGGCGGCGCGCGCCGACATCGCCGCGCTGTTGCCGCCGGGCGGCACGGTGAGCTTCACCAGCGGCGCGACCGAGGCGCTCAACTGGGCGATCAAGGGGGTCGGGCCGGGGGGCGTCGTCACCTGGGCGAGCGAGCATGCCGCGGTGCTGGACACGGTGCACGCGGCCGGCGCGGGCACGACGGTCCTGGGCGTCGGCGCGGACGGGCGCATCGACCTGAAGCTCGCGCGCGCGATGATCGAGCCGGGCACCGCCCTGGTTGCCGCGATGCTGGTCAACAACGAGATCGGCACGATCCAGCCGATCGCCGAGCTGGCGGGAATCGCGCATGACGCGGGCGCGCTGTTCCTGTGCGACGCGGTGCAGGGCTTTGGCCGGATTGCGGTGCCGGAGGGGCCCGACCTGATCGCGATTTCGGCGCACAAGATTCATGGGCCGAAGGGCATCGGCGCGCTGTGGGTGCGCGACGGCGTGGAGCTCGCGCCGCTAATGCATGGCGGCGGGCAGGAAAAGGCCGGACGGTCGGGCACCTTGTCGCCGGCATTGTGCGCGGGGTTCGGCGCGGCGGCACGGCTGGCGCGCACGCAGATGGACGCGGACGCGGCGCATGTCGCGCGGCTGGCGGAGATGGCGCTGGCGCGGCTGGGGCCGGAATGGGTGCTCAACGGGTCACGCGACCATCGTTATCGCGGGAACCTCAATCTGCGGCGCGCGGGGCTCGACGTCGCGCGGCTGATGAGCGAGCTGCGCGACATCGCGTTTTCGGCCGGGTCGGCGTGCGCCAGCGGATCGGGCCGGGCGAGCCATGTGCTGCGCGCGATCGGGCTGAGCGAAGGCGAGGCACGCGCGTCGATCCGCCTGGGCTTTGGCCGATACACGACGGAGGAGGAAATGATGGCCGCGATCGACCGGATCGACAGCGCCGCGCGCGCCCAGCGGGTGGCGGCATGATCCGCGTGCGCTTTGTCAGCGCCGACGGCGGCGCGGTGCGCGAGGTCAGCGCCGAGCCGGGCGCGGTGCTGCTCGACGTGGCCCAGGCCGACGGCCAGCCGCTGGAGGGGACATGCGAGGGCCAGATGGCCTGTTCGACGTGCCACGTGCTGATCGCGGCGGAGGATTTCGACCGCCTGCCGCCCGCGCGCGAGGAAGAGGAGGACATGCTCGACCTGGCGGTCGGCGCGACGCGGCACAGCCGGCTGGCGTGCCAGATTATGCTCGACGCGACGATGGACGGGATGACGGTGCGGATGCCGCCCGCGCACCGCAACATGCAGGGGCGCTAGGGCATGGCGGAGGTTTCACGCCGCGCGGTCGTCGCCGCCGGAATCGGTGCGGGTGCCGCGATGCTGCTGCCGCGCGCGCTGCACGCGCAGGCGCGCGACATGCTGGGCGACATTACGGCGGAGATCGGCGGGCGGCTGGGCGTATCGGTGTTCGACACCGGGCGCGGCTGGCGGCTGGGGATCGACCCGGACACGCGCTATCCGCTGTGTTCGACCTTCAAGCTGCCGCTGGCCGCCGCGATCCTGGCGCGCGCGGACATGAGCCAGCTGCCGCTTAATCGGATGATCCGCTATTCGGAGGCCGACCTGCTCGATTACGCGCCGGCGGTGCGCGCCAACCTGGCGGCGGGGCAGATGAGCGTGCTCGAGCTGTGCGAGGCGGCGGTCGTGCTGAGCGACAACAGCGCGGCCAACCTGTTGCTGCCCCAGATCGGCGGGCCGGCGGGGCTGACGCGCTTTTTCCGCGCGCATGGCGACCGGCTGAGCCGGCTCGACCGCGACGAGCCGACGCTCAACATCTTTCGCCGCGAGGACCCGCGCGACACCACCACGCCGCTGGCGATGACGATGCTGATGGAGCGGCTGTTGATCGGCGAGGCGCTCCAGCCGGTATCGCGCGGGCGGCTGATCGAGTGGATGGTGGCGAGCCAGACCGGCGCGAAGCGGCTGCGCGCCGGATTGCCCAAGGGCTGGCGGACGGGTGACAAGACCGGGACGAGCGGCGCGGGCCAGTATAACGACATCGCCATCACCTGGCCGCCGGGCGGGCGCAAGCCGATCCTGATCGCGGTCTATATCGACGCGCCGGGGCTCGCGGCGGAACGCGCCGACGCGGCGATGGCGCGGATCGGCGGGCTGGTGGGCGACGTGTTCGGGCGCGGGTGAGCCGCCGTCCGCGCGAACCTTGCGTCGCGGGGCGGCTTGGCCCATATGGCGCGCGGGAGTCGGGCGGACGGGATCGTCGCCAACCCGGTCAGGTCCGGAAGGAAGCAGCCGTAACGATTTCGTCCCGGGTCGTTCCGGCTCCCACCTCCGCTTCATTTCATCGCCTCCCAAACCGCTATCTCGGCGTCGCCCCGGCCTTGCGCCCGGTTTTCGCTTCGTCGCGCCGGAACAGGCAGCGGGACCCCGGCGCAAGGCCGGGGTGACGGTTGGGGTCGGGTGGGTTCGACTTGCGTGCCGGGTGCTTCCGGGCGCGGGATGCGGCCCGGCGCACGCAGGGGTTTTCGGTCGCAGGGCCAGGCGGCGTGGTGGACCCCGGCACAAGGCCGGGGTGACGACGAGCACGTGGCGGTAATCGGTTTGAGTGGCCCGTCAGATCCCTGCGATCAACAATGGGCGGTCCCCTTCGACACGCTCGCTGCGACCGGCTAGGACGGAAGGGCCATGGAAGACGGATTCGATCTGGGCGAGCCGCCCCAGCCCAAAAAGGCCGAGGCCTATCGCGTGCTCGCGCGCAAATACCGGCCGCAGACGTTCAGCGCGCTGATCGGCCAGGACGCGATGGTCACGACGCTGGCCAACGCGATCAAGCGCGACCGGCTGGCGCACGCCTTCCTGCTGACCGGGGTGCGCGGGGTCGGCAAGACATCGACCGCGCGGCTGATCGCCAAGGCGCTGAACTGCATCGGGCCGGACGGGCAGGGCGGGCCGACGATCGATCCGTGCGGGGTGTGCGAGCCGTGCCGCGCCATCGCCGAGGGGCGCCATATCGACGTGATCGAGATGGACGCCGCGAGCAATCGCGGCATCGACGACGTGCGCGAGATTGTGGAGGGGGTGCGCTATGCTGCTGTCAGCGCGCGGTACAAGATTCACATCATCGACGAAGTTCACATGTTCACCAAGGAAGCGTTCAACGCGATCCTGAAGACTCTGGAAGAGCCGCCGGCGCATGTGAAGTTTCTGTTCGCGACGACCGAGGTGAACAAGGTCCCGGTGACGGTGCTGTCGCGATGCCAGCGGTTCGACCTGCGCCGCATCCCGGCCGAATTGCTGGCCGCGCATTTCACCGAGATCGCGCGCGCCGAGGGGTTCGAGGCCGAGCCCGAGGCACTCGCGCTGATCGCGCGCGCGGCGGAGGGGTCAGCGCGCGACGGGCTGTCGATCCTGGACCAGGCGATCGCGCACGCCGACATGGACGGCAGCGGCGTGCGCGCCGACGCGGTGCGCGCGATGCTGGGCCTGTCCGATCGCGGCGCGATCCGGACGCTGTTCGAACGCGTCATCACCGGCGATGCGGCGGGTGCGCTGGCGGGCCTGCGCGATCAATATGATCTGGGCGTCGACCCGGTCGCGGTGCTGCGCACGCTGCTGGAGACGGTGCACGCGGTCACGCTGACCCGGATCGGCGCGGACCTGGGCGCGGGCGTGTCGCGCGAGGAGCGCGCGGCGTTCGAGGGCTGGGCGGAGAAGCTGTCCTTTCCGGCGCTGCACCGGCTGTGGCAGCTGTTGCTGCGCGGCCATGACGAGGTGGCGCACGCCGCCATGCCGATCGAGGCGTGCGAGATGGCGCTGCTGCGCGTCATCCATGCCGCATCTTTGCCCGATCCGGGCGAGCTGGCACGTCAGTTGGCGGCCGGCGGGCCGGTAGCGGTGTCCGCCCCGGCACCCGTGGCGGCGAGTCCCGAGCCGGCCCCGGCAGCGGCCCTGCCCCAGTCGGTTGTAGAAATCGCCGAGCTGCTGGGGCGGCACAATCGCCATCATCTGGAGGCGCAGGTGCGCAACCTGGTGCGGCCGATCCGCTGCGCGCCGCCCGCGCTGGAGATCAGCGGCGCCCGGCCCTTGCCGGCCGAGTTCAGCCGCGACCTGGCGGCCGCGCTGCGCGAGCTGACCGGGACGGCGTGGACGATCACGGTCGGGCGCGAGGAGGGCAGCGCGACGCTGCGCGAGCTGGAGGAGCGGCGTCAGGTCGACGAAAAGGCGGCGGTGCTGGCATCCCCCGTGGTCGCCGCCGCGTTTGAAGCATTTCCGGATGCCGAACTGATCGGCTGGACCAACACCAAACGGAGTGGCTGAGATGAAGAATCTCGATGAAATCATGGCGATGGCGCAGAATGTCCAGAACGAGCTGCAGAAGGCGCAGGCCAATCTGGACACGATCGAGGTCGAGGGGGTCGCGGGCGGCGGCATGGTCAAGGTGCGCGCCAGCGCCAAGGGCCGGGTGATCGGCGTCGACATCGACGAGTCGCTGTTGCAGCCGTCGGAAAAGAACATGGTCGAGGATCTGATCGCCGCCGCGTTCAACGACGCGCGCGCCAAGGCCGATGCGGCATCCGCCACCGAAATGTCGAAGATGACCAGCGGCCTGCCGCTGCCGCCGGGGTTCAAGCTGCCGTTCTGAGACGGTTTTCGATCAAGCCGGTCCTTTCAAGCCCCTCCCCTGAAGGGAAGGGATGAGCCGGATTGATCGACCGCGGTTCCGAACCGTCGTTGCCTACTCGGCTCAGTGCTGGGGGCCGTACTGCCCCTCGATCTGGCGGAGGCATTCGGCCAGCGACCGTTCGGCGGCGGGTGTGAAGCGTTCGCCGGTGCAGGCCAGCGCGGTCATGCGATCGATGCGGAACATGCGGAAATCGGCGCGTGTCTCGCACCAGCCGACCATCGTCCAGACCTTGCCCCAGAACCACAGCCCGAGCGGATGGACGCGCCGCGACGTCGCCACCTCATTGCGGTCGCGATAGTCGAAACGCAGGATGTCGAGCGTGTCGATCGCGCGCTGGATCAGATCGATCAGGTCGCGCACATCCTGGGCCAGACCCATGGGCGGCGCGAAGACGCTGGTCCGTGCGACGCGGCTGCGATCTGCCTCGGGCATGACAAGTTCGATCTTCACCAGGGCCTCGGTCGCGGCGCGCGCCATGTCGATGCCGCCCCAGGACCGGACCATCCGGATGCCGGCGACGAGCGCCGCCACCTCGTCGCGCGAGAACATCAGCGGCGGCAGGTCGTAGCCGCTGCGCAGGATATAGCCGACACCGGGCTCGCCATCGATCGGGACCCCGGTGCTCTTCAGGTCGGCGACGTCGCGATAGATCGTCCGTTCGGACACTTCGAGCCGGTCGGCGAGCGTCGCCGCGGTGACGAGCCGACCGCCGCGCAGATACTGGACGATCTGAAACAGGCGGTCGGCGCGTCGCATCAGCGCTTGTACCGGAACAGCCCCAGGCTGTTGCCCTCGCTGTCGATCGCGTAGAAGAACGCGCCGCTCGGGATGTCGATCACCTCCGACACCACCTCGCCGCCGCCGCGCCGGACGCGGTCCATCGCGTCGCTCAGATCATCGGTGACGGCGAAGTGCGCGGTCATCCCCGCGCCATGCTGCGCAGGGGTGCCGGGATAGAGATGGCCGACGGGGTGACCTTCCGCGCCATGCGGGAACATCCAGACGGGGTTGGGGCCTTGGTCGTCATGGATGAGCGGGGCACCGAACAGGGTCTGATAGAAGTTGCAGGCTCTTTGTGCGTCCGCAACCGGAATCTCGGTGAAGACGATCGCGACGGGCGTGGCATCGGGCATGGGTCCGTTTCCTTTCATGTTGGCGATCGGGTCTTGCCACAGCGGTCCTGACAGCGTTCTGTCAGCAGTCTCCTCGACGCCGGCCGGACGTTGGATCTGCTCACCCGTGCGGTCGCGCCATTGCGGGGGCGGAACCCCTAACCTGTGCTTTCGTTAAAGCAGCGGAACAGGTTTGAGGGAGTTTGCCACGATGAGCACGGAACAGATTGATACGGTCAGCACCACCGCGCCGGGCACCCAGCCGCACACCACGATCATCGAGCGCCGCAGCAGCGGCTTCGGATCGGTGCTGATCGGGCTGGCGCTGCTGATCGGCGTCGTACTGCTCGCCTATTTCCTGGTGCTGCGCGAGAATAATGAAGCGGTCGAGACCCGTGCGGTGACCGAGGCGGCACAAGCGGTCGGCGAAGGCGCGCAGAAGGTCGGCGACGCGGCAGAGAAGGCGGGCGACAAGCTGTCGGGCGAGTGACGTTGCGCGAGCGGGTGACCGTAGCCTGAAAATGCAAACGGACACGCCAATAGGTACGCCGTCAATAGCCTTGCAAACCTTGCCTGCCTGCTCGGGACGCCATTGCGGTTGTTCGCTATGTAGCTACTATTCCCATCCGTGAGATCATGGCTCCTTCCAATGATGTGCGCCGTCGCAGGGTTGGCATGCGGATGCTCTTTTACGGAGGGCGCGCAGCACGAGTGGGATTATGGAGCTGACCCGCCGGTTGAACCGGAGAATCAGACTTCTGGAACGTGGCATGATTGGGCGACGAGTGCTTGGCCGAAGGCGTGTCAGAACGTCAGAAGGGAATATGTTTGGGGAAAGGTGTCCCGCCAAGGTCGTTCTTGCGAGTTAACCGAGGTCAGCGGTTATGTGCCGGTCATGCACATGAGAGCCAAGGGCACCTTACGGGCGGAAAACGGACGAGTTTATCGGGTTGCGTGGACATGGGACGAACTCCAAGTTGGTGATCCAGCCGAGATCTGCGCCAATAGCCCGGTTGACGAGTCAAAACGTCTCTATGTTCTTGTTCGCTCCCGATCCGAGCAAATGTGGGGAATGTCGTTTGCAGAGACTGAGGAAGTTCCCAATTTAGATCGCGATTCGGTTGAAAAAACCTGTGCCGATCTGAATAGGTATCTAGCTATCCCCACTGTCGTAGGTAGCCGCTAGCGACTCAACGGCCATCGCTACGTTCATGCAAAGGAAACGGCCAGATCGAGATGGTTGGATCGCCGCCAAACCCTACCTCAAACACCCATCCAGCCCGTCGTCGCGCACGACGTTCATCCGTGCGGCGATCGAGTTGCCGTAGCGGCGGGTGAAGCCGCGGGGCGAGATGCCGGCGCGCTTCTTGGGGAGCGGCAGGACGGCGGCGATCTGGGCGGCTTCGCGTTTGGTGAGGCTGGTCGCGCCGTGCTTGAAATAGCGGCGTGCGCCCGCGTCGACGCCATAGGTGCCGATGCCGGTCTCCGCCACGTTCAGATAGACTTCCATGATCCGGCGCTTGCCCCAGACGCCCTCGATCAGCAGGGTGAACCAGGCCTCCAGCCCTTTGCGGAAGAAGCCGCCATTCTGCCACAGGAACACGTTCTTCGCGGTCTGCTGGCTGATCGTCGATCCGCCGCGGATGCGACCGCCCTTGGCATTGCGCAGCGCGGCGGCGGCGATCGCCTTGTAATCGAAGCCGCCATGCGCGCAGAAATTGGCATCTTCGCCCGCGATCACCGCGCGCGGCATGTCGGGGTCGATGCGGTCGAGCGCGACCCAGTTCTTGGTCGCGCCATGCCCCGCGATCACGTCGCTGAGCATCGTCAGCGTGATCGGCGGCGGCACGAAGCGATAGAGCAGGACGAGCAGCACCGACACCAGGACGAAGCCGAAGACCAGCCGGCCGAGCCAGCCGGCGATGCGCCGCCCGATCGAGCGGCGCGGCCGTTTTGCCCGACGCGCTGCACGCATGGCGGCGACTCCGTCCATGTCCAGTTCGCGCAAGGGGACCGCCCCCGCGCCCGATCCGCCCCGATCCGTCATCGCGGCGTGGTGATGCCCGATCAGCCGGCGGTCAGCAACCGCTTCTCGCCCGCCAGCCGCATCATCGCCTTTTGCAGCTTCTCGAACGCGCGCACCTCGATCTGGCGGACGCGCTCACGCGACACGCCGTAGACCTGGCTCAATTCCTCGAGCGTCTTGGGATCGTCGGTCAGCCGGCGCTCGGTCAGGATGTAGCGTTCGCGCTCGTTCAAATTCTCCATCGCCTCGACCAGCATGTCGTGGCGGACATCGGCCTCCTGCGCGTCGGCGACGCGTTCGTCCTGAAGCGGCGCATCGTCGGCCAGCCAGTCCTGCCACTGGCTTTCCGAATCGTCGCGCATCGGCACGTTTAACGACGTGTCGCCGCCCATCGACATGCGCCGGTTCATGCTGGTGACCTCTTCTTCGGTCACCCCCAGATCCTTGGCGATCTTGGCGAGGTGTTCGGGCGTCAGGTCGCCGTCCTCGAACGCGTCGAGCTTGGCCTTCATGCGGCGCAGGTTGAAGAACAGCTTCTTCTGGGCGGCGGTGGTGCCCATCTTCACCAGGCTCCACGAGCGCAGGATGAATTCCTGGATGCTCGCGCGGATCCACCACATCGCATAGGTGGCGAGGCGGAAGCCGCGATCGGGCTCGAACTTCTTCACGCCCTGCATCAGACCGATATTCCCTTCGGAAATCAGCTCGCTGACCGGCAGGCCATAGCCGCGATAACCCATCGCGATCTTGGCCACGAGGCGCAGGTGCGAGGTGACGAGCTGGGCCGCGGCCTCCGGATCGCCATGCTCCTGAAAACGCTTGGCGAGCATATATTCCTGCTCGGGCGCCAGGATCGGGAATTTCTTGATCTCGGCCAGATAGCGGTTGAGGCTCGCCTCGCCGCCGAGCGCGGGGATCGTCGCGGGGACGTTGCTGCCGGTTGCCATGATCGTGTCTCCCTTCCCGGAACCGCGTGTGCGGCCCCGCATATTCATACGAGAAGCTTATCGAACAGTTCCTGCATGTCAGCAGGCAGTTCGCTATCGAACGCCAAAGCGTTACTTGTCAGGGGGTGGATGAACCCCAGCCGCGCTGCGTGCAAGGCCTGGCGACGGAAACCCAGCGTTTCGAGCAATCCGCGCTGGTTTCCCCGATTTCGCGCATAGACCGGATCCCCCAGCAGCGGGTGGCCGATCGATGCCATGTGGACGCGCACCTGATGCGTGCGGCCGGTTTCCAGCCGGCATTCGACGAAGCTGGCGTCGCGCAGCGGCCGGAGCAGCCGGTAATGGGTGACGGCGCGCTTGCCGCCCGACACGATCGCGACCTTCTTGCGGTCGTGCGGCGACCGGGCGAGCGGCGCGTCGATCGTGCCGCTGGCCGGCATGACCCGCCCGGCGGCGATCGCCTTGTAACGGCGGTCGATGCTGTGCGCCTTGAACTGGCGGGCCAGCCCCTCATGCGCGCGATCATGCTTGGCCGCGACCATCAGGCCCGACGTGTCCTTGTCGATCCGATGGACGATGCCGGGGCGCGCGACGCCGCCGATGCCCGACAATTGCCCCGCGCAGTGGTGAAGCAGCGCGTTGACCAGGGTGCCGTCGAGGTTGCCCGCGGCAGGATGAACGACCAGCCCGGCCGGCTTGTCGATGACGATCAGATGCTCGTCCTCGAACACCACATTCAGGTCGATCGCCTGCGCCACATTGTGCGCGGGCGTCGGTGCCGGCACCTCGACCCGGAACAGCGCGCCGGCCACCGCCTTGCGCGCCGGGTCGCGCGCGGGCGTCCCATGGGCATCGACGACGCGACCGGCGGCGATCAGCGTCTTCAGCCGCTCGCGCGAAAGGGTGGGGACGGCGTCCGCCAATGCCCGGTCGAGCCGCCAGCCATTGGCCGCCGCGTCGATCCGTGCTTCGATGGTAGAAATCCCTGAATCCATTTTTCATCTAGATGGGCGCAATGGCGGTTTTTTCAACACGGGTGATCGACCATGTCGCCCGCGCGGCGCGCGCCGATCCGCAGGTCGAGATCTGCGGGCTGCTGCTCGGGCGTGACGACCATGTCACCGAGGCGGTGGTCGCGCGCAACGTCGCCGACGACCCCGCCGCGCGGTTCGAGATCGACCCCGCGATGCTGATCGCGGCGCATCGCGATGCGCGGGCGGGCGGTCCGGAGGTGGTCGGCTGGTTCCATTCGCATCCGCGCGGCGACAACCGGCCGTCGGCGACCGACGCGGCGATGGCGCAACCCGATGGCCGGCTGTGGCTGATCCTGGGCGGGCCGCCCGACCATGCCCCGGCATTGTGGCGCGCGGTGCGCGACGGGCCGGTGCACGGCCGCTTCGAGCCGGTGGCGCTGCGCACTGACCCGCAGGCCGCATAGCTTGCGCGCCCGTCGCGGCTGCTCCAAAAGGCGCACGACCGCGGCGTCCGCCCTGTGCCGACGCCTCATCCGGAGTGAATTGATTGAACATCAGCCCGACCGATTTCGCCAGCATGCTGTGCTCGCGCCTGTGCCACGACCTGCTGAGCCCGGTCGGTGCGCTCAACAACGGGCTGGAGCTGCTCGCCGACGAGCATGATCCCGAGATGCGGGCGCGCTGCCTGGAACTGCTGGCCGACAGCGCGCGGGCGTCGGCGAGCAAGCTCAAATTCTTTCGCCTGGCATTCGGCGGCGCGGGCGGTTTCGGCGAGACGATCGACACGCGCGAGGCGCACGCCGCGTTGCAGGGGCTGTTCGGCGACAACAAGCGGCTGGTGCTGGGCTGGATGGTCGACGAACCGGTGCTGCCCAAGACCGCGATCAAGGTGCTGCTGAACCTGGCGCTGATCGGCGGCGATGCGCTGATCCGCGGCGGGCAGCTGGATGTCGGGGCGGAGAATGTCGACGGCGTGACCGAAATCGTCATCCGCGCCGACGGGCCGCGCATCGTGCTCGACCCTGAACTGCGCGCGGCGCTGGAGGGCGAGATTGAGGAGAGCAGCGTGTCGCCGCGCGCGGCCGCGGCGCTGCTGGTCCATGCGCTGGTGGTGCAGAGCGGCGGGATGCTGCGCGTGTCGCCGCCCGATGCCGAAGTGCTTCTGTTCGGCGCATCTTTCCGCGCCGGGTAAACTCCGCTTTAACCCTGACCGGCGCAAGGTCCCGGCGTGCAGACCGCGAGGACAGCCGCCGGGGACCCATGGACGACCTTCTTCAGGAATTCATTCTCGAGACCCGCGAGACGCTGGAGGCGCTGTCCGGCGAGATCGTCGCGTGGGAGGCGGACCCGTCCGACACCGCGCGGCTCGACGCGATTTTTCACTTCGTCCACACCGTCAAGGGGAGCTGCGGCTTCCTGGACCTGCCGCGCCTCGCCCGGCTGAGCCACGCCGCCGAGGATGTGCTGGCGCAGGTGCGCAGCGGCGAGCGCAAGCCCGACCGCGCGCTGGTCAACGCGGTGCTGGCGATCGTCGACCGCATTTCCGAGCTGGTCGAGGCGATCGACCAGGGCGTTTCGCTGCCCGATTCGGGCGAGGAGCTGCTGATCGCCGCGCTGGCGGCGGGCAGCGACGAGGTGGCGGCCACCACCGCCGCCCCGGCGGTGCGCGCGGCATCGCGCAGCGTCCGGCTGGGCGTCGAGCTGCTCGACCGGATGATGAGCGGCATGTCGGACATGGTGCTGGCGCGCAACGAACTGGCGCGGCGGCTGCGCGACGTCGATGCGGACCCCGCGCTCGACGCCTCGCTCGAGCGGCTGTCCGCGACCGTCGCCGAGATGCGCGACACGGTCACGCGCACCCGCATGCAGAAGATCGACGCCCTGTTCTCGGCATTGCCGCGCATGGTGCGCGACACCGCCGCGACGCTGGGCAAATCGGTCACGCTGAGCCTCGACGGCAGCGACGTCGAACTCGACCGCGAGATGATCGAGGTGATGCGCGACCCGCTGGTCCATATCGTGCGCAACGCGATCGACCACGGCATCGAGAGCCCGCAGGAGCGGCGTGCCGCGGGCAAGCGCGAGAACGGCCGCCTGTCGGTCGCGGCGCGCCAGTCGGGCAACCAGATCATCATCGAGATCGCCGATGACGGGCGCGGCATCGATACCGACCGGCTGATCCGCAAGCTGGTCAAGAACGGCTCGCGCAGCGAGCGCGAGCTGATGGAACTGAGCGCGCGCGCGCGGATCGACCTGGTCTTCGAACCCGGATTGTCGAGCAAGGACGAGGTGACCGCGATTTCCGGGCGCGGCGTCGGCATGGACGTGGTCCGCGCGTCGATCGAGCAGATCGGCGGGCGCATCGACCTGCAGAACCGGCCGGGCCAGGGCCTGCTGATCGCGATCCGCGTCCCGTTGACGCTGTCGATCATCCCGACGATCGTCGTCGGGGTGGGTGGACTGGAACTGGCCATTCCGCGCCAGCCGATCGAGGAGATCGTGCGCGACCGGGGCGACGCGATCCGCATCGACCTGATCGGCGACACGAGCGTGGCGACGGTGCGCGACCGGCGCCTGCCGCTGGTCGACCTGGCGCGCCTGCTGGGGACCGAACGGACGGGCGCGGACGCCCAGATGATGCTGGTGATCATCAATCTGGGCAGCATTTCCTTTGCGATCGCGGTCGATTCGGTGCTCGACAACGAGGAACTGGTGATCAAGCCCGCCGCTCCGGCGGTGATGGCGACCGGCATCTATGCCGGCCAGACCCTGCCCGACAGCGGTCGCCCGATGCTGATGCTCGATTGCGCGGGCGTCGCGCGCGCGGCGGGAATCAGTGGTGCGACCGTCGTGGATCGCGACGCCGAAGCGGTCGATGCCGAGGCCGCGGCCGCCGAGGGCATCCGCGTGCTGCTGTTCGAGGATCTGGACGGCGTGCGGCGCGCCATGCCGCTCGCCATCGTCGATCGCGTCGAAAAGGTCGACGCGAGCGCGATCCGCCACAGCGCGGGGCGGCTGCGCCTGGCCGTTGACGGATCAATCGTGGCGCTCGCCGCAGTGGCGCCGCCGCCGCCGGGCGAGGAAGTCCTGGTCCTGCGCCTGCGCGACGAGGCGTCCGAGCTCGGCTATGCCGTCGCCGAAACGGGCGACATCGTGACCCTGGCCGGCGACATCGCGCCGCCCGCCGCGCCGGGCATGGTCGCCGGCGTCGCACTGGTCGACAACGACCCGGTCGAGCTGCTCGACCCGCACTGGCTGTTCACGCATCACGGCGCGGAGGCGATCGAGGGCGATCGCGCGCCCATCTGTCTGATCGGGGCGGACCCGAGCGGGTGGATCGGCACGTTCCTGCGCCCGATGCTGGAGGGTTATGGCTACCGCGTCACCCAGCGCCTCGGCCCGGAGGAACAGCCCGCGATCGTGCTGACGCTCGACGCGCCGCCCCCCGACACCGTCGCGCCCGCCCCGGTGGTGCGGCTGACCAGCGATCGCGGTGCCGCGGAAACCGGGCAGATCTATCGTTATGACCGGGCGGCGCTGATCGACGCCCTGCAGCGCGCGGTAACGGGGGGACGCCGGTGAACAAGCTGTTTCTGGTCGCGCACATCGACGGCCGCGCAATCGCGATCGACGCGGACCAGGTGGATTCGGTCGTCGATCTGGGGCCGGTCACGCCGGTGCCGCTGGCCAGCCGGCAAGTGCGCGGCCTGGCGGCGCTGCGCAGCCGGGTCGTCACCGTCATCGACACCAAGGCTGCGCTGGGCATGCCGGCGCACGGCGCGCCGCGCCGCGCGGTGATCACGCGGATCGACGGCCATCATTATGCGCTGCTGGTCGACGCGCTGGACGACATCGTGGCGATGACGCTGCTGCCCCTGTCGCCGGCGATCCCGCTCGAGCCCCTGTGGCGCGAGGCCGCGCGCGGCGTCGTCGAACGCGACGGCGAGCCCATCCTGGTGATCGATGCTGCTGCACTGATTCCGCAGAGCGCGGCCGCAGCATGATTTGTGGATTAACGCCACGGTTACGGACTTGTGCCAAAACCCTACTCCTCGAGTGCAAAATGAAAGCGTGTTCATGAAAACCTGTCTGGTGGTCGACGACTCAAAGGTCATTCGCAAGGTTGCGCGACATATCCTCGAGACCCTCGATTTCGAGGTTCGCGAGGCCGGCGACGGCCGCGAGGCGCTGGACGCGTGCATCGCCGACGCGCCTGACGTGGTGCTGCTCGACTGGAACATGCCCGTGATGAGCGGCATGGATTTCCTGCGCGCGCTGGGCGAGAGCAGCCTGCCGGCAAAGCCCAAGATCGTCTTCTGCACGACCGAGAACGGCATCGCCTACATCCGCGCCGCGATCGAGGCGGGCGCCGACGAATATGTGATGAAGCCGTTCGATCGCGAAACGCTGCAGAGCAAGCTTCAGATCGTCGGCATGGCCTGAACGCCGTTCAGGGGAGAGCGGCGGTGGGCGAGATGACGCACCAGGCAAAAATCGACAGAAGGGGCGCCGCCGCCGCCAAGGTCGTGCGCGTGCTGGTCGTCGACGATTCGGTCGTCGCGCGCACCGTCATCTCGCGCATGGTCGACGCCATTCCCGGTTTCATGGTCGCGAACGCGGTCAACAATGCGGCGCGGGCGATCGACTTTCTGCGCCGCGAGCGCGTCGACATCATCCTGCTCGACATCGAGATGCCGGGGACGGACGGCCTGTCCGCGCTGCCCGACATGCTGCTGATCGGCGCGGGCGCCCGCATCCTGGTCGTCTCCTCGATCTGCGAGGAGGGCGCGGCATCGACCATCCAGGCGCTGTCGCTGGGTGCCGCGGACACACTGGAAAAGCCGATGGCGGGGGCGCTGGCCGGGCGCTTTGCGGCGACACTGCACGAAAAGCTGACCCGGCTGGTCGCCCCGGCGGGCGACATCCAGCAACCGACGCTCGCGCATGAGCGCCCGGTCACGCCGGTTCCGGTCGGCTCGCGTCCGTTCGACATCGTGGCGATCGGGGCGTCGACGGGCGGCATCCACGCGCTCACCCAGCTGCTGCGCGAGCTGCCGGCGGGGCTGCAGACCCCCATCCTGATCACGCAGCATCTGCCGGATTCGTTCATGAGCTATTTCGCGGCGCAGATCGCGGTACTGGCCGCGCGCCCGTGCGACGTCGCGACCGAACGCCTGCTGATCCGGCCCGGCCGGGTCATCGTCGCGCCCGGCAACGCGCACATGGAATGCGTGCAGGTGGCCGGCGGAATCGGCGTCACCCTGACCCACGAACGGCAGTCGTCGGGCTGCATGCCGTCGGTCGACCCGATGTTTGCGTCGGTGGCGCGCGTTTACGGCGACCGGGCACTCGG
Organism: Sphingomonas sp. CCH21-G11; assembly: GCF_001555965.1. Classification (GTDB taxonomy): domain Bacteria; phylum Pseudomonadota; class Alphaproteobacteria; order Sphingomonadales; family Sphingomonadaceae; genus Sphingomonas. The sequence goes on from NZ_LSHX01000032.1 coordinate 23,340, forward strand.
CATCGTGCTGAGCGGCATGGGTCGCGACGGCGTGCGCGGCGCGGAACAGCTCGCCGCGACGGGCGCGAACGTGGTCGCACAGGACGAGCGCAGTTCGGTGGTGTGGGGCATGCCGGGCGCGGTCGTCGCGGCGGGTGTCGCGCGCACCATCCTGCCCCCGTCGGAGATCGGCCGGCTGGTCGCGCGCGGGCGCGCAACCGCATGATTACGGGCCACGCCAACGCGATCGGATCCCCCCGCGCCACCGGCATCATCCTTGGCCTGCTCGAACAGCGGACCGGCCAGCGCATCGACTCCAGCCGGTCGTGGCGGATCGAAACCGCGCTCAAGCCGCTGCTGCGCGACCTGGGGCTGGCGAGCATCGACCAGCTTGCCAGCGCGCTGGGGGACGGCACGTCGCCGGGGCTGTCCGATTCGATCGTCGACGCGTTGCTCAACCAGGAAACATCATTCTTTCGCGACGCCAACGTGCTGGAGATGATCGCCGACGTCGTCGCCAGGCTGCAGGCCGAGGAACCGGACCGGCGGATGCGGGTGTGGTCGGCGGGGTGCTCGACCGGTCAGGAGCCGCTGTCGCTGGCGATGCTGTTCGCCGAAGCCGAGACGAAGGGCGGGGCCGCCGCGCCGGAAATCCAGGCGTCGGATATCTCGGCGCAGGCGATCGAACGCGCGCGGCGCGGCACGTTCAGCCAGTTCGAGATCCAGCGCGGGCTGCCCGTGCGGCGCATGGTGACATGGTTCGACGACCGCGACGGCCAGTGGGTTGCGAAGCCCGAGCTGATGCGCCGGATCAGCTTCCGGCGACACAATCTGGTCGATCAGCCCCCGCTGCCGGGCCGGTTCGACCTGATCCTGTGCCGCAACGTGCTGCTCTACTTCGCAGCACCCGTGCGTCAGCGCGTCCTCGCCAGCCTGGCGAGTGCGCTGCGGCCCGGCGGGCTGCTCGTGCTCGGCGCGGGCGAGACCGTGATCGGCCAGACCGACCTGTTGCAGCCCAGCGTCACCTATCGCGGGCTCTACGAACTCTCCCGCTGAGCCGGATGCCTCAGCGCGGCTCGGGCACGCGGATCTTCGACCCGAGCCGTTCGACGACCTGTCGCGCATCGAAGGCTCGGACATTGTCGGCCGGCTTCGGCCCGCGCCCGACGACGATCTCCGCGATCGCTTCGTAACGGTCGACCGAGCGCACGTCGAACCCGGGGCCGAAACCGCCGCCGAACCCGCCCGCGAAGAACGGGTCATAATAGCGCCAGCCATAGCCGCGGCCGAAGTAACGCCAGCTCGGGCCCCACAAGCCGCCGCCGTAGAACCCGCCATAGCCACCGAAGAAATTGCCGGTCGTGTAGGTCTGCGTCTGGCGTTCGGTATCGCGGTCGACGAGGATGAAATGGTCGTAACCGCGCTCCAGCGTCAGCTGGGCCGCGCGGTAGAGGAGATACCGCTCGACCACCTCGCGCGAGGTCAGGCTGTTGCCGCTGAAGCTGACGCGGAAGCGCGCGTCCTCGATCTGCTCGTCGGCATAGCCGGCGCGCGAGAAGCCGCGCCCCGATGCGGGCTGATAGGGGGTCGGCGTCGCACACGCACCGAGCGTCGCCGCCATCAGTACCGCCGCCACGGCCGGCCGCAGCCGACGCCGTTGTGCAACCAATCCCACCATTTTCGTTCTCCAATCAAACCGATCCGGCGAATATGCGGCGAATCGTGCGGCTGCCACGTTACAAGCCGACATGGAACCAGAACATCCATTGCTTGTTGCTGAACGCGACATGACGGGGACCGCTCCGTCGACCCGGCAACAAATTTTCCACGGCGTTACACATTGCGACAAAAGGCCGCATTGACATCCGCGACGTTGTCCGGTCGTAGGCGCATCCTGGAGCGCGCCGGCGTTCCGTCTTCTCCATCATTGCGGAGGCAGGGCTTGGCCACGTCCGACACACCAGGGATCGCGACGCGGTGCAACCGGGCCGGCCGGATAAAGTCGAGGCGATGAGGTTGAACATTCCGGGTACCCGCCGCGGCGCGCGGCGCGGCCTTGCCATCCTCCTGATCGTCAGCCTACAGGCCTGCGGCGCTTCCGAAGGCGAGCAGGCGGGCGGGCGGGCGCAGCGCACGCCGACCGTCGGCTATGTCACCGTCCAGCCGGTCAGTGCGCCGATCGAGGTCGAGCTCGCGGGACGGACCGCGCCGTTCGCGATGTCGGAGGTGCGCCCGCAAATTTCGGGGGTGATCGAGCGGCGGCTGTTCACCGAGGGTGGCCTGGTCCGCGCGGGCCAGCCGCTCTATCAGATCGATCCGAGCCTGTATCGCGCCAGCGTGAGCGAGGCGGAAGCAAATGTCGCGATCGCGCGCGCCAATGCGGAGGCGACACGCATCCGCGCCGAGCGGCTGAAGCCGCTGGCCGATATGGAAGCGGTGAGCCGCCAGGACTATACCGACGCCGCTGCCGCCGCGCGCCAGGCGGCCGCGACGGTCCAGCAGGGCCGGGCGCAGCTCGACACCGCGCGCATCAACCTGCGCTTCACGCGCGTGCCGGCCCCGATCACCGGGCGGATCGGCCGGTCGCTGTTCACCCAGGGCGCGCTGGTCACGGCCAACCAGGCGCAGCCGCTCGCGGTGATCGAGCAGCTCGATCCGATCTTCGTCGACATCCAGCAGTCGAGCGCCGATCTGCTCGAGCTGCGGCGGTCGCTGGCGCGCGAAGGGGTGATGCCGACCCAGGCGGTGGTCAAGCTGACGCTCGAGGACGGCAGCGTCTATGGACCGACGGGGGTTATCCAGTTTTCCGAGGTGATCGTCGATCCCGCGACCGGTACGGTCACGCTGCGGGCGCGCTTTCCCAACCCCGAACAGCTGCTGCTGCCCGGCATGTTCGTGCGCGCCAGCTTTGCCCAGGCGATCAACACCCGCGCGTTCATGGTGCCGCAGTCGGGGCTGACCCGCGATCCGCGCGGCCAGGCGACGGTGCTGGTCGTCGGGCGCGACGGCAAGGTCGCCGAGCGCAAGGTGACGGCCGACCGGACGATGGGGACCAACTGGGTGGTGACCAAGGGGCTGGAACCGGGCGACCGCGTGATCGTGCAGGGGACGAACGGGCTGAAGCCGGGCCAGGCGGTGAAGGCGGTGCCGGCGAGCGCGCCGCAGCCGGTCACGCGCCCCGCCGCCGGCAAGACCAAGGGCTGATCGCCACATGATCTCGCGCATCTTCATCGATCGGCCGATCTTTGCCTGGGTGATCGCGATCCTGATCATGCTGCTGGGCGTCGGATCGATCTTCATCCTGCCGACCGAACAATATCCCGACGTCGCGCCGCCCCAGGTCAATATCCGCGCCAGCTATCCCGGCGCGTCGGCGGAGACGCTGGAAAGCAGCGTGACGCAGGTGATCGAGCAGCAGCTCGCGGGCATCGACGGGCTGATCTATTTCAGTTCGGAATCGAACGCGCGCGGCCAGGTGACGGTCACCGTCACGCTCGACAAGGGCACCGACCCCGACATTGCGCAGGTCCAGGTCCAGAACCGCGTGCAGCAGGCGCTGCCGCGACTGCCCGGCCCCGTCCAGCAACAGGGGCTGACCGTCACCAAGTCCAATTCCGATTTCCTGATGATCGTCGCGGTCTATGACGCGACCGACCGGGTGACCAACCAGGACGTGTCGGATTATCTGGTGTCGAACCTGCAGGACCCGATCGGCCGGCTGCCCGGCGTCGGCGACACCAATGTGTTCGGCGCGCCCTATGCGATGCGCATCTGGCTCCGGCCCGAAAAGCTCGCCGGGGTGGGGCTGATCCCCGCGGACGTGATCGCCGCGATCCAGGCGCAGAATACCGAGGTCGCGGCCGGCGAGGTGGGCGGATTGCCGTCGCCGCCGGGGCAGTTGCTCAACGCCACCGTCACCGCACAGTCGCGGCTGCAGACCGCGGACCAGTTCCGCCGCATCGTCCTGAAATCCCAGTCCGACGGGTCGATCGTCACGATCGGCGACGTCGCGCGCGTCGAGCTGGGTGCCGAAAGCTATGCGGTGCGCACGCGCGTCAACGGGCATCCGGGCGTCGGCCTCGCCATCTCGCTCGCCCCCGGCGCCGACGCGCTGGCGACCGCAGAACTGGTCAAGGCCGAGGTCGAGCGCCAGGCGAAGAGCTTTCCCGCCGGATTCCAATATGCCTATCCGGTCGACAGCACCGAGTTCATCCGCCTGTCGGTCAAGGAAGTGGTCGAGACGCTGATCGAGGCGATCATCCTGGTCGTCATCGTCATGTTCGTGTTCCTGCAGAGCTGGCGCGCCACGCTGATCCCGACGATCGCGGTTCCGGTCGTGCTGCTCGGCACCTTTGCCGTGTTCGCCATCGCGGGCTTTTCGATCAACGTCCTGACATTGTTCGGGCTGGTGCTGGCGATCGGCCTGCTGGTCGACGACGCGATCGTCGTGGTCGAGAATGTCGAACGCGTCATGCACGAGAACCCCGGCATGAGCCCGCGCGACGCCACGATCGAGTCGATGAACGAGATCCAGGTCGCGCTGATCGCGATCGCGCTCGTCCTGTCGGCGGTGTTCCTGCCGATGGCGTTCTTTGGCGGGTCGACGGGCGTGATCTATCGCCAGTTCTCGATCACGATCATCTCCGCGATGGTCCTGTCGGTCGTCGTCGCGCTGGTGCTCAGTCCCGCGCTGACCGCGACGCTGCTGAAGCGGCGCGAGGACGAGCGGCCCGGCTTCCTCGCGCGGCGCGCGCCGGGCGTGGTTGCATGGGGCCAGCGGGCCGGCGAGCGGTTCAACCATGGCTTCGCGCGGATGACCGACCGCTATATCGGCATGGCCGAGACGGTGGTGAACCGGAAGCTCCTGTTCCTGCTGATCTATGCCGGCGTCGTTGCGATCCTGGCGCTGCTGTTCTTCCGCCTGCCGACCAGTTTCCTGCCGACCGAGGACCAGGGGCGCGCGACCGTCCAGTTCCGCCTGCCCGCGGGCGCGACGATCGAACGCACCGTCGCGGTGCAGGATGCGGTCGAACGCTATTTCCTCACGCAGGAAAAGGAGAATGTCTCGACCATGCTGAGCGTCGCCGGCGGCGGGGGCGGCGCGTCGGGCCAGAATACCGGGCGCGGCTTCGTCTCGCTCGCGCCATGGGAAGACCGCAAGGGCGCGCAGAGCAGCGCCGATGCGATCGCCGAACGCGCCGCCGCCGCGCTGGGCGGGCTGCGCGATGCCCAGGTGTTCGCGCTGATCCCCGGTGCGGTGCGCGGTCTGGGCCAGTCGAACGGCTTTACCATGGAGCTGCAGAACAGCGGCGGGCTGACGCGTGCGCAGTTCCAGGCGGCGCGCGACAAGCTGCTCGCCGCCGCCGCGCAGGACCCGATGCTCGCGTCGGTGCGGCCGAGCGACCTGCCGCCGCTCGCCACGCTGAAGGTCGATCTGGATTCCGAGAAGCTGGCCGCGCTCGGGCTGAGCCAGACCGATGTCAATTCGACGCTGTCGACCGCTTGGGGCGGCCGCTATGTCAACGATTTCATCGACCGCGGGCGGGTCAAGCGCGTCTATGTGCAGGGCGACGCCGAATATCGCGACGCGCCCGAGGATTTGAGCCAGTGGTTCGTGCGCACCGACAGCGGCGGGATGGCGCCGTTCTCCGCCTTTGCGCGGTCGAGCTGGTCGGTCGCACCCGCCTCGCTGCTGCGCTTTTCCGGCCTGCCCGCCTATGAGATCGAGGGCCAGGCGGCGCCGGGCGTCAGTTCGGGCCAGGCGATGGAGCGGATCATGGCGCTGGCGGCCGAGCTGCCCGGCACGACGGTCGCGTGGAGCGGCCTGTCCTATCAGGAGCGGCTGTCGTCGGGGCAGGCGCCGTTGCTCTATGGCCTGTCGCTGCTGGTCGTCTTCCTGTGCCTGGCGGCATTGTACGAAAGCTGGTCGATCCCGGTTGCGGTGCTGCTGATCATTCCGCTCGGCCTGGTCGGCGCGGTGTTCGCGGTGACGCTGCGCGGCCTGGAGAACGACGTCTATCTGCAGATCGGGCTGCTGACGACGATGGGGCTGGCGGCGAAGAACGCGATCCTGATGATCGAGTTCGCCGAGCAGGAAGAGAAGAAGGGCGTGCGCATCATCGAAGCCGCGCTGTCGGCCGCGCGGCTGCGCCTGCGGCCGATCCTGATGACGTCGTTCGCCTTCATCTTCGGCGTGCTGCCGCTGGCGATCGCGACCGGGGCGGGGGCCAACAGCCGCATCGCGATCGGCACCGCGGTGATGGGCGGGATGATCACCGCGACGATCCTGGCGATCTTCTACATTCCGCTGTTCTTCGTGCTGGTGCGGCGCGGCACGCGCGACGCGATGAAGAAGCTGCGCGGCGGCGACAGTGCGTCCGGCACGGGGGCGGCGGCATGAGGCGCGCGATCGGCCTGATGCTGGCACCGCTGGCGCTGGCGGGATGCTCGCTCGCCCCGAAATACGAGCGGCCCGCGCCGCCGGTCGCGCCGTCGTGGCCGGTGGGCGATGCCTATCTGCGCCAGTCGGAGGCCGAGCTCGCCAGCCTGAAGTTCGATCAGGTGTTCCGCGACGCGCGGCTGCGGACGCTGATCGAGACCGCGCTCGCCAATAACCGCGACCTGCGCGTCGCGGCCGCCAATATCGAGGCGGCGCGCGCGCAATATCGCATCCAGCGCGCCGAGCTGTTGCCGGTGGTGTCGACGGGCGGCACGGTCAACCGCAACCGCGGCGGCGCGTCGCGCGCGACCCAGGGCGCGGCGGGGGGTGCGACCGTTACCACCTTCTACACCGTCAATGCCGGGATCACCGCGTTCGAGCTCGACCTGTTCGGACGCATCCGGTCGCTGAGCGATGCCGCGCTCAACCAGTTTTTCGCGACCGAGGCGGCGGCGCGCGCGACGCGGCTGACGCTGGTCGGCGATATCGCCACCGCGTGGCTGACCTATGCCGCCGATCTGAAGCTGCTGGAGATCGCGCAGGAGACCGAGCGCAGCGCGCTGCGCAGCGTCGAGCTGACCCGCGCGCGGCTGGCGGGCGGGATCGCACCGCGCACCGACCTGCGTCAGGCCGAGCAGATCGTGGCGCAGGCGCAGTCCGACCTGGCCGAAAGCCGTACCGCGCTGGCGCAGGACGTCAACGCGCTGACCCTGCTGGTCGGCGCGCCGGTCGATCCGTCACTGCTGCCGCCGACGATCGAGCAATTGGACGGCGCGCTGGCTGAGGTGCCGGCGGGGCTCGATTCCTCGATCCTGCTGCGCCGCCCCGACGTGGTGCAGGCGGAGTATCAGCTGCGCGCCGCCAATGCGCGGATCGGCGCGGCGCGCGCGGCGCTGTTCCCGCGCATCTCGCTTACCACGACGCTCGGATTTGCCAGCCGCGCGCTGAGCACGTTGTTCGACAATAATTCGTTCAACTGGTCGGTGGCGCCCAATGTCGATTACGACATCTTCGCGGGCGGTCGCGCGACTGCCGGCGTGCGCCAGAGCAGGGCACAGCGCGATGCGGCGCGCGCAACCTATGAAGGCGCGATCCAGACCGCGTTCCGCGAGGTGGCGGACGCGCTGGCGCGGCGCGGCACGATCGACGACCAGCTGCGCGCCGACACCGCGGGGGTGGAGGCAGCCGGTGACACCGCGCGGCTGACCGAGGCGCGCTATCGCGGCGGCATCGACCCGTTCCTCAGCAGCCTCGACGCGCAGCGCGCGCTCTATGCGGCGCAGCGCACGCTGGTGACGACGCGGCTGGCGAAGGCGGCCAATCTGGTGACGCTGTACCGCACGCTGGGCGGCGACCCGGAACTGGACGCGCGGACGGTCGGGGGCGCGGCGGGGGAGTGAGCGGGGTGGTGCTTCATCTGACACCCGGCGACGGATTTCAGTGGGCGATAAAGTCAGCGCGATCTGGTCAATAGGCCGCAACCCGACCTACAACTTGAAACTCTGGTAGTCATCGTCTTGGGGTGGCCAAGGTGGATACACGATGGGTTTTCCGGCGAAGTGCCGCTCCACCGCGCGTGCGCGGCGCAAAACGACATCCTCTTCGGGACCGATCTCTTCAGGATAAAAGTAGGCGACTTCAAACTTTCCGTCGCGGAGCACATATTCCATCTCTGACCATCGATCGGGGCCGGTCTGAGCCTCCCACAGTTCAAGCAACGCGTAAGGTAGGCGCCGGTTGATTGGCCGGCGATATAGAGCATGAGCGCCTACGTCTTTGAAGATCGACTCTCCAATCATGTTGTGATCGAGCTGGGCATAAAGCAACGTAGGTTCGAACGGATACTCCCGATCCAGCGTAAGCAATTGCCCAATTTCTTGCAGGAGCTGCTCCGCCTTATCGTCCACGACGATTTCTCCCCGGCCGTTCGTTGGGAAACTTTATGCTCTTTTCGTCGCCGTCAACCGTCCACCAAACATCAATCTCTGATGGTCGCGCGGAGACGCCATTGAATCGGGGAACGATTCTAACCGTAACGATGCTTCCGGAACGCTTCTCTTTCGCCCATTCGTCCTCAAGCAGGCGATAACGACCGCGGTTAAAGCCGGCATCCTGCGCAAAGTGATTGAAGGCGTCGGTTGGTCCGTTGAAACGAGCCGCAATGTAATGGCCACCGTCGTCGCTTTGCCGACGCTCAGCGCCGCCTGCTGACGCCTGGGCCGTTCGGGAACGCATCGGAGTATCGGCGACGGTCAACGCACCGGTGACGCGCCGGGTACGATCACGCTTGTCGACCTGAAACGAGTATCCGTTTCGAAGAACGACGCGAAAGACCTCGTCGGACGCGCCTGTTGCGTTGCCTGATGCTGATCGCGACACGGTGGCGCGCGCACCGCGAACGACGCTGTCATATGGGAGCCGATCAAATGTCGGTTCGCGCGGCGCCTCAGTTGCGCTCCAAGCGCCGGTCGCTCCCGCGCCGCCATAGCCAACACTGCCGCCGCCAGAGAACCTCCCACGCTTCTGTCGGTTGTCGGAGGTCCCTTTGCGAGGTTTAGCAGATTGCTCCGGCGCTTGTGTCGCTCTCTGCAATACTGGTCGAGGAGCTTTGGCCCGGCTTTGGCTCGAACTGGCGGGTTGATCGCTCCAGGATGGTTGTGAGCCTCCGCGAGGAAAATACTTACCGGCACTGACGAAGGTGAACCTTCCATTCTCGGGGTCATGCCATGGATTGAACTTGACCTCGATCGTTCGCGCAACGTCGTCGAGACGAACGCCCGTGCGAACCCAGATTTCGAAACGTTTTCGCGCCGCGCTCTTCTGTGACAAGCTCATTTCGCCCACTCGTCATGATGGAGTGGAACGTTTCATGAACATTTCCAACATGTCAAGGTATCGACGTAATGTGAGCGGGTCACGCAACGACTTGCGCAACTTGCGGCTCATCAGGCTGATGCTTTCAGGACAGTGCATGGTGCCGCGTGTCCGACTCGAACGGACGACCTACTGATTACAAATCAGTTGCTCTACCAGCTGAGCTAACGCGGCCCTGCGGGGCGCTATTGCGTCAGATCACGCCGAAGGTCCAGCCCTCGCTGCGGGCGATTTCGGGCGTGAGCGCCGGCGGTGCCCACAGGTCCGGGCGGTGGGCGTTGGCGCGCAGCCACGCGGCGGTGACGAGCGCGTCGGTGGCGTGATCGTCATAGCGCGCGAGCGGGGCGTGGGGCGCACTGTCGAGCGCGGCGAGCGCGGCATCGAGCGCGGCAGGGTCGCGCACCTTGCTCAATCCCTTGCGCAGGCCGGCCGCGCGCGCGGCGATTGCGGTATAGATCTCGACGATGACGCTGCCGCCACGGGGCAGGGGGTCGATCGGCCAGACGGGCAGGGCATCGCCGACATGGTGGAGCAGCCGCATCCCGGCAAAGCTGGCCTTCGCGACCTGGGCCGCGCCGATCGCGTCGTAGACGGTCGACGGCTTGCCGCCGCCGCGCGCGTTGAAATGCGCCTCGCACCGGCGGAAATGCATGAAGCGGGCCTTGGGGCCATCGGCCGCGCCCAGATAGAAATGGCGGCCGCGCCGCCGCTCGAGGAAAGAGGCCGCGCCGAGATCGGCATCGTCGCAATCGCGATCGACATAGGCCCAGAAGGCGCGCGCATGGTCGGGCGTGGCTTCGCCGGGAAGATAGGCGCCGCGTTCGATCCGCGGCGGGGCGAAGCTGAAGTCGAAGCCGATCAGCATATTGCCGTCCGCGCGGCCGCGGACCCAGTCGAGCGCGGCGCGGCGCGACCAGACGCCGTCCGGCGCGGCGATCAGGCGTGGGGGCCCGCCGCCGGCATCCGCCACCGCCACCGCGATGCCGGGGTGGCGCGCGCCCTTCGCCCCCGACCAGTCGATCGCGACGAAATGGGCGAACGGTTCACGGCCGCTGGCCATCGCCCCGCTGCGCGCGCAACGCGGGGGTCGCGCGGTCCCACCAGCTGCGTTCGATATAGGCGACGATGCGATCGCGCGCCGGGGTGCCGTAGCGGACGAGCACGGCGGCATAGCCGTCATAATGCAGGGTTTGCCAGAAGGTGTCGGGATCGGTCGCCATCAGCACCTGTTTCTCGACGCTGGAGACCATCAGCACGAAACTGCCGGCCTCGCGCCCCGGCGCCAGGATCGGCTTGCCCGCCACCTTGGGCACGGGCACGCCGTAATAGGGGTCCATCGCCACCCCCGGCAGCGCGAGTGCGGTCGCGCAGGCATCGTCCCAGTCCCTCATCCGCCGCTCCCCCCTATTTCAATGCCGCGATCACGTCGGCGGCGAAGCGTTCGACCTCGAACCCATTGCCGACGGGGTCCTCGCCGCGCCGCACGATGACCAGCCGATGCTGCGGCACGACCATGACGAACTGGCCGCGATTGCCCTGGGCCGAAAAGGTGCCGGCGGGCAGCCCCTGTTGCGGGCCGAACAGCCACATCGTCGCGCCATAGCGCGGGCCGTTGCCCGCGGGCTGCGGACCGACGGGCGTCGTCATCGTCCGCATCCAGCCGGCGGGCAACAGGCGGCGGCCCTGCCACACCCCGTCCTGGAGCCAGAACTGGCCGAGCCGGGCGAGGTCGCGGGCGGTCGTATACACTTGGGACGACAGCACGAAATTGCCCTGCCAGTCCGCACCCGCAGTCGTGTGGCGCATGCCCAGCGGGGCGAACAGCCGGGTCGCCGGATAGGCGTGATACCGCGCATCGTCGGCCATCGCGGCGCGGATCGCCCGCATCGCCAGCAGGATGTCGTTATTGGCGTAGCGAAAGCGCGTGCCCGGCGGCGCGATCAACGGCCAGCCGGTCGCCTGTTCGGTGACGGTGGTGCCGCCGAAATAGATCGCGTCGGTGCGGTTGCCCGCGGTGTCGCTGTGCAGCCCGGACGACATGCGCAGCAGGTTTTCGAGCGTGATCGCGGCGCGCGGATCGCCGGGCGTGCGCCATTCGGGCACCGGGGCGGGCGCGCGCGGATCGACCAGCCGGTCGGCGACCGCCAGCCCCGCGACGGTGCCGGCGATGCTCTTTGCCACCGACCAGGTGCGGTTGGCGGTGAAGGGCCCGAACCCCTCGGCATAGCTTTCGGCGATGATCCGGCCGTCGCGCACGATGACGATGCCGGTCGTCCGCCCGCGATAGAACGCGGTCATCGCCGCGGTCACGCGGACGGCGAGGGCATCCGATGGCCTGGGCGCGATGCCGCGATCGCCCATCGGCCAGGGGCGGGGATCGGCAGGCGCAGGCAGCGGCTCATTGCCTGGTTCGCCGGCCAGGGGAATCCGTTCGCCACCGATAGGCGCGAGCATGCAGCCGAAGCGCGGCGACCAGGCAGCGACGCGCGGCTTCAGTGCCAGATCGAAGACGACGCTCACGCGGCGCGCCGGCCGGTCGATGCGCGCGGGAAGCTTCGCGACCATCGCCTCATATTCGGGATAGATGCCGGTCAGTTCGAGCGCTGCGACCGCTGCCTCGCTGCGTCCGGCGGCGATCACGCCCTCGCACAGCGCCAGCGCCTTGTAGCCGGCGGCAATGGCACGATGATGGGCGGAAGACGTCGGCGGGGTCGAAACCTGTTGCGCGGCCGCGGGCACGGCCGCCAGCATCAACCCCAGGCTAATCGCGCGTCGCACCCCGTCGTTCTCCCCACCAGGCCAGCCGTTCGGCCACGCGCTTCTCATAACCGCGATCGGTCGGGATGTAATAGCTTTCGGCACCCATGCCGTCGGGCCAGTAATCCGCCCCCGAAAAGCCGTCGGGCGCGTCATGGTCATAGGCATAGCCCGCGCCGTAGCCGATGTCCTTCATCAGCCGGGTCGGCGCGTTGAGGATATTTGCGGGCGGCATCAGCGATCCGGTCGCCTTGGCTGATTTCCACGCAGCTTTTTGCGCGCGATAGGCTGCGTTGGATTTGGGCGCTGTCGCGCAATAGAGGCACGCCTGGACGATCGCGAGTTCACCCTCGGGCGAGCCGAGGAAATCATAGGCGTCCTTGGCGGCGAGGCATTGGACCAGCGCCTGCGGATCGGCCAGGCCGATATCCTCGCTGGCGAAGCGCGTCAGCCGACGCAGCACATAGAGCGGCTCCTCGCCCGCGGTCAGCATCCGCGCGAGATAGTAAAGCGCGGCGTCCGGATCCGATCCGCGTAGTGACTTATGCAACGCGGAGATGAGGTTATAATGCCCCTCGCGGTCCTTGTCATAGACCGGCATCCGGCGGTGGAGCAGCGCCGACAAGGCGGCCGGGTCGAGCGATTCCGCGATCTCGACCGAGAACAGCGTCTCGACCTGGTTGAGCAGGAAGCGGCCGTCGCCATCGGCGCTGGCGATCAGCGCGGCGCGGGCATCTTCGGTCAACGGCAGCGCGCGGCCGGTCTCCCCCTCCGCGCGTGCGATCAGCGTGGCGAGTGCCTCCGCGTCCAGCCGGCGCAGGATGAGCACCTGTGCGCGGCTGAGCAATGCGGCGTTCAATTCGAACGAGGGATTCTCGGTCGTCGCTCCGACCAGGATGACGGTGCCGTCCTCGACATAAGGCAGGAAACCGTCCTGCTGCGCGCGGTTGAAGCGGTGGATTTCATCCACGAACAGCAGCGTACGCTGGCCGATCCGCGCATGGTCGCGTGCTTCGGCGAACATTTTCTTGAGGTCGGCGACGCCGGAGAATACCGCCGAAATCTGCGCGTAGCGCAGGCCGACCGCGGCAGCGAGCAGCCGCGCGATCGTCGTCTTGCCGGTGCCCGGCGGCCCCCACAGGATCATGCTGGACAGCTTGCCCGCCGCCACCATCCGCCCGATCGCGCCGTCCGCGCCGGTCAGGTGATCCTGCCCGACGACCTCGCCCAGCGTGCGGGGACGGAGCCGGTCGGCAAGCGGCGCGTCGGGGGCTGGGATGTCCTGCGCGGAGGGCGGGGGATCGTCGGCGAACAGGTCGGGCATGATGCGCAAGATAGGGCGTGACACGATGCCTGCCTATGCCCGGTGACTGGCGAGCCTCCGCCAGCGGGTCAAACAATCTATGCACGATGTTATATAAAATTGACACAACGTCCGGTTTGACATACATCGCCTCGGCACATAGCCAGGATTGTGGGGGAGCAGGACATGCCGTTCCGGGAAAAGATCGCGTGGATCACGCTGGGCGCGGTCTTGCTGCTCGCCACCATCTATTTCGGCGGCCTGATCGGCAGCCATGCCGGTCCGGCGGTGCTGAGAATCCACAGCATCGTCCTGTTGATCGGCGCAGTGATCATCGCGACGCTGTATTCGATCATCGCGACGACCATCGTCGCGCTGCGTGGCCGCGACGAGGCGACGGCGCCCGCCGACGAGCGTGACCGGATGATTTCGACGCGCGCGGCGTCGATCGCCTATCCCGTGCTGATCCTGGCGATGCTGGCGGCGGGGATCAGCGCGCATCTGGGCAACAGCCTGATCGGCGTGCTCAACGCGCTGCTCGGCGCGCTGGTGGTGGCCGAACTGGTCCGCTGCGCGGCGGAGATCATCGGCTATCGGCGCAGCTGATGGCCCGGCCACCGATCCGCAACGACATCCGCACGCTGCGCTTCCTGGCGGGCGAGATGACCCAGGCGGACCTGGGGCAGCAGGTCGGGGTGACCCGCCAGACGATCGCGGCGATCGAGCAGGTGCGCTATTCCCCGACGCTGGAAACCGCGTTCCGCATCGCGCGCGTGTTCGACAAGCCGCTGGAGGCGGTGTTCCAATGGGCAGAGGAGGCCGGTTCGGAAGATTGACCGGGCATGGCCCGACCTCGCCCGGTCGGCCGCGTCAGCGCAGGACGACCCCGGCATCGACCAGCCGCACGTCGTGCATCTGGTTGAGATACGCCTCGTAATAGCCCTTGTGCGATGCGCCGACGATCGCGAGCAGCCGCGTGCCCGGCTGGCGGCCCAGCACGTCGCGGAGATTGGCGACCATCCGCAGGTTGCGCGTTTCCCAATAGCCGACATAGCCGCGGCCGAACTGCTGGGGGGACGGCTCGACCAGCGCCGCGCCGAAATCGGAGCGATAGGCGCGGTCGGGATAGGTGGGCGCATTATAGGCGCGGTACATGGCCAGCACGCCATCGGGCTGCGCAAGGCCGGCATTGAGCCGCTCGTCCTCCGCCTGACGCGCGCGGGTGTCGGGGTTGTCCCAGGCGCGCATGATCGCCTCGCCCGCAGCCTGGCGCTCGGCGGGATCCGCGCTGTCGGGCGCATCCGCGCTATGGTCGTCGACGCTCCATACGCGTTCCAGTCCGAGCCGTGCCGCCAGAGTCGCGCCGATCAGGACCGATTCATTGCGCCGCCGGGCCAGCGCGGCAAGTTCGTTCACCAGCGCATCGTCCAGACCGTCGCCGGCGTGCTGCTCCTGCTCCGGCAGGCGCAGCCATTGCACCAGCGCCGAATGACGCTCGCCCGCCGCCAGAAACACCGCAGCCAGGCGCCGCCGGTCGGCCGCACCCGGCGCGGCCGGCCACGCCGCGAGCAGGCGCTCGGCCTCCGCATTTGCCGCGGGCACGTCGAGCCCGGTCGCGCGGGCGGCGGCAGTGACGTCCGGGCAATAATCGTCGACGGTGGCGGCATAGCGCGCGGGATAGCGGCGCAGCGCGTCGCATTGCAGGCCCGACAGATCCTCTGTCGCGATCGCGGTGGGACGCCATGCCGCCAGGCGATCGAGCAGCGGATCGAGCATCGACGGCGTGAAGAAATCCGGTGCGCCGGACAGATGCGGAGAGCCGAGCGTGAGCACCTCGTTCGGTGCGCCGGCGGGCGGCCCCTTCAGCGTGTCCGGGTGGAACGCCGGTCGATAATCCTGTGCGAGTGCGGCACCTGCAGCCAGAACCGACAGCGCCGAAATGCCACGCAAGACGGAACGGAGGCTCCACGACAGATTGAAAATGCGCATATCGAGCGACTAACGCAGGTGCCTTATATTGGCAATACACTCGATGCCGGCACGCTGTTCAGGTGCGGCAGTTCACCGACTGTTGCGCCGCCAGCACCTCCAGATACGCCTCCAGCGCCGCCTGGTTGGCGGTTTCCCAGACATAGCGCTGCGCGGCGCGGTGGCCGGCCTCGCCCGCCGAGCGGCGGAGCGCGGGGTCCTCGACCAGCTGCTGGATCGCGTCGGCATAAGCGCGGATATCGGTCGGGGGCACCAGAAAGCCGGTGACGCCCTGCTGCACCAGATCGACCGCGCCGGTCGCGCGGGCGGCGACGACTGCGACGCCCGCCGCCATCGCCTCGGTCGTCACATTGCCGAAGGTTTCGGTGACGCTGGGCATGAAGAACACGTCCATGCCGGCAACAGCGCGGCCGAGATCGTCGCCCGACTGGAAGCCGGTGAAGATCGCCTCGGGCACGCGTTCGGTGAACCAGCCGCGTGCCGGGCCGTCGCCGATCACCAGCACCTTGTGCGGCACGCCGCGCCGTTTCAGCTCCGCGATCACGTCGGCGAAGATGCCCAGCCCCTTTTCGAGCACCAGCCGGCCGAGAAAGCTGACCGCAACGTCGTCGTCGCCGATGCCGAGCGATCGCCGCCACGCCGGATCGCGGCGGGCGGGGTTGAAGCGCGCATGGTCGATGCCGCGCGACCAGATCGAAATCGGCGTCGTCACCCCCCAGCCGCGCAGCACCTCGCCCATGCTGGGGCTGGGCACCAGCACGCGATCGACGCGGTTGTAGAAGCGCTTCGACAGCCCGATCATCAGCGGCTCGAGCATGCCCAGGCGGTAATAGCGCGCATAGGTTTCGAACCGGGTGTGGAGTGAGGCGACCGTCGCGACGCCGTTGCGCCGCGCCCAGCTGACCGCGCGGTGGCCGGTGATTTCGGGTGCGGCGACGTGGACGAGGTTGGGAGCAAAGGCGGCAAGGTCGCGCCTGACCCCGCCCGACAGGCCAAGCCCCAGGCGATATTCGTCGCGCCCGAGCGGCAGCGCGAGCGCGGGTACGTCGACCAGGTCGCCGGTCGGCTCGAACGCGGGACGTGCGACCGTCGGCGAATAGACGCGCAGGGTGACGCCGGCATCGAGCAGGTGGCGCGCAAGCTTGTTCAGCGCCTGGTTCGCGCCGTCGCGGACATAGTTGTAGTTCCCGCTGAAGATCGCGACGCGGATGTCGGAGGGCTGCATCGCCGAGCGCATAGCCGTCGCCGCGCGGCTTGCCAACGGAACGCGCGCAGGCGGTGCGGGTTGTCACGCCGTCAGCACGGGAGCGCGAAGATGGCGAACAGCTTCAAAAAGGGTCAGGCGGTGACGTGGCACTGGGGCAGCGGCACGGCGAAGGGCAAGGTGGCCGAACGCTTCGACCGCCGCGTCCAGCGCACGATCAAGGGCAGCAAGATCGTCAAGAACGGGACGAAGGACAATCCGGCCTATCTGGTCGAGCAGGAAGACGGGGGACGCGCGCTGAAGAGCGGGAGCGAGTTGAGCGCGGGGTGAGGTCTCAAAAAGGGTAATCGCGCGAAGGCGCGAAGGCGCGAAGATTAGGTGTTTTTCACGCAGAGACGCGAAGGACGCAGAGCGGTTTCGCCGCGCAGCGGCGGTCCCTCTCCTGCAATCGGGGCGGGACGGGCCAACACGTCAATTCCCCTCCGCGTCCTCTGCGCCTTCGCGCCTTCGCGTGAACAAATCCCCGAGCGCCAACGAACCGAACGCCGCTTCGGCTATTCCCTTTTTGTTCCGCGCATCCTACACTCGCCGCATGGCGAAGCCCCGCAAGCGTTATGTCTGTCAGCAATGCGGTTCCGCGACGTCGCAGTGGCAGGGCCAGTGCGCGGATTGCGGGGAGTGGAACACGCTGGTCGAGGATGCCGGCGCGGTGGTGACGCCGTTCCAGGCGCGGCACAATCTGCAATCAGGCGGGCGGGCGATCCTGATGTCGGGGCTGGACACCGACGTGCCGCTGCCCGAGCGGATGGGCACCGGCATCGCCGAACTCGATCGCGCGCTGGGCGGGGGCTTTGTCGAGGGATCGGCGACCCTGATCGGCGGCGATCCCGGCATCGGCAAGTCGACCCTGCTGTTGCAGGCGGCGGCCAAGCTGGCGCTGGCGGGCAAGCGCGTCGCCTATGTCTCGGGCGAGGAAGCGGCCGACCAGGTGCGGCTGCGCGCGCGGCGGCTGGGGCTGGGCAATGCGCCGGTGCAACTGGCGGCGGCGACGTCGGTGCGCGACATCCTGACGACGGTGGGGCAGGGGGCTGCGCCCGACCTGCTCATCATCGATTCGATCCAGACGATGCACAGCGATTTGATCGAAGGCGCGCCGGGCACGGTCAGCCAGGTGCGCGCGAGCGCGGGCGAGCTGATCCGCTTTGCCAAGGAACAGGGCACCGCGGTCGTGCTGGTCGGCCACGTGACCAAGGACGGCAGCATCGCGGGCCCGCGCGTGCTGGAACATATGGTCGACACGGTGC
This sequence comes from Sphingomonas sp. CCH21-G11, assembly GCF_001555965.1. Classification (GTDB taxonomy): domain Bacteria; phylum Pseudomonadota; class Alphaproteobacteria; order Sphingomonadales; family Sphingomonadaceae; genus Sphingomonas. The sequence goes on from NZ_LSHX01000032.1 coordinate 41,189, forward strand.
TGGCGTTCGAGGGCGAGCGCAGCCACCAGTATCGCATCCTGCGCGCGGTCAAGAACCGCTTCGGCGGCACCGACGAGATCGGCGTGTTCGCGATGGACACCGGCGGGCTGGCAGAGGTCGGCAACCCGTCCAGCCTGTTCCTGACCAGTCGCGACGAGAGCGTCACCGGCGCGGTGGTCTTCCCCGCGCTGGAGGGCACGCGGCCGGTGCTGGTCGAGGTGCAGGCGCTGACCGTGCGGCTGGCGAGCGGGGCGACGCCGCGCCGCGCGGTAGTCGGCTGGGACAGCGGACGGCTGGCGATGGTGCTGGCGGTGCTGGAGGCACGCTGCGGCCTCAGCTTCTCGACCGCGGAGGTCTATCTGAACATCGCCGGCGGCTATCGCGTGCAGGACCCCGCCGCCGATCTCGCGGTCGCGGCCGCGCTCGTTTCGGCGCTCGCCGAGCGGCCGGTCGCCGCCGACATGATCGCGTTTGGCGAGATCGCGCTGTCGGGCGAGATCCGCCCGGTCGCGCACGGGGCGCTGCGCATGAAGGAAGCGACCAAATTGGGCTTTGGCCGCGCGCTGGCTCCGGCGAGCCAGCAGCGCGAGGGCACCGGCATCGAGCTGGCGGGGTTTCGCACGCTGCGCCAATTCGTTGACCATATGCTCGGACGCGGCTAGCCGTCGAACGCACGGCGGATCGTCCGCCGTTCCCGCATGACATGGATTTCTGCGCTCGCATGGACCTGACCGCGCTCGACATCATCGTGCTGATCGCAGTCGGAGGCGCGGCGGTGCTGGGCCTGTGGCGCGGCTTCGTCACCGAAGTCCTGTCGCTGATGGCGTGGATCTTCGTGGTGTTTGCGCTCAAGGTCGCGCACGCGCCGCTGACCGAACTGCTGGTCGGCGGGGTCGGCACCGCGTCGGGCGCGGCGGTGCTCGCCTTCGCGATCCTGGCGGGGGGAACCTATTTCGGCGGGCGGATGGTCGCCAACGCGGTCGGCCGGCGCACGCGCACGTCGGTGCTGGGACCGATCGACCGGGGCCTGGGCTTCGGCTTTGGCGCATTGAAGGGCCTGGTTTTGGCCAGCCTGGGCTTCCTGCTGGTCGTGCTGGTCTATGACACGTTGGGCGGCGGTCCGGCGGGGCGGCCGCAATGGATGGTGACGTCGCAGACCTATCCGCTGCTCAATTCGACGAGCGCGTCGATCGCCGACCTGGTCGATCGCCGCCGTCGCGGCGAGCCGCTGTTCGACGCCGCGCGCGCGCCGGACAAGGCGACCGCGAGCCGGGCACGACCCGAATGAGCGCGCCGCTCTATAACGCACGCATCCTGCGGCTCGCGGCATCGATTCCGCACCATGCACCGCTTGCCGATCCAATGGCCGTGGTCGAGCGCCGCTCGCCCGTGTGCGGCAGCCGGATCGGCGTCGAGGTCCGCGTCGATGCGGCGGGGCGGCTGACGGCGCTCGGCCTCGACGTCGGCGCCTGTGCGCTCGGCCAGGCGTCGGCGGCGCTGATGGCGGCGCATGCGATCGGGCGGCGCGCCGACGAACTGGCGGCGGTGCGCGATGCGTTGGCAGCATGGCTGGCGGGCGAGGGTGCGTTGCCCGACTGGCCCGAGCTCGAGCTGTTCGACGCGGCACGCGCGCATGTCGCGCGTCACGCCTCGATCCGGCTGCCGTTCGAGGCGGTTGCGGCGGCGGCGGCGCAGGCGTGCCCTGCCCCGGTGGAGGCGCGCTGACAATGGAAAGCCATGGTCCCAGCATGATCACCGAGGGCGCGCCGCTGCTCGGCTTCGGCCTGGTCTTCGTCCTGCTGTTCCGCAAGCTGGGGCTCGGGGCGACGCTGGGCTTCCTGGTCGCGGGCGCGGTCGTCGGCCCGCAGGTGCTGGGGCTGGTCGGCGAGGCTGAGTCGAAGCTGGTCATCGCCGAGCTCGGGATCATCCTGCTGCTGTTCCTCGTCGGGCTGGAGCTGAGCCCGTCGCGATTGTGGCGGATGAAGCAGGACATTTTTGCGCTGGGGCTGCTGCAGGTCGTGCTGTGCGGCGTCGCGATCGCGGCGCTGGTGTGGGGCGTCGCGCAATTCTCGCCCGCCGCCGCGATTGCGCTCGGCCTGCCGCTGGCGCTGTCGTCGACGGCGCAGGTGCTGCCGATGCTGCAATCGGCCGGGCGGCTGCGCACCCCGTTCGGCGAGCGCGCCTTTGCCATCCTGCTGTTCCAGGACCTGTCGATCGTGCCGCTGATCACGATCGTCGCCGCACTGTCGCGTAATCCCGCCGATGCGGGCGGGCCGCCGGGCTGGCTGCTGGGGCTCTATACCGTGCTGGCGATCGGGGGGCTGGTGCTGTCGGGGCGCTTCCTGCTCAGGCCGCTGTTCCGGCTGATCGGCAACCTCAACGAGCGCGAGATGTTCGTGTTCGCCGGGCTGTTCACCGTGCTCGCGAGTGCCGCGATCATGCAGGCGCTGGGGCTTTCGACCGCGCTGGGCGCGTTCGTCGCGGGCGTGATGCTGGCGGACAGTCCCTATCGGCATGAGCTGGAAGCCGATGTCGAGCCGTTCCGCACCATCCTGCTCGGCCTGTTCTTCCTGGCGGTGGGCATGATGCTCGACCTGGGCGCGATCGCCGAGCGACCGGCGTTCGTGATCGGCATGGCGGCGCTGCTGATCGTCACCAAGACCGCGGTCATCACCGGGATCGGCATGGCGTTCCGGATGGAGTGGCGCCCGGCACTCGCGCTCGGCCTGCTGCTCAGCCAGGGCGGCGAGTTCGGTTTCGTCCTGTTCACCCAGGCGCAGAACGCGCTGCTGATCGCGCCGGAAGCCGCCAGCCTGTTCGGGGCGATCGTCACGCTGTCGATGGCGACCACGCCGTTCCTGATGATGTTCACCCGCCGTTTCCGCGCCGATGCCGCGACCGGACCGACCGGCGAGGGGCTGGAGACGCCCAGCCATGACGGGGCGAGCGCGATCGTGATCGGTTATGGCCGGTTCGGGCAGACGGTGGGCCAGATGCTGATCGGCCAGGGGCTGGCGGTGACGCTGATCGATACCGATCCCGAGACGATCGAGGTCGCGGGCAGTTTCGGCATGAAGGTCTATTACGGCAACGGCACGCGGCTGGAACTGCTGCGCCAGGCGGGGGCGGCGGATGCCGACCTGCTGCTGTTCTGCCTCGACGGCGACCAGCTCGATGCCGACGCGCTGCACGCGGTCAAGCACGCCTTTCCCCACGCCGCCATCATGCTGCGCGCCTATGACCGCCGCTCGGTCGTGAAGCTGAAGGGCGCGCCGGTCGAGCGGATCACGCGCGAAGTCTATGAATCCGCAATCGCGATGGCGCGCGACGCGATGCGCTGCGTCGGCGTCGACGAGACCGAGATCGAGCGCACCGAGGACGAATATCGCAAGATGGACGCCGATCGGCTGGGCATCCAGGTCGAGACCGGCGACCTCTATGCCGCGTCGGAAAAGCTGTTCTGGCGCCAGCGCCAGCGTGCCCGGACGGAAGAGCAGCCGACGTGAACGTGTTGCTGGGGCTTGCCGCATTGTCGGGCGGACTTGCGGTGGCGGCGGGCGCGTTCGGTGCGCATGGCGCGAGCGGGCAGGCACAGGAATGGCTGCGCACCGGCGGCATCTATCAGATGGTCCATGCCGTCGCCGCGATCGTCGCGGTGCAGGCGGGCGCGCGGGGCGCGGGCTGGCTGTTCGTCATCGGCGGGCTGGTCTTCGCCGGCACGCTCTACGCGATGGCGCTGGGCGCGCCGCGCTGGTTCGGCGCGATCACGCCGATCGGCGGCCTGCTGATGATCGGCGGCTGGCTGTGGCTGGCGTTGCGGGGGTAGGGGAGCGGCTTTCCGCGTGGCTCGTCTGTCGTCGTGACCACGCCGTTCGTGACCAAAATACAGGCGCAGCAGCCGATGGCGCTGGCAAAGTGGTCGTGCGGCTTACGGCACCCTTCGCGAAATCGGTCGCGATTAACGCCTGCTGAAATCAGAGCCTCGTTACTTTAGTCTTGGCCGTTGCCGCATCAGGACGAAAGGCCGATACGTCGGGATATGGACGGCGTGACGCTGCCAAGTCATCGCTAGATGCAGCGGTATTCGTCACGCTACATTCTCGTTCAGGAAGCGTTCGGTGCGGCCCATTTCCTCGCGCACCCAATCGGCAAAGGCGCGGACGTGCGGAGAGGTCCGACGTCCGGCGGGGAGCGCGAGGTAATAGCTCCACGGCGAGGCATGGCGCGGGCCCGACACCGTGACCTCGCGGTTGGCGATCCGGTCGGACATCAGGATCAGATCGAGCACGCCCATACCCGTCCCCGCCATCACCGCCCCGATCACCAGTTCGCGCGACATCACGCGAATCTCCTGCCCGCCGTGCTGCAACTGCGGCCAAGGGTCCCAGTCGTCCTCGCACCCGACCCACAAGATTCGCGGGATCGTCGCGCCATCCGCCCGGTCACTGCGCACCAGCGGGCCGAAGTACTGCGGCACCAGCAGATGCGCATCGATGCCCGGCCAGCCGCCCGGGCCGAGCCGGATCGCACAATCGATCCGTTCACGCTCGAGATCAAGCAGGCGCGGCGAGGTCGCCAGACGCACGTCGATCTCAGGCCGAGATTCGGTGAAGCGGGCGAGGCGCGGCAGCAGCCAATTGACCGCAAAGCTGTCATAGGCACTGATCGTCATCACCTGCCTGGCGCTGCGCATATCGTCGACGGCATCGTCAATCGCGGCGAAGGCCCCGCCCAGTTGTGCGGCAAGTTTCGCGCCCTGCGCGGTCGGCACCGCCCTTCGCCCCTCGCGTCGAAGCAGTGGCAGGGGCATGGCAGCGTCCAGAGCCTTGAGCTGGTGACTGATCGCAGAGGCGGTCAGTCCCAGCTCGGCGGCCGCCGGGTTCACTCCGCCCAGCCGCACCACGGCTTCGAACACCCGCAGGGCGTTTAGCGAGACGTTGAGCGATGCGCGCGGATTCATTGTTTAGATTTCATCATATGTGATGCGGATGAAGTTGATGGTCATCGCAGCATTTGCCGGGAAAACAAGCACCCATTCAATGGGCCGGAAATTCATATTACATGAAAAATTCAACAATCATGCGACTCGCTGCGGGGCTGCTTGCGGGTATCGCCGCGGGGCCGCTGCACGCCCAGCGCTCCACCGAAAACGCGCTTCAGGCCGCCGAGGATGCGTTCGGCACCAGCATCGGTCGCGAGAACATCGGGCTCTATGGCACGGACGATGTGCGCGGCTTTTCGGCGGTGGACGCGGGAAATGTTCGGCTGGAGGATCTCTATTTCGACCCGGTGACGCTGCCTTCCCCGATACTGCGGTCAACCACCACAATCCGCGTCGGGATCGCGGCGCAGGGCTTTGCCTTTCCGGCCCCCTCGGGCGTCGTCGACATCCGGCTGCGCAGACCTGCCAGAGTTCCCGGTCGCAGCCTGTTCGCCTCGGCCGACACCTTCGGCTTTCTGGTTTCGGAGGCGACCGCCGATGTCCGGTTTTCCCAACGTGTCGGCGCAGCGCTGGGCGCTGGGGCGTATCGCGAGCGCTATGGCAACGGCACCACCGACTGGATCGCCTCAGGCAGCGCCACCTTCGAATGGAAACCGACCGAAACGATAGAGGTGGTGCCCTTTGTCTCCTATGTCGCAATGCGCGAGGCGCAGAGTCCGCCGGATTACATCACCGCGGGCGAATACCTCCCCCCGCGCGTCCCGCGTTTGTTGTTCACCGGGCCGGAGTGGGCCGAGAACTCGCGCAACCGCTACAATTTCGGCGTCATCTTCAAGTGGCAGGAGGGCGGCTGGCGGCTGCGGGCAGGGCTGTTCCGTTCGGTCTCGAACGCGCGCGCGAGCTTTGCCAATCTCTATCTCGACGTGACCCCCGATGCGACCGCGAGTCAGCTGATCGTCACCGATCCGCCCGCGCGCAACGGTTCGACCAGCGGCGAGCTGCGGCTGGACCGCGCCTTTGGCAGCGACGTTCTGCGGCATACGCTCACGCTGTCGCTGCGCGGGCGCCTGCGCGAGCGCCTGTTCGGGGGGAGCCAGTTCGTCGATCTGGGCCGGATCGCGATCGGTGCGCCGCAGCCCGCGCCGCGCCCGGACCGCGCTTTCGGAGCGCAAGACCTCAACCAGATCCGGCAGGGGACGATTGCAGCGGGGTATGCCCTAAACTGGCGGGGCGGCGTCAACCTCAATCTCGGTCTTCAAAAGACCGGCTACCGCCAGCACGCCGTGCCCGGCAACGGGGCGGCGCTGGTCGGCAGGTCGAGCCCTGTACTGCTCACCGCCACCGGTTCCCTGCGGCTCAGCGAGCGCATCTCGGCCTATGCCAGCTACGCCGAGGGGCTGGAGGACAGCGGCGCCGCGCCGGGCAGCGCGACCAACCGCAACGCCCCGCTGCCTGCGAGCCGTACCCGTCAGTACGATATTGGCTTGCGCTGGAAGGTGAAGCCCGATCTCAGCCTGGTCTTGGGTGCCTATGATCTGAGCCGCCCCTACTTCCAGTTCGACCCGCAAGGCGCGTTCAGCCAGCTCGGCAGCACCGCGAACCGGGGCATCGAGGTGAGCCTGTCGGGCGCGATCACCCCGCGGCTCGATGTGGTGGGCGGGGCGATCATCGGCGACTCCAAGGTACGCGGCTCGGCAGTTGAGGCAGGACTGGTAGGGACCGAAGCGGTCGGGCGGCCGGACCGGCGCTTCAACCTCGCCTTCGACTGGAGACCGCCCTTGGGCGAAGGCGTCACCCTGTCGCTCGGGGTACGGACACAATCCTCGATCGTCGCAACCAGCAGCAACGCCGTTCGCGTACCCGCGCGGACCCTGTTCGATGCGGGCGTGCGCTACGGCTTCCGGCTTGGCGAACTTCCGGCGCAGGCGCGGCTGAGCGCCACCAACCTAGCCGACACCTTCGGATGGGACGTTTTCGGGAGCGGCGTTTACGGCTTTATTGATGGGCGTGCGGTGCAGCTTAGCTTGGGGATCGATTTCTAGGTCGCACGGCATGCAACCACGTCCGATTAGCCGCGTGGCGAGCTGCGAGCACTGCAGGTCGAGATCGGTCGCCGGGCAAAACACCGGCATGTCCGCTCCCCAACCAATATGCGGCCTTCGCGACGGGCAATCCGGGACCAGTCGACCATCCCCTACCGCCCCGTCATCCGGCAACGGTCGGAGCAGTAGACCACATTCTCCCAGTCGCGCGCCCATTTCTTGCGCCAGGTGAAGGGGCGCTGGCAGACCGGGCAGGTCTTGGTCGGCAGGTCGCGTTTGCTGACGCCGTTGGGCATCAGCGGGGCTGGCGGTTCAGGAAATCGGCGACGGCGGCGAGGTCGACGGTCTTGTCGAGATAGGTCCGGCCGATGCCGCGCGCGAGCAGGAAGGGCAGCGTGCCGCCCGCCATTTTCTTGTCGTGGCGCATATGTGCGACCAGGGCCTCGCCCGACGCGGTGATGCCCGCCGCCGTCAGCCCGTCGGGCAGGCCGACCGCGCTGAGGTGCGCGGCGACGCGGGCGGCGTCCTCATCCGCGCACAGGCCCTGATCGGCGGAAAAGGCGAAGGCGAGCGCCATGCCGGCCGCCACCGCCTCGCCATGCAGCAGCCGGTCGCTAAAGCCGGTCTCCGCCTCAAGCGCATGGCCGAAGGTGTGGCCGAGGTTGAGGAGTGCGCGGGTGCCGGTCGTCTCGCGCTCGTCCGCGCCGACGATCCGCGCCTTGGCCGCGACCGAATGCGCGATCGCGGTCGCGCGCGCGGACGCGTCGCCGGCCAGCAGCGCCGCACCCTGCGCCTCGCACCAGGCGAAGAAGCCGGCATCGTCGATCAGCCCGTATTTGACCACCTCGGCATAGCCCGCGCGCAGCTCGCGCGGCGGCAGCGTGGCGAGCACGTCGGGGTCGATCAGCACCAGGGCGGGCTGGTGAAACGCGCCGACCAGATTCTTGCCCGCGCGCGCGTTGATCGCGGTCTTGCCGCCGACCGAGCTGTCGACCTGGGCGAGCAGCGTCGTCGGCACCTGAATGAAGTTGCAGCCGCGCTTGAGGATGGCGGTGACGAAGCCGACCAGGTCGCCGATCACCCCGCCGCCCAGCGCGATGACATGGTCGTCGCGCTCGACCCCCAGCGACAGCAGCGTGTCGGTGAGCTGTTCGAGCATCGACCAGCTCTTGCTCGCCTCGCCCGGCGGCAGGATGATCGGCTCGGCGGCGACGCCGGACTGGGCCAGCGATGCGCGCAACGTCGCGAGATGGGGGCCCAGGTTGCTGTCGGTGACGATCGCGACGGGGCGCTTGCCCGCCAGCGGCGCGATCAGATCGCCGGCACGGGCGAGCAGGCCCGGCGCGATCCGCACGTCATAGCTGCGATCGCCGAGCGAAACCGGAATGACGGTCAAGGATACAGGGCCTTCAGAATAGCGTTGACGGTGGCATCGTGCGGCGTGCGGTTGCTGGCCACGCGGATCGGGGCCATCGCATAGAGCGGGTTGCGCTGGTTGGCGAGGTCGCTCAGCACCGCCAGCGGATCGCGGTTGCGCAGCAGCGGCCGGGTGTCGCGCTTCCTGACCCGTTCCGCCAGCACGTGCGGATCGGCGTCGAGCCATACGGCGAGCGCGTGATCGAGGATGAGTTCGCGCGTCTGTTCGTTGACGAACGCGCCGCCGCCGGTCGCCACCACGCGCGGGCTGCCGTCGATCAGCCGCGCGATCACGCGGCGTTCGCCATCGCGGAAATGGGGTTCGCCATAGCGCTCAAAGATCTCCGCGATGGTCATCCCCGCCGCCTTCTCGATCTCGACATCGGCATCGACGAAGGGCAGGTCGAGCCGCGCGGCCAGCCGGCGGCCGATCGTCGATTTGCCCGCGCCCATCAGCCCGATCAGCACGATCGGCTTGCCGGTCCAGCGAGGTTGCGGTGCGAGTTGGGTCGACATCATTGCGGGGGGCTATACAGCGACGCCGCCTGTCGGGCAAAAGGCCCCCGATTCAGTCTCGTTCCATTCCGGTCCACACCGGTTGCAAGGATGCCGCCTGCCCATGTCCCGTTTGCTGTTGTTGCTGATCGTCATTGTCGTGCTGGTGGTCGGCGGGTTGTTCGTGCTGGCTGGCCGCGATTCGGCGAAGGAACCCGTGCGCGTCGAAAAGGTGGTCTCGATTGAAAACCTCTCGAACTAGCGCGATCTGCGTCACCGTCGCGCTGGGCGCGATGGTCGCCGCGCTGCCCGCGCTCAGTCAGGATACGCCCGAATCGCTGCTGCCGCCGGGCTTCAATGACCCGGTCGAGCCGGCACCGTCGCCGACGCCCGCGCCCGCCGCGACGCCGCAGGGCGGAGAGACCCTCGCCCGGCCCGCCGGTCCGCCCGACGACCTGACCGGCAATGCGGCACTCGGCAATGACAGCCTTGGCGAGGCGGTGGCGGAAGAGCTGACGCCCGAGGAGCTGGAGCGTTACGAACTGCCCGCATTTGCCCGCCGGTCGCTCAACCGCGTCGGTTTCGCGGCGGCGGGGCGCGGCGGACTGCCCGCCAATGCGTTCGGCGGCGACAATGGGCGCTTCCTGGAAGTGCTGATGCGCCGGCTGGACGCGCCGATCGCGTCGCGCTGGCTGTCGATCGCGCTGCGCCGCGCGCTGGTGAGCGAGGTCGACACGCCCGCTGGGGTCAACGGTGCCGATTTCGCCGCCGAGCGCGCGTGGCTGCTGATCCGGATGGGCGAGGCCAATGCCGCGCGTGGCGTCGTCCAGTCGGTCGATGTCGCCGACTATACCCCCAAGATGTTCCAGATCGCGCAACAGGCGGCGCTCGCCACCGGCGACCCGGCCGGGATGTGCCCGCTGGTCGACGGGGCGATGCGGGTCAGCGCCGAACGCGGCTGGCGGGTGGCGGAGGCGATGTGCGCGGCACTGGCCGGCCGGCCCGAGGAGGCCGGGCGGCTGATCGACGCGGCGCGGCGGCAGGGCGCGGCACGCGGCATCGACCTGGTACTGGCCGAAAAGATCGTCGGCGCGGGGGCCCAGGGCCGGCGCGCGGTGACGGTCGAATGGGACAATGTCGACCGGCTGGATGCGTGGCGCTGGGGGCTGGCGGCGGCAACCGGCGAGCTGGTGCCCGCACGGCTGATCGACACGGTGGGGCCGCAGGTGCGGCTGTGGCAGGCGCTCGCCCCGGCGCTGCCTGCGGCCGACCGGCTGGCGTCGGCGGAGCTGGCGGCGGTGCGCGGCGTCTATTCGGGCGCGGCCTATCGCGATCTGTTCGCGCTGGTCAGCGAGGCACAGGACGTCGCGGGTGCCGACGCGACGGTGATCGAGGGGCTGACCGACGCCTATGCCGCCCAGTCGATCGAGGGTCGGCTGACCGCGCTGCGCAACCTGTGGCAGGGATCGACGCCGATCCAGCGCCACGCGCGACTGGTGCTGACCAGCGATGCGGCGGCGCGCATCCCGGCCGCCGAAGCCTATGTCGGCGATGCCGACGCGCTGATCGCGTCGATGCTGACCGCGGGCAAGGACCTCCGCGCGTTGCGCTGGCGCGGCCTGGTGCCGGCACGCAGCGATGGCTGGGCGATGCTGGCGCTGGCCGATCCGGCCGGGCGCATCGCGGTCGATGGCGGCGACCTGTCGGCCTATGGCGGCGCGGAATCGCGCAAGGCGCAGCTTTTGTTCGCCGGGCTGGCCGGGCTGGGCCGCCTGCCCGAAAATCAGGTCGCCGACATCGCCCAGGCGCTGGCGGTGCCGATCAATACCGACAATAGCTGGACCGATGCGATCCGCACCGCCGCGAGCCGCGGCGAGCCGGGCACCGTCCTGCTGCTCGCCGCGGTGGGCATGCAGACCAGCGACTGGCGCGGCGTGTCGCCGGTGGCGCTGTTCAACATCGTCGCGGCGCTCGACGCAGTGGGGCTGAACGGCGAGGCCCGGATGATCGCTGCGGAAGCGATCGCGCGCGCGTGAGCGCGCCGGGCGATCCCGCGCTGATCGACCGGTTTCTGGAAATGATGGCGGCCGAAGCAGGGGCGGCGCGCAACACCATCGCGGCCTATGCCAGCGACCTACGCCTGGCGTCGGAGGCCGCCGGGGGGCAGCTTGCGGCGGCCGACCGGGCGGCGATCGAACGGGTGACGGGCGACTGGGCGCCGCTGGCCCGCGCGACGGTGGCGCGCAAGTCGGCGGCGCTGCGCCGCTTTTTCGATTTTCTGGTCGACGAGGGATTTCGCGCCGACAATCCCGGCGCGGCGCTGCCCCGCCCGGGCGCGGCGCGGCCATTGCCCAAAATCCTGTCGACCGGCGATGTCGACCGGCTGTTCGCGGTGATCGCCGAAAGGCTGGCGCGCACGCCGGTCGATCCGGCGGATCTGCGCCTGTCCGCGCTGGTCGAGCTGCTCTACGGGTCGGGATTGCGCGCGACCGAGCTGGTGTCGCTGCCGCGCAATGCGGTCTCGCCCGATCGCCCCTTCGTCATCCTGCGCGGCAAGGGCGGGCGCGAGCGGCTGGTGCCGATTTCGGATCGCGCGCGTGCCGCCGTGGCCGCGTGGCGCGGCGAGGTGCCGGCGGCCAGCGCGTGGCTTTTCCCGTCGCGCGCCGGGCATCTCAGCCGGGTGCGGCTGTTCCAGCTGATCCGCGCACTGGGCGCGGCGGCGGGCATCCCGCCCGACCGGATCAGTCCGCACGTGCTGCGCCACGCATTTGCCACGCACCTGCTGGAAGGGGGCGCGGACCTGCGCGCGCTCCAGGCGATGCTGGGGCATGCCGACATCGCGACGACCGAAATCTACACCCATGTCGACAGTCGCCGGCTGATCGAGCTGGTCAATGCGCGCCATCCGCTCGTTGACGTAAAGCCCCGTCGGCCCTAGCCCGCGCGCCATGGTGATGTTTCTGGATTTCGAAAAGCCGATCGCCGAGCTTCAGGCTCGCATCGACGAACTGCGCGATACCGCGAGCAGCGGCGAGCTCGACATCGGCGCGGAGATCGCGCGGCTGGAGGCCAAGTCGGAACGGCTGCTGCGCGAAACCTATCAGCGGCTGACGCCGTGGCAGAAGACGCAGGTCGCGCGCCACCAGGACCGGCCGCATTTCAAGCATGTCGTCGCCGCGCTGTTCGACGATTTCATGGCCTTGGGCGGCGACCGCGCCTTTGCCGACGATCAGGCGATCCTGGGCGGCTTCGCCCGGTTTCGCGGTCAGCGGGTGGTGGTGATCGGCCATGAAAAGGGCGACGATACCGCCAGCCGGCTGCGTCACAATTTCGGCATGGGCAAGCCGGAAGGCTATCGCAAGGCGATGCGCCTGATGGAGCTGGCCGACCGGTTCGGCCTGCCCGTCGTGACGCTGGTCGACACGCCCGGCGCGTTTCCCGGCGTCCAGGCGGAGGAGCGTGGCCAGGCCGAGGCGATCGCGCGTTCGACTCAGGTCAGCCTGAAGCTGGGCGTGCCGATGGTGTCGGCGATCCTGGGCGAGGGCGGATCGGGCGGCGCGATCGCGCTGGCGGCGGGTAACCGGGTGCTGATGATGGAGCACGCGGTCTATTCGGTGATCTCGCCCGAGGGGTGTGCGTCGATCCTGTGGCGGACCGCCGACAAGGCGGCCGATGCAGCCGAGGCGATGAAAGTGACGGCGCAGGAGCTGAAGGCGCTCAAGGTCATCGACATGGTCGTGCCCGAGCCGGTGGGCGGCGCGCATCGCGACCCGGCGGCGGCGATCGGTGCGCTGGGTGACGCGATTGCCGCGGCACTGGCGGGACTGTCGGGCAAGCCGGCGGATGTGCTGCGGCGCGACCGGCGACAGAAATTCCTGGCGATGGGGCGGATTTAGGAGCGTTGAGAGCGAACTGATTCTTCTCAAGCACCTCCCCTTCAGGGGAGGGGCTTGGAACATGTCGTTGCCACAGGCCCCGGCCACCGCCGGGGCAACGTCCATGAATCGCATGACGCCCCAAAACGAAAAGGGCGGCGTGACCGAAGCCACGCCGCCCCCCATCGGAGAATGATGTTTGCGGATCAGCCGCCGGTCGAGGCCGCCGGAGCCGCAGCACCACCGCCGGCGCCCGTCGCCGTGGTCATCGTGCCCGACACGTTCTCGAACGTGCCCTTCAGGCTGCTGCCCAGACCCTGCATGGCGGCAATGGCGGCAACGGCGATCAGCGCGGCGATCAGGCCGTACTCGATCGCGGTGGCGCCCTTGTTGTTCTTCAGGAAAGCGCGAATCTTCTGCATACCGGTCTCCATCTTCAAATAAACTGACTTCAATCACCCGACTGCTCCGGGGAGAGCCCGGTCCAGTAATTGCGTGTATCGGCGATCAGGGTTGAAAAATACTTAAGTGAACAAGGTTATAATCGCGTTAACCACCATTTTGGGGGGAATTTTCGCGAACCTTGGTGGACACATTATTCCAGATTTCCGACGTGACGCTGCCGACGCTGCTCAGGCTGGCGACCATTGCGATCACAACCAGGGAAACGATCAGGCCATATTCGATTGCGGTCGCGCCCTTTTGATCGGCGATCAACCGACGGACCTGGTTTTTCATCCCGCGTGTCAAGATGCCGAACTCCCGCTAATACTGCCCGGTCTACTGCCAAAGGAGTTAATGAATGCTCACCGCCGCGCCCGACGCACTGCCGCTGATGCTGGTCTGCGCGGCGGCGATGGTCGACGGCGACGGCCGCGTGCTGGTCCAGCAGCGGCCGCCGGGCGGTGACATGGCAGGGTTATGGGAGTTTCCCGGCGGCAAGATCGAGGTGGGGGAAACACCCGAGGCCGCGCTGATCCGCGAGCTTGGCGAGGAACTGGGCATCGACGTCGAGGCATCGTGCCTGGCCCCGGCGGTCTTTGCCAGCGCGCCGCTGGGCGCGCGCCATCTGTTGCTGCTGGTCTTCGTGCTGCGCAAATGGACGGGCGTGCCGACGGCCCGGCATGCGACCGCGCTCAGATGGTTGCGCCCCGTCGAACTCCACGCCCTGCCGATGCCGCCGGCCGACCGCCCGCTGATCGGGCTGATCGAGGCGTTGATTTAAGGAGGGATGATCTTGTGAGCGGCCCTGGCCTACCCCGGGGTCGCTTGCCAGTTGCGCACGCTAATCTTCACACGAAGCTGTAGGGATCGACGTCGACGCTGACCCGGACGCGCGCCGGCCATGCGAGCGTGCCCAGCCATGCGCGAATTTCGTCCTGAACCGCCAGGCCGCGGGTCGCGTGGACGAGCAGACGGAAGCGGTGGCGCCCGCGCAACATCGCGAGCGGGGCGGGGGCGGGGCCATAGACGTGCATGCCCTCCCGTTCGGGTGCCGATCGGCCGATCGCGCGCGCGGTGTCGTCGGCGGCCTCCCTGTCCTCGGACGAGACGATGATCGCGGCATACCGGCCGAAGGGCGGGGCGTCCGCCTCGCGGCGTGCCTGGGTTTCGGCGGCGTAGAAGCCCTCGGCATCGCCGCTGACCAGTGCCGCTATGACCGGCGCGGTCGGCTGGTGGGTCTGAAGGAGGACATGGCCGGGCTTTTCACCCCGCCCGGCGCGACCGGCGACCTGCATGATCTGTTGAAAGGTGCGTTCGGATGCGCGGAGGTCGCCGCCGGAAAGACCCAGGTCGCCGTCGATCACGCCGACCAGCGTGAGGTCGGGAAAGTGATAGCCCTTGGTCACCAATTGCGTGCCGATGACGATGTCGATCTCCCGCGCGGTCATGCGGCGCACGAACTCGGCCGCCTTGGCCGGCGACCAGATGGTGTCCGAGGTGACGACGGCGGCACGCGCATCGGGCCATAAAGCGGCGACTTCGTCGGCGATCCGCTCCACCCCCGGGCCGCAGGCGACCAGGGCATCCTCCGCATCGCAATTGGGACAGGCGCGCGGGGTTGGGATCATGTGGCCGCAATGATGACACGACAGACGATGGATCAGCCGGTGCTCGACCATCCAGGCGGTGCAGTTCGGGCACTGGAAGCGGTGCCCGCACCCCCGGCACAGCGTCAGCGGCGCATAGCCGCGACGGTTGAGGAACAGCAGCGCCTGCTCCCCGCGCGCCAGCGTCGCGTCGATCGCCTGTACCAGCCGGGGCGCGATCCAGCGGCCGCGCGGCGGCGGTTCGGCGATCAGGTCGATCGCCTCGATCGTCGGCAATTCGGCACCCCCGTGGCGCGCAGGCAGCCGGAGTTCGCGGTAGCGGCCGGCCGCCACCTGAACCCGCGTCTCGATCGCGGGCGTGGCCGACGCCAGCACGACCGGGCAGGACTCAAAGCGCGCGCGCATGACCGCGACGTCGCGGGCGTGATAATGCACGCCCTCTTCCTGCTTGAAGCTCGTTTCGTGCGCCTCGTCGACGATGATGAGCCCGAGGTCGCGATAGGGCAGGAATAGCGCCGATCGCGCGCCCACCGTCACCCGCGCCTCGCCGGTGGCGATCGCGCGCCACGCGCGGCGGCGCTGCGACTGGCGCAGGTCGGAATGCCAGGCGACCGGCGCGCAGCCGAAACGCGCGTTGAAGCGATCGAGAAACGGCTCGGTCAGCGCGATTTCGGGCAGCAGCACGAGCGTCTGGCGCCCGTCGCGCAAGGCCCGTGCGATCGCTTCGAAATAGACTTCGGTCTTGCCCGACCCGGTGACGCCGTCGAGCAGGAACGGCTGGAACTCGCGCGCGGCGACCGCGTCGGCCAGTGCGGTTGCGGCGTCGCGCTGGGCCGGGTTCAGCCGGGGCGGCGCATGATCGGGGTCGGGCAGGGGATAGGGCGAATCAAGATCGACTTCGACCGCCGCGATCGCGCCGGCGTTGACCAGCCCGCGAATGACCGCGTCCGACACGCCCGCGATCGTCGCGAGCTCGCGGATCAGCCCCTGGCGATCGCCGATCCGTTCGATCGCCCGGGCGCGTTGCGGCGTCAGCCGTTCGGGCACGACGCCGGTTGCGCGATATTCGGTGATGCGCTTCACCCCCTCCAGCGCCGATGTCGATGCCAGCGCCATGCGCAGGACTGCGGCGGGCGGGGCGAGATAATAATCGGCGGCCCATTCGACCAAGCGGCGCAGCGCGGCGGGGATCGGCGGCGCGTCGGCAACCGCGATCAGGTTGCGCAGGCGGTTGTCGCCCACCTCCTCGGTCACCAGCCGATCGGCTTCCCAGACCACGCCGACGAGCTGACGGGGGCCGAGCGGGGCGACGACGATCGAGCCCGGTTCGACCGTCATGCCGGCGGGCACCCTGTAATCGAGCGGACCGAGCGCGGAATTGAGGACGAGCACGCGAGCGCGGGGAAGAGGCATCGCCGCTATCTAGGGCGTGCGGGCACGCGGGGGAACCGGGGAAGGGGAGCGGTGCGGGCGTCAGGCCGCCCGCGTGGCGACCCCCGGACGAAACAGCAGCCCGGAATAGCTGCGCGCCGTGCCGCGTTCGAGGCGCTTGGCCTCGTAGAGCGCGGCGTCGGCGCGGCGGATGAACTCGCGGGTCGACGTGACCAGCGGGCTGAATTCCGAATAGCCGAGCGTCCCCGACATGCCGATCGCGCCCTGGCCCGTATGGACCGGCAGCTTGAGGTCGCCGGTCAGCCGCTCGATCGTCGGGGCGGGATCCGCGCAGATCGCCGGGTCGGTGACGATCAGGGCAAATTCGTCGCCACCCAGCCGGGCCGCGAAGCTGTCGGCGAGATAGGGCGCACGCAGCCGCCGCCCGACCGCGCGCAGCACGTCGTCGCCGGTCAGGTGGCCGTGGGTGTCGTTGATCGCCTTGAACCCGTCGAGATCGATCAGCACCAGCGTCAGCGGCGCCTCACCCAGCCGCGCGCGCGCCATCGCGTTCTCGAGCTCGCGGTTGAACGCGGCGCGATTGCCGATCCGCGTCACCTCGTCGACGGCCGCCGACCGGCGGAGGCTCTGTTCCATCATGTAGCGTTCGGTGATGTCCTGGATCAGGCCGGTGACCGCGACCGGCCGCCCCTTTTCCAACTCGACTTCGCCGATACAGCGCACGCGCAACGGCCGCTGGCGCGCGGTGACGAAATCGACTTCGAAATTGAAGCTTTCGCCTGTTTCGATCGTGCGGGCGAGCGCATCGCTGACGACTGCGCGGGCGTGCGGCGGATAATAATCGAGCGCGGTTTCCACGGTCAGCGGGCTGCCGGGATCGAGCTCGTGGATGCGATACACGCCCTCGGACCAGACGACGGTGTTGTCGACGATCGAATAGCGCCACGAACCGATCATCGCCAGCCGCTCGGCCTGGTGAAAGGTCCGCTCCTGACGGCGCAGCGCCTGGGCACCCGCGCTCGCGCTTTCGGCCAGGGTCATCGCCTGATGCGCACTGGTGCGTGCCGCGATCAGCGTTCCGGCGATCACGGCCAGCTCGCGCAGCTGTTCCTGCTGGCGCGCGGTGAGCGTGCGCGGCTGGTGGTCGATCCCGCACAGCGTGCCGATCACCCGCGGTTCGACATCATGGTCGATCGCCGCCGTGACCGGCGCGCCGATATAGAAGCGGATCTGGTGATGCTCGGTCAGGCCCATGCGGTCGGCAAATTGCGGCTCGCTCAACAGATCGCTGATCTCGACGACATCGCCGTTCGCGACGGTGACGTCGCACAGCGCATTCGCCCGCGGCAGCTCGATCCGGTCGACGCCGGTCGACGCCTTGGTCCACACCCGCGCGCGGTCGACCAGGGTGAGCATCGCCACCGGCACGTCGAGGACTTCGGCAGCAATGCGCACCAGCGCGTCGAACGCGGCTTCGCGCGGCGTATCCAGCAATGCCTGGGCGTCGAGCGCGCGCTGACGACCCTCCTCTTCCGGCGTTGGCGGTACGATGGGTTCGAACATCCCGCCGATCTATTCGGGCGTTGGTTAAATTAGCGTGCAACGCTTGCCCGCTGCGGACCGATCGGCGAAAGGACGGCGAAACCAGGGAGCACACCCGATGAAATTCTTTGTCGACACCGCCGACACCGCCGAAATCCGATCGCTGGCCGAATCGGGCCTGGTCGACGGCGTCACCACCAACCCGTCGCTGATCCACAAATCGGGGCGCGATTTCCTGGAGGTCGTCCGCGAAATCTGCGCGATCGTCGACGGGCCGGTGTCGGCCGAGGTCGTCGCGCTCGATTACGAGGGCATGATGCGCGAGGCGGAGACCGTGCGGAAGATCGCGGACAATGTCGCGGTAAAGGTGCCGCTGACCATCGACGGCCTGCGCGCGTGCAAGACGCTGACCAGCGACGGCACGATGGTCAACGTTACCCTGTGCTTTTCCGCCAACCAGGCGCTGCTCGCGGCCAAGGCGGGGGCGACCTTCATCTCGCCATTCGTCGGCCGCCACGACGACAACGGCTTCGACGGCATGGAGCTGATCGCCGACATCCGGCTGATCTATGACAATTACGCCTTCGGCACCGAAATCCTGGTCGCCAGCGTCCGCCACCCGGTCCACATCCTGGAAGCCGCCAAGATCGGCGCGGACGTGATGACCGCGCCGCCCTCGGTCATCCGCCAGCTGGTCAAGCACCCGCTGACCGACAAGGGGATCGAAGGCTTCCTGGCCGACTGGAAAGCGACGGGCCAGACGATCGGGTGACCGCGCACGGCCGTTATTTGCGCACCGCGTTCCAGTTGAACAGGAAGGTGCGGTGTTCGGCCCAGGTCTGTCCCTGAACGCTGTCGCCGACGAGGCACGCGGCGCTGTGATAGGGTCCGACCCCGTCGCTCGTCCGGAAACTCACACAGGTCCGATTGCGGTCGGTTTTCCAGCGGCCGGATTCGATCGTGCTGTCGTAAAAGCTGCCCGAGACGCTGCCGTCGGGCCTGAGGTCGAGGACCATCGGCTTGGTATAGGGCGGGTCGTTCGGGTTGCTGCTGAGATCGACCACCCATTCGCCGCCGAGCGGGGCTGGGCTGGCCGGCGCGGGGCTCGCCTGGGCCAGCAAAAGGATGATCGCGATGGGCAGCATGTCGGCTCCTTGCTTCGCCCGCCAAACTCGATTGTTTCGCGGTGGCGGTCAACGCTAGACTCGCGCGCGTGACAGGTCCGCTCCCACTCGCTTTCGCGGCGCATCTCTCCCGTGACCGGCGGCGGTCGGTGCATACGGTGCGGGCGTATCAGGCGACGGCGGAGCGGTTGCTGGCGTTCCTGGGCGCGCATTGGGGGGAACGGGTGGAGGCGGCGGCGCTCGCCCGCGTGACCCCGGCGGACTTGCGCGCTTTTCTGGCGGCGCGGCGGGGCGAGGGGATCGGCAATCTGTCGGCGGCGCGCGAATTGTCGGCGGTGCGCGCGTTCCTGAAATTCGCGTGTGGCGAGGGGGCGGAACTGCCGCGATTGAAAGGCCCGCGCGTCAAGAAAGGCGTGCCGCGGCCGATCGCGCCCGACGAGGCCGTTGCACTGGCCGAGGATGTCGCCGAGCAATCGGACGAAGCGTGGATTTCGGCGCGCGACTGGGCGGTGTTGATGCTGCTCTATGGCGCGGGGCTGCGCATCGGCGAGGCGATGGCGCTGACCGGCGCGATCCTGCCGCTGGGCGAAACCTTGGTCGTCACCGGCAAGCGCGCCAAGACGCGGATGGTGCCGCTGCTCCCCCAAGTGCGTGACGCGATCGAGGGCTATGCGCGGCTGTGCCCCTATGGCGTCGCGCGCGATGCGCCGCTGTTCCGGGGTGCGCGCGGCGGACCTTTGTCGCCCGCGATCATCCGCCGGTCGGTGCGCCGGGCGCGGGTGCGGCTGGGGCTGGGCGATCGCACCACGCCGCATGCGCTGCGCCACAGCTTCGCCACGCATCTGCTGGGTCGAGGGGCCGATCTGCGCGCGCTCCAGGCACTGCTCGGACATGCGAGCCTGAGCTCGACGCAGGTTTACACCGCGGTCGATGCAGCGCATCTGATGGACGTCTATCGCAACGCGCATCCGCGGGCGTGAGGGTGCACCCCAACCCGTCATGCCAGCGCAGGCTGGCATCTCGTGCCGCAAGGGTGGACACTGCGGCTTGAGGCCCCAGCCTGGGCTGGGGCGACGTGAGGCGTGTCAAACAGCGTCGCGGCCAGCGGACAGGCCCCACCCCAACCCCTCCCCTGAAGGGGAGGGGCTTTATCGCCTCACTCCTCCCGCGGTTTCCAGGTGAACACCCGGATCACATAATAGGCGACCATTGCGATGATGACCCCGGTCGACACCGGTCCCAGCCATTCGTCGACCTGAGCATAGCGCGAACCCAGCTCATAGCCCGCGACCGCCAGCGCCGTGGTCCAGCCCAGCGTGCCGAGCGTCGACCAGATCAGGAATTCGCGCCACGGCATTTCGAACAGCCCGGCGGGAATCGACACCAGCGAGCGGATCGTCGGCATCATCCGGCCGAGGAAGACGAACCAGTGGTCATATTTGTCGAAGAACGCATCCGCCCGCTTCACTTCGCGCCAGTCGAGCGTCAGCCAGCGGCCCCAGCGGTCGATGATCGGCTTGAACCGATCGTAGCCCAGCCATCGGGCAAAGGCGTACCACAGGACGTTGCCGAGCATCGCGCCCGCCGTGCCGGCCAGGATCACGCCCCACAAGGTCATCGTGCCGCGCGCCGCCTGTAGGCCGGACAGCGACATGATGATTTCCGACGGGATGGGCGGGAACACGGTTTCCAGCAGCATCAGCAGGAACACGCCCAGATAGGAGGATTGTTCGATCAGCTCGCGGATCCAGTCACCCATGGCGCGCGCTCCGTGCGGCGACGCGCGCCTCGATCGCGTCCCAGATCATGCCGGCGGTGTCGGTGCCGTTGAACCGGTCGATCGCGACGATGCCGGTCGGCGAAGTCACGTTGATTTCGGTCAGCCACTGGCCGCCGATCACGTCGATGCCGACAAAGATCAGCCCGCGCCGCTTCAACTCCGGGCCGAGCGCGGCGCAGATCTCGCGCTCGCGCTCCGTCAGGTCGGTCGCAATCGCCGATCCGCCGACCGCCAGGTTAGACCGGATTTCGCCCTCGCCGGGCAGGCGGTTGATCGCGCCCGCGATTTCGCCGTCGACCAGCACGATGCGCTTGTCGCCCTTCGCGATTTCGGGAAGGAACGCCTGGACCATGTGCGGCTCGCGATAGGCCTGGTTGAACACCTCGATCAGCGAGGACAGGTTCTGGCCGTCGGCGTCGATCTTGAAGATCGCCTTGCCGCCATTGCCGTGCAGCGGCTTGACCACGACCGCGCCATGTTCGGCCAGGAAGGCGCGGGCTTCGTCGACCGATCGCGTGACCAGCGTCGGCGGCATATATTGCGCGAAATCGAGCACCCAGACCTTTTCGGGCGCGTTGCGCACCGATGCGGGATCGTTGACCACCAAAGTCCGGTCGCTGATCCGTTCGAGCAGATGGGTGGCGGTGATGTAGCCGAGGTCGAAGGGCGGGTCCTGGCGCATCAGCACGACATCCGCGTCCTCGCCCAGGTCGAGGCGGACCGGATCGGCGAAGTCGAAATGGTTGCCGACCTCGCGCCGCACGGTGACCGGATGCGCGCGCGTCCAAACGCGGCCGGCGGAATAATTGAGGTCCTCGGGCGCATAATGGAACAGCCGGTGTCCACGCGCCTGGGCCGAGAGCATGAGCGCGAAGCTCGAATCCCCGGCAATGTTGATCTGGTCCAGCGGGTCCATCTGGATGGCGACGGTCAGGGTCATCGAGCGTCCTTGTGGTGGTGTGCGGACCAGTCTTTCCCGGACCTCGGATTTTGAGCGGCTGACCCGCCGTTGGAGTTTGAAGCCACGCGCGACCAACCTTCTACCGTCACCCCGGGCTTGACCCCGGGTCCCGCTGCCTGATCCGCCACAGGAAGAAGCGGGACCCCGGCGCGAGGCCGGGGTGACGGGAAAGTCTGGGGTATGATGCTTAAAGACGACACGGATGAGTCAGCTTTTCAACATGAGCGGTGAGGGATGAATTTGAGTGCCATAGGACCAGTTTCCCCCATGCGAAAGCGCCGTCGCGTTCACCCGGCGTAGCGCGCGGCCGTTTCGCGGATCAGCGCGATCATGTTCGGAATGCCCTGGGTGCGGTTGGAGCTGAGCTGGTTCTTGAGGTCGAAGGGTGCGAGCGCGGCGTCGATGTCGGTCGCCAGGATCACGGACGGCGGCTGGTCCTGCACGGTGAGCAGCACGAGCGCGATGATCCCCTTGGTGATCGCGGCATTGCTGTCGGCCAGGAAGTGCAGCGTGCCGTCGTCGCGCACGGTCGGATAGACCCAGACCGAGGCGGAGCAGCCGCGCACCAGCGTCGCATCGGTCTTCAGCGCTTCGGGCATGGGCGCGAGCGCGCGGCCAAGGTCGATCAGCAGGCGGTAGCGGTCGTCGGGATCGAGGAAGCCGTATTCGTCGGCCAGGTCGGCAAGCTTTGTCATGCGGCGCGATATAGCGGGCACGGCGCGGATGGGAATGCGGGATTGGGGCGAGGGGGAGGGGGCAGCGCTAATTCTGCCAGAGGCCCCGGCCTTCGGGGTTCCCCGCAAAGTACTACTTTGCGGGGGTCCCTGCGCCGGGGCGACGCGCTACCTGTCGTCGCTCCGGCGGAGGCCGGGGCCTCTCACCACTTTAAGCACCTCTTGCGGGCCGGGGCCTCTGGCTAATCCAGCGACCCTCAACGCTGGGGCTGCTCGCCAATCAGAGATCCACCCCCGCTGCGATCGCTTCCAGCTTGCGGACGCGTTCCTTGAGGTCCGCAATCTCGATCCGCGCGCCGGCCGAGCTTGGCTGGGGCTGGGCGCTCTGGCCCGTGACCATCAGCTCCTGCTGCTTGAGTGCCAGCCAGCCGCGCCAGGCGGTGAGCGCCGCGGCGGTGATCATCGCCACGCTGGCGAGCAGCGCGGTGGTGATCGCGAGGGTGAGCATCGGGTCGGTCATGTTCTCGCTCCCTTGTGTCGGACGCGGTTCCGGAGTCGGCTGTGGCGTTGCTCACCGCAGCCGTCGGTGCGTCGCTATTCCCTGATTGCGCGTCAGTTCAGCGGCTGATCGCGCAGCGTCTCGATTTCATGGGCCAGCGTGGTGCCGCGGTCGGTGACAACGCGCTCCAGCACGCGCACCCGCTGTTCCAGCCGTTCGACCTGCGCGGCATATTGCGCGGCCTTTTCGGCGGTTTGCTCGTTTAGCGCCTTGGTCATCGCTTCCTTGTGCTTCAGCCACCGCTTGAACATGTCGCCGCCCACGCCAAGCATCACGGGCAGGCCGACGACGATGAAGAAAAAACCGATGACCATCCAGCCCTTGTCCATGATGCTCTCCCTCAGCTTACCGCTTCATCGCGCAGCGCGTCGATTTCGTGCGCCAATACGGTGCCGCGATCGGTGACGACGCGCTCAAGGACCCGGATGCGCTGTTCCAGACGCTTGATGTGGGCGGACAGGTGCGCGACTTCGTCACTGTCCTGAGTGGTCAACCTGGCAATCACCAGCTCGCTTTCCTGCGCCCGGCGCTGAAGATCGGCGATCAGCTTGTCCTTCTCCGCCTGTTCACGCTTTTTGCGGTTTTCCTCGAGGTTCGCAGCAATCGTGATCCAGGCCATGAATACGATCAGCCCAATCAACAAAGCACCGACTATGAATTCCTTCATCGCGTCTCACCCTCTCAATTCGACCGGCCGCGCAGCTGCTCGATCTCGCGGTCGAGCAGGTGGCTGCTATCGGTGACAATCCGCTCGACATTGGCGAGCCGGTCCTTGACCGCGCCCAGTTCGGCGCGCAGCTGCGCGTTTTCCTGGCTGAGCAGCTTGATCCGTTCCATCGCCTCGTCATTACGCTGCGGATAGATGGACTGGCCCCAGGCACCGTCAAGCGGATAGCCATGTTTGACCCGCATCCACGTGGTGAGCACCCAGCCGCCGATCCCGAGTGCGGTGAGCGTGACGATCAGCGGCGCCGCGTTCAGAATCTGTCCGATATGTTCCATGAACTTTGCTTCCCTGTTCGTGGCGATCAACGCAGCGCGTCGATCTCTCGGGCGATGCGGTCGGCGGGATCGGTAGCGATCCGTTCCAGCACTGCGATGCGCTCCTCGAGCCGCATGATCTGACCCGTCAGCCGCTCGTTCTCGTGCGACAGCAGTTCGATCTTGCGATCGGCATCCGGGTTCGGACGCGGGGTCATCTCGCCCCGTTCATCCTCGATCGGATAGCCGTTCTTGGCGCGTATCCAGGTGGTGACCAGACCGCCGATCATCGACATGGCGATGAGCGCGATGACGAAACTCGGTCCACCCCAGCTCATTGTGCTTCTCCCTGTTCCCTTGAAGGCCGTTCAGGCCAGCGTCTCGATCTCGCGCGCCACGCGGCGGGCGGGATCGGTGGCGATCACTTCGAGCACTTCGACGCGCTCCTCGATCAGCCGGAGGTTGAAATTGAGCCGCTCATTCTCCTGGCGCAGCGCGGCGATCTCGGCGGCGTTTTCGGTGGCGGCGGCCTGGCCTGCCTGGCCCGTGCGACCGCGGAGCCAGCTGGCGGCCAGCCAGGTCGTCAGGCCCAGCGCGGCGAGCAGCATCAGCGGCTTCATCAATTCCATCAGCAGATGTTCGGACATGTTCGTCTTCCCTGTTGTGCCCGATGGTGCTTACCGCAGGCTGTCGATTTCGTCGGCGAGGCGGCGGTTGCGGCTGGTGTAATAGAGCTCGATGTCGGCGAGGCGACGGTCGATGTCGCGGAACTTCGAGCGGACTTCCGACGTCGAACGGCTGGGGTTCGAGCGCACGCCCTGCCAGAACTTGGCGTCCTCGGGGCTACCATAGAGGCCCGAAGGCTTTACCGGCGCGAGCCAGGCGATCATGAAATAGGCGATGATCGTCCAGGGAAACCCGCCCAGCAGCGTCAGGATGACGGCCCCGATCCGGACCCACATCACGTCGACCCCGGTATAGTCGGCGATCCCGGCGCACACGCCCGACCATTTGCCGTTCTGTTTGTCGAGATAGAGTTTCGTGCGGCTGGCGGACATTTCAGTTCCTCCTGGTATAGTCGTAGCCGGTGGGCTCAGGCGATGCCTGGTTCGGCCGGAAATCGGGGTCGTCGGCGGCGATGATGCGCTCCACAGTCTGGAGCCGCTCCTCGAGCCGGCGGGCGGTGTAGTGGAGTTCGTCGAGGAGCTTTTCGTCCTCGCCGGTCAGCGTCGCCGACTGCTTCCACTTGGTGATGTAGTGCATGACCACCCAGGGGAGCCCGATGAAGAGCATCCCCACGATCATGATGGGAAGGAAGACGTCTTCCATGGCGTCAGCCCTCCTTGTTCAGGCGGGCCTTCAGCGCGGCCAGCTCGGCATCGACCTTCTCGGCCGACTTGAGCTCGGCGATCTCCTCCTCCAGCGACTTGGGCGCGCCGCCCAGGCCGGCCGCATCCGCCCGGCCTTCGGCCAGGTCGACGCGACGCTCCATCAGATCGAAGCGGCTGAAGGCGTCCTGCATCCGCTCACCGGCGTACATTTCGCGCACGCGCAGGCGATTGGTCGCGCTTTCGAGCCGGGTGACGATCGAGTTCTGGCGGGCGCGTGCCTCGCGCAGCTTGTTCTGCAGCTTGGTGATGTCCTCTTCCGACGCCTTGAGCGCATCGTCGAGCACATGGATCTCCTGGGCGAGCTGCTCGGCCATGTCGGCCGCCTTCTGCTTTTCGACCAGCGCGGCCTTGGCCAGATCCTCGCGGCCCTTGCTCAGCGCGAGCTCGGCCTTTTCGGTCCAGCTCTCCTGCAGCTTCTCAAGCTTGGCGATGTGGCGGCGCATTTCCTTTTGATCCGCGATGGTGCGCGCGGCGGACGCGCGAACCTCGACCAGAGTCTCCTCCATTTCGAGGATGATCATCCGGATCATCTTGGCCGGGTCCTCCGCCTTGTCGAGCAGGTCGGTGACGTTCGCGGCGATGATGTCGCGGGTTCGGGAAAAAATGCCCATCTGGGATACTCCTTCGTGCGTGCAATCAGGTTTGACGGGCCGGGGCGACGTTGGGGGCGTCGCCGCCCCGGCCGGGACGGATCAGCTGTTCAGGCTGTCCGGGTTGCTCTTGACGTGGCCGCGAGCGACCTTGGTCGAGGTGTTGCGGATCTTCGCCCGCTCGGGGTTGAGGCTCGGGTCGCCAAAGAACACCTCCATCGCGACGGTACGCGCCGACCCGCGCAGCGCCTGGGGCATCTGCGGGAAATTGACCTTCGACACCGCGCGCATCGCTTCGCGGTCGAGCACGGCGTTTCCGGTCGGCCGGGCCAGCGTCGCGCCGCGGCACTTGCCGTCGGCGTCGAACGTCACGGCGACGATCGCTGCCGCGTTCTGGCGAACCGCCTGCGGCACACCGTCGATCGAGCGGATGTTCGCATTGAGGCTGTTGGCCACACGCGCCATCCACTGGTCACGGCTCATTTCGCGCGCCTGGGCGGCGGCGGGCTGGGCAAGACCGAGCAGCAGCGCCGCACCGCAAATCCCGACGGGGAGCAGGGTGGCAAAGCGGGTCGTGGCATTCTGGCGTTCCTGGCGTTCCATGGGTTTTCTCCCTGAACCTTGGTATCGTTGTCCACCGCTGCGGGTGGTGCAACAGGCTTTGCAACCGCTGTGCCAAATCAAGGAGTGGCGGTTTTGCGACCTTTCGCCCCGATGAACGGGCCGCGATGCGATCGACACTTGCCAAGTGTTGGGATTCTACGCCAAGTGCCAGGCCATGGAACGCGCGAGCCAGGTCATCGGACAGTCTACCGTCTTTCTGGACGTGCTGGAGCGTGCCAGCCGCGCCGCCGCGCTCGACCGCCCGGTGCTGGTGATCGGCGAACGCGGCACCGGCAAGGAACTGGTTGCCGAACGACTACATCGGCTCAGCCCGCGCTGGGACCAGCCGCTGATCGTGATGAACTGCGCGGCACTTCCCGAAACCCTGATCGAAGCCGAGCTGTTCGGGCACGAGGCGGGCGCATTCACCGGGGCGACCAAGTCGCGCGCCGGCCGGTTCGAAGAAGCGCATGGCGGCACGCTGTTCCTCGATGAACTCGGCACATTGTCGATGGCGGCGCAGGAGCGGCTGCTGCGCGCGGTTGAATATGGCGAGGTGACGCGGATCGGTTCATCGCGGCCGCTGCGCGTCGACGTCCGCATCGTCGCGGCGACCAACGAACATCTGCCCGACCGGGTCGATCGGGGCACGTTTCGCGCCGACCTGCTCGACCGGCTGTCGTTCGAGGTCGTGACGCTGCCGCCGCTGCGCGCGCGTGCCGGCGACATCCTGGTGCTGGCCGAACATTTCGGCCGGCGTATGGCGTCGGAACTGGGCCGCGACCGATGGGAAGGATTCGGCCCGCTCGCGCTCGACCAGCTGACCCAGTATCACTGGCCGGGCAATGTCCGCGAACTGCGCAACGTCGTCGAGCGCGCGGTCTATCGCTGGGAAATCGCGGGGCCGATCGACGCGATCGAGATCGATCCGTTTGCATCGCCCTATCGCCCGGGCCCGGCCACTGTCCCGACCCCCGCCGACGGTGGGGTTGCGCCCGCAGCGAGCCCGGCAGTCGCCCCGCCGCCGATCGGCGAGGCGCCGTGCGAGGGGCAGGATTTCAAGAGCCGGGTCAACCGGTTCGAGCGCGAGTTGCTGGCGCGCGCGCTGGCCGAGCAGCGGTTCAACCAGCGCGCGACCGCCGATGCGCTTGGGCTTAGCTATGATCAGCTGCGCCATGCGCTCAAGCGGCACAATCTGCTCGGGCACCTGGGCTGACGCGAAATTGCGCCCGACGTACCGTCCTTGGGTCAGTCAGCCGAATTTTGATGCGGCAAAGCGCGGCCTGATGCGTTAGGCGGACACCCGAGCCGTTACTGCCAAGGAGGACATCATGGCCTTTGAACTTCCCGCACTGCCCTATGCCAAGGACGCGCTGGCACCGCACATGTCGGCCGAAACGCTCGAATTCCACCATGGCAAGCACCACAAGGCCTATGTCGACAAGACCAATGGCCTGGTCGAGGAAAAGGGCCTTGGCGGTCATTCGCTGTCGGCGCTGATCCGCCATGCCAAGGACGCGGGCGACAAGGGCCTGTTCAATAATTCCGCGCAGATCTGGAACCACACCTTCTTCTGGCACTGCCTGTCGCCCGAGAAGCAGGCGCCGAGCGGCAAGCTGGCCGAGATGATCAACGAAAGCTTCGGTTCGGCGGACGCGCTGGTCGAGAAGATCAAGGCCGAGAGCGTCGGCCATTTCGCCAGCGGCTGGGGCTGGCTGGTGCTCGACGGCGGCAGCCTGAAGGTGACCTCGCTCCATGATGCCGACACCCCGGTCGTCCATGACGGCATGAAGCCGCTGCTGACCATCGACGTGTGGGAGCATGCCTATTATGTCGACTACCGCAATGCGCGCCCGGCCTATCTGGACGCGGTGACCGCGAACCTGATCAACTGGGAATTCGTGGCGCAAAATCTCGACGGCGAGGGCGTGAGCCGCGCCGACCAGGGCTGAGCTGAAGGCGGGCCGCCCCGGCGCAAAGCCGTGATCCCGGTGAAGGCCGGGATCGCGCGCCGAAGTCGGGCTCCAACTGCCACCGGCCCCGGCCTGCGCCGGGGCGACGCCATGTGGTCAGCCCTCCGGCGGCACCGGTATGTCGGCGGGGGGTTCGGTCTGAAGCCCGTGCCTGAGCAGCATCGGAATGTTGGCAAAGGCGAAGAGCAGGGTCAGCGGCGCCGCGCCCCACAGCTTGAACCCGACCCAGAAATCCCAGCTCGCCGACCGCCAGACGACCTCGTTCAACACCGCCATGAAGGCGAAGAAGATCGTCCAGTTGCGCGTCAGCTTCCGCCATCCGGTCGCGCTCAAGCCGGGATAGGCGCTTTCGAGCAGCATCTGGAGCAGCGGCCGTCCGGTCGCCAAACCATAGGCGAGGATGACCGCGAACATCGTGTAGACGATGGTCGGCTTGATCTTGATGAACGTCTCGTCATGAAAATAGAGGGTCAGGCTGCCGAACAGCAGCACCAACGCGCTCGAAATCCACAGCATCGGCGAGATGTGTCGCGCCTTCCACCACGACAGCGCCATCGCGGCGATGATCGCCACCATGAAGGCGGCGGTCGCGGCCAGGATACGGCTGAGCTGGGGCCCGCCGCTCAGCGTGTTGACCAGGAAGAAGACGGCAAGCGGGCCGAAATCGACAGCCATGCGCAGGCCGGGGGAGAGGGCGGGGCGTTCGGTGGGTGACATGGCGTGTCGTGTAGGGTGCGCGGGGCGGCGCTTCAACCGATGTCGCGTCGTCCCGGCGGAGGCCGGGACCGCTGGCAAAGTTCGCGCCTCACCTGCCAGAGGTCCCGGTATCCAATGGGGCGACGATCAGCTTCGGCGCACCTGCTCGACGCCCGCGATGATCCTCGAGACCTGGTTGGCGTCGAAGGGGCGCAGGTCGTCGGCGGTCTCGCCCACGCCGATCGCGTGAATCGGCAGGCCGAATTGTTCGGCCGCCGCGACCAGCACGCCACCACGCGCGGTGCCGTCCAGCTTGGTCATCACCAGCCCCGTGACGCCCGCGACTTCCTTGAACACCTCGATCTGGCTGAGCGCATTCTGGCCGGTGGTCGCGTCGAGCACGAGCACGACGTCGTGCGGCGAATCGGGGTTGATGCGGCCCAGCACGCGACGAATCTTGGCGAGCTCGTCCATCAGCTCGCGCTTGTTCTGCAGCCGCCCGGCGGTGTCGACGATCAGCACATCGATGCCCGTCGCGGTCGCTTGCTTGACCGCCTCGAACACGATGCCGGCCGCATCGCCGCCCTCGGCACCCGAGACGATGGGCACGCCGATCCGTTCGGCCCAGGTGCGCAGCTGGCCGATCGCGGCCGCGCGGAACGTATCGCCGGCGGCGAGCATCACGCCATAATCCTGATCGGTCAGCCATTTGGCGAGCTTGGCGATCGTCGTCGTCTTGCCCGATCCGTTGACGCCGATGACCAGGATCACCTGAGGGCGGGGGAAGGCGCTGATCTCGAGCGGTCGCGCCACGGGCTCGAGCGCGCGCTCGATCTCCTCGGCGACGACCAGGCGGATGCCGAGCTCCTCCATGTTGCGCTCATACTGACCCTCGCCCAGCCTGGCGCGTACTCGCGCGGCGGTAGCGGGGCCGAGGTCGGAGGCGATCAGGGCTTCCTCGATCTCGTCGAGCGTCGCGTCGGTCAGCCGCGCCGCCGACAGCCCGGCCAGATTGCCGAGCAATCGGTCAGACGTCTTCCTGAACCCGCCGAGCAGGCGTTCGGACCAGCTGCTCATCGGGCCGTGCCCACCAGCATGTCGTTAGCGAGCGAGTCTATTTCGACGGTCACGATGTCTCCGATGTTCCGGGCCGGGGTGGTGAGCGCCACATTCGCGAAATTGTCGGCATGGCCGCGCGTTCCCGGCCGCTCGACCAGTATCTGCTGCCGCGTGCCGACCAGGGTGCGCAGCCATGCCCCCCGGCGGATCGCGGCACGCTCGCGAAGCGCGGCCGCGCGCGCTTTGACACGCGCCGGTTCGATCTGCGGCATCCGCGCGGCCGGGGTGCCGGCGCGTGGCGAATAGGGGAAGATATGCGCGTGGACGATGTCGCAATCGTCGATCAGCGCGCGCGTGTTTGCGGCCATCGCCTCGTCCTCGGTCGGGAAGCCGGCGATCAGGTCGGCGCCGATCGCGATGTCCGGCCGCGCCGCCTTAAGCCGCGCGACGATCGCCACCGCCTGGGCGCGGCTGTGGCGGCGCTTCATCCGCTTGAGGATCAGGTCGTCGCCCGCCTGGAGCGAGAGATGGACGTGGGGCAGCACGCGCGCCTCGCCGGTCAGCAGGTCGAACAGCCGGCCGTCGATCTCGATCGAATCGAGCGACGACAGCCGCAGCCGTTCGACCCGCGTGTGCGTCAGGACGCGCTCGACCAGCGCCCCCAGCGTCGGCCGGCCCGGCAGGTCCGCGCCATAGCTCGTCAGGTCGACGCCGGTCAGCACGACCTCGCGGCGCCCGCCCGCCACCAGGTCGGCGATGCGATCGACCACCGCCCCCGCCGGCACGGAACGGCTGTTGCCGCGCCCGAACGGGATCGCGCAGAAGGTGCAGCGATGGTCGCAGCCATTCTGCACCTCGACGAACGCGCGGACATGCTCGGAAAAGCTGGCGGCAAGGTGCGGCGCGGTGTCGCGCACGGCCATGATGTCGCTGACGACAACGGGTGCGGGGCTGGCCCAGGCGGCGGCGGTCAGCTTGTCGCGATTGCCGATCACGCGCGTGACTTCGGGCATCGCCGCGAAGCTCGCCGCGTCGATCTGCGCCGCGCAGCCGGTGACGATCAGCTCGGCGTCGGGTCGTGCGCGGCGGGCGCGACGGATGGCCTGGCGCGTCTGTTTCACCGCTTCGTTGGTCACCGCGCAGCTGT
This sequence comes from Sphingomonas sp. CCH21-G11, assembly GCF_001555965.1. Classification (GTDB taxonomy): domain Bacteria; phylum Pseudomonadota; class Alphaproteobacteria; order Sphingomonadales; family Sphingomonadaceae; genus Sphingomonas. The sequence continues at coordinate 72,482 of NZ_LSHX01000032.1, forward strand.
TGACGACGATCGTGTCGCGCTCGCCCAGCAGCGCACGGATCGTCTCGCTCTCCGCAATGTTGAGGCGGCAGCCGAGGCTGATGATGTCGGGGCCGGCGGGCATGGCGGCCGATCTAGGCGCGAGGCGGTCGAAAGTCCACGCAGCCGATCGCTGACGCCGACGCGATTCACAAAGGTTTCATTCGTTACGGTTAGCGATGGAGATGAACGACCAGGACTTTCGACGGCAATGTTCGATCAAACCCGTCAGGCATCTTTGTGGAAAGCGGTGAATCGATCGCAACTCGTCGCGGAGTTCACGCCGACGGGAACCCTGTCCTGGGCCAATGAAAAGTTCCTGTCGACCTTCGGCTATCGGATCGAGGAGATTGCGGGTCGCCATCACAGTCAGTTCTGCGACCCGGTCTACGCGGCATCGCCCGGCTATGCGGCGTTTTGGCAAATGCTTGCCACCGAAGCCGATCACTCGGGCGAGGTGCTTCGCGTCGCGCGCGGTGGACGGCATATCTGGCTTCAGGCGACCTATTCCAGCCTGATTTCGGACGATGGCCAGCCGAAGATTCTGAAGGTCGCAAGCGACGTGACCGCGGCCAAGCTGCGCATGGCGGAGGATGCCGCAAAGCTGGACGCGCTCGACCGCTGGTTGATGATCGCAGAGTTCGATGCTGGCGGCAGGATGGTTCGCGCCAACCGGCAAATGATCGAGACGCTCGGCCACGGCCGTGACGGCGAAACCATGCCGCACGTCCGCGAGCTCTGGGCCGCTGATATCCATCCGCACCGCGGCGAGGATATATGGCCGCAATTGAATGCGGGGACCACGGTTTCAGGCCGCTATGCGAAACTGGGCCGAGGCGGGGCGACGCACTGGCTGCAGGTTACCTACGCGCCGATTCTCGACGGGCGTGGGCAGCCGTCGCGCGTGATCCTGTTTGCGCACGACGTTTCGCGTGAAGTCGCCCTGAAGGCCGAGCTGGAAGCGAAGCTGACGGAAACGCAGTTTTTCCAGCGCGAGGCCGAACGGCGCGAGGCCGAGCTGGGGCAGATACTCGGCGCGCTCGGCACTGTCGTCGCACAGATCGAGCAGATCGCCGAGCAGACCAATTTGCTCGCGCTAAATGCCGCCATCGAAGCCGCGCGTTCGGGGGACGCCGGCCGCGGATTCGGCGTCGTCGCCAACGAGGTCAAACGGCTCGCAGGCGAGACACGCGCGGCCACCGGCGCAGCACAGCGGTTGATGCCCCACAGGTGATCGTCAGCCGCGCATCCGGATCAGCCCCTCCTGCGTCGTGCTGGCGACGAGGCGGCCGTGCCGGTCGAAGAACTTGCCGCGGTTGAATCCGCGCGCATGGCCGGCCCAGGGACTGTCGCAGGTGTAGAGCAGCCAGTCGTCGAAGCGGAACGGCTCGTGCAGCCACACGGCATGGTCGAGGCTTGCGGTCTGCACCGGATGGGTCAGCCAGTTGACGCCGTGCGGCAACAGGCAGGTGCCGAGCAGCGACATGTCGGACGCATAGCTCAGCATCGCGCGGTGCAGCGCGGGATCGTCGGGCAGCGGCGCGGCGACGCGGAACCAGCCATGCTGGACCGGCGGCAGCTTTTCCGGCGCGAACCAATCGCGCACCGCGACCGGCCGGATCTCGATCGGGCGGGCGCGCAGGAAGAATTTGCGAAACTTCTCGGGGATACGATCGCCCATCTCCGCGCGCAGCACGGCTTCCGACTTCAGCGCCTCGGGCGGCGGCACGTCGGGCATCGCATCCTGATGCGCCATGCCAGGTTCGGGCAGCTGGAACGACGCGGTCATGTTGAGGATCGGCTGACCCTGCTGCATCGCGATGATGCGGCGATTGGCGAAGCTCTTGCCGTCGAAATCGCGCACGACGCGATAGATGATCGGAAAATCCTCGTTGCCCGCGCGCATGAAATAGGCGTGAAGCGAGTGCGCTTCCTTGCCCCCGTCGACCGATCGTTGCGCGGCCTGGAGCGCCTGCGCGATCACCTGGCCGCCAAAGACGCGTCCGACGCCGCCCGGCTGGCGCGCACCGCGATACAGGTCGGTGTCGAGGCGTTCGACATCGAGCAAGTCGATCAACTGGGCGACGAGTGCTTCAGGGGTTTCGGCGCGGGCTTGGTCGGTCATGGCAGGGTGCTCTTCAACGAGGTTTCCGTTCGTGTCGAGCCCTTCGACTGGCTGGCAAGCCAGCCGCTCAGGATAAACTTCAGCACTGCGTGCTAAAGTCGAGACACGTTTCGCCGGGTGCGCGTTTCTCGACTTCGCTCGAAACGAACGGCCTTTGGGTCAATCGGTATCGCTCAATATCCCGCCTTCTCCGCCAGCGCGTTGGCGAAGAAATTGCTGTCGCCGAACATCTCGGCCAGCACGCGCGCGCGCTTCATGTAGAAGCCGATGTCATATTCGTCGGTCATGCCGATGCCGCCGTGCATCTGGATGCCTTCCTGCACCGCCAGGGTCGTGGCGATCCCCGTCATCGCCTTGGCGACCGCGACCGCTTCGTCGGCGCGGTCTTGGCCGGCGTCGAGCATCTGCTGGGCGCGCAGCACGGCGGCGCGCGCGACTTCCATCTCCGAATAGAGATGCGCGGCGCGGTGCTGGAGCGCCTGGAAGCTGCCGATCGCGACGCCGAACTGCTTGCGCTGCTTCAGGTAATCGATCGTCATGTCCATCGCGCCCGCGCCGACGCCCAGCATTTCGGCGGCCACCCCGGTGCGCCCGGCGGCGAGCAGGCGGGCGAGCGGCGTATCGTCATCGACTTCGCCGACCACCGCATCGGCATCGACCTGCACCCCGTCGAGGGTCAGGCGCGAGGCGAGGCTGGAATCGGCCAGCCGCTGGGGGTCGATCGTCAGCCCCGCCGCCTTGGGATCGACCGCGAACAGGGTCGGCGGCGCGCCGTCCGCCGTGGTCGCCGCGACCAGGATCACGTCGGCGACGTGGGCGTGGGTGACGAACTGCTTGGCGCCCGACAGCTTGAAGCCGTTGCCGGAGCGTTCGGCCTTCATCGCGACCTTGCCGGTGAACTTTGCCGACTCGTCGATCGCCAGCGCCGCGACTGTCTCGCCCGCCACGATGCCGGGGAACCAGCGTTCGGCGTGCGGCGTCCCCTTAAGCGCCGCGACCGCCGCGACCGCGGTCGACAGGAAGGGGGAGGGCGAGAGGTTGCGCCCGATTTCCTCCAGCACCACGCCGGCCTCGACATGGCCCATGCCGACGCCGCCCTGATCCTCGTCGATCAGGATGCCGGTGAAGCCCATTTCTGCGAATTGCTTCCACAAGTCGCGGCTGAACCCGGTCGCATCGTTGCTGTCGCGCAGCTGGCGCAGGTGGCGGACGGGTGCCTGTTCGGCAACGAACTGGCGCGCGGTGTCGCGCAGGAGGGTCTGATCTTCGTTGAGGTAGAGCGGCATTACTTTCTCCCTAGCCCTCTCCCCTTTTGGGGAGAGGCGCGAGACTTGGCGGCTTGTCCGCCTAGTCGCAGCGGAGAGGGGTGCGCCCGGCTTGCCCCTCTCCCAACCCTCCCCCCAAAGGGGAGAGGGCTTTGGTGGCCTTAGGCCCCCGGCAATTCCAAAATCCGCTTGGCGATGATGTTGAGCTGGACCTCGCTCGTCCCGCCCTCGATCGAATTGGCCTTGGTGCGCAGCCAGGCGCGCGGAGCCGCGCCCTTGTTCGATCGCTCGCTTTCCCATTCGAGCGCGTCCGATCCGCCCGCCGCCATCGCCAGCTCGTGGCGGGCCTTGTTCAGCTCGGTGCCGTAATATTTCATCATGCTCGGCTGGGCGGGGTGGGCACGCCCGGCCTTCAGCTCGTCGATGAAGCGTTCGGACATGGCGGAGAACGCCTTGGCCCGCACCTCGAACAGCGCGATCTGGCCGCGCAGGATCGGGTCGGCCAGCCGCCCGTCATGGTCGAGGCCAACGGTCGCAATCGCGCTGTCGATCATCGGGTTGCCGCCGGTCTGGCCCAGCCCCATGCCCGAGATCATCTCGCGCTCATGGCCGAGCAGATATTTGGCGACGTCCCAGCCCTTGTTGAGCTCGTGCACCAGATTCTTCTTCGGCACCTTCACATTGTCGAAAAAGGTCTCGCAGAAGGGCGAATAGCCGCTGATCAGCAGGATCGGCTTGGTCGAGACGCCCGGCGTCTCCATGTCGAACAGCACGAAGCTGATCCCGCCCTGCTTGGTCGATTTGTCGGTGCGGACCAGGCAGAAGATCCAGTCGGCCTCGTCGGCATAGCTGGTCCACACTTTCTGCCCGTTGACGATGAAGTGATCGCCCGCATCCTCCGCCGACGTGGCGAGGCCAGCGAGGTCGGAGCCCGCGTTCGGCTCCGAATAGCCCTGGCACCAGCGGATCTCGCCGCGCGCGATCCTGGGCAGATGCTCGAGCTTCTGTTCCTCGGTGCCGTATTTGAGCAGCGCCGGGCCAAGCATCGAAATGCCGAAGCTGTTCAAGGGATTGCGCGCGCGGATCGCCGCCATTTCCTCGCGCAGCACCTTGGTCTCGGCCGGCGACAGCCCGCCGCCGCCATATTGCGTCGGCCAGTCGGGCACCGTCCAGCCGCGCGAAGCCATCGCGTCGAGCCATTCCTTCTGCCCCGGCTTGTAGGTCGCGCGGCGGCCGCCCCAGCACACGTCCTTGTCCGACTTGACCGGCTCGCGCATTTCCGGCGGGCAATTCGCCGCAAGCCAGGCGCGGGTTTCGGCGCGGAAGCTGTCGAGACTGTCGGTCATGTGCTCTCTCCTATCTCTTTCGCCCTCTCCCTTTGGGGAGAGGGTTGGGAGAGGGGGTGGCAGGGCTGGCCCCTCTCCAAAATCCTGTCCGCGTCATGCCAGCGAAGGCTGGCATCTCGAGCCGATCCGCGCACGCTCGCGGCACGAGGCCCCGGCCTTCGCCGGGGCGACGCCCTTACAAACTCAATTGAACCGTTCGCCCTTTTCGGCCTTGTCGCGCAGCAGCTTGGCGACCTCGAAGCCGTGGCGATCCAATCCCTCGACGATCTTCTTCAGCCCTTCGGTATCCGCCCAGAACATCGGGCCGCCGCGATAGACCGGCCAGCCATAGCCATAGATCCACACGACATCGATGTCGGACGCGCGTTGCGCCATCCCTTCCTCCAGGATCAGCGCGCCTTCATTGACCATCGTGTAGAGCGTGCGCTCGACGATCTCCTGGTCGGTCACCTCGTGCTGCGCGGTGCCGGTCTTGGTCCGCCACTCCTCGATGATCTCGGCAACGCGCGGCGACGGCGACGGATTGCGCTTCTCGTCATAGTCATAGAAGCCCGCGCCCTTTTTCTGGCCCCAGCGTTCCTCGGCGCAAAGCTGGTCACGGATATTCTCGATCCGGCTGGGATCGCGGTGCCAGCCGATGTCGACGCCGGCCAGGTCGGCCATCTGGAACGGCCCCATCGGCATCCCGAACTCGACATGGACGCGGTCGATCTGCTCGGGCGTCGCGCCTTCGAGCAGCAGCTTGTTCGCCTCGACCTGGCGCGGCATCAGCATCCGGTTGCCGATGAAACCGTAGCAGACGCCGGCGACCACCGCGACCTTGCGGATCTTCTTGGCCACCGCCATCGCTGTCGCCAGCACGTCGGGCGCGGTCTTGGCCCCGCGCACGACCTCCAGCAGCTTCATGACATTGGCGGGCGAAAAGAAGTGCATGCCCAGCACGTCCTGCGGCCGCGAGGTGGCCGCCGCAATCTCGTCGATGTTCAGATAGCTGGTGTTCGACGCCAGGATCGCGCCCGGCTTGGCGATCGTGTCGAGCTTGCCGAAAATGTCCTTCTTGACGTCCATATTCTCATAGACCGCCTCGATGATCAGGTCGCAGTCGGCCAGCGCCTCGAGCCCGAGCGTCGGGGTGAGCAGCCCCATCGCCTTTTCGACCTGCTCCGGCGTCATCCGGCCCTTGGCGGCGGTCGCTTCGTAATTCTTTCGCATCACGCCGGTGCCGCGATCCAGCGCCTCCTGCTGCATCTCGACGATCGTCACCGGCACGCCCGCCGACAGGAAGTTCATGCTGATCCCGCCGCCCATCGTGCCCGCGCCGATCACGCCGACGCGCTTGATGTCGCGCAGCTGGATGTCGGCCGAAATGCCGTCGATCTTCGATGCCTTGCGCTCGGCGAAGAAGATGTGGCGCTGCGCGGCCGACTGGACGCCGAACATCAGCTTCATGAACTGTTCGCGCTCGAACTGGACGCCCTCGGCATAGGGCACCTGCGTCGCCTTTTCGACACAGGCGATGTTGGCGGCGGGCGCGTCGAAGCCGCGGAAGCGGCGCGCATTTGTTTTCCGGAACGTCTCGAATACCGCCGGGTCGGCGCTCAGCGGCTTTTCGCTGACGCGCGGGATCGGGCGGACGGCGGCGACTTCATTGGCGAACGCGAGTGCGTCGGCGAGCAGATTGCCCTCGCTCGCCAGCCGGTCGACCAGCCCCGCTTCCTTGGCCTGAGTGGCGGAGATCGGATCGCCCTTCGACGTCATTTCCAGCGCCAGCTCGACGCCGGCCGCGCGCGGCAGCCGCTGGGTGCCGCCCGCACCCGGCAGCAGGCCCAGCTTGACCTCGGGCACGCCGAACTTGGCCGACGGGACAGCGATCCGGTAATGCGCCGACAGCGCGACCTCGCACCCGCCGCCCAGCGCGGTGCCGTGGACTGCGGCGATCACCGGCTTGTCGAGCGCTTCGATCGCGTCGACCAGCTGCGGCAGCAGCGGCTCCGCCATCGCCTTGCCGAATTCGGTGATGTCGGCGCCGGCGAAGAAGGTCTGGCCTTCGCAGATGATGACCACCGCCTTGACCGCATCGTCGCCCGCCGCTTCCTTGATCCCGGCGTCGAGGCCCTGGCGCACCGCTCCGCCCAGCGCGTTCACGGGCGGGTTGTTGGAGGTGATGACGAGCACGTCGCCATGGCGCGCGGTGGAGATGGGTGAAGTCATGCGTTCAGGCTCCTGAAGGAAAGTGTCTCTTGTGATCTGCGGTTCTCGACTTCGCTCGAACCGAACGGGAAAGGGTTTGAGTTGCGCCCCGAAGATGAGGTCGTCGCCCCGGCGCAGGGGCCCCCGCAAAGTAGTACTTTGCGGGGAACCCCGAAGGCCGGGGCCGCTATCAGATGCTGGCACATCATCGGCCAGCGGCCCCGGCCTCCGCCGGGGCGACGGGAGAGGCGCGAGCTCATGTCAGCGCCGCATAGATCATCGTCTTGAGCTCGCGACGGATCGGGTAGCTGCTCGACGGCGACAGCTGGGTCATGAAGACCATGTGGATGCGCTCGACGGGATCGATGAAGAAGGCAGTGGAGAACATGCCGCCCCAGTAATATTCGCCGACCGACCCCGGCATCATCGATTTGGCGACGTCCTGCGTCACCGCGAAGCCGAGACCGAAGCCGGTGCCGGCATTGGTCGTCTCGCTGAACAGCGATCGCGACATGCCGGCCAGATCGCCCCCGCCCGGCAGGTGGTTCATCGTCATCAGGTCGATCGTCTTGCGCGACACGATGCGCACGCCGTCCAGCTCGCCGCCATTGAGGCACATCGAACAGAAGCGGTGATAGTCGAGCGCGGTCGACACCAGCCCGCCGCCGCCCGACACCAGCTTCGGCATCCGCGACCACGCCGATTTCACGCCGGGGTCGTACAGCGCGCGGCCCTCGCCGGGCTTCAACGTGTAGCAATCGACCAGCCGGTCGATCTTGTCCGCCGGCACCATGAAGCCGGTATCGACCATGCCGAGCGGCGCAAAGATGTGGCGTTCGAAGAACTGATCGAGCGGTTCGCCCGCCACGCGCTGGACGACCGCGCCCAGCACGTCGGTGGCGACCGAATAATTCCACGCCTCCCCCGGCGAAAACTCCAGCGGCAGCTTGCCGAGTGCGGCCACGAAGCCGTCGAGGTCGAGGTTGCCGTGCCAGCTTTCGATCCGCTGCTCGCGATAGGCCGCGTCGATGTTGCTGCGGTTCTGAAAGCTGTAGGTCAGCCCGGCGGTGTGGCGGAGCAGGTCGACCATGCGCATCGGCGCGGCGGTCGGCTTGGTGGCAAAGGGCACCCCGGCACCCCCGCCGTCATAGACGCCCAGCCCCTTGAACTCGGGCAGCACGTGGTGAACCGGCGTGTCGAGCGCGACCTTGCCCTGTTCGACCAGCATCATGAAAGCGATCGACGTAACGGGCTTGGTCATGCTGGCGATGCGGAAGATCGAACGATCGTCGATCGGTGTCGGCGAATCACCGCGCGCGGCGCCCTGGTGCGAAAAATGCACGATCCGCCCCTCGCGCGCGACGAGCAGCTGGACGTGCGGAAAACGCCCGCTGGCGAGATATTTGTCCGCCAGGAACGCGTCGATCCGCGCCAGGCGATCGGCATCGAAGCCCAGCTGTCGCGGATCGTGCAAGCTCATGCGGCCTTCCATACCCTTGTTTCGAATCCGGGGCAAAGGCGCTCGCCGCGGACCTGCGTTCCCTATTGCCTTGAGCGCACGACGAATCAACACTAACGTCTCAGCAAAGCGCAAGAGCGCCAAACCCGATCTTCAACTGGAGAGTTTTGCCGTGGCCACCGAACCGTTCATCGCGCTCCCGGCCGGGTGGCCCAAATATTCGCTCGACGAGATCAGGGCGATGCTGACTGCCCCCGGCCAGCGTTTCGAGATGGACGAGGCGGATATCCGCGGCGTGCGCACGCGGGTGTGGAAGAACGCGCCACCATCGCTCGCCATGCTGATCGCCTTTTCCAAGTCGCACGGCGACCGCGAGTTCATCGTCTATGAAGGCGAGCGCGTGACCTATGACGCGCATTTCCGCGCAGTGATGCTGCTGGCGCAGAAGCTCGCCGACATGGGCGTGGGCAAGGGCGACCGGGTCGCGTTCGCGATGCGCAACCTGCCCGAATGGACGCTGATCTTCTTTGCGGTCACCACATTGGGCGCGATCGCGGTGCCGCTCAATGCCTGGTGGACGGGCGCGGAGCTGGAATATGGCGTCAACGATTCGGGGTCGAAGCTGCTCATTCTCGATGGCGAACGGCATGAGCGGCTGAAGGCGCATTATGCCAACATGCCCGGGGTCGAGCATTTCCTGGTCACCCGCGCGGTTGCGCCGCTGGAAGCCCCCGCCGCGCCGTTCGAGCCGCTGGTCGGCCCGACGAGCGGCTGGGCCCAGCTGCCCGACGCGACGCTGCCGCCGGTGGCATTGTCGATCCAGCCCGACGACGAAGTGGCGATCTTCTATACCAGCGGCACCACCGGCAAGCCCAAGGGCGCGCTCGGCACGCATCGCAACATGATTTCCAACATTTTCTCGACCGGCTACGGCGCGGCGCGGATGCTGCTGCGCCGGGGCGAAATTCCGCCCGCCGCGCCTGAGCCCAAGGTCAACCTGATCGTCATTCCGTTCTTCCACGTGACCGCGTGCAGCGCCTTCCTGATGGGCAATGTCGTGGCCGGCGGCACCATCGTGCTGATGCGCAAATGGGACGCGACCGAGGCGCTGAAGCTGATCGAACGCGAGCGGATCAACGCGACCGGCGGCGTGCCGACGATTGCCTGGCAACTGCTCGAACATCCCGACCGCGCGAGTTACGATCTGTCGAGCCTGGAGACGATCTCCTACGGCGGTGCGCCGTCGGCACCCGAGCTGGTCAAGCGCATCTATGAGGAGTTCGGCGCGCTGCCCGGCAATGGCTGGGGCATGACCGAGACGATGGCGACGGTGACCAGCCATCAGGGCGAGGATTATCTCAACCGTCCCGACAGCTGCGGTCCCGCCGTGCCGGTCGCCGAGCTCAAGATCATGTCGCCCGACGGCACGACCGAGTTGCCGGTGGGCGAGATCGGCGAAATCTGGGCCAAGGGGCCGATGGTGGTGAAGGGCTATTGGAACAAGCCCGAGGCGACCGCGGAGACCTTCATTGACGGCTGGGTGCGCACCGGCGACCTGGGGCGCATCGACGAGGAAGGCTTTTGCTACATCGTCGACCGCGCCAAGGATATCATCATCCGCGGCGGCGAGAACATCTACTCGATCGAGGTCGAGAACGTCCTTTACGCGCATCCCGCCGTCACCGACGCGGCGCTGGTCGGCATCCCGCACCGCACGCTGGGTGAGGAGCCCGCCGCGGTCGTCCACCTGTGCGCCGGCTGCACGGCGACCGAGCAGGAGCTGAAGGCCTGGGTCGGTCAGCACCTCGCCGCGTTCAAGGTGCCGGTGACGATCCGGTTCAGCGACGCCGTGCTGCCGCGCAACGCCAATGGCAAGATTCTGAAAAAGGATCTCCGCGCGCTTTTCGTGCGCGAGGCAGTGGCCTGAAAGCGGCAGCTTTCTGCTTCGTACCAGCCGCAGGGCCCAACGCGTTGGATCGGGCGGTTTTCTGATCCTGCGATAATGCGGACAATGCGCCGCGCGAGGCGCTTGAGGTCGCCGCTCCAATGCGCGACCGTGACGCGGGCTCGACACGCGATCGAGCGTTTGGCGCGCGCAGATGGCGGATCTACGCGCGGGAGGGCGGGATGGCCGAGCAGAGCATCGCAGCATATCAAGCGCACACCGGCTTCGATCCGATCGATGCGGTCCGTTATCTGCGCGAGCCGAAGATCGATCCCCATCGCCATTCGGAAACCGACATCCTGCTGTACCGCATGCACCGATATGGGCGCACGGGGGAGATGACCACTGCCGTGCGCGACGGCGACGCGCCCGACCTCATCTTCATGTCGCGCGGTGCCGGCGTACCGGCATTCGGACGCATGGCGGGGACCGCGTTCAAGCTCGAGCCCAATCGGTCGCTGCGGGTCACCTTCGTGCCCCAGGGTGCCGACAGCGAAGTGATTTTCGGCACCAGCGCCCGGTCCACCAACCTCATGTTTCCGCGCGGCTACCTCAATAAGCTGATCGAGGAGCAGCCGAACCATGGCTTTGGCCCGCTGCTGTTCCGTGACGATGCGCGGTTGATCGAACTGATCCGGATGCTTGACGTCGAAATTGCATCGCCGGGCATGGCGTCGCGAATGGTGGTCGAGGGATTGAGCCGGGCGATCGCGTCGCTGCTGGCGCGGATCGACCTTGCCGCGATTCGCGCCGATGCCGATCGCATCCACCTGCCCGCGTGGAAGCTGCGGCGCGTCACCGACTATATCGATGCCAATCTTGCCCGGCCCATCGGTGTGCACGACCTGGCCCGGGTGGCCGGCCTGTCGCCCTTTCACTTTTCACGCGTGTTCAAGCTGGCGACCGGTCAGACGCCCTATCATTTCGTCTGCGAACGGCGCCTGCGCCTGGCGTGCGAGTTGCTGGCAAAGGACGACCTTGAACTCGCCCAGCTGGCCCTGGCATGCGGCTTCGCAAACCAGTCCCATTTCACCACCGCCTTTACCCGCGCCATGGGCATGCCGCCCGGCAGGTATCGCAAGCGACCCGGCACGCATTGACCTTGCCGCGTCAGCCGCGCCGGCGCTGGTTCAGCACCTCGTACGCCATCACCGCGGTGGCGACTGCGGCGTTCAGGCTGTCGGCCTTGCCGAGCATCGGAATCTTCACCCGCAGGTCGCACTGCGCGGCATAGTCGGCGGGCATCCCCTGCGCCTCGTTGCCTGTCAGCAGAAAGGTCGGGGCGGTATAGCGTGGCTGCTGATAATCGACCGCGCCGTCAAGGCTCAGCCCGACGAGCTCGCCCGGCCCGGCGCGGAGCCAGCGAAGAAATTGGTCCCACTCCGCGCGCGCGAGCCGCACGGTGAACAGCGCCCCCATGCTGGCGCGCACCGCCTCGACCGAAAACGGATCGACACAGTCGCCGACCAGGATCAGCCCGCCCGCACCGACTGCGTCGGCGGTGCGCAGGATAGTGCCCAGATTGCCGGGATCGCGCAGCCGCTCCGCCACCAGCCAGATCGGCGCTGCGCTGCGGTCGATCCGCGCCAGATCGACCGGCAACTCGGCAAAGACGCCGATCACCGCGCCCGGATTGTCCTTGCCCGACAGCTTGGACAGGATGTCGGCGCTCGTCTCGATCGCCTCGCCACCGGCCGCCTCTACATCGGCGACCAGTGCCTCGACCAGCGGGTGTCGCGCGCTCGCGTTCGCGAAGAACAGCCATTGCGGGATATGCCCCGCCTCGCGCGCCTCGGTCAGGATGCGCAGCCCTTCGGCCAGGAACAGCCGCTCGTCGCGGCGGTGCTTCTTGTCGCGGAGCAGCCGCATCCGCTTGATCAGCGGGTTGGAAAAGGCGGTGATGGCGCGTGGCATGGGCACAAATGGCGGTGAGGGGGCTCACTCCTCGCCGAAGCGGTCCTCGACCAGCGCGGCCATGGTGGCCACGACCGCGTCGGCATCGGGGCCTTCGGCGCTGATCGTGATCTCGTCACCCATTGCGGCGCCCAGCATCATCAGCCCCATGATTGACGTGCCGGTGACGCTGGACCCGTCCTTCTCGACGATCACCTCGCCCGATTGGGTGGAGGCGAGCGTCACGAACTTGGCGCTGGCGCGCGCGTGCAGCCCGCGGCGGTTGCTGATCCGTACGGTGCGGCTGACGCGGTTCAAGCAGCCGCCTCGCCCAGCACCTCGGAGGCGACCGAGATATATTTGCGCCCGGCCTCGCGCGCGGCGGCGACGGCTTCGGCGACCTTCATCGTCTTGCGCGCGCCGCCCAGGCGGATCAGCATGGGCAGGTTGATCCCGGCGATCACCTCGATCCGTCCGGGTTCCATCAGCGAAATCGCAAGGTTGGACGGCGTGCCGCCGAACAGGTCGGTCAGCACGATGACGCCGCGCTGATCGTCGACCGCCTCGATCGCGCGCGCGATGTCCAGCCGGCGCTCCTCCATGTCGTCCTCGGGCCCGATCGAGATCGGGACGATCCGCTCCTGGCGCCCGACGACATGCTCCATCGCGACCACGAACTCTTCGGCAAGCCGACCGTGCGTCACCAATACCAAGCCGATCATGCGCGCAATTTCCCGTGTGGTTCCATTTGTCCCGGCGCGCCTTCCATCATGTCCTGCGGCGCGGTCCCAAGGTCGCGATGGGTCAAGGTGGGCGAAAAGCCCGCGTTGCGCAACCTTGCTGCGAGCCGTTCGGCGACATGAACCGACCGATGTCTCCCCCCGGTACATCCGATCGCGATGGTGACATAGGACTTGCCCTCCGCCGCATAGCGGGGAAGCAGCATGAGCAACAGCGATTCGATGGCGGCGACCGCCTCCGGATAGGCCGGGTCGCCCGCGACATATTCGGCCACCGCGGGATCGCGACCGGTGCCGGGGCGCAGCTCGGCCACCCAGTGCGGATTGCGCAGGAAGCGCATGTCGAACACCAGGTCGGCATTGCGCGGCAGGCCGCGCGCGAAGCCGAACGACACGACCGACACGACAGGGCCGCCCTGGTCGGTCGGCCCCAGCGTCTGGCGGATGTCCTGGGCCAGCTGATTCGAGGTCAGCTGGGTCGTGTCGATCAGCCGGTTGGCCCAGCGGCGCAGCGGCCCCAGCAGCTCGCGCTCGCGCTCAATGCCGTCGCTCGCCGGCCGGTCGGGCGCCAGCGGGTGGCGGCGGCGCGTTTCGGAATAGCGCCGTTCGAGTTCGGGGCCTTCGCAATCGAGGAACAGCGTCCCGATGTCGTGACCATGGTCCTCGCGCAGCCGCTTGATCCGCCGGACAATGCTTTCGGCGTCGAAGCCGCGGGTGCGCGCGCCGATGCCGATGGCGAGCGGGCGGTCATCGCCCCAGCTGTCGACCGGTTCGGCCTGAGCAAGCAGCCGGTCGAGCAGCCTGAGCGGCAGGTTGTCGACCACCTCCCAGCCCAGATCCTCCAGCGTCTTGAGCACGGTCGACTTGCCGGCGCCCGACATGCCGGTGACCAGCAGGATGTGCTTGCCCGCCATCGCGGATCAGGCCGCGTCCGGATCGATCAGGCGCAGCGCCATCTCGACCTTGATCGGCGAGGACGGTTCGAGCGCGGGCAGCGGCATGACGCGAATCGCGATGCCCGCCAGCCGCCGCTGCTCAATCTCGTCGGGCAGGCGATCGGGATGATCGTCGACGCGGACGATCATCGCGACGGGCACGTCGCGGACGAAGGGCAGGGGGACGATGCCGACACCGCGCACCTCGATCTTGCCGGCGATCGGTTCGGGGGGTGAGGCGACGAGCTGGCGTCCGCGCCGCTGCACCAAGGTATAGTCGTCGCTGATCAGCTGCGCGCCGCGATCGATCAGACGCAGCGCCAGGTCGGACTTGCCGACGCCGGACCGCCCCTCGATCAGTACCGCGCGGCCCTCGATCGCGACCGCGGAGGCGTGCACCGTTTCGGCGGACAGTTCGGTCGTCACGGCCGCGCCGCCAGCGGCAGCCGCACGACAAAGCGTGCGCCGGTGGTTCGATCCGCCCGTGATTCGACCGCGATCATGCCCTGATGTCCTTCGACAATCGTGCGCGCGATGGCAAGCCCCAGCCCCGAATGCTGGCCGAACGCCTCGCCCTGCGGGCGTACCGAATGAAAGCGGTGGAACACCGCCTCGCGCGCGTCCTCCGGCACGCCGGGGCCTTCGTCCTCGACGGCGACCTGGGCGATATCGCCGACATGGGTGGCGATCACGCGGATGCTGCCGCGATCGGGCGAAAAGGACAGCGCATTGTCGAGCAGGTTGGCGAAGACGCGCTCCAGCCGCGATCCCTCGCCCATCACGATAAGCGGATCGTCGATCCGCGCGTCGAAGGCGAGCGCGATATCGCGGCTGATCCCGCGGTCGATGCGGGCGCGGACCAGCGCGTCGAGCATCGCGGTCAGCGACACCGGCTCGAACTGCGCGCGGCTCAGCTGCGCGTCGAGCCGCGAGGCATCGGAGATGTCGGTGATCAGCCGGTCGAGCCGCAGCACGTCGTCGCGCACGATCGCCAGCAGCCGCGCCTGCAGCTCCGGGTCGCGGACGTTGCCCAGGCTCTCCACCGCCGAGCGCAGCGACGCCAGCGGGTTCTTGAGCTCGTGCGTCACATCGGCGGCGAAGGCCTCGGTCGCGTCGATCCGCGCGGTGAGCGCCTGACTCATGTCGGAGAGGGCGCGGGCCAGCATCCCGATCTCGTCACGGCGCGACGGGAGGCGCGGCACCACCACTTCGCGTGCACGCCCCAGCCGCACGCGCACGGCGGCGCGGGCCAGCCGGCGCAGCGGCCGCACGATCGTGCGCGCCAGGAACAGCGACAGCAGCACCGACACCAGCGTGACGATGCCCATGACCACGCTCAGTCGGTAGCGTTCGAGCCGGACCGTCTGGGTGATGTCGAGCGCGTTGACCACCGACATCGCGACTTCGCCGCTGGGCAGGGGTGAGGCGGCGGTGATCACTGTTGTGCGATCCGGCGCGCGCCATACCGACGCTGCGGCCGACCCGGTGGTGCGCGCCGCCTGGACATCGGGCCAGACATCGCCGCGATCGTCGGCGGGCTCGCGATAGAGCGGCGCGCGCGCGGTGCGCACGACCGTGTCGATCACCGCGTCCAGGAACCGCGCGGCGTCCTGTTGCCACGGGTCGCGATCGGGATCGCGCAGCCGGAAATTGCGCAGCCCGAGCGCGCGCGTGTCGAGTTCGAGGCGACCGTCCGTATCGTACAGCCGCAGCCGCGATCCGGTCGATTCCGCGAGGCTGAGGAACAGTGCGCGGCGCTCCGGCCTGGGTGCCGCGGCCATCGCCGCCGCGATCAGCCGCGCCTCCAGCGTCGCGCGCGCGACGCGGCTGTCGATGATCCGCGCGCGATAGGTGTCGAGGTAGAAAAAGCCGCCGGCCAGCAGCGCCAGCGCGAAGATGTTGACGAACAGGATGCGCGGCGTGAGGCTGACGCGGCCCGACCAGCGCAGCGACAGCTCGCGCTCGTCACTCGTCGACGAAGCGATAGCCCGCGCCATACAATGTCTTGATTGCGTCGAAGGTGGCGTCGACCTGGCGGAACTTGCGGCGCACGCGCTTGATGTGGCTGTCGATGGTGCGGTCGTCGACATAGATGTCGTCGTGATAGGCCGCATCCATCAACTGGTTGCGCGTCTTCACGATACCGGGCCGCTGCGCCAGCGTTTCCAGGATCATGAATTCGGTGACGGTCAGCGTGACCGGCTGTCCGGCCCAGGTAACGCCGTGGCGCGACGGATCCATCGTCAGCCGTCCGCGCACAATGCGCGGCGCGCTTTCATCCTCGGCATCGTCGGCGGCGGCCAGCACCTCTGCCCGGCGGAGCAGCGCGCGGATGCGGGCGATCAGCAGGCGCTGGGAAAAGGGCTTGGCGATGTAGTCGTCGGCGCCCATCGCGAGACCCAGCGCCTCGTCAAGCTCGTCATCCTTGCTGGTCAGGAAGATGACGGGAATGTTCGACCGCTCGCGCAGCCGGCGCAGCAGCTCCAGTCCGTCCATGCGCGGCATCTTGATGTCGAGCACCGCAAGATCGGGCGGATTGTCGATCAGCGCCTTCAATGCCGCTTCGCCGTCCGAATAGACGCGCGTCGCGAATCCCTCCGCCTGCAGCGCGATCGACACCGAAGTCAGAATGTTGCGGTCGTCGTCGACCAGCGCAATCGAAGCGGTCATCCGGGCCCTGCAGGTTGCGACTGAGGATGGGCCTAGTCCAGTTCGGCGCCGCGCTCAACCGCCTGATCCCGCGACAGCAAGGATGCAGGTGCGGCGGTTTGACGCTGTGCGATTCGCTCATTATGCGCGATGCATACGTATGCGACGGCACCAAGTGCCGCGATTGCCAAAAAGAACGCCGCGCGCAGTTCGACGCAGCGGCGGAAAAGGAGAGATGCCGGTGATTCAAACGCTGCTTCGGGTGGGCGACGATGTCGTGCCGTTGCCCGCCGACGCGCTGGTGCATGCCAATCTGGAAGCCGCCCGGCTGGTCGAGCACGCCATCCTGCGCGGCGAGGGACAGCTGGCGCGCCACGGCCCGCTGGTCGTCGCGACGGGGCGGCATACCGGCCGCTCGGCGAATGACCGGTTCATCGTCCGCGACGCGCAGACCGACCAGACCGTGTGGTGGGGCAAGTCGAACCGCGACATGACGCCCGCTCATTTCGCCGCGCTGAAGACGGATTTTCTGGCGGCGCTGGGCCGGCTGAACCAGCTGTATGTCCAGGACCTGTTCGGCGGATCGCAGCCCGAACATCGCGTCCGCGTGCGCGTCATCACGCAGCTGGCCTGGCACAGCCTGTTCATCCGCACGATGCTCGTCCGCCCGCAGCCGAACGAGCTTGCCGGCTTCGCGGCGGATTACACGATCATCGACCTGCCCGATTTCCGCGCCGATCCCGCGCGCCATGGTTGCCGAAGCGAGACGGTGATCGCGGTCAACTTCACCGAGCGGCTGATCCTGATCGGCGGCACCGCCTATGCAGGCGAGATGAAGAAAAGCGTGTTCGGCCTGCTCAACTATCTGCTGCCCGAACAGGGCATCATGCCGATGCACTGTTCGGCGAACATCGGCCCGGACGGCGACACGGCGATCTTCTTCGGCCTGTCGGGCACCGGCAAGACGACGCTGAGCGCGGATGCGTCGCGCACGCTGATCGGTGACGACGAACATGGCTGGTCCGACACCGCGGTCTTCAACTTCGAAGGCGGCTGCTATGCCAAGATGATCCGCCTGTCCGCCGACGCCGAGCCCGAGATCTTCGCGACCACGCGGCGTTTCGGCACCGTGCTGGAGAATGTCGTGATGGACGAGGTCACGCGCGAGCTCGACTTCGACGACAATCGCCTGGCGGAAAATACCCGCGGTGCCTATCCGATCGACTTCATCCCCAATGCCAGCGCGCGGAATATGGGGCCGGTGCCGCGCAACATCGTGATGCTGACCGCGGACGCGTTCGGCGTGCTGCCGCCGATCGCGCGGCTGACGCCGGACCAGGCGATGTACCATTTCCTGTCGGGCTATACCGCCAAGGTGGCAGGCACCGAGATCGGCGTGACCGAGCCGGAGGCGACGTTTTCGACGTGCTTCGGCGCGCCGTTCATGCCGCGCCATCCGTCCGTCTATGGCAACCTGCTCAAGCAGCGCATCGCCAGCGGCAATGTCGACTGCTGGCTGGTCAATACCGGCTGGACCGGCGGGAAGTACGGCGTCGGCAACCGGATGCCGATCAAGGTCACGCGCGCGCTGCTCAACGCGGCGCTCGACGGCAGCCTGAACGATGCCGAGTTCCGCACCGATCCGAATTTCGGTTTCGCCGTGCCGGTCAGCGTGCCGGGGGTCGATCCCGCGATCCTCGATCCGCGCATGACCTGGACCGATCCGGCCGACTATGACGCGACCGCAGCCCGGCTGGTCGACCTGTTCAACGCCAATTTCGCGCCGTTCGCGGATCATGTCGATGCAGGCGTGCGGGCGGCGGCACCCCGGGTGCGACAACGCGAGGCCGAACCCGCCTGACCGGCCCGACCTGATCGGGCCACCCTTTCAACAAGGAACGTCCGATCATGTCCGAAGACAACGAAGCCCTCCTGTTTGCCGACGATGCCGCGATCGCGGCGGTCGGCAATGGCTTGCTCGACCGCGATCTGCCGCGTCCCGCGTGGACGCACGAGGCGCATCTCGCCGCCTGCGCATGGCTGATCCGTATGCGCCCCGACATCGATCTGGAGCACGAGCTTCCCGCCATCATCCGCGGCTACAATGCCGCGGTCGGCGGGGTGAACGACGATCACCAGGGCTATCACGAGACGATCACCCAGTTCATGCTGGCGACCGTGCGCGCATTCCTGGCGCGGGCGGAGATGGCGATCCCCCTGGTCGACGCGGTCAACGCGCTGCTCGTCGCGCCGGAGGGGCACCGCGAATGGCCGTTGCGCTTCTATTCGCGCGAACGCCTGTTCTCGGTCGAGGCGCGACGCGGATGGGTTGACCCGGACCTGATCGGGACTGTTCCACGACAGCCGTCGACCTGACATCCTGCATGTGTCACGTTTCTCGGCTATGGTCGCATCGATCGGCACAGGGGTTGCGCCTGGCCGGGATGGACGGGAGGACCACATGAACATCGCTGCCATGCTTGCGCAACTCGGGGACCATGTCGAACTCGCCAACATGGCGACCAAGCTGGGCCTGCCCGCCGACCAGGTCGAAGCTGCCGTCGCGTCGCTGGCAAAGGCGCATGTCGCACCGACCGACACGCTGCAGACCGCAGCCGCCGACACGGGGCTGGGCGTCGACCAGCTGCGCCAGATCGTCGAGCAGATCGGCGGCGAGGGGTCGCTGACGCGCTTCGTCCAGCTGCTCAACGACGAATCGGGCGGCGGCGGCGGGCTGCTGGGCCAGATCGGGTCGATCGCGGGCGGGTTCCTCAACAACAAGGGCTGATCCGCCGCACGCCCGGGAACCCTTGCCCCGGTCATGCGCTTGACGGCCATGCCGACCCTCGACCTGTTTGGCTGGGCCGTGCCGGTCCTGGTCGTCGACCTGAGCACCGTCGCCATCGCCGTCGTCGCGGCGCTGGCGCTTCACTGGCTCGTCTTTCGCATTGCCGGCCGGATCGCGGCGCGGACCCCCGACAGCGGCGACGACATTCTGGTCGCCCATGCCCGGCGGCCGTCGCGGTGGATTCTGGTCGCGATCGCGCTCGCGGCCGTACGCGGTGTCATCCACCTTCCCGATGGCGCCAACCGGCTGTGGACGCTGCTCGCGGGCCTGATCGTGCCGGCGCTGATCGGCTGGCTGGCGATCGCGCTGATCCGCGGCGTGAACGACGTGATCGCGGTCCATGCCGACATTTCCATCGAGGACAATCTGAACGCGCGTCGCAAACGCACGCGCAGCGCGATCCTGGGGCGGATCGCGGTGTTCGTCGTCGGGTTCGTGACCGTGTGCGTCATGCTGCTCAGCATTCCCAGCGTGCGCAATGTCGGCGTGACGCTGATGGCGTCGGCGGGGCTGGCGGGGCTGGCGGTCGGCGCGGCGGCGCAGCCCGCGCTCAAGAACCTGATCGCCGGCATCCAGATGGCGTTCACCGAGCCGATCCGCATCGACGATGTCGTCATCATCGAGGGCGAATGGGGGCGGATCGAGGAAATCCGGCTGACCTATGTGATCGTGCGCATCTGGGACGACCGGCGGCTGGTCGTGCCGGTCAGCAAGTTCCTGGAGGACAGTTTCCAGAACTGGACGCGCACGTCGAGCGCGCTGATGGGCACGGTGTTCCTTCACCTCGACCCGCGCGCCGATGTCGCGCGGATCCGCGCGAAGGCGGAGGAACTGGTGGCCGCGCACCCCAAATGGGACCGCCGCGTCATCGGCACCCAAGTCACCGAACAGCGCCGCGACGCGATCGAGGTCCGCGTCCTCGTCAGCGCCGCCGATGCCGGCCGTGCGTTCGATCTGCGCTGCGACCTGCGCGAGGGGTTGATGCGCTACATCGCCGACGAGATGCCCGAGGCGTTGCCGCGCGAGCGCCTGGCGGTCGAGCCGATTACGGCCTGACCAAGCGTCGTCACCCCGGCCTTGTGCCGGGGTCCACCGTGCCGCTCGCCCAGCGGGCGGACTCTCGTGCGCAATCGGTGCCGGCGAGGTGTCGCGCAACGTTCGAGACGAGTGCAGGTGGAGAAGCGGACCCCGGCACGAGGCCGGGGTAACGGTCGGCGGGGTATAGCGCCTGAGCCGTCACGCCCGCCGGCTTGCGATGAACGCATCGACGTCGCGCTCGACGACCAGCAGCGGGCGGCCGCCGCCGGCGACCACCAGATCGTTGAAGTCGCGGACGTCGAAGCGCGTGCCGAGCGCGGCTTGGGCCTTGCGGCGCTGGCGATTGATCTCGGTATGGCCGATCTTGTAGCCGCACGCCTGGCCCGGCCACACGCAATAGCGGTCGATCTCGCTGGTCACGCCGTCGATCGTGTCGCCGGTCGCCTCCGCGAACCAGGCGCGTGCCTTGTCGCGGTCCCAGCGCTTCGCGTGGATGCCGGTGTCGACCACCATGCGCGCGGCGCGGAACGCCATCGAGGCGAGATAGCCGAGCCGCCCGACCTGATCGCCTTCATAGACGCCCAGCTCGCCCGCAATCTGTTCGGCATAGAGCGCCCAGCCTTCGGAATAGGCGCTGAAGCCCATCAGCGTGCGGAGCAGCGGCAGGCGGTTGGCATATTCGCCCTGCCAGACATGGCCAGGGATCGCTTCATGATAGGTCAGCGTCGGCAGGCTGAAGCGGGTATGCATGTCGGTCGAGCGCAGGTTGATCCAGAAGCGCCCCGGCACCGTGCCGTCGATCGACCCCGCGCCGCCATAGGCGCCCGGCGCGCCGATTTCCTCGGCGGGCGCGATCCGCTTCACCTCGACATTGCCCCGGACCAGCGTGCGGAACGCGCCCGGCACGCGCGGGCGCAGATCATCGATGCGCTGGCGGATGAACGCCATGATCTCGGCGCGGCCCGGATCGCCCTCGGCAAAGGTGAAGCGCGGGTCCTTGGCGAGCGCCAGCATCCGCGCGCCGACCGAACCGTCGGCATAGCCCAGCCCCTTCAGGATCGCGTCCATCTCGCCATGCAGTTCGGTGAGCTGGCGATTGCCCTCGTCGTGCACCTCGTCGGGCGTCATGCGGGTGGTGGAGGCGGCGCGCAATGCCCAGGCGTAATAGGCGTCGCCCTGGGGCCGGGCCCACATGCCGGCGTCGGACTTTGCCATGCCGGCGTGGCGCGCGAGCTCGGCGATCTGGCGGTCGAGCGCGGGCTGGATTTCGGCGGCAACGATGCGTTCGGCGCGCGGCGCCCAGTCGCCGGGGATGGCGCGGGTGCGATCGCGCAGCGAGGTGACCAGAAGCGCCTCGCCGGCCGCCTCGCCACGGGTCAGCCGCATCGCCGCCAGGGTCTTGGCGAGGATGAAGTCGGGGGCGACCACGCCCATGCCGCGCGCGGCGCGCAGGCGTTCGGTTTCGCCGTCGAGCTGCGCGGGAATCGCGGACAGGCGCGCCAGATAGGCGTCGGCGTCGGCCGCATTTTCGATGACGTGGCTGGCGTCGAGGAATTTGGGCGCGTCGAGATAGGCACCCATATTCTGCGCGACGGGATAGGGGCCGTTGCGCCAACCGCCGATCGCGACATCGCCATAACCGAAGCCATAGCCTTCCAGCGCGGTGGCATAGGCGGTCTGCGCGATGTCGAGTGTCTTGGCCGTCTCGCCCCGCGCCTGCGGCAGCACGGCGTCGATGCGGCCCAGCGCATCCTTCAGCCAGGCGCGTTCGGCGGCGACGCCGGCAAACGACCTGTCCTCCATCCGCGACTTGAGCGCGGCACGCGCGCCCCGGTCGATGCCGAGCCCGGTCGCCGATCCGGGCGACAGGCGCAGATAGGATTCGGCGAGATCGTCGGCGAGGGCCGCCGCACGATCGGTGCGGGCCAGCGCCAGGTCGGGAAAGGCCGCGACAAAGGCGGCGGAACCGGCACCGGCGAGCAACTGGCGGCGGGAAAGGGCGGGCATCATCTTCTCCGGGAGGTGTGGTGGTGTGGGTTTAAGTTTGGCCGATTTCTTGACTGGCCGTCACCCCGGCCTCGTGCCGGGGTCCACCGTGCAAGACGCACGGACGCCTGACCTTCGCGTCGCGCCACGCCCTGCGGCACCGTCTGCGCCCACCACTACGCGCATTCCGCTGAGTGTCACGGTGGACCCCGGCACGGGGCCGGGGTGACGATCGGGGTGGAAGGGAAGCGAGCAGGGCAATTTAGGTCTGATTCTCAGGAAAGGGCCGGGGGTTCAGGCTCGACCCGGGCGACACCTTGTTCGATCGCGATCACCCGCATCCGTGTGCCGACCGGGGCATCGGGGCCGCGCGCCGGCCATTCGCCGTCGCCGATCCGCACCCGGCCTTCGCCCGCGACGATCGCTTCGGCGACGATGGCGCGCGCGCCCGCCAGCCGGGCGGCGCGGTCATTGAGCAGCGGGTCCGTCGTGGCGACCGGATAGTCGCGATACCAGCGTCGGCCGATCAGCACCGTTACCGCCGTCCAGGCCCCGAAGCTGAGCAGCTGTCCGCCCAGCCCGAGCCCGGGCAGCACCCCGGCCAGGATCGCGGTGATCGCCGCCGCGAGCGCGGCAAAGGCGAGGAACACGCCGGGCAGCAGCAATTCGGTCGCGCCGAGCACGACTGCGACGATCGCCCAGACGATCCACGGCTCGTTCATTCAGGCGCGTCCTCCGCCCCCGGCATCGCAAAGGGACCGACACGCCGGGGGCGGAGGACGCGCCTGAATGAACG